>CALLBR010000022.1 GCA_937998865.1 uncultured bacterium
CAAAAGAGATATCCCTTGCAGTGGATCAGTCAGCCCAGACAGCAAGTGACATAGCAAGACTGGGTGGGGAGCTTAAAACAGCTATTGATAAATTTAGGGTTTAAAATCAATATTTTCAATATTAAGTCCTTGCGGGGACAAGGCTGAAAAGGTCCTTGCAAGGACTTTTACTTTATAGTAGCATCCTAGGATTTTCAGGGGGCACGTAAAGATTTCTTGCAACAGGGGATTGCTTCGCAGTCCTTACGGACTGCTCGCAAGGACAGATTGCTTCGCACCCTTTGGGTGCTCGCAATGACGATTAAAAAGGGGCAGGCTCGCAAGGACAGAATGAGGGGGTAGGCTCGCAAGGACGGAAAGATGCTATGAGGAACTGTTGATTTTCAAGGCTACTTAGAATGATTTATTACAGTCAACTCAAGAGAACTATCTTAGCAAGTAACGTCTTTTCCTAATAAGTAGAATTTAAATCAATAAGTTGACCTTTTGAAAACTTTTTTTGTATCCTATTTTTGATGGGCCGTTAGCTCAGCTGGTAGAGCAGCTGACTCTTAATCAGCGGGTCGCAGGTTCGAATCCTGCACGGCTCATGTCAAAAAGTTTTTTAGTTTTCTTAAAAATTTCTCTCCTGATAATTACCTAAATAAGAGAGGGGGCTCAGTTTTCTAAAGAGATATTATGTACTTCTCCTTATTACCATGAGGTTAAAAGGCGTGTTATAATTTTAGAAGACTCAAAAAGGGAGGAAGAATGAATAAAACACTTTTATCTATACTTAAAATTTTATCCAAGGAAAACAAAATCATAGGCTCAAAAGAGATCGCAAAAAAACTAAAAATGTACGGCATTAATCTCTCTGAGAGAACTGTAAGATATCATCTGAAAATTCTTGATGAGAGAGGGCTTACTAAGGTTTATGGGAAAGAAGGTAGAAGAATTACTGATAAGGGTGTTAAAGAACTTGAGACAGCAAGTACTATAGAAAAGGTAGGTTTTATCATAAACAAAATTGAGACCTTAAGTTATCTCTCTGATTTTGATTTGGATTCCATGAAAGGTAAACTAATTTTGAACATTACCTATATACCCAAGAATAAACTGAAAAAGGCATTAAAAGCATTGGAGATTGTCTCGAATTCTCCTTATGTTATGAGTGATAGAATACTTATTCTTGAAGAAGATAGTGAAAATATACTTGTTCCTACAGGGCATGTTTGCATCGGAACTGTTTGCAGCGTAACTTTAAATTCGATTTTATTAAAAAATGCAATACCAGTTGTTTCAAAATTTGGTGGAGTCTTAGAGATACGAGAACATAAACCCTACAAATTCAATGCTATTATAAGCTATGATGGAACATCCTTGGATCCTCTTGAAATATTTATAAGGAGTAAAATGACTGATGTATTGGGAGCTATCAGTAATGGTTCAGGCCGAATTTTAGCAAGCTTTAGAGAGATTCCTATTGTATGTCTTGACAGAGTAAAAGAAATTTATTCTCTAATGCAAAAAAGAGGATTTCAAGGAATAATAATGTTTGGAGAACCTAATCAGCCCCTTTTAGACATTCCCGTTGGGATAGATAGAGTAGGAATGATAGTGGTAGGTGGTTTAAATCCTATAGCTGCCATGGAGGAGAGTAACATTCATACCTATACTTCTGCTATATCAACTTTGTATGATAGCAGAGAATTAGTTTCCATTGAAGAAATTGCACAAAAATATAAATAAATGCAGTTAATTACAACACATCTTAATGCAGATTTTGACTCCATAGCTTCCTGTATGGCAGCTAAAAAATTATATTCTCAGGCTGTTGTTGTTTTGCCTGGTTCCATGGAAAAAAGAGTTAAGCTTTTTTTTGATACTTTTAAACCTTTCGAGATAAAAAAATTAAAGGAAATAGAAGAAGAAAAAGTAAAAACTCTAATCATAGTTGATACTCGCAGTAAGGGAAGAATTGGTGAACTTTCGATTTTTTTAAAACCTGGTATAAAGATTCATCTTTATGACCATCATCCTCCTGTAGAAGATGAGATAAGGGCAGATTTTGAAATTATCGAACATATAGGTGCTTTATCTTCACTTTTTACAGAGATTTTTCGAAAAAAAAACATTCCCCTATCGCCCATTGAAGCTACTCTTTTATGTCTTGGAATTTATGAAGAAACAGGATCACTTCTTTTCCCTTCCACAACCCCTCGAGATGTTGAAGCTGTGGCTTATTTGCTAAAAAAGGGAGCAAATCTCAATCTGGTATCTAAATTTTTAAAGGATGAATTTTCAAAGGAAGAGATTACTCTCTTTAATGAAATTTTAAATAATCTTAAAGAGTATGTCATAGAGGGTAAAAGAGTAAATATTGCTCATGGAACTTTAGAGTTCTCTCAAGACATATCTCATATTGCTCATAAAGTAATGGATATAATCGATACTGATGCTTTGTTCATTATAATTGCCATGGAAGATAAATTGCTTATAATTGGAAGAAGCAATATTCCCGAAATTAACATAGGCAACATTCTATCAATTTTTGGCGGCGGTGGTCACTGGGCAGCAGGAAGTGCAACCATAAAAGACATGCCTTTAAATCTTTTGATAGAGGAACTATTAAGTGCTGTTAAAAGTCATATTAAACCTCTCAGAGTTGCAAAGGATCTAATGACAACTCCTGTAATTTCCGTTAACTGGACTACACCTATAAAAGAAGTTGAGAAAATAATGACAAAATATGGAATAAATGCTATGCCTGTAATAAGAGATGGTAAATATTGGGGTATAATTACAAGGGGTGTAGTGGAGAAAGCAATCTTTCATGGATTACAAAACTCAAGAGTGGGAGATTTTGCAACCACTGATGCCTATACAGCTGAAGAGGACACATCAATAATGGAAATAGAGAAAAACATGGTGGAACTTAATCAAAGGTTTGTTCCCATACTAAAAGATGACAAAGTTTTAGGGGTCATAACAAGAACTGATATTTTAAGAAATCTCTATGAAGAGCTAATGAGAAAACAAAGAATTTCACAAATTAGAGAAGAACCCTCTGAAGAAGTGAAAAGGAATGTGGCTAATCTCTTACAAGAGTTTTTTCCTGAGGAAGTGTACAAAATTTTACTTTCAGCAGGTGAAATAGCTGATGAATTGGGATACGGAGCTTATTTGGTAGGAGGTTCTGTGAGGGATCTTATTATGCGCATTCCCAGCACAGACATAGACATAGTTGTAGAGGGTGATGGGATAAAGTTTGCGAAAAATCTTGCTGAAAGGATAAAAGGGAAAGTAACACCTCATCATAGATTTGCCACAGCTGGAATATTAAAGGAATTTATAAAAAATGGGGAAAAAATAAATTTACATATAGACATAGCCACAGCACGAACAGAGTATTATGAATCACCAGCATCATTACCAAAAGTTGAGACTTCTTCAATTAAAAAAGATTTGTATAGAAGAGATTTTACCATAAATGCCCTTGCAGTTAAGCTTAATTCAAAGGATTTTGGTGTCCTTTTAGATTTTTTTGGCGGACAGAGAGATATAAAGGATAAAAGAATAAGAGTCTTACATAATCTAAGCTTTGTAGAAGACCCTACTCGAGCAATAAGAGCTGTAAGATTTGCTGAGAAATTAGGCTTTCGCATATCGAAACACACAGAAAATCTTATAAAACTTGCAGTTAAAATGGGACTTTTTGAAAAAATTGAAGGTTCAAGGCTTTACGAGGAGTTAATGCTCCTTCTAAGAGAGACAATTTCATATAATGCTGTTAAAAGGCTCAAAGAGTATGGATTATTGAAAGTTATCCATCCCAAGTTAGAGGAAAAAAATATTGTAGAATTGCTTAGAAAAGCTTATGAAGTTGTTCAGGGCTTTGAGTTACTATTTTTAAAAGAATCCTATCAAGTAGAAAACATATATTTAATGGTTATGCTTTGGCAATTAGATTACAATGAAAGAGTTCAGTTTTTAGAGAGAATTAATGCCCCTCATCACATAAGAAACAAAATTTTATCTGCCTTAAAAGAGGCAGATAAAACTCTAAAGCTTCTTGACAGTGAAGATCCTGTGAGAATTTATCAATTGTTAAAAACCCTCCCTATAGAAACTTTAATATTAATGATGATTTTTGCAGAAAAATGGCAAAAAAAGGCAATCTCTCTGTTTCTTACTAAATTAAGATTCATCAAACCTTTAATTAAAGGTGAAGACTTAAAAAAGCTAAATATTCCACCTGGCCCAATTTACAGTAAAATTTTTGAAAAAATAATGGATGAGAAATTAAGAGGAAGTTTACAATCTAAGGATGAAGAGATAGAATTCGTTAAGAATTTTATGTCTCCAAATTCTTGACATTGTTCCTTAAATTCATGTATGTTAGTAATTACTACCATGCTTAGCACAAAAGAAAAAATTATAATGTCTGCCTTAAAATTATTCTCACAAAAAGGTTATCTTGGAACAACTACAAAAGATATAGCAAGAGAGGCTAACATTGCTGAAATAACTCTTTTTAGATATTTTCCTACTAAAGAGAAATTATTTAAAGAGGTATTGATAAGTAAATCTTTCATCCCTACTCTAAGGGAATTTCTATCTAAGACTGAAAATATGGATTACCGTCTTGTCTTGGATAAAATTGCCGATTATTATCTAAGATTACTAAAACAAAAAAGAGATCTAATTCGCATAATGCATGGAGAAATCTTTCAATATCCCAAGGAAATAAAAGAAATTCAGAGCAAGATAATGAGCGAACTGTATTTAACCTTTGCTAATTATCTTGAAGAAATGAAAAACAAAGGATTTGTAAGGGATATTGATACTGAAAGTGCTGCCATGGGATTTTTTGGAGCTCTCTTTAATCTATTCATAAAGAAAGAGATTTTTAAGAGAAAAATAAACTTGAGAAAAAATCTTTCTACTTTTCTTGATATTTTTTATGAAGGAACGAGGAGGAAATAAAATGAAAAAATTTATTATTCTTTTGTTTGCAGTTTTTTTCTTTTCCTTAGAGGCTTGGGCTCAACAAAATTATACAATAAATGACCTTTTCTCCTTAGCCCTTAAAAAAGCTGAAAGGATAAGAATTGTTGAGGAGAATCTGAAAATTTCAGAAGAAGGTAAATATAAGGCTCTTGCAGGACTTTTACCTACCCTTACAGCCTTTGGAAAATACACTGAATATTCTGAATCAAAGCTTGTAAACTCTCAGATTATTCAGCCTAATAAAAGTAAAATATACGGAATAACCTTAGAGGAGAGACTCTCCTTGGGAGGTAAGGAGTTTACTGCTCTGTCCTCTGCAAAGGATGCCTTTAAGAAGACTGAGTTTGAAGTAAACTCCTTCAAGGAACAATATCTTCTTAGAGTTGCTCAAGATGTTTATTATTATTTAAAGGCAAAGAGAGCTGTAGAGATAGCACAGACTAATGTGGAAAGGCTAAAAAAACATAGAGATGCAGCAAAAATTAGACTAAAAGTAGGGGAAGTTACGAAAACAGACCTTTTAAGAGCAGAGGCAGAGCTAAGCGGAGCTGAAGCAGAACTTATCTCTGCAAAGAATAATTTAAAAGTTGCTAAGTCTAATCTTGCAAGGGATGTAGGCTTAGAGGGAGATTTTGAAATTTTAGAAGAAAAACTTAATGATCCTTATTTAAATCTTACCCTTGACCATTTAAAAGCATTTGCAAAAGATGAAAGACCCGAAATAAAAGCTGCCTCCATGGCAAAGGAAATAGCAAAAAAGAATGTAAATTATGTAATTGGTTCTTTTTTCCCCTACTTAATTCTTTCAGCCACTTATCAAAAGCTTGACCAAGACCCTTCAAATCAGTTCACAAACAAAGAATCAAAGTATGCCATTGCTTCTATAAATTTCCCTATTTTTGAAGGAGGCTTAAGAAGAGCTGAACTAAGTGAGGCAAAAGCTAAACTTAGGCAGGCAGAATTACAATATGAGGATACTGTAAAAGAAGTCTTTATAGATGTGGAATCTGCCTATTTCAATTACCTTACTTTTAGGGATACTATTAAGTCCTTAGAGGATGAAGTAGCCTATGCAAAAGACAACTTTAATTCTGTTTCAAAGCAATACCAGTTTGGACTGGCAAACAGTATTGATGTTACTGATGCAAATACTTTCCTTCTTACGGCTGAAAAAAAACTTTTGGATGCTCAGTATAACTATCAACTGGCAATACTCAGGCTAAGACAGGCAACAGGCACCCTTCTTAAAGGCTTTGTCAATAATGAGATACTTGCTGGAGGTAATAAATAGTGAGTTTTCTTGGAATCGGTGTGAAATTTAAAAATTCCAAGAAATTAAAAATCATTGCCCTTATATTTATAACTCTTGTGGCTTTAATTTTCATGGGAAGAGAGATTTATTACTATGTTGTTTATGAAAGAACTGATGATGCTTACATTGAAGGAACAATTGTTCCTATAGCTCCTCAGGTTTCAGGAAAGGTAGTTAAAGTTTATGTAGACTACAACCAAAGGGTAAAAAGGGGAGAACCCTTGGTTGAAATAGAAAGTGATGATTACTTGGCAGAGTTAAATGCTAAAAAATCTACTGTTAACACTCTCCAGAATCAGCAAAAAGAGATAGGTTCCTCTTTACAGGAAGCTCAAGCAAGACTAAGAAGTGCACAGGCAAATTTGCAAGCTGCCATAGCTCAAAGAATGCTTGCAGAGAGAGAATACGAAAGAATAAGGAGCCTCTATCTAGAAGACCTTGTTTCAAAAAGCAAGTTTGATTCAGCAGAAGCCTCACTAAGAGTAGCACAGGCACAGGAAAAGGCAGCAGAATCCCAAATAAAAGAAGTAGAATCATTAATAAATACTCTTTCAATAAAACTTAAAACTCAGTCTCATCAGATAGAGAAAGCCCAGGCAGAATTAAAAGTAGCAGAGATTAATTTAAAAAGAACTGTTATTTTTTCGCCCATAGATGGAAGAGTTGCTAAAAGGTCAGTAGAGGTTGGTCAATATATTCGTCCTGGTCAGTTGATTATGGCAGTGGTTGACGAAGAAAACATATGGATTGGAGCAAATTTTAAGGAAACTCAGATAGAAAAAATGAGAGTAGGACAACCTGTAAAAATTAAAGTTGATGCTTATCCAGGAAAAGTTTTCAAAGGACATGTAGCAAGTTTCCAGCCTGGCACAGGTGCGGTTTTTAGCCTATTTCCTCCAGAAAATGCAACGGGAAACTTTGTTAAAGTTGTCCAACGCATTCCTGTAAGGATAATAATAGACTCAAAATTTGATCCTAACTATCCTCTTTGGCCTGGAATGTCTGTTATTCCCTATGTAGATGTCACTGTGAATACTGGGGTAAAGTTAAAAGATGTAATTCATAAGCAATGAAGTCCCTGAAATTTTTAAGTTTAATTACCTTGTATATTTGTCTTTTCAGTATCTTTATACCTTATACTTTTGCTGAGAGTGATAAAAATACTCAAATCCTTACCCTAAGAGATTGCCTTCAAATAGCCTTAGAGAGAAACCCAGAGCTTCTTGCCTCAAAGCAACAGGTAAGTAAAAGTTTTTTTAAAATAGGTGAGGCACGCTCAGGATACTTTCCTGAGATTGATTTATCCTTTGGCTATCAAAGAAGCTATGAAGAGACAAAAATAAGAGAGGACTACTCAAAAAATTACTCAGGACAGATTTCCCTAAGCCAGACACTTCTTGATTTTGGAAAAACTTCCACAAAGATAGATATTCAGAGAGAAATCTATAAAGCAACAGAATCACAGGATAAAAAAACTATTCTGGAGATAGTCTACAATGTTAAATCAGCCTATTTTAATCTTCTTAAAGCAAAGAAACAGTTTGAAACTTCTCGGGAAGTTTTAAAACAGGCACAAAGGCATCTTGAGCTTGCCAAGGGTTTTTATGAAGTAGGACTTAAGCCGAAGATTGAAGTAACAAAGGCAGAGGTGGAACTAAGCAATGCAAAGCTTAATCTAATTACAGCTGAAAAAACATTAAGGCAGGCTCTCTTAAATTTAAAAGTCGCCATGGGAATGATTGAGATGCCTGATTTTGATATAAGGGATGAAGATTATGTCATTAGAAAACTTGATGAGAAAGAATCTATAAACATTGCCATTGAAAGAAATCCTCAAATTCAGGAGATAAAATTCAACAAGCAGGCATCTATATACTCTGAGGATTTAGTTAAAAGGGAATATTTGCCAACTTTAATAGGCACAGGAAAGTATGGTTATAGAGGAGAAGAATTTCCCCTAAACAAAGGGTGGAGTCTCCTTCTTCAGATAAATTTACCAATCTTTAGCGGATGGTCAACAACTTATAAACTAAAACAAGCAAAGGCTGATGTGGCATATTATCAATACAGAGAAGAGTCCCTTAAACAGCAGATTATATCCCAGATAAAAAGTCTTTTTGTTCAGCTTAGGGAGGCTGAACAGAAGATTGAAACTTCAAAGTTAGCAGTAAAGCAGGCTAAAGAAAATCTTGATCTTGCTATGGCAAGATATGAGGTAGGGATTGGAAGTTCTATTGAAGTTGTTGATGCTATAGTTCTTTATGAGCAGACAAATACTCAATACTGGCAGGCAGTTTATGACTACAATGTAACTTATGCAGAGATAGAGAAAACAATGGGGATAGACAGATGAAAAAGAAAAAAACTTTGTTAATCTTAAGTGTGGGATTAGTCATTTTTTTAGGAGTATTAGTTCTTATTCTTTCAGGCTCAAAAAAAACACAGTATAGAACTGTAAAGGTTCAGAAAGGCGAGATAACTCAAAAAGTGACTGCTACAGGTAATGTTAATCCTGTAACAACAATTATTGTTGGAACAAGAGTATCAGGAACAGTAGTAGCACTCTATGCTGATTATAATTCTCAGGTAAGAAAAGGTCAGCTTATTGCTCAGATTGACCCTACCCCCTTTGAAAATGAGTTAAAACAAGCTGAAGCAGACCTTCTTAATGCAAAGGCAAATCTTCTAAAGGCAGAAGTAAACTTAAAAGACGCAGAAAGAACGCTGAAAAGAAAGGAGGAGCTTTTCAAAAAAGACCTTATTGCAAGAAGTGAACTTGATGATGCTGAAACAGCCTTTAACACAGCAAAAGCCCAATACGAAATTGCTCTTTCCCAGGTCAAAAAGGCAGAGGCAGGAGTAAGACAAGCAAAAACAAATTTAGGCTATACAAAAATTGTATCTCCAGTCAATGGTGTTGTTATTGCAAAGAATGTTGAAGTAGGCCAGACTGTGGCAGCAAGCTTTCAGACTCCAACGCTATTTACAATAGCACCAGACCTTACAAAAATGCAGGTTGAGACAAATGTAGATGAAGCAGACATCTCAAAAATTAGATTAGGAACAGAGGCAAGTTTTACTGTGGATGCCTATCCTGATAGAAGATTTAAAGGAATTGTCTCTCAAATAAGACTCTCACCTACAGTAACTCAAAATGTAGTCACTTATACTGTGGTAATTTCTGTGGAAAACAACCACCTTCTTCTTAAACCAGGTATGACAGCAAATGTTACATTCGTGGTGGCTCAAAAAAAAGATGTACTAAAGATTCCTAATTCTGCTCTAAGGTTTAAAATGCCTGATAGTTCAGATACCAACGAGAAATCACGCCAAAATATAAGAAAAGATGACAAAAAGCAAGAGGGTTTATGGGTTATAAGAGATGAAAAACCTTTAAGAATTAACATTAAAGCAGGAATAAGTGATGGAGAATGGACAGAAGTAGTCGAGGGAGACATAAAAGAGGGAGATGAAGTAATAGTTGACATTGCTACAAAGAAAAAAGATGGCTCTACGACAGCTCGTCCTCCAATACGATTTTAGCTATGTCCCTCATAGAGCTTGAAAACATAGTAAAAGTCTATAAGTTTGGAGAGTTTGAAATAAGAGTTTTAGATAACATTACGGTAAAAATTGAAAAAGGAGAGTTTGTCTGCATAATGGGTCCTTCTGGCTCAGGTAAATCAACTTTTATGAATATTATTGGATGTCTTGACACTCCCACATCAGGAAAATACTATCTTGATGGTGTTGATGTATCTACCTTTAGCTTAGACCAATTGGCTGAGATAAGAAACAAAAAAATAGGTTTTGTTTTTCAGCAGTTTAACCTTCTTCCAAGAGCAACAGCTCTTGAGAATGTGGAGCTTCCTCTTATTTATGCAGGAATCTCTGCAAAAAAGAGGAAAGAGTTAGCTCTTCATATACTTTCAAAGGTAGGGCTTTCCGATAGGGCTAATCATTATCCACGACAGCTTAGTGGAGGACAACAGCAAAGAGTTGCCATTGCAAGAGCTCTTGTAAATAGTCCTTCTATAATCCTTGCTGATGAACCCACAGGAAACTTAGACTCAAAATCAAGTCTGGAGATTATGGAAATATTCAAAAAACTCAATGAGGAACAGGGATTTACAACTATCATTGTTACTCATGAACCAGACATAGCAGCTTTTGGAAAAAGGCAGATAAGATTTCTTGATGGTAAAATAGTATGTGACTCAAAAGTTTGTCCTGTGGATGAAAAATTATGATTTCAATAACTTCCATAATTAACATAGCCTTGAGAGCCTTAAGAGCAAATGCCATGCGTTCCTTTTTAGCTATTTTAGGAATCATCATAGGTGTAGGGGCTGTGGTAACAATGATAGCCATTGGTAGTGGTGCCAGTGAAAAGATTTCTAAACAAATCTCAAGTATTGGAAGTAATCTAATTCTTGTTCTTCCCGGAGCAACAACTCAAGGTGGAATAAGAATGGGACATGGCACACAACAAACTCTTACCATGGCAGATGCTGAGGCTATAGGGAGGGAATGTTCAGCTGTGATGGCTGTTGCTCCTGCAATAACTGGAACAGCTCAGGTGGTTTTTGGAAATCAGAACTGGGCAACAGCAATAATAGGTACCACACCAGAGATGGTTACTGTAAGAGAGTGGGAATTGCTATGGGGTAGATTTATAAATGAACAGGATGTAAGAAGTGGAACAAAGGTGGCAGTAATAGGCCAAACAGTGGCAGAAAAGCTCTTTGGAGAGGTAGATCCCCTTGGAAAAATTATTAGAATAAAAAAAATTCCCTTCGAGGTTATTGGAGTTCTTGACAAAAAAGGGCAATCTCTTACTGGTCAGGATCAGGATGATATTATTTATGTTCCTATTACAACTGCTCAGAGAACTCTTTTTGGACAGACCCTTCCAGGTAGGGTTAGATTAATTTATGTAAAAGCCTCTTCTCTTGAGAGCATTCCTCAGGCAACAGAACAAATAAGAACACTGCTTAGACAAAGACACAGAATAGGTCCCAATCAGGAAGATGACTTTACAGTTATGGACCTTACTCAAATGCTAAAAGCTGCTGAGGAATCAACAAAAACTATGTCAATACTTCTTGGAGCAATTGCCTCTGTTTCTCTTTTAGTAGGTGGCATAGGCATAATGAATATAATGCTTGTCTCTGTAACAGAGAGAACAAGGGAAATTGGGATAAGAATGGCAGTGGGAGCAAAACCAAAAGATATAAGAATGCAGTTTCTTATTGAATCAGTTTTTCTTACCACTATTGGTGGAGTATTCGGCTTACTATTAGGTATAGGTGCTTCCTTGGCTGTGTCATCTTTGATGGACTGGCCTGTGAGCATTTCCCTTTTTTCTGCTATAATTGCCTTTGGTTTCTCTGCTTTCGTAGGAGTTTTTTTTGGATTCTATCCTGCTTATAAGGCATCAAACCTTAATCCTATTGAGGCTTTAAGATATGAGTGAAGTATATCTTCTTGATGGAAGCTGTTTTGTCTATAGAGCTTATCATGCCATAAAGGGACTAAGCACATCAAAAGGAATACCTACAAATGCAGTATATGGCTTTACAAGAATGCTGCTTAAACTGATTAAAGAGAGAAAAGTTCAAAATTTGCTTATTGCTTTTGATAGTCCTCATCCCACAAAAAGACATTTAGTCTATGAAGAATACAAAATAACAAGGCCAGAAACTCCCCAGGATTTACCTCTTCAATTAGAATACATTAAAGAGATTATTGATGCCTTTGGAATAAAAAGATTTGAAGCTCCTGGCTATGAAGCAGATGACATCATTGCCACCATAGCATTAAAAATTGAACCTTTAGTCTATGTAGTTACTCTTGACAAGGACATGCTTCAGCTTGTCTCAGATAGAGTAAAAATTTACGATCCTTTAAATGATTTAATCATTGACAGAGATTTTGTCCTGAAAAAATATAGTTTGCCACCTGAAAAACTTGTTGATTTTATGGCATTAGTAGGAGATTCCATTGATAACATCCCCGGAGTAAAAGGCATTGGAGAGAAAACTGCTATAGAACTTTTAAGGAGATATGGCTCTGTTGAAGAGATTTTAAAAAATCTTCCCATACTTAAACCTCCAAGGGTAGCAAAATTAATAAAAGAGAACATAGAATCACTCAAGCTTAGCAAGGAGCTTGTAAAATTAAATCTCCAAGTACCCATTGATTTGTCCTTAGAGGAGATGGAAATAAGAGATTGGAATAAGAAAAAACTCATTGAGATTTTCCAGAAATTAGAATTTACCTCCTTAATAAAAGAAGTTTTATCAAAAGAAGAAATACAAAAGGAGGCTAATCTCCAAAGGACTCATGAATCAAACTTAACTAAAGATATGGAAGAACATGAAAAATTTGCCCTTTTCACCTTAGGAGACAAAATAATTGTAGGCAAAGAGAATACTTTTCAACAATTAAGCTTAAAAGATAGCAATTTAAGAGAAATTTTAAATTCAGATAGGTTAAAAATTTTTTTCGATGCAAAAGAGCTCTTTAAAAAATTCATAGAAGCAGGCTTAACCATTTCTCCTCCCTATTTTGACCTTTCAGTGGCCTCTTACCTTATCAATCCCAACAGAGGTAAGTATGATTTTAACACTATTACACTTGAATATTTGGGTAAAATTTATGATGAATCCTTAGGTTTAAATCATAGGCTAAATTTAATGTTTGAACTTTATGAGAGATTAAAATCGATTTTAAAGGATAGACAGCTTGAAGAACTATATTTTAACATTGAGATGCCTCTCATAGAAGTTTTATCTCATATGGAGATTTCTGGTCTTAAAATTAATTTAGATAAACTGGAAGATCTTAAAGAACAGATAGGTACTGAGCTTGAGAAAATAAAGAGCCGAATTTATCTCCTTTCAGGCAAACCTTTTAACATAAACTCACCAAAACAGCTTTCTGAGATTTTATATAATAAGTTACAGCTTAAAAGCATAAAAAGAGGGAAAAAGGCACGTTCAACTGAGATGGAGGTACTGGAAGAACTTGCCCTTCAGCATGAGCTTCCTCAAGAAGTAATCAACTTTAGAATTCTTAACAAACTTCTTACAGGATATCTACAGCCTCTGAAAGACTATATAAACAAAAAGACTGGAAGAATTCACTGTAAATGGTCTCAGACAGTAGCAGGCACAGGAAGACTTATAAGCAGCGAACCAAACCTCCAAAACATTCCTGTAAAAGGGCAATGGGCAGAGCTTCTAAGAGAAGTATTTATTCCAGAAGAAGGCTTTCTATTTCTAAGTGCTGATTATTCACAAATTGAATTAAGAATCTTAGCACATTTAAGTGAAGATCCTTCATTAATTGAAGCATTTAAGCAAGGCAAAGACATTCATAAAAGAACAGCTATGGAACTTTTCTCCTTAAGGGAAGAGGAAGTTACAGAGGAGCATAGAAGAATAGCAAAAACAGTAAACTTTGGAATCTCCTATGGTATAAGCTCTTTTGGTCTTTCTGAGTCAATTAAAATTCCCTATGAACGAGCTCAGGAGCTAATTGATCTTTATTTTTTAAGATATGCTAAGGTGAAAGAATTTATTGAGAATACCATTGCCTTTGCCAAGAAAGAAGGCTATGTAAGAACACTTTTTGGAAGGATTCGTCCTGTGGGAGACATTAACAGTCCAAATCAATTCCTCATGAAGCAGGCTGAAAGAGTAGCGGTAAACTCAGTAGTTCAAGGCTCAGCAGCAGACATAATAAAAATTGCCATGATAAGGATTTATGAGAGAATAAAAAAAGAGAATCTATGGGCAAAAATGGTTCTTCAAATTCACGATGAGATAGTACTTGAAGTAGTAGAGGGAGAAGTTGAAAAATTAAAGGAAATTGTCAGGGAAGAAATGCTTAATTTTACTCTTAAAGTCCCCCTTGATATTAATATTCATATTGGCAAAACACTTAATATTTAATCTTACCCTTTTCCAAAGTGATGATTTTTTCTACTGTATCCTTTAAGAATTCTCTATCATGGGAGGCAATTAGATAAGTTTTTGCATTATTTTTTAAATATTTCACTATTTTTTCCACATTATTTTCATCAACACCGGCAGAGGGTTCATCTAAAATAAAGCATAGTGGTTTCATGGCAATTACTGTAGCTAGGGCAACAAGCCTTTTTTCACCACCAGAGAGTTTATAAGTAACTCTGTCCTCAAAACCTTCTATTCCCAAAATTTTACAGGTCTCCCTTACAATTTCCATTGCTTCTTTTTTTGTCTTACCAAGATTTAGGGGACCAAAAGCGATGTCTTCTTTTACTGTGGGACAGAAAAGTTGATTGTCAGAGTCCTGGAAAAGAAAGCCTATCTTTTGTCTTACTTCTATGAAGTCTTTTTCCTTAGTTCTTCCTTTTCCCAGTATTTCTATTGCTCCTTTTTGAGGTTTAAGTAATCCCATTATGAGATAAAGAAGCGTTGTTTTTCCTGCACCATTTGAGCCAATTAAGCCAATTCTTTCACCTTCATAAATCTCTAAGTTTATAGAGTCAAGTACTTTTCTGTCACCATAACTAAAGGATATATCTTTAAGGCTTATTAAGGGTGCTTTCAACTATTAACTCCAATTAAAATTATGACTGCTGCTGAAATAATACCGAATATTATATCAGGTTTTCTCAATTGAAAATGCTCAACGAGAGGGAAATATCCTTTAAAGCCTCTACAAAGCATGGCTCTGTAGATCTCTTCTGCTCTTTCATAGCTTTTTAAAAGCATTCCTCCAATAATGTAAGCATAGGTTTTATAGGTATGAATATTAGTCTTTGGAACAAAACCTCTTAGAGCAACTGCTTTTCTTATCTTTGTATACTCCTCGTGAATTACTGTAATATAACGATAAAAGAGAAAGAAAATTGTAACAATTTTTTTAGGCATTTTCAAATGAAGCATAGCATGAGCAAGAGAAAATACTGAGGATGTAGAAATAAGCGCCATGGTAGCTATAATTATGGCATTGGCTTTTAGAGTTATGGAAAGAGCATATTTTAATCCTTCATAACTTATCTTTATGGGTCCTAAGTTCATATAAGGATTTCCCTGGTAGCTAAAGGGAATAAAAAGCCATATAAAGGCAATAAAAAAATTTGCTATTAATACTCTTGAAAAAACCGATTTTGTCCTTAGATTTGCTATGGCAAGAAGAATGAAGGAATAGGCAAGAAAGATAGCAGGGATCTTTATACCTGAGGATAAAGCACAGGTTAGACTAAATAAGGCAAATATTAAAATTTTTACTCTGGGATCCGTCCTATGAAGAAAACTTTTTCCTTCTGAAAATTCCTCAAGATGCATCTTTTTTTCTTTTTAAAAGCATTATTATAGCCCATACTCCCACAATATATCCAATCCCTCCTATAATCTCCCTTAAACTTACTCTATCCATTTGTTTTCTTATGTCCATAAGTTCATTTCTTAAACCCTGTAATTTCACATCTAGGGCTTCATCAATAACTTGTCTTATTTCATCTTTGTTTATGGATGCTTGAGGCTTAAATGATTTATCTTCCTTTTTTGTCGTGCTAATGTCTTTATCTGTATCTATTTCCTTTAATCCTTTCAGAACATACTCTGCTTTATGACCTTCACCAGCAGGAATCACTATTTTTATGGTTCCCTTTTCCAGAGCTTTAAAACTGTATTTACCTTTTTCATCTGTAGAAAGCTCTTGTATTTTCTTTCCCTTTGAATCATAAACCTCTACTTTACTGTTTTTACAGGGTGAACCATCAACAAAGTAACACTCTCCAAAAACTATATCACCTTCTCTGTATGCATAAGTACTTACTTTGTGAGCATAGGCAAAGTTACATAAAATAAAAGAAATTTGCAGAATCAAGAAAAGATAATAAAATGGATTAAAAAATCGATTCATCCTAAAGCCTCCGGTTTAACTTTTTTTAGATATACTACCACAAAACCAGTAATAATTCCCTCAATTATAGAAATGGGAATATGCATTACCAGGAGAGTTCCAGCAACTGCTGTAAAACTTCTCTCAGTTTCGATTAGGGCAAGGCTTATAAATAAAGCAGCAAGAAGCAGAGAAAAAACTCCACCTAAGAACCCACCTAAGAAAGCTATATTTTTTCCTCCTTTTAAAAATCCTTTAAAAACATAGTAGGAAAGCACTGCTGGCATAGCCATTGAAAAGGTATTTACTCCTAAAGTGGTAAGTCCACCAAACTGAAATAAAATTCCTTGAAGAATTAAAGCAACAAAGATGGACGGGAAAGCTCCCCAACCAAGAAGCATTCCTAAAAGTCCATTTAATACTAGATGGGCAGAAGTAGGTCCAATGGGAACATGAATAAGAGACGCAATAAAAAAAGCTGAAGATAAAATTGCCACCTTTGGTATGTCTTCGTTTTTTATTCTTTTTAAACCTAAGGTAAGACCTCCTAAAGATAAGACAGCGCCGGTAATTAGCACCGGCGCTGAAAGAACTCCTTCTGATATATGCATTATTTCATCTCCCTTGCTTTAACCCAAATGATTCCTCCCATTTCTACAGGATATTCTTTCCCCTCTTTTTTAATTTTGTATGGAGCTGTGGTTAAGGCAGCAAATCCCCACCATCCAGACTTTGGAATAGCATAGGTAAAGACTCCGTTAGCATCGGCTTTTATTACCTGAGTGACATAGGCATCCTTTGGAGGTTTTACTTTACCTCCTTCATTAAAGTACTCCACTTCCACATCAGCAAAGGGAAGAGGTTTTCCATTAACCTTTACAATACCTTGAAAAACATTTCCAGCCCAAAGTCCATAAGGTCTTGTAAGAGGAACAATTTCAATAGGTAGCCCTATCTCTTTATCCCATCCTTCTTCTTTACCTAATGCTTGCACTACCACCTTAGGATAATGAACTATAAATTTTTCTTCAGCAGCCTCCCAGTAGGGTTGTGGTTCAAGATAAAAGATATAGTCACCAGGAGATTTAATAGTAAAGGAAGCCTCCCAAGCATCTTTGCCTTTTATTTTTCTATTTAAAAGGCTGTTAAGTAAATCAATTTTTTCTTCTCCAAAGAAAACTCCAAAGGTTTTTGGTTTCTCCATGTTTAACCATTCTTGTTCAAAGGGATGCATAAAGTAAACTTTTAATGTCAGTTTCTTAGGATCTTTCTCACCAATAATATCATCAGAGGGCATTATAACTCCAAAATGAGCAAAGGCTAAAGTGCCAAAAAATAAAGATATAGATAAAGAAAGCAAAAAAATTGAGAATTTTTTCATCTTATGATACCTCCTTAAAAGTTAACATTAAATCTTACGGCATATATATGACCTGCCTTTGTGCTATCAGAATCTCGAGCATTGTCACGAATATACTGATAATCTAAGGTTATGTTTGAGCTTAGAAATTTGTAACTAAAGAGATTAAATTTTACGTATCCTTCAAATATGTGAGAATTCTTCAAATCTTCATTTTTTGAGGGACTCTTCAGATAGGCATAGCCAATACCTATTTCATCATCCTTTCTTCCCCATACATTACCATTTAGATTTAATCCAAAAGAAACCATTCTATTGAAGTCTACCTTTGCTGATGCAGATTGAATGCCTGCCCTGAAAAAGGCACCTAAAGTTTCTTTTATAAATTGTTGATCAAAGCTTACTCCTATGCCTTTTAATGCCTTGTATGCATCAGCATCCCAGTTTTCAAATCTCTTGTTTGTAGTGTAAGCATAAAATCTGTAGTTCCCTTCTCCAAGAGTTGTGTCAAGCTTGTATCCAATTTGGGCTCCTAACCAGTTATATTTTTTTTCATCCATATTTTTATTTTCATTCTTTGAACGCATTCCCACAATTTTCAGATGAAATTTATCCCATTCTAATTCAATTGCTGCACCTGCATCATAACTTGGTAGATTTGCAAGAGGATTATTAACAAATGCCTCATTCATAAACTGACTAATTTCATCATTAGCATAGGCATTGTCATCGATGAAGGCTGTAGAATCAATTATTCCCGCAGTCATTTTAAGAGAAATATCTTTCTGAATTTCAAACTTATGAGAATACCAAAGTTCTTGCAAATGATCCCTTGCATGCCCATTTATGTTGTGCAAGTCAATTAAGAGGTCATCTGCATAGGGGTTTAAAATAAAGGGATATCCTGAATTTTCAGAATGAAAACCGCTTCCTTTTGCAAAGCTCGCCCTTAAGAAAAATTCGTTATTCTCAGTTGGATGAAATGAAACATTGAAATCAACTACAGCAGAACCTCTGTCTTTTGTTTTTTCCTGAGTTTCTGCGTTCACATAACCCTTGCTCATTCTAAGCCATTGATAAACTGTAGTAGCAGAACCAGAGATGGCAAATTTTTCTGAAATATCAACTGCCATTACTGCTGTAGGTAATAATAATGCCAAGAGAAATAGAAGAAATTTTTGCATAATACCTCCTTTTTTTAGAAATTTTTAAAAATAAAAAAAGCCATGAAGGATTCAAGCTCTTCTGAGCTTTATTAAGCCTTCATGGCTTGGAAAAGATTATATCAAAAAATATACCTTTTGGTCAAACTAAACCATTGTCCTGAGAAGCAAAACTGTGCTCTAGGAATTCAAAAGCATCAAAAGTAATTGATTAGATCATTAATAAAGTATGAACAAAAAACTTTATGTTAAAATTAACAAATGTTTTGCAGACTAATAGCAAGTTTTTTCTTCATAGGTTATTTCCCTGTAGCCCCTGGTACTGTTGCTTCTGTTATTGCAATGCTCATATTATTAATCCTTAAACCTTCAGATTTGTCTATGTCATTTATTCTCCTCTTTATTTTTCTCTTGGGAGTAATCTGCTCGGAAAATATAGAAAAGAGATGTGGAGAAAAAGATCCTCCTTATATAGTTATAGATGAAATTGTAGGATACTTCACTGCTGTATTTTTGATAGAACCTACTCCAATAAATCTGTTTTTGGGTTTTCTATTGTTCAGATTTTTTGATATATTAAAACCACCTCCAATTAGACTAGTGGAAAAGAGAATAAAAGGAGGATTTGGAATAATGCTTGACGATATTATTGCTGGATTGATAACAAATCTTTTACTAAGAATTTACCTGATGGTATCATAATTTATGAGATGTTTTATAGCAATACTGCTACCAGAACATATAAAAGACCTCATAGATAAAATCGTTAATTTAAACTCTCCATGGGAAGGTATAAATCTGGTAAAAAAAGATAATTTACATATTACTTTGAAATTTCTTGGAGATGTAGAGAATGATTCAATACCCCTCTTGATTGACTCTCTAAAAAACTTGAAGAAGAATTTTTCACCCTTTGTTCTAAAAATCTCTCACCCTGGAGTTTTCCCTAATGCATCTAAAATTAGGGTTTTATGGATAGGTTTAGCCTTTTCTGCCACTCTTAAGGAATTGGCAACTAAAATATCAGAAGAAATGGAAAAATTTAATATTAAAAGGGAAGACAGACAGTTCAACGCTCACATAACTGTAGGAAGGGTTAAAAATTTAAATAATGGTAAATTCTTATTTGAAAAAATTTGGAAAAATTTTAGAATCATTAAACAAGAAATCCATGAGAATAATTTATCTTTCAAGGTAGAGGAGTTTGTCCTAATGAAAAGCACGCTTACTCCAGATGGTTCCATATATGAGGTCATAGAGAGATTTCCTTTCAGTAAGAATATAAATGGTATAATAAAAAAGACTTTAAACAATTAACTGGGGTGTTTTATGAACAAAGAGAAATTAAAAGCTTTAGAAATGGCTATTTCTCAGATTGAGAAGAATTTTGGAAAAGGCTCAATAATGCGTTTTGGCACGGGTGCTTTAACAGAAGGCATCAGTGTAATACCTACCGGTTCTATAACCCTTGACATAGCCACTGGCGTTGGAGGCTATCCAAGAGGAAGAGTAATAGAAATATTTGGTCCAGAGTCCTCAGGTAAGACTACTCTTGCCCTCCATGCAATCGCTGAAGCCCAAAAGCTGGGAGGAGTTGCTGCTTTTATAGATGCAGAACATGCTTTAGATATTAATTATGCCTCAAAATTAGGTGTTAATATTGAAGATCTTCTTATAAGCCAACCAGACACAGGAGAGCAGGCTTTAGAGGTCACAGAAACTCTTGTTCGTAGCGGTGCTGTTGATATTATTGTTATTGATTCTGTGGCTGCTTTAGTGCCAAAAGCAGAGATAGAAGGAGAAATGGGTGATGCATTACCTGGACTACAGGCAAGACTTATGAGTCAGGCTTTAAGGAAACTCACTGCAGCTATTTCCAAGTCTCAAACTGTTGTAATATTTATAAACCAATTGAGACACAAAATTGGTGTAATGTTTGGGAATCCAGAGACAACACCTGGAGGCACTGCCTTAAAATTTTATGCTTCCATGAGGTTGGATATAAGAAAAACAGACACATTAAAAGAAGGACAAGATACCACAGGAGGAAGAGTAAGGGTAAAGATAGTAAAAAATAAAGTGGCTCCACCCTTCAAACAAGCTGAATTTGATATATATTTTAATGAGGGGATATCTAAAACAGGTGAAATTCTTGATCTTGCTGTAGAGAAAGGAATAATTGAAAAATCCGGTGCTTGGTATAATTACAAGAGTGTTAGATTTGCCCAAGGTAGAGAGAATGCAAAAGATTATTTAAAAAACCATCCTGAAATTTTGGGGGAAATAACATCAAAAGTATATGAAGCTTATGGATTAAAAAATCCAAAGGTCTCTGAAGGTGAAAAAACAACATTATGAATCTTTAAAGGCTGCTTTAAAACTTTTAAGCATTAGGGACAGAACAGAAGCTGAGTTAGAAGAAAAGCTTAGGAAAAAAGGTTTTAAAGAAAAAGATATTTTAGAAACCCTTGAATATCTTAAGAAAAAAGGATTTTTAGACGACTTTAAATTTATTCAAAGAGCAAATATAATTGCAGAGGAGAGATTTTTAGGCAAAATGGGTTTGCAGAATTATTTAATGAGAAAAGGAATAGAAAGGGATAAATTAGAAAATCTTCCTGAAATAGACGAACTTTCAATAGCAAAAAAGCTTCTTGAAAGGAAAAAAAATTTTTTAATTGATTTGCCTTTTGATAAAAGAAAAGTAAAAATTGCAGGATTTCTTCTAAGAAGAGGATTTTCCTGGGACACAGTAAAAAAATGTTTAAGTGATAAAACTTTCATAGATTTTGAATCTTCTCAAAAAGAAATTTAAAAAGGAGGACTAAAGATGAAAGTTTTTATCTCGTTATTAGTGGCACTTTTCTTAGCAAGTTGTGCATCGCAAGGAGTAAGGTATACTTATGAGGAGATCAAAAGTTATCCTCCTGATGTTCAGGAGAGAATTGTGAAAGGAGAAATAGCTCTTGGAATGACCAAAGAACAGGTAAGATATGCCTGGGGACCTCCTTCATCTACGAGAATTCTTACTCCTGAAAAAGGAAAACAAAGAGAAGAGTGGATATATTCTTCTTCCTTAGGTTTATTAAAATCAAGGCTAATATTTGTTGATGGTAAACTAACTTACATAATTAGTAATGAACAAAGAATTGTGGGTGAGGACTAATTCATGGAAAGTTCTGAAATAAGAAGTCTCTTCCTGGATTACTTTATTAAAAAGGGACATGAATATGTAAAAAGCTCTCCCCTTATTCCAAAAGAAGACCCCACTTTGTTGTTTACTAATGCAGGGATGGTGCAATTCAAAAGAGTCTTCCTAGGTGAAGAAAAAAAACCTTACAGTAGGGCTACTTCCTGTCAAAAATGTATGCGAGCAGGTGGAAAACATAGCGATATTGAAAATGTGGGGCATACAGCAAGGCATCATACTTTTTTTGAAATGCTGGGTAATTTTTCCTTTGGTGACTACTTTAAGGAAGAAGCAATAAAATTTGCTTGGCAACTTCTTACTGAGATTTTCAAGATTCCCAAGGAAAGGTTGTGGGTTTCCATTTTCAGAGAAGATGAGGAAGCAGCAAAAATATGGGAAAAGGAAATTGGTATTCCTCCTGACAGAATTGTAAGGCTTGGTGAAAAGGATAATTTCTGGCAAATGGGTGATACAGGACCTTGCGGACCCTGTTCTGAAATAATAATTGACCAAGGCGAAGATTTTGGATGTGGTAAACCTAATTGCGCTGTTGGTTGTGATTGTGATCGTTTTCTTGAACTTTGGAATCTTGTTTTTATGCAATACAACAAGGATGTAAAAGGAAAACTTACTCCTCTTCCTAAGCCAAGCATTGACACTGGAATGGGTCTTGAAAGAATCACAGCTGTTATGCAAGGTAAGAGAACCAACTTTGACACTGATCTTTTTGAACCGATAATTTCTGAAATATGCTCTGTTATAAACACAAGATACGGTGAAAATAAAAAGACAGATGTATCAATAAAAGTGATCGCAGATCATATTAGAGCTACAACCTTTCTGATAGCTGAAGGATTAATTCCATCCAATGAAGGTAGAGGTTATGTATTAAGAAAAATAATAAGAAGAGCTTCCAGACATATAAAACTTTTAGGTTATGATAATCCTACTTTTTATAGATTTGTAGAACCAGTGGTATCCAAATTAGGAGAAATTTATCCTGAAATAGTAAGTGAAAAGGAAAGAATTGAAAAGGTTATTAAAATTGAGGAAGAGAGATTTCTAAGAAGCCTTGACAGAGCAGTTCAGATTTTTAATGAAATCATAGAAAAATTAAAGACTTCCAAATCGGATACAATACCAGGAGATGAAATTTTTAGACTTTACGATACCTATGGACTTCCTCTTGATTTACTTAGAGAAATGGTTCAGGAAGGGGGTTTTAAAATCGAGGAAAAAGGATTTCAAGAAGCAATTAACAAACAAAGAGAAAGGGCAAGATCAGCTCAAAAAATCGAAGATATTGGTTTAAGCCCAGCTTATAAAGAGATAATTAATCATAAAGAAAATCTAAAATTTGTCGGTTACACGGAAGAAGAGGTAGAGACAAAAGTTTTTGCCCTTCTGAAGAAGGGACAAAAAGCAAGAGAATTAAATAAAGACGAAGAGGGAGAGGTATTTCTTCTACATACACCCTTTTATGGAGAGTCCGGTGGACAGGTGGGTGATACAGGTATAATTATTTGGAAAAATGGTAAAGCTGAAGTATTAAATACAAAAAAAATCTCTGGTATTCATTGTCACAAGGTAAGAGTAATTGAAGGAGTTTTAAGGGAAGGGATAGAAGTATTTGCGAAAATTGACATTGAAAGAAGACAAGCTATAAAAAGAAATCATACTGCTACTCATCTTCTCCATTCTGCCTTAAGAGCAGTATTAGGTGACCATGTAAAACAGGCAGGAAGTCTTGTAGCACCTGAAAGGCTTCGTTTTGATTTTACTCATTTTGAAGCATTAACAGATGAAGAATTAAGAGAGATTGAGCAGATTGTCAATGAAAAGATACTGGAGAATTTACCAATACAAATTGAGATTAAAACTCTTGAGGAAGCTTTAGAGGAAGGAGTAATAGCTCTTTTTGAGGATAAATATGAAGATACAGTAAGAGTTGTAAAAATACTTGGTTTTAGTAAAGAACTATGCGGAGGAACTCATTGCAATGCTACTGGTGAAATAGGCAGCTTTTACATAATTTCAGAAGCCTCTGTTGCATCAGGCATAAGAAGAATTGAAGCTGTAATAGGTATGAATGCTTGGAAGTTTGCCATAGAAAATAGGCAAAAGTTAATGCAAATTTCAGCCCTTCTTAAATCTTCAGATCCCTTGAAAGTCCTTGAAAAAATTCTCTTAGAAATGAAAGAGAAAGATCAAGAAATTGAAAAATTAAAGAGTACTCTCCTTACAAAAGATATTGAAGGAATTATAAAAACAGCCAAGGAAATAAAGGGAGTAAAAGCTTTGGCAGTAAAAATTGAAAACCTTGATGTAAAAAGTTTAAGATTTTTATCAGATAAAATAAAGGAAAAAATTAAACCTGCTGTAATTTTATTGGCATCGAAAAAAGATGGGCAAGCTATACTTCTTCTATCCGTAACAAAAGACATTATAGATAAATATAATGCGGGAAAACTTCTCCAAACAATCACTCAACAAGTGGGAGGAAAAGGAGGGGGTAAATCTGACATGGCTCAAGGTGGATGTCCTGACGGAGAGGCTTTAGATAGAGCATTTGAAATATTCTATCAGATACTTCAATGAAACGGGTTTAAAATGGCTTTAACTGGAATTGAAATATTCAAACTACTACCTAAAACAAACTGCAAAAAATGTGGATTTCCCACTTGTCTTGCCTTTGCCATGAAAGTTGCTCAAGGGCAAGCAAAGATTGAACAATGTCCGGATGTGTCAGAAGAGGTAAAGGCTAAACTAAAAGAGGCTTCTACTCCTCCTATAAAAGCTGTATATTTTGGAACTGAACATGAAAGAATAAAAATAGGCGAAGAAAGTGTGCTTTTCAGGCATGAAAAAAAGTTTTTCAATCCAACAGTTTTAGCACTGGAAATAAAAGACAATGAGGAAAAAATAGAAAGCCTAATTGATGAAGTATTGGATTCTTCTTTAGAGAGAGTTGGACAAATTTTAAAGATTGAGTCCATCTTTTTAAAAAATGAGTCTGAAAATTTAGAAATTTTTTTAAGAGCTTTACAAAAATTACTAACAAAATGTCCCAAGATTCCTTTAATCTTCGGAATTAAAGATCCAGAAATAGCTGATGCTGCACTTGAAAACTACAAACTTGGAAAGCCTATCATTTATGCTGCTATAGAAGAAAATTACTCTGAAATGGCAAAAATTGCAAAAAAATATGATGTTCCCCTTGCAGTCTCTGCAAAAGGAATTGAGAGAATAATTAAACTTACTGAGGCTTTAAGAGCTGAAGGAGTAGAAAATCTCGTAATTGATACTCAACCTTCTTCAGCAGGTGAACTTTTAGTAGACAACACAATAATAAGAAGAGCAGCCCTTAAAAAGGGTGTGAAAGCCTTGGGATATCCTATTATTACATTTGCCAATAAAGAGGATGAATTTTATGAAACTTTATTGGCTACATTAGGAATTCTAAAGTATTCATCAATTGTTGTGCTGAGTAGTATTCCAAAGTGGAAAAATATTCTTCTTTTTACACTGAAGCAGAATATTTATTCTGATCCTCAAGTTCCTATGCAAGTTAAAGAAGATATATACAAAATTGGAGGAGCAGATGCTAATAGTCCTCTATTTATAACTACAAATTTCGCTCTTACATACTTCCTTGTAAAAGGAGAGATTGAAAATAGCAAAGTTCCCTCTTGGCTTGCAATTATGGATTGTGATGGATTAAGTGTCCTTACAGCTTGGGCAGCAGGAAAATTTTCAGCTAATAAAATTGCCCAATTTATCAAAGAAAAAGGAATAGAAAATATGCTCAATCACAGGGAAATTATAATTCCAGGCTATGTAGCAATGCTTAAAGGTGCCATAGAGGATAAACTTCCAGGTTGGAAAGTAATAATAGGTACCAAGGAAGCCAGCGGAATTCCTGCCTTTTTGAAAAATTATGTCAAAAAAAGAGCATAAGAATTTCACCAGGAGAAAGAGCAAATGATAGAAAAATTAGCTGAAATTACAAAGAAAGAGACAGAAAATTTATTAAAAAAGACAGAAGCACTCTTAGACAAATTAGTTACAATAAAAGGTGAGTCTTTCCCCATTGAACCTCCTGACACAGCTTACGGATTTCCCTTAATTTATGCTATTGAAGGCATTAAATTGCACAATTTAGGAGAATTAATAGATTTTTGCAGCAGAAGAGAGGAAAAACTCTCCTGTCCTCTAGAACCTATTGATATTGCTCTAAATTATCTTTATATTGCTGAAATTTTTGCTATACTGTATTTTGTTTTTCATGAAGAGTTTGCCGAGCTTTTTGAAGAAAAGATGCAGTGCCAAAAATGTTTTGGTTTTCTTGGGGATACAATTCAAAGAACACTGGGAGTTCAACTTGTAGACGGAAGGATTCCAGCAGTAGCGGTTTTATTAGGAAGTCTGGATATAGAAAAACTCATAAACATTGTGAAAGAATTACAAGAAAAAAAGATACTTACCTTCCTTGTAGGTTCTATAGCTGAGGAATTTATCAAAACAGGTGAAAGATATGGCTTTGAGGCTTATGTAGTGCCCGTTGGCAGGAAGACAGAAGATGCCTCTTTTGTTATTGATTGGGCTGTTAGGGCTTCTTTAATTTTTGGAGGGCAATCAGCTGGTAATAAAGAAGAAATAATTAATTATGTAAGAAAAAGAATAAATGCCTTTGCCCTTGCCTTTGGAAAAATTGATGAAAAGGCTGTTTCCATGGCTTTGGGTGCAGCCATATTTGCAATCCCTGTAGTTACAGATAGAGATTCTCCGGAAATTTTAATTCCCTCTATAGCCGAATATCCACTTCTTAGTTCAGAGCAGGATAATTCAAAAATCGTAAAAAAAGCTATTGAAACACGAGGATTCAAAATAGTTGTTGAAAAGCCACCTATTCCTGTAGCCTATGGACCAGCTTTTGAAGGGGAGAGAGTAAGAAAAGAAGATACTTTCATAGAATTTGGAGGGCAAAAAACGCCTGCCTTTGAATGGGTTAGAATGAGAGACTTAAAAGAAGTAGAGGATGGGAGAATTGAAATAATTGGATCCCTTGTGGAAGAACGATATGAACAAGGTGGGAAAATGCCCCTCGGAATCGTTATAAATGTGGCAGGGAGAAAAATGCAGAAAGACTTTGAACCTGTCATAGAGCGACAGATTCACACTTTTATAAATGAAGCAGAAGGGCTTTGGCATATCGGACAAAGAGACATAAATTGGATACGAATAAGTAAAAAGGCGAAGGAGGTGGGAATAAAACTGCAACACATAGGGATTATCTTAGCAAACATGATTAAGGCAAAATTTCTTAGCATAGTTGATAAAGTGGAAGTTTTTCTTTATGTTGATGAAAAGGATGTGTTAACTCTTCGACAAGAGGCAAGAAAGGAATATAGAGAAAGAGATCTAAGACTGGCAAACCTTACTGATGAAGAGGTTGATAAATTTTATTCTTGTTTACTCTGTCAGAGCTTTGCACCAAAGCATGTTTGTGTAATAACACCTGAAAGACCGGGACTATGTGGAGCTTTCACTTGGCTTGATGCAAAAGCAGCTTATGAAATTGAACCAACAGGAGGTAATCAACCCATAGCCAAGGGACAGTTGATAAATTCTCTACTCGGAAGATACTCAGGAATTGATGACTATGTAAAAAGGCACTCAGGAGGAGAAACAGAGGTAGTAAATCTATATTCCCTCATGGAAAATCCAATGACTTCCTGTGGTTGTTTCGAATGTATCGTAGCAGTTGTGCCAGAGGCAAATGGAGTAATGATTGTAAATCGTGGATATACAGGCATAACACCAGTAGGCATGAAATTTTCCACTTTAGCAGGAATGATCGGAGGAGGTGTTCAAACACCTGGCTTCATGGGTATTGGTGTAAACTACATTACCTCAAGAAAATTTTTAAAAGGTGATGGTGGAATACAAAGAATCGTTTGGATGACAAAGGAATTAAAAGAGAGAATAAAAGATAACTTCATTAAAAGAGCAGAGGAAGAAGGAGTACCTGATCTACTTAATAAGATTGCTGATGAGACAATTTGTGAAGATATAGAGTGTCTTATGGAATTTTTAACCAATATAAATCATCCTGCCTTAGAAATGGAACCAATAATAAAATAAAAATGGCGGCGAAGGGATTCGAACCCCTGACACGACGGATATGAGCCGTCTGCTCTGACCAACTGAGCTACGCCGCCTACAATGTTCTAATATAGCAAAAAAATATTGTTCTGAGCAACAACTTGTTTTTCTGAAATTTGCGCAAAGGTATTAAAAAATCTTTTTTAGCGTACTTCGCAATGATAGTTTGTAGTTCTCACTTTAAGGTCCCTCTTTTTCACTTCATTGCAAAAAAGTATTTGCCATAATTCTGCAATTTTTTGAAAATGCTTAGAAAGAGATTGTCACAGCTCCCTTTGTATGACTTGCGAGTACAAAAAGAGGAGGCTTACCTGCGAAGGGGGATTGCCGAGGACGCCTACAGGCTTCCTTCCAATGACGGAGTGGGGAACGATAGGTATACCTCATTTGGACTAAAATTTTTCCTTTCATAATTATTTAGCTACTACGATGACAAATATTGTCTGAATTTTATATAATGGAAAATACTAATTAGCAACTGGAGGAGAGGATGATAAAAGGTTATCTTGAAAAGCTGCATGATTTCAAACTGTTACCTATTTTTGTAATAGTGAGTATGTTAATTGGAATTACCGTAGGCAAGGTTTTTGGTATTTCCAATTTCCCTCTTACCCCTCCCATTGATGCTATTAAATCAATTTTCCGAGGTAATTATGAATTTAGCCTTGCCAATAGTTTGGCATTAGGAATTGTC
>CALLBR010000023.1 GCA_937998865.1 uncultured bacterium
AATATTAGAATAAGCACTCCAATAAAGCTTATAAGTAAAGTCACGCCCCATGTGAGATGTTTTTTATCAGTTGCCATTTTATCCCTCCTCCCTAAAATTCTTTAAATTTTTAAAGAAACTTCCTATTACCCAAATAGCAAAACCACCAATTGCTATCCAGAATACAATATTTCCGATCAGTATTATAATATCACAGGCTGATTTAGATATTGACCAAAGTTCAAGGCTTCTTAATTTATCAGGAACAACACTGGCTCTGTTGGCAAATCCTGCTAAAATCGTTAAAACCCAGAAACCTCTGATGACCATTCCCGGAACTACTTTGGTAGTAAGAGCACCAATCTGGATTCCCACAAGAGAACCTAAAAGAAGACCCATTGCTAAAGTATAGAAAACATAACCATAAATGGCATACTGAGTTATTGATGAATATCCAGCAGTAAATATTATCTGTAAGATATCAGTTCCTACCGTTGTTGGAGTTGAAACTCCAAGTACATAAACAAATAATGGGAAAGTTATAAACCCTCCACCAACTCCCATAACTGCTGCAAGAATACCTACCACAAAACCACAGAGAGCAACAAATAACCATGATATTCTTCTTCCTCCAAAGTCCTCGTCAAAGGAAATCATAGGAGGAATATTAATCTTTTGAATATTGATTGCAAGCTTGGTTGTAGTCATAGGTCCACCGTGAGCGTCTCCATGGGCATCTCCATCTGTCTGTGCTACTTTCTTACGAGCTTTGCTTAGCTTTATATAGTCTCTTAATCCATAAAATCCAAGAAATCCAAGTATTACAGCATAGACTATACTGATAAAGGCTTCACTTGCAACAGGATCCCAGTTATAAATAGATCTTTGAATGTAACCTCCTGTTGTGGCTCCTAAGACAGAACCAATTACAAAGGCTACTGCTAAACCAACACAAACATTACCAAGTTTTTTATGAATTACAGTTCCCATGATAGCCTTTGCAAAAATATGAAACTGATCTGTTCCTACTGCTAAAATTCCCTTAACTCCTGCTGCCATAAGTGCTGGTGCAATGATAAATCCTCCACCAGCTCCAATACATCCTGTGATGAGTCCTGCTGCAAGCCCAACTGCAATGGATGCTATAAAAATAGTTGTAGTGTAGTAGGATGGAGCATAGGCTGATTTCCCTCCAAGAAAATCAGCTGCTCCTAAAAAAGATACAAGAAGTATTGGAGAAACAAGGGCAATCAAGATTAGCAGCCTCTTTTTGTTTTTCAAAATGTTGTCAGACATCTCTTTTTCCCATTTGGCTTGGTATATTGCACCAGCCATCATTAGTTCATAAACTTTTCTTAGCTTACTCATTCCACAGCCTCCTCCTTTTTAATTTTTTACTTCTTTAAATAATTTCTTTCTTCTCTACTATATACGACTTTTTTTATTTTTCTTTTTCCCACCTCCTTTCTTTTTGTTTTTCCCCAACTTTTTTTTAAGCCTGTCAAACTCTTTTGTTTTTGAGAAAGTTATTGATAGGAGCAAATCTTTTACCTTTTTCCAAACTTTTTTCATTATCTAATTTTAATGCAACAAACATACCAAGCACAGAAGAGTTTAAATATAAGACATTAGAGGTAGATTAAAAATATAAAATGCAACACATAGTTGCATTTTATATTTTTAGATTTAAATTATTCAGAAAATTAATAGAAATTACTGCAATAAATTGTTTCAGTTAAAATTTATGTAGCAATTTTAAACTGTTTTAGTTTTCTTTGTAATTGTTGTCTATGTATTCCAAGAATTTCAGCTGCTTTAGAAATATTTCCTCTGCTTTTTTGAAGAGCTGACCATATTAATTCCTTTTCAAAATTATCCACTGCTTCTCTTAATGTGCCTGTCAGAGGTTTCTTTGCAGAATGATTTTTTTGAAGATAGGCCGGAAGATCTTTAACGGTTATCTCTGGCGAGTTGGTAAAGGCAATAGCTCTTTCTATGATGTTTTCAAGCTCTCTTACATTGCCAGGGAAAGAATAATTCATTAAAGCATCAATGGCTTCGTCAGTAATGCCTCTAATTTGGATGTCTTTTCTTTTTAGAGAGTGTTTTTTTATAAAGGTATCTATGAGGGCAGGAATGTCTTCTTTTCTGCTTCTAAGAGGGGGAATTTCGATGTGAATAACATTTAATCTGTAAAAAAGATCTTCTCTGAAAGTTCCGTCTTTACATGTCTTAAGAAGATCTCTATTGGTGGCTGCTATAAACCTTACATCTACTTTTACGTAAGATGTTCCTCCTATTCTTATGAATTCACTCTCTTGAATCACTCTTAGAATTTTAGTTTGAAAGAGAGGTGAAACATCTCCTATTTCATCAAAGAATAATGTACCACCGTCAGCCCATTCAATCAAACCTTTTTTTGTGTAATTGGCGCCGGTAAAGGCTCCCTTTTCAAAACCAAATAGCTCTGATTCAAGTAAAGTATCTGGTATGGCTGTGCAGTTTATTACTACAAAAGGCTTGTCTTTTCTATCACTTAATCTATGAATTGCTCTTGCCACAAGCTCTTTACCAGTTCCTGATTCCCCAGTAATGAGAACATTACTATCTGTAAGAGCAGCTTTTCTAATACCGCAGTAAACATTCTCCATTATTCTGCTTGTACCTATTATTCCTTCTATTTCTATTTTTGGTTTGTCTTGAAATTGTTCGAAAAATTCCTTAACTTCTGTATTTTTCAAGGGTTTTTGAAGAAAATCTCTTGCTCCTAATTTCATGGATTTTACTGCTTTCTTTATGTCTGGTCTACCAAAAGCAATAACGGGCAGGTGTTGTTTAAGTTCTATTAATCTGTTTTCCCATCCCTCAGCATCTATGTCAAGGAACGCTATATCGTAGGAAGATAAATTTGAGAAGGTTTGTTTTTTAGAGGAAGTGGATTTTCTTAAAGTAATTCCTATTGAATCAAAGATATCATAAACTTCTTTTGCTTCATCAGAGATTACAAGAATATTAAAGGATTTTAAATAAAACATTTGATGTTAAAATATAATTTTTGAAATTCTTTTGTCAATTAAAAATTTTTAATCAGTTTAAAAGAAAAATAAAAAAAACCATGTTAAAGAAAAAACCGATGGTAGTAATAAAAATCATCTCTACTGAAGTACGCATATCTACTCCAAATACCGCTGCGAATATCATACTCAGTAACATAGAAGGTGTTCCTGCTTCTATTATGCAGACATTTAAGGGAATTCCTGAAAGACCAAAGATTATTCCATATGTTACAGCAAACAAGGGTGCTATAAATAGTTTTATAATTATCGCTGGCAAGGATATAATGAGCTTTTTGGGTGTCACAGCTTTGATAGATAATCCAACAATTAATAGCATAAGAAAGGTCACATGAGATGAGGTTAGATCTATAGCTTTAATAAAATTTTGAGGAATGCTTATATTTATTTCTCTTAAAAAAAATCCTACAACCAAACCCCAAATAGGAGGAATTTTAAGGATAGTTAATAGAGAATTTTTTACTTTTATCCCTTTTTCTCTCCCAAAATACATACATACTGCCACTGCTAAAGTCCATGTCAAGGGTGTGCTTGCTAAAAAATCATAGGTAAATGCATAGCTCATGCCTTCGTTGCCATAAAGTTTCGTTAAAATTGGTAAACCAAGATAAAGAACATTTCCGAAGGCAGAACACATAATGAGAGCTCCTATAACCTTAGATTCAAGTTGATTTCTTAAATTTTTATACACTAACCAGCATACTAAAACTGAGCTTATGATTGTTAGATTTGCCACCAAAGAAACTTTTAAGTGACTTAAAGTTAAGGGCATGGTATAAGTGGTTTTAAAACATATAAAGGGAATTACATAATAGAAGACAAATTTATTGATTTTGTCACGAAGAAAATCAATTTTTTCAGGATTTATTCCTACTACTGTTAAGAGAATTCTTAAGGCTAGTCCAATTACAATGAAAATTGATAATTCAAAAAACATGATGATTTTTTAGAATAAAGAGAGAATCAATCTTGCAAGGCTTGATAGAGTTAAGGCAATAAAGATGGAAATTATTATTATTAATACTGTTCTTTTAGTTCCCAATTCTTTTATTAATGCTCCTATAGTTCCTATACAGGGAATATAAAAAATTATGAATATGGTGAAAATAATCATTTGAATTTTTGTCATTACCGTACTTAAATTTGTTGTATCAAATGCTTGGAAAAGCATTATCATGCTAAGTTCTTTTCGCAAAATTCCGAAAATAAGAGTTATTCCGCTCTTTTCAGGTAAACCAAGAATCCAAGTCACTAAGGGAGAAAAAATTTTATTTAACAATATGTCAAGCTGAAAGAATTCAAGACAACTTAAAATTACACTGCTTATTACAAGGAGAGGCCAAGCTACTAACATAAAATCCTTTAATCTCAACCAAGTTTTCATCAACATATTTTTAAAGGTAGGTATTCTCAAGGGTGGAATTTCCATTATTAATCCGGGAGTTATTTCAGGTATGAATTTAGTAAATATGGCTCCTAAGATCATAATGATTAAAATGTTAAAAAAGTATAATGCTGCAGTAGCCACTCCACCAATGTAGGCTCCTACAAGACCAAAAATTACGGTGGTTCTGGCAGCACAGGGAACAAATACCGATAGAGCAGCTGTGATAAATCTATCTCTTGGTGATTCAAGTATTCGAGTTGCCATAACACCAGGGACATTACAACCATAGGAAACTATAAAAGGTAAGACACTTTTACCATGTAATCCAATTCTATGCATAATCGTATCCATTAAAAAAGCCATTCTTGGTAGGTAACCTATATCTTCAAGAATAGTCAATCCTATGAAAAAGGGAATTAAATAAGGTATTGCCACTCCTAATCCACCAGAGAAACCCTCTAATAATCCTTTTACAATGAAAAAGCTAAAGGATTCTGGAGAAATGTATTGTGGAAGTTTTTGGATAAAGGAATCGAATATAGAGATGATCGGTTCTTCAATAATTTTTCCTACTTCAAAGACCATGAAAAATATCAGAAAGAGGATAAAGATCAAAAGAGGGTAGCCTAAATACTTATTTGTTAGAATATCATCAATTTTTTCTCTTAGAGTTTTTGTTGGTTCGCCTATTTTTGTAACCTCTTCAAAAATATTCATTGTGAGGGCATGTCTTTCAGAGGAAATTACAGTATCTGCAGGACTTCCATGAGAAATCTTTATCTCTTCTCTTATTTTATGAACTTTATTTAGCAAATCATTGTAGATTTTCATTTCTTCAAAAAGTTCTCTGTCACCCTCTAATAATTTAATTGCAAGATATCTTATTGGGACCTTAGGGATAAAATTGGCAGGAATAATTTTTTCAATTTCACTAATATAATTTTCTATATCCTTATGAAAACTTTGCATCTTTGGAATGAGTTTATTAAAATAAGCTTCTTTGGCAGATGTGAAAATTTTATCAAGGCCAATACCTTTATTTGCGATTGTTTCAATAACGGGAACGCCGAAAATTTTTGATAGTTTCTCTGAATTTATATCAAGACCTTTTCTTTTTGCTTCATCTATCATATTTAGACAAATGACCATAGGAACTTGTAATTCTGCAATTTGGAGAGTAAGTTCAAGGCTTCTTGACAATGTGGAAGCATCAATAATATTTATAACTACATCTGCTTGTCCAGATAGAATAAAATTTCTCGTCTCAATCTCTGCTTTGTCTAAGGCTGTCAGGGAATATATACCTGGCAGGTCAACTATTTCGAAGATTTCATCACCTAATCTTACTTTACTTATTGTATAGTTAACTGTTTGACCTGGGAAATTTGCAGTAATAGTTTTGTAGCCAGCAAGTCCATTAAATATGGTGCTTTTGCCTGCATTAGGTTGTCCTAAAAAGGCAATTTTCATTCCAATTCCTCTACTTCAATTTTTGAGGCAATTCCTTTACCCAATGCTACATCGCACCCATTTATCTCTAAAAGGACTGGTCCTCCTAGGAAGGAACTTTTTTTAATTGTTACAATGTCACCGATGTGAATACCAAGACATTGAAGATGCTGTCTTATTCTGTGACCACCGGAGATTTTCAAAATTTTTACTTTTTTTCGATCATTTATATTAACTAACGTTTTCATCATAACTCTGAATTAGTAAAACTAATTTAGATAATAAAACATTTTTATATAAACTGTCAACAAACAAAGAAAAATATTGTATATACTTCACAGATGTGTTTTTGTTAAAAAGTGTTAGAGTTTTTGACGAAATTTTTAAAATTGGATAAAATTAGGCAACAATAAAATTTTAGGAGGGAGGTATGGATACATTATTATTAAGTAGGCTACAGTTCGCTATCACTGCTGCTTTTCATTTTATTTTTGTACCACTTACGCTCGGACTTTCTATTCTCATTGCCTACATGGAGACGAAGTATTTGAGAACTGGAGACAAAGACTACTTAAGGATGGCAAAGTTTTGGGGAAGGCTTTTCATTATTAATTTTGCTTTAGGTGTTGTGACAGGCATCACTATGGAGTTTCAATTTGGCATGAACTGGGCTGAATACTCTCGCTATGTAGGTGATATCTTTGGTTCACCCCTTGCAATTGAGGCAACTGTTGCCTTTTTCCTTGAGTCCACATTTCTTGGTGTTTGGATTTTTGGTTGGAACAGAATCTCCCCTAAGATGCATGCTCTATCTATATGGCTTGTTGCCTTAGCAACTAATCTTTCAGCTCTATGGATTTTAATTGCTAATGGTTGGATGCAAAATCCTGTTGGTTATGTAATTAACAATGGCAGGGCAGAGATGGTTGATTTCTGGGCAGTTGTAACTAATCCTTATGGACTTCTTAAATTTGGTCATACTGTACTTTCTGGATGGGTAGTTGCAGGATTTTTTGTTCTGGGTGTGTCTGCTTATCATATTTTGAGGAAAAATGAGACTGAATTCTTCAAAAAGTCTTTTAAAATTGGAGTAATATTTGCCCTTGTAAGCTCTATATTGGTGGCGGGAATTGGTGATTTTCATGCAAAGGAAGTGGCAGCCACTCAGCCAACAAAGCTTGCTGCTATGGAATCCCTTTGGGAAACCACTAAGGATGCACCTATGTATCTTTTGCTAATACCAGACCAAAAAAATGAGAGAAATTCTGTTGAAGCAATTGGCATACCTTCCATGTTAAGTATTCTTGCAGGACAGAAAGAAGTGAGAGGATTAAAAGATTTTCCTCCTTCTGAAAGACCACCCGTTACTCTTACATTTATAAGCTTTCGGCTAATGGTAGGATTAGGTTTCCTCTTTATTTTGCTCTCTTTATGGGCATTAGTTAAGTCTAAAAGGATTGAAAACTCAACAACTTTACTTAGGATTCTTCTATGGTCAATTCCTCTTCCTTATATTGCAGCTCAACTTGGATGGATTGTAGCAGAGGTAGGAAGACAACCTTGGATTGTTTATGGTCTACTTAAAACCTCTGATGCTATATCTAAGAGTGTTGAACCTTCACAGGTTTTAGCATCTCTTATTGGATTTACTCTCTTTTACGGTGCGTTAGGGGTCATTGATATATATCTTCTTGCAAAGTATGCAAGAAAAGGTCCTCAACCAAAGGAGGTGTAAAAATGGAGTTTCAGGTAATTTGGTTTATTTTATGGGGATTACTTTGGGCAGTTTATTTTGCCCTTGATGGTTTTGATTTTGGAGCAGGCATTCTTTATCCCTTTATTGCAAAAAATGAGATGGATAAAAGGGCTGTAATTCATGCAATTGGTCCTGTTTGGAATGGCAATGAAGTATGGCTAATTACTGCTGGTGGTGCAACTTTTGCTGCTTTCCCAACTACTTATGCTTACATGTTTAGCTATCTTTACACGCCTCTTTTGATTATTCTTTTTGCCCTTATCTTAAGAGGTGTTGCTGTAGAATTTAGACCAAAAGCTCCTACAGAAGCACAAAAAAAACTTTGGGATGCAGGAATACTTATTGGTAGCTTTATCCCAGCTTTGCTTTTTGGTGTTGCCTTCGGAAACATATTTATGGGACTAAGATTTGATGAATCTGGTTACTATGGAACCCTTTTTAGCCTTCTTAATCCTTATGGACTTCTTGTGGGATTACTTTTCCTTTTTAGTTTTATTGTTCATGGAGGACTATGGGTATCTCTGAGAGTGCCAAATTCCTTAGCTGAAAAAGCTCTCAGTAGAGCTAAAAAATTTTGGTATCCTCAATTAATCTGTGCAATACTCTTTTTGATTTTGACAGCCTTTTACACAAGACTTTATGATAATTTTATTAAATACCCTATATGGTTTTTTGTGCCAACATTAGCTGTGGTCTTTTTATTATTAACTGGTGTCATGATAAGGAAAAATAAAAAAGGAAAGGCATTTATCTGTTCTGCTTTATTTATCATAACCTTAGTATTCAGTGGAGTGATTGGACTTTATCCAAATCTAATTCCTTCAGCCATTGATCCTAAATACAGCTTTACGATATTTAACTCTTCTTCAAGTCCCTATACCTTAAAGATTATGACAATAGTTGTAATAATTTTTGTACCTATTGTTCTTTTTTATCAGGCTTGGACATATAAAACATTTATGTACAAAATTACAGAAAAAGAGCTAAAGGAGGAAAACTATTAAGGGTTTACAAATTAAAAGAGAAACAGACTATGCTATAAGAATAGTTCTTTATCTTTCTGGTAAAAAGAACTATTATGCGAAAGCAGAGGAGATTGCTGAGGCGATGAAAATACCTAAATATTTCTTGAGAAAGATAGTTAAAGAGCTTGAAAAAAATGGTTTGGTTCGACTTAAAAGAGGATTAGGCGGCGGTATAAAATTACTGAAGCTACCAGAGCATATAACTCTCTATGATGTCATAATTATTATTGAGAAAAAAATAGCCTTAAACAGATGTGTAGTGAACAAAAAAATCTGTGGATTAATTAATCATTGTCCTGTTCATCCTGTGTGGTACAAAATTAGGGAAAAGTTTGTGGATTCCTTAAAAGAAGTTAATTTTCAAAAACTCACAATGGATGGGGCTGCTCTATAAAGCAGCCCTTTCAAAAATTTCAATCCAATTTTTAAAAATTTTAACTTTTTCTTCGCCATATCTTGAAAGATCTCTAATTATCTCATCAATAGTTCTTACTCTCACAGAACCATCAGATTGTTTTGAGAAAAATTTATCTGCGTAAGCAATTATTTTTTCTTCTAAGGTAATTGGTATCATATCGCGACAGGGAAGGGGAAGATTATTTTTTATGATTTCCTCTTTTGTTATTCCAACACCTGTATGCCTTTCACACACCAGAGCATGTTTTAGAAATCCCTCTTTTTCAAGTAGTTCTCTACCAAGGTAGCCATGGGCTATGTAGGGATAGAAACCATAACAATATAAATGAGGTGTATTTGTCTTAAAAATTCCTAAATCATGAAGCATAGCTGCTTCGAAGATAAATTTAGTGTCTAAGGAAAATTTTTCTCCAATTCCTACTGCTTTTTCTGCTACAGCTTTTGAATGATTAACTAAAATTTGAAAGGCTTTTGACTTTGGGTTATAGTATTTTCTTATTATTTCTAAGGGCTCCATTTTTCTATTATAATCAATTTATGTTTTTTGCTCATCTTTATACGCCCATAGGTTTTATAAAGTTGTCCTTTGATAAGAAGTTTGTTTTATTAAAAATAGCAAAATCAACCCCTCCTAAGGACTCAAAATCTGAAGAATATCCTAACTCTGTAAAATTTCTAATTGAATCTATAGAGAATTATTTTACTGGCAGACTGTTAAAGATTGAATATCCTGTTAATTTAAAAGGGCTTTCAAAATTTGATAGAAAAGTTTTAGATTTTATAATGAAAATTCCTTATGGTAAAACAGTCACTTACAAATTTATTGCGGAGGAACTTCATACATCACCAAGAGCAATAGGACAGGCATTACATAGAAATCCTTTTCCTTTAATAATCCCCTGTCATCGTATTGTAAAATCAGACGGCACTTTAGGTGGTTATTCCCTTGGATTAGAGGCAAAAAAATGGTTATTAGAACATGAAAGGACTATCTTATATAAGCTTCTGTCACATAAAATCTTACCATTCTATGGGTATTAAAATAGTATGCATTTAAAGCAATGGCATTTTTCATTATTTTAATCCATACTTCTCTCCTTTCATAGAATATTGGTAAAATTTCAGTGGAAAGTTTGTAATATAAGTCTTCAGCATCCCTTTTGGGATCAGAGGTTTCCTCTAATGTTCCGATGGACCAGCCAGTATAACTTTCAATCCAACCCTCAATCCACCATCCGTCTAGCACACTAAAATTAGGAACACCGTTGTGGGCAGCTTTCATTCCCGAGGTTCCAGAAGCCTCATAAGGTTTAAGAGGATTGTTAAGCCAAAGATCTACTCCAGCTACTAGCTTCATTGCGATTTCCATGTCATAATTTGGCAAGTAAACAATTTTTACCTTGTCTTTTAATTTTTCCTTTATATCAAAAATTTTTTTTATAAGTTCCTTACCTTCTTCGTCTTTTGGATGTGCTTTTCCTCCATAAATAATTTGAACTCTCCCTTCCCCTATGATTGCAAGTCTCTCTGGATCGGAAAGCAATAAATCTGCCCTTTTGTATGGTGTAGCTCTCCTGGCAAATCCTATGGTGAAAGTATCATAATTAAGATTTGCGCCTGTGATTTTGTTAACAAAATTAATTAAAGAACGTTTAACTTGCATATGAGTATCCCATATTTCTTCCGAAGGAATTTTCCAGGCTCGGACAAAAATTTCTGGTTCATTTGCCCAACCAGGAAGATATTTGTTATATAATGCTTTGAAAGGTTCAGAAACCCAAGTATAGCTATGCACACCATTAGTGATTGCATGAATTTCAAAACCTGGAAACATTCTTTCTGATACTTCTTCATGTTTTTTGGATACTCCATTTATATACTCACTTAAATTAAATCCAAGCAAGGTCATGTTAAGCATACCATCTCCAGCAAGTTTCTTTATTAACCATAGGGGAACAGGTTCTCCAAGAATTTTTTGAACAAGATCATAAGGAAATCTATCATGACCAGCTTCTACTGGAGTGTGAGTTGTAAAGACACAGAGATTTCTCACTTTTTCTATATCCCATACAAGTTCTTCAGACCATACTTCCTCTATGGGTCTTTTAAATCTGTTAAGAAGCTCCAAGGTCAAGAGGCTTGAATGTCCCTCATTCATGTGATATTTCCTTATATCAAAACCTAATTCTTCCAGCATTCTAACGCCACCAATACCTAAGATTATTTCTTGCTTTAGTCGATAAGTTAAATCTCCACCATAGAGAAAATAAGTCAACTTCCTACTTTCAGGATCATTTTCTGGAATATCAGTGTCAAGGAACAGTACAGGTACTTTGCCACCTGAAATACTCTCAATAATATAATACCAAGCTGTAATGTAGACTTCTTTTCCTTCTATGGTAACTGATACTTTTGTATCAATTTTCTTAAGATATTTATCTATATCCCAAGGATCAGGATGTTCAATTTGTCTGCCGAAGGGATTAATTTCCTGTCTGAAATAGCCCATACGGTGAATTAATGTTATTCCCACCATTGGAATTCTTAAGTCAGCTGCAGATTTTAGAGTATCACCAGCTAAAATACCAAGACCTCCGCTGTAGGTATGCATTTCAGGTCTAATTCCTATTTCCATGGAAAAATAAGCAATACTTATATTTTTTACAAATGATAACAATTCCATATTCCCTCCTCTTTTAGTTTATTCATAAAAACACTTATCGATTCTCTACCTATGTGACCTAAATCAATAGAAAAATTATTTACATAAGTATTTATATGAGCCATTATTACCCTTTCATCAAGTTCTTTAGCATAATTTTTTATGAAAGGTAAAACTTCCTTAGTATTATTTTTTGCATAATAAATGCTTTCTCTGATCATTCTCTCAAGGATTTCTTTGTTTCCATGATTCTTTTGGGCAACAATACATCCTAAAGGGATTGGAGTTCCTGTCTCTCTTTTCCAAAACTCACCCAGGTCTACTAACAAATCAAGACCGCAGGAATTATATATGAATCTACCTTCATGAATTAAAACCCCGAGATCTACTTCATCTTTTTTGAGCAATTCTAAGATTTCATTAAAATTTACAAATTTTAGGGCGTAACTTTTATGGAAAAAAAATTTTTTCCAATAAAACCACATAAGAGCAGAAGCAGTTGTAAGCTTACCGGGAAGTGCTATTTTTAGATGAGAGGATTTATGAATTTTTTCTAAATTTTTTGTTACAACAACAGGTCCAAATTCTGAAATAGCAGCTCCTGAATTAAGTAAATTGTAATCTCTCTGTAAATAGTAAAAGGCATGTACTGAAACTTTTGATACTTCCAATTCTTTTGAAAGACAGAGGTTATTAAGTGTCTCTACGTCTTCAATGAAAAATTTGAACTCTTCATCTGCGAAAGTAATTTTTTTATTCAATATCCCATAAAAGATAAAAATATCATTCGGACATGATGAGATTCCTATTTTTAGCATAAAAATAATTTTACAGATATTGAAACATTTATGTAAACTGTGTTATTTTAATTTAATTAATCTTTAAAAGAAAAGGAGGACAATTTTGGCCACTACAAGATCAACAGTTAAAAAAAGAAGCAAGTCTGTATTGAAAAGAATAAGACAGAATGAAAAAAGAAGGTTAAGGAATCAATCATGGCAGACAAGAATTAAAACTTCCATAAAAAAAATTGAAGAAGCAATAGAAAAAAAGGAAAAAGAGACTATCCAAAATTTAGTTAAAGAAGCAATTAAAATAATTAACAAAGCTGCCTCGAAGGGTATCATCCATAAAAATACTGCTTCAAGAAAAATATCAAGACTAATGAAAAAGGTTAATTCAGCTTTATTATCTTCTTCATCTAATAATTAAGGATTTTAGGTCCCCGTTACCCATAGAAACGGGGACTATTCACTACCTACAAAACAAAAGCTCCTGAAAATTGTTAAAGAAAATTTCAACCTTTTTATACAAAAACGGGACTAAACAGAGAATTAAAAAAGATTGTGTAATTTATAGGAAAAAATCTTTATTTTTTTAAATTTTAGAAAGTTATTACTAACTTACAAGAAAATTTTATATAATATTTAGATGAAAAGATTCTGGATAGTAATTACAGTAATGCTTCCAACTTTTATTGAAATTCTTGATACTACCATAAATAATGTGGCCTTAAGACATATTCAGGGTGATATGTCAGCAGGTATTGATGAATCTACATGGATTATAACATCTTATCTTGTAGCCAATGCTGTAGTTATTCCTATGACAGGTTGGCTTAGTAGAATTTTCGGAAGAAAGAATTATTTAATTTTCTCCATTTCATTATTTACTTTTGCCTCTTTTCTTTGTGGAATCGCTACAAATTTGAGCACCTTAATTATTTTTAGAATACTTCAAGGAATTGGAGGTGGAGGACTTCAACCACTAAGTCAAAGCATTCTTCTTGAAATTTTTCCAAAAAATCAATATGGTAAGGCTATGGCAATATATGGAATGGGTATAATTTTAGCACCCATTCTGGGTCCTATGTTAGGTGGTTGGATTGCTGATAATTTTTCTTGGAGGTGGATTTATTATATTAATATTCCCATTGGGATAATTTCTATTTTAATGACTTATTTAGTAATAGAGGATCCTCCCTACTTAAAGAGGGAAAAACTTAAAATTGATTATCCAGGAATCATTTTTCTATCTCTTGGCATTGGTTGTCTTCAAGTTGTTCTTGATAAAGGTGAAAGGGAAGATTGGTTCGAATCAAATTTCATAATTGCTTTATCTATAATAAGTTTTATTAGTTTGATAGCTTTAGTATGGTGGGAGTTAAAGAAAGCTAAAAATCCTGTTGTCAATCTTAAATTATTTAAGGATAGAAATTTTTTCTTTGGTAACTTAGTTATGTTTTTTACTTTTGTAAATCTCTTTGGAAGTATAATTTTATTACCAATTTATGTGCAATCCCTCATGGGATATACTGCTTTTTTAGCAGGTTTAGTTCTTGGTCCTGCAGGAATTGTCCAACTGATAGCATTTCCAATAAGTGGTAAAATCTCAGATAAGATAAATCCTAAAATACCTCTTTCCTTTGGAATTATTATGTGTGCTTATTCTACTTATTTAATGAGTCTTTTAAATCTTCAGACAGATTTTTGGAATTTTGTTTATCCAAGAGCTGTTTTAGCCTTAGGTATGGCTTTTGTAATCACACCATTAGCAGTAATGACAGTAGCTTTTATTCCTAAGGAAAAAATGCAAGATGCAACACCTTTAAGTGCTGTTATTAGAAATATTGGAGGGTCCGTAGGAACAGCCATCGTAACAACCATTGTAAGTCAAAGAGCTCAATTTCATCAATCAAGACTAGTGGAAAACTTAACGCCATATGAACTTCCATATCAAACAGCTATAGACAAATTACAAGATTTTCTATTTACCATGCCTTCTTTATCAGCAGAGTCATTAATATACAAAGAATTACTACGACAAGCACAAGCAATAGCATTTAATGAGGCTTTTTGGATTTTGAGCGTATCAATGTTTTCAATGCTTTTGACAGTGCTCTTTTTTAAAAGACCTTACTTTAAAAAATAGAGAAGAGAGGGGAATGCCCTCTCTTCTTAGTTTTACTTTCTTCCTGATATTAATTCTTCAACTACTGAAGGATCAGCTAAGGCGGTTGTATCACCAAGTTCCTCTAAAGCACCAGAAGCTATTTTTCTTAAAATTCTTCTCATTATTTTTCCGCTTCTTGTTTTAGGAAGTCCTCCAGCAAATTGAATTTTATCGGGGGTAGCAATGGGACCTATCATCTGTCTTATATGAGATACGAGCAATTTTTCCAGATCTTTTGATGGTTCATAGCCCTCTTTCAGAACCACATAAACATATATTCCTTCTCCTTTTATCTCATGAGGAAAACCAACTACTGCTGCTTCTGCAACAGAGGGATGAGCCACTAAGGCTGATTCAACTTCTGCTGTTCCAAGTCTGTGACCAGAGACATTTATAACATCATCAATTCTACCCATAAGCCAATAATCTCCATCTTCATCTACTCTTGCTCCATCACCTGTGAAATATTTTCCTGGAAAACGAGAGAAATAAACTTCTTTTATTCTCTTATTTTCAGGATCTCCCCAAGTTCCTCTTAGCATTCCGGGCCAAGGTTTTTCGATTACTAAATAGCCTCCTTCGTTTACTCCAGCGGGAGAGCCATCCTCTTTAAGAACTTTTGGAACCACACCAAAGAATGGCTTTGTAGCAGAACCAGGTTTTAGATTCATAGCACCTGGAAGAGGAGTAATCATAAACCCACCTGTTTCAGTCTGCCACCAAGTATCCACAATGGGGCAACGTTGCTGTCCTACATACTTGTAATACCACATCCATGCTTCAGGATTTATAGGTTCACCTACTGTACCAAGAATTCTTAAGCTTGAGAGGTTATATTTTTGAGGCCATTTTTCTCCCTCACGCATAAGTGCTCTTATGGCAGTGGGAGCTGTATAGAATATATTTACTCTATGTTTATCAACTATCTCCCAAAATCTACCAGGATTTGGATAAGTAGGTACACCTTCAAACATAAGAGATGTTGCTCCTGCGCTTAAGGGACCATAGACAATATAGCTGTGTCCAGTTACCCATCCAATATCAGCTGTGCAGAAGAAGGTTTCCTCTGGTTTATAATCGAATACATATTTAAAAGTTATATTTGTATACACCATATATCCACCTGTTGTATGTAAGACTCCTTTGGGTTTGCCTGTGGAACCTGATGTATAAAGAATAAAAAGAGGGTCTTCTGCGTCCATTTGCTCAGGTTCGCAGTAATCTTCAATTTCAGGATAATTAATTAAATCATGCCACCAGAAATCTCTCTGGGGATCCATATCTACGAAATTAGTGGTTCTCTTGACCACAATAACTTTTTCTATAGAGGGTGCTCCTTCTAAGGCTTGGTCTGCATTGGCTTTTAGTTGAACAAGTCTTCCTCCTCTAATACCTTGATTTGCTGTTATAAGTAATTTTGCTCCGCAGTCATTTATTCTATCTCTGAGGGATTGAGCTGAAAATCCTGCAAATACCACACTGTGAATTGCACCAATCCTTGCACAGGCAAGGAGGGTTATTGGAAGTTCAGGAATCATGGGAAGATATACAGAGACTCTATCACCTTTTTTTATTCCTAGTTTTTTCAAAACATTAGCAAATCTATTTACTTCTCTGTAGAGTTGCCAGTAGGTGTAAGTTTTTACTTCTCCATCATCAGCTTCCCAGATTAGAGCAGCCTTATTTCCTAAATTTGCCAAATGGCGATCCAAACAATTATAGGAAGCATTCAGTTTTCCCCCTATGAACCACTTTATATAAGGCTTATTGAAGTCATAATCTAAAACTTTATCCCACTTTTTGTACCAGGTAATATTTTGTTCTGCTATTTCAGACCAGAAACCTTCAGGATCTTCTACTGAGCGCTTATAGAGTTGTTCATATTCAGCCAAGCTTTTAATGTAAGCTTTTTCTGAGATTTCCTTAGGGGGAGGGAAGACCCTCTGTTCCTTGAGTAATACATCAATTCCTTGTGTCATATTCTTACCTCCTTTTTTTCTATTGATTTTAACATTTTTTATTTTTATTCGGCACCTATACCAAGATAGGATCTTATTTTTTCAGTCTCAAATTTAACCTCAGCTTCTTTTTCTTTTGTAGCAAGAGAGACAATAATACCAACAATAAAAGAGCCAAAAAAGGATACAATTCCGGGATTTTTCAAGGGAAAGATTGGTTGAGCATTTTTTAATATATCTACCCATACAGTAGGACTTAAGATTATTAAGATAACACTAAGAAATAACCCAGTGTATATACTCCATATTGCTCCTTGGGTAGTAAATTTTTTCCAAAATATAGACATGAACAAGGCTGGGAAATTAGCGGATGCAGCTACAGCAAAGGCTAAACCAACCATAAAAGCCACATTCTGACCTTTAAAAATAATTCCGAGTATTATTGCCAAAAGACCGAGACAAAGAGTGGATATTTTAGCAGCCTTTACTTCTTGTTTTTCATCTGCTTTCCCTCTTTTTATGACTCCTACATATATATCATGAGATACAGCAGAAGCACCAGCAAGAGTCAAACCTGCAACGACTGCTAAAATTGTTGCAAAGGCAACGGCAGCTAAAAATCCTAAGAAAATTTCTCCACCAAGGGCTTCAGCAAGTAATGGTGCAGCCATGTTCCCACCCTTATCAATTTTACTTATTATCTCATGTCCAACCAAAGCAGCAGCGCCAAATCCAATTATGAAGGTAAGTATATAAAAGTAACCTATAAATCCAGTTGCATAAAATACCGATTTTCTAGCCTCTTTAGCATCAGGGACAGTATAAAATCTCATTAAAATATGAGGAAGGCCTGCGGTTCCGAACATTAAGGCGATCCCAAGGGATATAGCATCGATTGGGTTTTTTATTAGACCACCTGGTTGTACAAATTTATCACCATACTTTGTTGTAACGTCTGTAAAAAGTGCAACATAATTAAAGCCAAATTTGTATAGGGTTAAAAATACTAAAATTGTTGCTCCTCCCAGTAGAAGGCAGGCTTTTATAATCTGAACCCATGTGGTGGCAAGCATTCCGCCAAAAAGAACATAGGCAATCATTAGGCATCCTACAATTATAATTGCTAATTCATAGGGAAGACCAAACATCAACTTTATTAAAGAACCTGCACCAACCATCTGAGCAATCAGATAAAGTAGAACAGTTATCAAAGCTCCTGTTGCAGCAGCTGTCCTGATTGGTCTTTGCTTTAGTCTGTAGGCTACCACATCTGCAAAAGTATATTTACCAAGATTTCTTAAGGGTTCTGCTATTAAAAAAGTAACAATAGGCCAGCCCACTAACCATCCTACCGCGTAGATAAGCCCATCATAACCTTTTAGGGAAACAAGTCCAGCAATACCAAGAAAACTTGCTGCCGACATATAATCTCCTGCAAGGGCAAGACCATTTTGTAATCCTGTAATACTTCTGCCAGCAGCATAAAACTCTGCTGTTGTTCTTGTTCTTTTTGCAGCCCAATAAGTTATATAAAGAGTGGCGCTAACAAATAATAGAAAAAAAACTATACCTGTTAAAGTAGGCTCTCCTAAGACAGTTTCTTTCATTATTCACCTCCTAACTTTTCTTTGATTTTTGTTACTCTCTCGTCATAAACTTTGTTTGACCATAAAACATAAATACCTGTAAGTACCCAGCTTAGTACAATAACTCCTATACCTATTGGTATACCTACTGTAACAGGACCATAAAATTTTTGACTTAGAAATTCTTTGTTATAGGCAATTAACAAAACAAAGCCGAAATAGAGAATTAACTCTAATAAAGTTAAAATAAGAGAAATAGAATTTTTGCTTTTTAATAGCTTTTTAAATTCTGATGATTCCAATATCTCTTTTTTCATAATGAGTCCTCCTTATAATTGATAAGCTTCTTTTTTGGCAATATCTTGATAACTACAAATATCTGGACAAGCTATATTTAAAAGTTCTCCTAGGGTTAATATTTTTAAATTTGCCAGATAAACGAGCAGCTTCTGGAAAATTTGAGCAGTTATGTAGGCATCAGAAAGAGCATTATGTAACTCCTTTGCTTCAATACCTAAGGATAGAGCAATATTTTCTAGGGAATTATTTTTCATATAATCCGAAGGTAATATTCCTTTCTTGATAAGCCATTTATATATAAGAAGAGTATCTACACTGAAAGGTTCGAAATTATAGTCAATATTGCTTTTGATCTCTCTTTTTAAAAAACTTAAGTCAAGGTTTACACAATGTCCAACAACTATATTATCCTTTGCAAATGATATAAATTCTTTTAAAATAGGCTTTATTTCAGGACATTTTTCCAATTCAGAGGGAGTAATTTCATGAATCATTATGCTTTCTTTTCTGAATTTTTTTGTGGATGGACTTACAGTTCTATAAAAGATATCTCCTATTTTTATAGTGCGTCCAATCATTTTTATTGCACCAATGGCTATGATATTATCTCTAAATTCATTCAATCCTGTAAGTTCTGTGTCAACAACAACAAAATTTGTATCGATTATCATTTGTTGTGATATTAATTTTTTTTCTTTGCTTTTTCTAAAAAATTTAATCATTGCTGCTTATATAATCATTAATTTATATCTCTCAATAAGAATATCCTGGAGTTTAGAGATAAGTTGAAAAGTATCTTTAAGTAATTTTTTTTCAAGATTGCTAAGTGATTCGGGATCAATAAAATTATCAGGTACATTTCCTTGTAAAACTTGCTCATATTGATGGCGCATTCTTAAGAGCATTAAAAATTCAAAAGCATAAATTATTTCATCAGCATAATCTCTGACAACAGTGTGTTTATTCCTTAAGGAATCTATTCTTTCTAATGTGGAGGTTTCTCTAACGCTCTTCTCTAAGCTAAAAAGTCTAATAATATCAACAATAGGCGCTATTCCTTTTATTTTTAAATTTAATTTATCCTTGTGTTCTCCGCTCTTTTCAACAACAAATGTTTTAAAAAATCCCAAGGGAGGTTTATTTCTAACGGCAAGATTAGCTAAATACCCGAGAAATACTTTTTGATCTTTCACAATATTTAGTAGATAGTCTCTTAGATTTTCCTCTAAGGATAAGTCACCATAAATTCCTCTGAAATCAAAAAATATATTTGACAGATTTATATTTTCACCCTTTGGAGTGTAAATCCATTGAGAAAAATACTTCTTCCAGGTTTTAAGGGGCTGACACCACTTGGGATTACTTGCCATAATATCTCCGGGGCAAGGAGGAAACCCGCATTTTAGTAAACTTTCCTTTATGTATTTAGTAAATTCCAAAAAATATTTTTGCACTGCTTCTTGCTCTGATGGTGAGGGATCAGCATATACTAATGCGTTGTCTTGATCTGTTTTAAAGGTTTGTTCCTTTCTGCCTTCTGAACCTAAAGCAAGCCAACAATATGGAACTGGAGGTTGACCGAATTCTCTTTCAGCAAATTGGATTATTTTTTTTACAATTCTATCATTAATCTCAGTAATGATTCTTGTAATATTACTTGCTTTTGCACCCTGAGAAATTAGATTTCCCACGATGATATTAACTCCCTTTGAGGCATTAATTAAGCCTTCAATTGTTTGTTGTATTTCTAAGTCTCTTACAATAGTTATGGGAGAAAGTCCCTGAAGCATCATTATGTCGTGATTGGTTATTATTCCATGGATTTTTCCATTTTTTATAACTAGCAGATGGTGTATATTGTATTTAAGCATTCTTACCACAGCTTCAAAGCAAAAATCCTTAGCATCGATCTTAATTATGGGATAACTCATTATGTTTTTAACAGGTTCATCTACGTTTCTTGCTGAGGCAACAACTTTTTTTCTCAAATCTTTATCTGTAATTATTCCTACAGGAATTCCGTTACTATCCATTATTATTAAGGAGCTTATGGAATTTTCACACATAATTTTAGCTGCTTCTTTGATAGAAGTATTCTCTGTAACAGAAATAACCTCTTTTGTAGCAATTTCCTCAACTGGTGTAGTAAAAAGAATTTTGTCAACAGTGGAAGTTATAGATCTTTTATATTGTTCTTCTCTGTAACCTTTATCAAGATATATGTTCATAAAAGAACGGAGGAAGAAATCTCTTACTTCCGAATATTTATTTATTAGACCTAAAATTATATCCTTAGGGATTAGATAGCATATGGTATCATCAATTGCTACTACGTTTGCTCTTGACTTGTCACCGCTCATGAGAGAGACAAAACCGAAGCTGTCGCCCTCACTTCTATAGTCTATTACAATATCTTCGTTTTCAACTCTTCTGAAAACTTTTACTCCGCCTTTTTTTATTACATATAGAAATTCACTGGGAGCACCATCCTGAAGAAGGATATAGGTTCCTTTGGGATAATATTCTAAGGATGTCTTTACTGTAACAGAATTAATTACTTCGTCACTTAAAAATTCAAAAGGAGGAACTGATTTAAGAAAATCAATTACATCTTCGATTATTTTAACCATACGTTAATAACAAATGCAAAGGTTATGCCAAATGTAAATTATTGTTTTTGGAAGGGGATTCTTTTAGAAACATAAAAAAATGTTACTAAAAGTAACAAAAGATGTTTATTTTGGTAACATTATCAAGAAAAATAGCGAAGGTTATATTTATCAAAAAGTATTTTTTGAAATTCCTCTATTTTTTTAAAAACATCCTTAAGAATATCTTTTTCTGTCTTTGATAATTCTGATAAATTTATGTAATTGTCTGGAGGAATTCTGTTTCTAATTTTTTTTGCTTGTGATTTAAGTCTCAAAGACATTAAAAATCGATATCCTTCCTCTAAGTCTCGACCAAAGTCATTAGTGAAAACAGAGAGTTCTCTTAATTTTCTGATTCTTTCGAAAGTATTAGAATTTCTAATTTCATTATGGAGTGATAAAACTCTTACACCTTGAGTAATTGGGAAAATGCCGTATTTTTTAATGTCGATTTCTCCTTTGTGTTTTCCGAATTTTTCAGTTTTTATAGAGCCTAAAAAACCTAAGGGAGGTCTGAATTTTATTGCTTCGGAAGCTAAAAAAGGCAAAAAGTGTTTGGAAGTTTTAATTCTCTTGAATATGAAATTCCACAGTTCGTCTATTAATTGATCTTCTCCATAAACATTTCTAAAATCAAAAAATATACTAATATTAAGAATATTTTCAGGTTTAGGATTTTCCATCCATTTTGTTATTTCATTAAACCATTCCAATTTTGTTCTTCTCCAGTAAGGGTTATTTACCATCACATTGCCAGGACATGGTGGGAATCCCACTTCTGTAAGAGAATTGATATATTTTCCAGAGAATCTCTCAAAATACTCCCTTTTCTCTGAGTTATCTTCAAATATGAAGGCATTATCTTGGTCAGTGGTAAGACTTTGTTCTCTTCTGCCTTCTGAACCTATGACCATAATGGAGTATTTACAAGGAGGTGTGCCCAATTCGTTTTCAACAATTTTGGCAACCCTTTTCATGAAATGGTCATTTAATTCAGCTATATATTTGCCTACATATTCAGGATCTAAACCAGACATTACACCTTCTACAATACTTTCTTTTACAAGTGAATATAAGTAGGAGAGTTCTTCGGTGTTTTTAGCTCCATCAATTTCTTTAATGAGAAAAACTATGTTTTTGCTCTCGTGGGAAATAACTGTCCTGTCATCAAGTATTCCCCAAATTGCTCCTGCCTCTTTAATGACTAATTTTCTTATTCCATATTTAGCCATTGTAAGCAGTGCATTGAAGAGAGGTTCAGAGGCATCCATAGAGATGATGGGAAAAGTAGCAATATCTTGAGCTTTTACTTCATAGGGATTTAACTGTTGCGCTAAAATTTTTTTTATTATATCTCTTTCGGTAATTATTCCAATATTACCATCTTTTTCCACAAGACAGAAGGTAGAGTCGTGGTTTGCCATAGTTTTTGCAGTCTCAATTATATTAGCATCACCTTTAATTAACAGTGGTTCCTTAATTTTAAGATCTTTTATTCTTAAGTTAAGGAGTCTTTCCATTTGGAAATAATTTTTTACAGAAGGAGCTATATGAACTCTTTTAGCGAGTTGTTTGGTGAAGTATCTAGAAAAATTTTCATTTTTATTTATTAAATTTTTAAATTTTTCCTTGCTTATGAGTAAAATTTTTGTATAATCTTTCTCAATTATAGCAGTAGAGGCAGGTGACATTTCACTAACTAACGAAACATAACCAAATATATCTCCTTTCTTAAGATGCACTATGAGATGAAAATCTTTTTCAAGTATTACTTCTCCTTCGAGGATTACATATAGGAAATCTAAGGGAGCATTGCCTTCTTTGAATAAAATTTCATTTTTTTTATAGATTTTTACTTCTGAAGACAGAGCAATATCCTCTATCTCTTCTAAGGAGAGGGTATTGAAAGGATGAATTTTTTTTAATATCTCTATTAGTTCCATGGCATCACAAATATTTTACTATTAGTATTCTAAGAATAAGTATGAATATAATAATAAAAATTGTAGGGGCTATAGGAAAAATTTTTCTCACTAATTTGTAAATAGGTTCCGTTGCCATAAAAAAAATTCCAAAAATAGGATTTTTAGGGTCTTTTATAAAAATAGAGAGAATGGCTCGTCCTATGACGAGCCACATGAGGAAGGAAAGGGTATAATTAAGGAAAAGCTTTAAAGTCATTCTTCCACTCCACCCTTTACAGCACCTTTAGGATATCTGATATTATCAACAAATTCCTGCAATTCTTTAGAAGGTGCAGCAGTTATTCTTGATATAATTAAAGCTACGATTACATTGGCTGGCAAACCAAATATACCTGCAGCTATAGTTTTTATTCCGAACCAGTCTATACCATAAAATCTACTTCCAATTATATAAAATCCTGTTACAAGCAGTCCAACTATCATTCCCGACACTGCTCCTGTTTTATTCATTCTCTTGTCCCAAATTCCAAAGACTACAGCAGGGAAGAAAGTGGCTGCAGCTAAGGAGAATGCCCAAGCAACGAGTTCTACAATTATTGCCAGCTTAAAGCTTGCTACATAAGCACCAATTGCTGCTACTACTAAAAGTAAAGCCTTTCCAATTTTCACTCTTGTGGAAGGAGAGATATTAGGATTAATAATTTTGTAATAAAGATCATGAGAAATGGCATTGGAAATTGTAATTAAAAGTCCATCAGCTGTGGAAAGAGCAGCTGCAAGTCCGCCAGCTGCAATTAAACCAGCCACTACATAGGGCAGTCCAGCTATTTCAGGCGTTGCAAGCACTACAGCATCAGCTTGAATTATTATCTCAGAAAACTGTATTATTCCATCACCATTCATATCTTTAATAGATATTAATCCTACAGATGACCATTTTGCAACCCATTGAGGAAGGGCACTGAAAGCTTGACCAACAATGTTTGTAAGAATTTCACTTCTTGCAAAGGCAGCATAAGCAGGTGCTGTGAAATATAGAAGAAATATGAAAAATAAAGCCCAAGCAGCAGAGCTTCTTGCTTCCTTTACAGTTGGAGTGGTGTAAAATCTCATCAATACATGGGGAAGGCCTGCTGTTCCCACCATTAGACAGAAGGTAAGGGCAAGGAAATTTATAATTCCTTTTGTGTCTGCTGGGGGTGCAATATATGATTTAGGTGGTTTTGACATAGCTTGAGCTTGTTTCATTTGATTAGTCCATTTTTCCTTTGCCTCTTGGGGTGTTTTTGGATAATCCTTTAGAGCCTTTTCTGTTTTTGCTCTCTCAGGATCATTCTCTTTAAGTTGACTTAATTTTTCTTCCAGTTCAGATTTTCCCTTTTGCCAACTTTCAGGGAGTGTTTTAATCTTCATACTAATTTCTTCTGCTTTCTTTTTCCATTCTCCTCTTACTTCTATCTCCTTTACATCATTAAGGAGAGCTTTTTGCTTTGATTCAATTACTTGTAATGCCTGTCCATACATTATTTGAGGAATTGGAACTCCCGTATGCTTGTAGGATATGGCAATAACTGGTATCATATAGGCTACTATGAGTATTATATATTGAGCTACTTGTGTCCACGTTACTGCTCTCATGCCTCCAAGAAAGGAGCATACCAATATACCTGCTAAACCAAGAAAAACTCCAGCCTCAAAAGGAATCCCAATAAATCTACTTGTAATAATTCCCACACCTGTAATTTGAGCTACTAGATAGGCAAAAGAAACTATTATAGCAGCGATTATTCCTATAAATCTTGGAATTTTTCCTCCGTATCTAGCCTCAAGAAAATCTGGGATAGTAAACTGCCCAAATTTTCTTATATAAGGAGCCACTAAAACAGCAAGTAAAACGTAACCGCCTGTCCATCCCATTATGAAGGCTAAACCATCGTATCCCTGTAAATACAAAGCACCAGCCATACCGATAAAAGAAGCAGCGCTCATCCAGTCTGAAGCAGTTGCCATACCATTGAATACAGCAGGTACTTTTCTACCAGCAACATAATATTCAGCTACAACTGAAGTTCTTGATAAAATACCTATTGCTGCATAAACACCTATTGTTCCGAATAAGAAAGCGTATCCAATATATTTTTGTGGAAGTCCCATATTTTCAGCAATCCAGAGTGAGATAATGAAAAGAGCAAAAACACCAGTGTAAACTCCATAAATAAGTCTTAATTTCTTTTTCCATGCAGTCATTGCATCTTGTGCCATTATTCTTCCTCCTGTAATCCATATTTTTTGTCTAATTCATTTGTTTTTTTAGAATAAAGGACATTAAGAATCACAAAAACTATTAGAGAACCTTGTGCTCCCATGTAATAGCCCAGGGGAAACCCAAAAATTGTAATTTCGTTAAGATATGAAGCCACAATTGCTGCACCGTAAGAAATTATGAACCAAATTAGTAAAATCAGTAGCATGAGAGTTTTGTTTTCCCTCCAATAATTACTTAGTACGTCACTTTTAATCATAAAACACCTCCTTTAGAATTGATAGTTTTTTTCATATTGACCAAACATGTATCCTGATATATTTGGTCTGCCAATTTTTTTTATAAAATCAAACCATGAAAGCTGTACACTTTGAATAAGGGCTATCTCCCTTTGAAAAATCTGTGCAGTAATAAAAGCATCATAAAGAGCATCATGAAGAGTTTCAACTTTAATGTCAAAAGCTTCTGCTATTTGGGGTAAAGATTTGGCACCTTTGAATTTATGAGAAATTAAACCTCTCTCAATCAACCAATTAAAAATAATATATGTATCAATTGCTACTGGCTCAAATTTGATTTTTAAGTTGTTTTTTATCTCTCTCTTTAAGAATTTAAGATCAATCTCTAAGAAATGACCTACTATAGGTCTATCCTTTATAAAATTAACAAATTCCATTATAATAGGCTTTATTTCAGGACACTTCTCCAATTCCGAGTAGGTTAATTCATGGATTAGCACACTTTCCCGCTTTAGTTTACCCTGAGGATTTAAAATTCTATAAAAGATATCACCTAATGATATTCTTCTTTCTTTCATAAGTATTGCACCAATGGAGATAATATGGTCTTCCTTTTCATTCAAACCTGTAAGTTCAGTATCAAGAACAACAAATTCTCTTTTCTGAAAAATTGTGGATTCTATTCTTTTTTTTCTCAGGAAATTAAACATGAAGATTTTACAAACAATTCGCATGCCATAAAAAATAATTTGAAAAATATAGGTTTTTTTTATATTTTGATTTTAAGATCGTTACCTAAAGTAAAGATTGGGAAAAAATGTAACATAAAGTGAATTTAAAGGGGGTTTTAAAATAGTATTGTAAGAAGTTGTGATAGGACATACTAAATGTGCCTTATTTGAGGCGATGATAATCTATAAAATGCGAGAGGAGGGATTTGAACCCTCACGGGTTGCCCCACTGGATTCTAAGTCCAGCGCGTCTGCCTTTCCGCCACTCTCGCTAAGTTTTATTTTAATAGAACATTAAACCTTTAATCCAATATCCTTTCTGTAGTGCATTCCTTCAAATTTTATGAATTCAATAGCACCATAGGCTTTCTGTCTCGCCTCCTTTAGATCTTTACCTAAGGCTGTTACTCCTAAGACCCTTCCGCCATTTGTTACGATTTTACCCTTATCATCAAACTTAGTGCCGGCATGAAAAATTGTAACATCTTTTAAATTTTTTAAAAATTCGAGTCCTTCTATGTTAAAGCCTTTTTTATATTTACCTGGATATCCCTGAGAGGCTAAAATAACGCATAAAGAAGCATCAACTTTCCATTTAATATCTACTTTATTTAGCTTTCCATTAGCAATCCCCATAAACACATCCAATAAATCGGTCTCTAGTCTCGGTAAAATAACCTGAGTTTCAGGATCTCCGAACCGACAATTGAACTCTAATACATAAGGTTTATTATCCACAATCATTAATCCAGCATAGAGAATTCCTTTATAAACAATTCCCTCTTGTTTTAATCCCTTAATTGTGGGTTTTATGATAGTTTCCAAGATAATTTTTTCTAGCTCAGGAGTTATGACGGGATTTGGACTATATGTTCCCATCCCACCTGTGTTTGGACCTTCATCATTATCAAGAAGTCTTTTATGATCCTTAGATGTTACCATAGGTAATATATTTTTGCCATCTGTGAAGATTAAGTATGAGGCTTCAACACCTTCTAAATATTCTTCAATAACAACTTTGTCACCAGCAGGACCGAAAATTTTATCTTTCATAATTAGCTTCAAAGCATCTAAGGCTTCTTCATAACTTTTGCATACAAACACTCCCTTACCAGCTGCAAGTCCATCAGCCTTGACAACTATAGGAGTGCCTTTAAGTCTAATGTAATCTTCTGCATGAGTATAAGAGGTGAAAACCTTATATTCAGCAGTAGGAATTTTATGTCTTTTCATAAATTCTTTTGCAAATACCTTGCTACTTTCAAGCTGAGCTGCTGCTTTTGTGGGTCCTATAATCTTTCTTCCTTCTTTTTGAAAAAGATCTACTATTCCTTTTGCAAGAGGGTCTTCAGGACCTACAACTGTTAAATCTATCCATTCATACTTTACAAAATCTAAAAGATTTGAGAAGTCTCTACTTTCTACTTCTAAGCATTCAGCAATTTCAGCAATCCCAGCATTTCCCGGAACACAGTAAATTTTATCCACTACCCTTGATTGGGCAAGTTTCCAAACTATTGCGTGTTCTCTTCCACCAGAGCCAATTACAAGAACTTTCATCTTCTGTCCTCCTCTGTCTTTTTAACTAACCAATAAATGAGACCTATTACAAGAACTGAAATCACCAATGCTCCTATAAATTCAAGGCTATCGTGTTTCAAAGTAGCAATCATAACTTCTCTTATTGTTGTTACAAGAGCAACTCCTATAAAAACACTTATTTTAAATTTACCACCTCTTAAATGGGCTATTTCTGTGTTTATTAATTCAAGCATTACCCATAGAATTAGAACTGAGCCTAAAGCAGTGATTATTGTCTGTTCTAATTTGCCAGTAAATATTTCGTATATATCTCTTCCGCATAGAAAAATTACTGCTCCTGTTAGCAATATCAATCCTGAAATTAAAAAAACACTTGTAATTTGAGAGAATACTTCACCAAATCTAACTATTTTACCTTTAACTTTATAAACTGGCGAATATCCTCTTGCTTCTTCCTCCAAATAGGCAGATAGAATAATATCTAGATTTATATCGAGTATTTTATTGATGGATATCAAGTAATTGTCTTTTTCTTCCTCCAGATCTGGTTCTTCACACACTAAACCAGCGGTTGTATTTCTAACAATATTTATAGCTCTAATCAAAAAATGAGGTTCAACACCGATTTTTTCATGTTTTTGCCCTATTTGGATAAGTTTGTCATAATAGAAATTATCATATTTTCCTGAGAAGAGATTAATAAACCAAACTTTGATAACATTTTTTACATGCTTCATTAAAGACTCACTTCTAAAGACCTTTTTAGCAGACTCTGTAGCATTAATCCATTGAAAAATAGCATCCATAACTCTATCAGCCCTTTTTTCCATTACTTCTTTAAGGGCTAGGAGCCTTTTTTCATCTTCTTTCGTAAAATAATAGTGGGCTTTAATTTCTTTAAATGGTCTCATCTTAGTGCCTAAAATGCCTTATTCCTGTTAATACCATTGCTATATTATACTGATTTGCAGCATCAATTACTTCCTGATCACGAATAGAACCGCCGGGCTGAATTATGGCAGTCACTCCATTTTGTGCAAAAACATCAATATTGTCTCTGAAAGGGAAAAATCCATCAGAAGCCACAACACAACCTTTAAGGGGGCTTAAAGCATGCAGAGCTCCAATTTTAGATGAAAATACTCTGCTTGTCTGTCCTATTCCAAGACCTAAAGTGCGATCTTCTTTGGCATAAACTATAGCATTTGATTTCACATGTTTGCAAACTTTCCAAGCAAATCTCAGAGCTTTCCATTCTTCCTCTGTTGGCTTTCTTTTAGTTACTATCTTAGCTTGAGCAAACTCATCATCCACCACATCCCAGTTTTGAACTATAAACCCACCAAGTATTCTTTTTAGGTCAAAGCCAGAGGGTATTATTTTTTCTTTTAATGCTGGGAATTTGATTATTCTTAGATTTTTCTTTGAAGTAAAAACATCTAAAGCTGACTTTTCAAAATCTGGTGCAATTATTACTTCATAGAAAGTTGAAATTATCTCTTCAGCTGTTTTCTCATCCAAAGCTCTATTAAAGGCAACTATTCCTCCGAAAGCACTTACTGGATCACACTCAAAGGCTTTTTTATAAGCATCATAAAGACTGTCAGCAATAGCAACACCGCAAGGATTGTTATGTTTTACTATTACGCATACAGGCTCATTAAACTCTGCAGCTAAAAGCACTGCTGAATGAGTATCCAGATAGTTATTGAAAGACATTTCTTTTCCTTGTAAAACTTCTGCCTCAATTAAGGAGGGTTTTTCATCCAATGCATAAAGAGCCGCCTTTTGATGAGGATTTTCACCGTACCTAAGAGTTTCTACCATTTTTAGCTGTATAATCCAGTCTTTCTTGAATTCTAAAGTTTGGGTTAATTTTGTAAAATAATCTGCTATCATCGCATCATATCTTGCTGTGTGAGAGAAAACTTTTTTTGCAAGTTCAAACCTTTTTTCCAGTGAAACATTTCCCTTTTTAATGTCTTCTAAGATGGAAGAGTAATCATCAGGATCCACAATTACTAATACATCTTTATAATTTTTAGCAGCTGCTCTAAGCATGGTAGGTCCACCAATATCAATATTTTCAATGGCTTCCTCAAGAGTTACTCCTTCTTTTTTGATTGTTGCCTCAAAGGGATAAAGATTAACCACTACCATGTCAATTGGCTTAATGCCAAGATTTTCCATGGCTTCCAAGTCTTCTTTTTTGTCTCTTCTTGCCAGTATTCCTCCGTGTATGAGTGGATGAAGAGTTTTTACCCTTCCATCCATTATCTCTGGAAAACCTGTATAGTGAGAAACATCTATCACAGGTATACCAGATTCTCTTAATAATTTTGCAGTGCCACCTGTTGAAAGAATTTCCACCCCAAGCATGCTTAGGCTTTTTGCAAATTCTGAAATTCCTCTTTTATCCCACACGCTAATTAATGCTCTCTTTATCACTGAAGCACCTCCTTATGATATTCCTGGATTGACCTTATACTTATAGGATGTTCTTTAAGTCTACGAATGGCTTTGACAATTGCTTTTGCTCCTGAAATAGTCGTAGTATAAGGAATTTTATATTGAAGAGCTCCTCTTCTTATGTACATAGAGTCTTTCTGAGCCTGTTTTCCAAACACTGTGTTTATTATAAAACTAATTTGCTTATTTTTAATTAAGTCAAGGACATTAGGCCTTCCCTCCTGAAGTTTGTTTATTAACTCAACTTTCAGACCCTGATCCTGTAAAAACTTTGCCGTACCTCTTGTTGCTATAACAGTAAAACCAAGTTCTATAAACTCTTTTGCAATAGGTAAAACCTGTGCCTTGTCATTATCTTTAACACTAATAAAAACTCTACCATTTAGTGGAATTTTACCCATGGCACTCATCTGTGCCTTGGCATAGGCAAGGCCAAAGTCCTCATCAATCCCCATAACCTCTCCTGTTGACTTCATCTCAGGACCTAAAATTACATCCACTTCAGGGAATTTATCGAAGGGGAAAATAGCCTCTTTTACTGTAACATAGGGAATTTTTATATTATTAGAAAGTCCCAGTTCTCTTAAAGTTTTACCTACCATAATTTTGGCTGCCATTGCAGCCAGGGGAAATCCAATACTTTTACTTACATAGGGAATTGTTCTTGATGCCCGAGGATTAACCTCAAGCACATAAATTTCAGACTCTTTAATAGCATATTGAACATTCATAAGTCCTTTGACTTCAAGCTCTTTTGCAATAGCTATTGTTTCTTCTTTAATTTTTTCAATTATATCCTCTGAAAGAGAATAGGGGGGTAAGGAACAGGCAGAATCACCAGAATGAATTCCAGCTTCCTCAATATGCTGCATTATGCCTGCTACAACAACATCTACTCCATCAGAAATTGCATCCACATCAATTTCAATAGCATCTTCTAAATATCTATCAATGAGAACGGGATGATCCTCTGAAGCTTTCACTGCCTCTCTCATATATCTTCTTAGAGATTCTTCATCATAAACAATTTCCATAGCTCTTCCACCAAGTACGTAGGAAGGTCTAACAAGAATGGGATATCCAAGCTCATCTGCTATTTTTAAAGCTTCCTCTAAAGAAGTGGCAGTGCCACTCGGGGGTTGTTTTAGCTTTAATTTATCCACAAGCTCTTTAAATCTCTTTCTATCCTCAGCTCTATCTATAGCATCAGCTTTTGTTCCCAGTATGTTTACTCCATGGGCTTCCAAAGCCTTTGCAAGTTTAAGGGGTGTTTGTCCACCAAATTGAAGAATTACTCCAAGAGGTTTTTCCCTTTCAATAATATGCAGAACATCCTCAAGAGTAAGAGGTTCAAAATAGAGTCTGTCAGAGGTGTCATAATCAGTGCTTACTGTTTCTGGATTACAGTTTATCATTATTGTTTCATAGCCAAGCTCTCTTAAGCCAAAAACAGAGTGAACACAGCAGTAGTCAAACTCTATTCCTTGTCCTATTCTATTTGGTCCAGAGCCGAGAATGATAACTTTATTCCCATTATCTGTAGGAGGTGCATCAGAAGCATAGTTTAACTCAGAGGAATTAATATGGCAGAATCCTCTCTCATAAGAAGAATACATATAAGGAGTATGAGCAACAAATTCAGCAGCGCAGGTATCAACAAGTTTGTAAGTAGGTTTTATATTCAGTCTTTCCCTTATTTTTCTTATTTGTTCTTCTGATGCTTCAAGAAGATTGGCTAATCTTCTATCTGAAATACCCTTTTGTTTAGCAGTAAAGATCAGTTCTTGCAATTCTTTATCTCTTATGCTCGTTAATTTAACTTCTTTTAGGCTTTCTTCAAAATCTACGATTTCTTTTATGTTATTTAAAAACCACGGATCTATTCCTGTTAATTCATATATTTCTTGAATAGTGAAACCCCTTCTTATTGCCTCAGCTATATACCAAAGTCTCTCTGCATTGGGATTTTTAAGTCTCCATCTAATCTCTTCTAAGGAGGCATTAATCTCTTCAAAACCATAAGAGCCAATCTCTAAGGACCGAATTGCTTTTCCTAAGGCTTCTTTAAAGGTTCTACCTATAGCCATTACTTCACCAACTGATTTCATCTGAGTTGTAAGAGTTGGATTAGCCTCTGGGAATTTTTCAAAGGTAAATCTTGGCACTTTTACTACCACATAATCCAAAGTAGGCTCAAAACTGGCTGGTGTTACTTTTGTTATGTCATTGGGGATTTCCTCAAGAGTATATCCTACGGCAAGTTTTGCTGCAATTTTTGCTATTGGGAAACCTGTTGCTTTACTTGCTAAAGCAGAACTACGGGAAACCCTTGGATTCATCTCAATTATAACCATTCTACCATTTTGGGGATTTACAGCAAACTGAATATTGCTTCCTCCGGTGTCAACTCCTATTTCTCTTATTGCTTTTATAGCAGCATCACGCATTATTTGATATTCTCTGTCTGTAAGGGTTTGAACAGGAGCTACTGTGATTGAGTCTCCAGTGTGTACTCCCATTGGATCAAAGTTTTCAATAGAGCAAACGATTACCACATTGTCTGCTTTATCTCTCATTACTTCCAGTTCATACTCTTTCCATCCAAGAAGGCTTTCTTCTACAAGCACTTGGCTTACAGGGCTTAGTTTCAATGCTCTTTCAAGAAGTTCTTTATACTCTTCAATGTTGTATGCTACTCCGCCTCCTGTGCCTCCTAAGGTAAAGGCAGGCCTTAGTATGGCAGGAAAACCGATCCATTCAATTACTTCAAGACCTTGTTTAAAGCTATTTACAGCAGATGAACGAGGCAGATCAAGTCCAATTTTCATCATAGCTTTTTTGAATAGTTCTCTATCTTCTGCTTTTTTAATAGCCTGTAGATTTGCTCCTATGAGTTCTACGGAATATTTCTCAAGGACTCCAGATTCCCCAAGTTCCACAGCAAGATTAAGGGCAGTTTGGCCTCCAAGAGTAGGAAGTAAAGCCTGAGGTCTTTCCTTTTTTATGATGAGTTCTAATATTTCAGCTGTTAGAGGTTCAATGTAAGTTGAATCTGCCATAGATGGGTCTGTCATAATTGTAGCTGGATTTGAGTTTACAAGAACTACCTCATAACCTTCTTGCTTTAGGGCTTTACAAGCCTGAGCACCAGAGTAGTCAAACTCACAGGCTTGACCAATTATAATGGGACCTGAACCTATGATTAATATCTTCCTTATGTCTGTTCTTTTTGGCATACTATTTTAATAGTTCCTCCAATCCTTTTAATCTTTCCTTTTGTCTTTCAAGGGCAAGTTTTGTTTCATAGAGTTTTCTTATCCTTTTGTCGTTTAACATATCTTCGGTTATTTCAGATACCTTTATTTGGAGAATTTCCTCCAGTTCCCTTATTTTTGTTTCGTAATCTTTTATGTAGTCCTGACAAATTTTGATCTCTCTCATGGTAGATATGAATACTTCATCATAAGTAATTCCCATTTAAGATACCCCTTTCTCAGACTCTTTCATACTCTCTTACAATTTCTCTAAACCTTACAAAAACATCTAATGCATCATTAGGACCCGGTCCAGCCTCAGGATGATGTTGTACTGAAAAAATTGGATATTCTACATGTTCCATTCCCTCTTCTGTTCCATCGTAGAGGTTTCTATGAGTAAGTCTAAATTGATCTTTAAGGTTCTCTATATCAACGCAGTAGTTATGATTTTGAGCTGTTATGGAGATTTTTCCAGTTATAAGGTCTTTTACAGGGTGATTCCCTCCATGATGACCAAACTTTAGTTTATATATTCTTCCACCTAAGGCAAGCCCAATTAATTGATGACCAAGACAAATTCCAAAAAGAGGTTTTTTCCCAATTAGTCTCTTTACATTATCCACTGCGTAATTAAGAATCCTCGGGTCTCCTGGACCATTACTTAACATGATACATTGAGGGGACATTTGAAGGACCTCTTCAGGAGGAGTTTTACCAGAAACTACATATACTGAAAAACCTACTCTTTTTAAATTCCTAAGAATACTCCTTTTTACTCCAAAATCATAAACTACACATAAAGGTAGATTTTCTTCTTTATGGAACCAATATGGTTCTTTACACATTACAGTGCTTACATGATCAATTTCTGAAATGTCTGGATGGGCATTAACTTTACTGTAAAGACTTAAAGGATTTAAATCTACTGTGGAGATAATTCCCATCTGAGAGCCTTTGTCTCTTAAGTGTTTTGTTAAAGCACGAGTATCAATGCCCTGAATTCCTACTATTCCATATTTTTTTAAATAATCATTTAGACTTTCTTTAGCTCTCCAATTACTTGGATAGTCTTTGTATTCTCTTACTACAAAACCTTCTACCTTTGGTCCTCCAATAGATTCTATATCCTCCTCATTTACTCCATAGTTTCCAATCTGAGTGTATGTCATTACAACAATCTGTCCTTTATAGGATGGATCTGTAAGGATTTCCTGATAACCTGTCATAGATGTGTTGAAAACTACTTCTCCTATGGATTCTCCTTGTGCACCGAAGGAGAAACCTTCAAAAAATGTTCCGTCTTTTAAAACCAAAAGAGCTTTTTTCATTCCTCAGTCCTCATATCTAAAAATTTTTTTCCTTTTACGGTAAATAAAACTTTTCCCTTAAGAGTCCAAAGGTCAAAGGGAGTATTTTTGCCAAGAGATACAAATTTATTTTTATCTACTTTCCATTCTTTGTTAATGTCAACGAGGATCAAGTCAGCCTGAGCCCCTTCTTTTATGCCTTCTTTGCGTATTTTTAAAATTTTTATAGGTGAAACTGTGAATTTTTCTATAAGTTCTTCTAAACTTAAAGTCCCCTCATGAACAAGTCTTAAGCTTAAAGAAAAGGCAGTTTCGAGTCCTGAAATTCCATTTAAGGCTTCTTGAAAAGGTACTTTTTTCTCATCGATGTGATGAGGTGCATGGTCAGTAGCAATTACATCAATTATTCCTTCTTTAAGAGCAGATTTTATTGTCTCTAAGTCTTCTTCAGTTCTTAAGGGAGGATTCACCTTCGCATTGGTGTTGTAGTCTTTTACAGCCTCTTCTGTCAAAGTAAAGTAATGGGGACAGGTTTCAGCTGTAATGGGAATGCCTTGTTCTTTTGCAAATTTTATAAGCTCTACCGAACCTTTTGTAGAGACATGAGCAATATGAAGGTGCCCTTTTGTGTATTTGCTTAGAAGTATATCCCTTGCTACCATCACTTCCTCTGATGCCCTAGGAATCCCTTTTAGTCCAAGATAAAAAGAGAGTTTTCCTTCATTCATAACCCCATCTTCGCTAAGATTAATGTCTTCACAGTGTGAAATTATAGGTGCACCTATTGCCTTTGAGTATTCAAGAGCTCTTTTCATAATTATTGAATTCATCACTGGCATGCCATCATCAGAAAAGGCTACACAGCCAGCCTCTCTAAGCATTGCCATTTCCGAGAGTTCTTCACCCTTTAGCCCTTTAGTTATTGCTCCTATGGGCAAGACATGACAACTTCCTTCTTCTTTTGCTTTCGCAAGAATGTAATAAGTAACCTCAGGATTATCATTAACTGGGAAGGTATTTGCCATACAGCAAACTGAAGTAAAACCTCCTCTTAAAGCGGCAAGGGTTCCAGTGCGGATTGTCTCTTTATATTCATAACCTGGCTCCCTTAAATGGGTATGCATATCTATAAGCCCAGGGAAAAGGTAGAGACCTTCAGCATTTATTTCAAGCATATTTTTTGATCCTGTTCCCTTTGTTTGGATTGGGGTGCTTTTTCTTTTTAGCTTAATTTTTGATATAACTCCATCTTCAATAATTATGTCAGCTAAGCCTTTAGTTTTTGTAATTGGGTCAAGTAGGTTAGCATTGTAAAATTTGATTAACAATTAAACCTCCTTGGGGTTGAGCATGTATATTACAGCCATTCTTGTAGCAATTCCGTTTGTTACTTGCCTAAGGATAAGCGACTGACTACTGTCTGCTACCTCAGTAGAGATTTCAACTCCTCTATTCATAGGTCCAGGATGCATCACAACAGCGTCTTTTTTTATGTAGTTAAGTAACTCTTTCTTTAATCCCCAGAAATGGGAATACTCTTTTAAGGAGGGGATGTAAGCACCTTTCTGCCTTTCCAATTGGATCCTTAGAATCATAACTACATCAACATCTTCTATTCCTTCTTGAAGATCAAAAAAAATTTTCACATTATCAGGGATTTCCTGTGGAAGAAGGGTAGGGGGACCTACAAATCTTATTTCTGTGTCAAATTTACTAAGAAGATATAGGTTAGAGCGAGCAACTCTACTGTGAATTATGTCTCCTACGATGGCAATTTTGAGACCATCAAGCCTTCCTTTAATTTCAAGGATACTAAAGGCATCCAATAATGCCTGGGTAGGATGCTCATTTGTGCCATCTCCAGCATTTATTACAGAGGCAAAGGTATTTTCAGCTACAAATTTTGCTGCACCAGAGGAGGAATGCCTAATTACAATATAGTCTACATTGTAAGATTCAATGGTTTTCAGAGTATCATAGAGGGTTTCACCTTTTACAACACTACTGGTGCTTACAGAAAAATTAAGCACATCAAGGCTAAGGCGTTTTTCAGCAAGCTCAAAGGATGTGCGAGTTCTGGTGGAAGGTTCAAAAAAAAGATTTATTGCTGTCCTACCCCTTAGAGTAGGAACTTTTTTAATGTCTCTTTGAAGAACCTCTTTAAAAGCTTTAGCAGTATTGAGGATTTCCTCAATATCTTGTCTTGAAAGCTCTTTAATTCCTATTAAGTCCTTCATTGTGTGATTAAGACAACCGAATCCTTTCCAGTAAATTCTTTAAGGTAAACCTTTATCTTTTCACTTCTTGAAGTTGGTATGTACTTGCCAGTGTAGTTTGCCATAATAGGAAGTTCTCTATGACCTCTGTCAATTAAAACAGCAAGCTGAATCTCTGCAGGTCTACCAAAATCCATCAAGGCATCCATGGCAGCCCTTGTGGACCTACCGGTATAGAGAACATCATCAACAAGAACAACCTTTTTATTATCAAGGCTAAAGGGAATGTTAGTAGGTTTTATTTTTTTTCTTGTTTTTGCCAGCTTAATGTCATCTCTATAGAAGGAAATATCAAGAATGCCGGTGGGTACATCAATTTTTTCTGTTTCATTAATTTTTCTTTTTATTCTCTCAGCAATATAAACACCGCCTGTTACAATTCCAATGAGGCATATGTTTTCAGCGCCTTTGTTCTTTTCTAATATTTCGAAAGTTATCCTTGTAAGGATTCTCTCTATCTCTTGTTCGTTTAGAAGTTCTTTTTCCATGGCAGTGGACTAAACCTTAAATCATTAAATTATACACAATTTAAGAAAAATTTTCCATTTTGTCATCCTCATGGTAAAGATGTCATCCAAAACAATCCCTTCTAAAGGAGGTCTCGTTTCCTACGGGGATGAATCAATTAATATTACAGTAATAATAGATGGTCGCAATCCCTTCTAAATGAGGTCTCGTTTCCTTGAATTGTAATTTTTAAAATTGGTCATTTTGTTAATGGTCGCAATCCCTTCTAAATGAGGTCTCGTTTCCTTGCACCCCCTATTTTTTATCTTATTTTTCAAAGGGTTATAAGCAGGGTTGTGAAAAATTTTTTCTATGATCCTACTTGTGGTAAAGGCATAAATCATTGATATTCCTCGATCTAAAGCATGTTTTAGATCGTTTATTTTCAATGTTTTTTGTGTCTCTGCCTTATTTAAAGCTCTTCTTGTCAAAGAACAAAATTTATTTCAGATATATAAACACAAGTGCTCTTCAAATGTCAATTTTTATTTTATACTTACCAAGTCCAAAGGTTGTGTTTTTTCCAGCATGAAGAATTTCTCCAGTCTTAAGGATGGG
>CALLBR010000024.1 GCA_937998865.1 uncultured bacterium
ATATAGAATTTACATTATTTTGTATGTATGCCATGTGAAATAAATATTCGGCAGATAGCTTTTCTTCAAGATCTGCCATAATGCTTAAAACTTGATTGTTGTTTTGTAGGACTTTTTGAAAAAATTAATATTTTTCAATCAATATTGCTCTCAACTTTTCTCTCTCTTCCTTTTTTTGGCTTTATATTTAAAAAATACAAATAAATTCATGAATTTTATTATAAATGATTTTAATCTTTTCATAACATATTTTTTTGACAAATTTAGTAACTGATATTATAATGAATAAAATTACAATGTTACATTGTAATTATGTAATAACAATATTATGAGGAGATAAAATGGTTGAATTAATTTGCAGAGATGAGCATGAAAAGTTATATCTCCAACTTTATGATATCCTGAAAAGAAAGATTGAAAATAGAGAATGGACAGCTGGTATGCAGATACCTACAGAGGAACAGCTTTGTAAAATGTTTAATGTAAGCAGAGCAACTGTAAGAAACGCTGTTTTAGAGCTTGTCAGGCAAGGTTATCTGGTTAGACAACAAGGTAAAGGAACTTTTGTAAGTAGTAATTTTATTTCAGAAGGTTTGATAATGACAACAGTGTTTAAGAAACTCTGGGTGGAAGATGAATCATCCTTAAGTAAGGAAGTTTTGGCAAAGACTGTTATGATGCCTATAAGTGATTTAAGTAAGGAATTAAACATACCTGAAAACAGACATATCATATATGTAAAAGTGCTATGGTTATTTCAGGGAGAACCATCAATAATTCAGGAATCTTTTATTCCTTTTAACATATGTCCCCAACTACTTGAGGAAGACATTGAAAACCAGTCAATTATTGATCTTTTTGAAAAGAAATTTAGCATAAAAACAACAAAAGTCTTAACTTATTTTGATGTCATAAACCTGAAAAAGGAAACCTCTCAATTGTTGAAAGTTTCTGAAAATTCACCAGCATTAGTAATGCTACAAAAAGTATTTTCAGGAGATACAGTGGTTCTTTTAAGCAAGTTTTACAAAAAAACTGATACAAATAAATTTTTTATTACTTTTCAGAGAAAAGCATTATAAAACCTTAGGAGGTGGGGTATGTCAGATGGGAAGTTAGTAAAAGATGTGATGCTGGGAATATTTGAGTATCCTCATATTCCCTACTGGTTTAGCGTTGAGCAGGCAATTAAGGTTGTGAAGGCTTCTTTTATTAAAACAGAAAAACACACAGAACCACTGGCTGTGCTTGTTTTTGATGAAAAGTATAATCTTTTAGGAACAGTAACTTTGAAAGATATCTTAAGAGGTCTTGAGCCTTCTTTCCTTAAACCACCCCCAAAACAGGTTCCAGAAGAAGAAAAAACAGGATTAGCAGTTGTCTGGGATAGCCTTTTTGCTCAAGAATCTAAAAAACTTGCTCAGAAATCAATAAGTGAAATTATGGTTTCTGCTAAGTATTTTGTAGAACCTACGGATCCTGTGACAAAGGCTGCTTATTTTATGATTCATTTTGATCTTCCACTGCTTCCTGTTCTTGAGGAAAAAAAGAAATTTGTTGGCATTGTAAGAATGGTTGAAATATTTGATTCTATTTCAGAAGAAATAATCAAGGAATAGGATTAAAACGAAATGGCTGAGAAAAAAGACCAGAAGGTTTACCTGAACCACCACCAGAAATTTACGTGGCAAAGGAAAGGAGAAAAATTAACTGGAAAAAAAATATTTTTTATTTTCCTTGGTCTTGCCTTTTTCTTCGCTATTTACTTTTCACCTGCTTGGCCTGATGCTGTGGATCCGATGGGAAAGCATTTTCCCCTTTCACAACAAGCAAAAGGTGCATTGTCATTATTTATGATGGCAGGCATCTGGTGGGTATTTGAGGTTGTTCCTATTGGAGTTACAAGTATTGCAATAGGTGTTTTCCAAGCAATATTTGCAATCCGTTCAGCAAAAGATGCCTTCCGTGATTTTATGGATCCTTCGGTTATGTTCATTTTTGGATCTGTTGTTGTAGTCCTTGCCTTTACAAAAACAGGATTAACAAAAAGATTGGCATATAATATGCTTCAGGTTGTCGGTGAAAGGACCAACATGATTGTCCTTGGAGCTTTGATTGTTACAGCTGGACTTGCTCACTTAATGGCACATACTGCAGCTGCAGCAACAGTTTTTCCAATACTTCTTGCAATAAATGCCCTTTATGCAGAAGGTGACAAACCGACTAAATTTGGTAAAGCACTCTTTATTGGAATGGCTTATGCAGCCGGTGCAGGAAGTATTGTTACATTTCTTAGTCCTGCCAGAGGTCCTGCCGCAGCTGGTATGTTTAAGGAGTTTACAGGAAGAGACATTGGATTTTTTGAACTAACAAAATACATGTTTCTTATTGGCTGATTAATGGTTTTCTTAATTTGGGTCTATTTGATGATCTTTCTTAAGCCTGAAAAAAGTGTTATTCCTGGACTCAAGGATAAAGTAAAAACAATGATGAAAGAATTAGGACCAATTACAGGTCAGGAATAATTTGTAATTATTTGTGTTATTGCAGTTATTGTTGTAATGTCACTTCAATCCTTTGTTCCTGTTCTTTAACCTCTTGACCGTTCAGCAATAATGCTTTGTTCCACTTTGCTTTTATTCCTTACAGGTGTACTTACAATAAAAGAACTTGAAGAAATACCCTGGAACATTATTCTTCTCTTTAGTAATGCTATGAGCATCGGTTTCTGTTTATGGAAAACAGGTGCAGCCCATTGAATTGCTGTCAACTGGCTTGGAATGTTCCAGCAAGCACCTTGGATTGTATTTGTGGTTTCAATAGCAACATTTGTTCTTATTATGACAAACTTTATAATGAATGTTGCAGCAATAGCTATTTTACTTCCTGTTTCTCTTGTTATTGCTAACTATCTTGGAGTAGCTCCTGATATAATACTTTATGCTTCATTGGTTACAGCTTGTATACCTTTCTTGTTACTTATTGGAGCAGCCCCAAATTCTATATCTTATCAATCAGGGCAGTTTACAGCTGGTGAATTTTTTAAACATGGCATTCCTATGAGTATAATTATTATCTTAGTTTTAGCATTATTCCTTGTAACTGTGTGACCATTACTTGGAATGCCTATTCTGTTAAAATCTGTTAAAATAGGAGAGACATATGCTCATCAAGCCAATATTAGATAGGCTTTTTGGAAAATTTTATAAGGAATATGATTTCATAAAAAAATCCTATGATGCTCTTAAGCCCTTTGGATTCACAGATGATAATGCCATTGCTTCAGTTTGCCTTTGTAGAGATGAAATATCTCAGACAGTGAGAAGTCATATAGAAAGGATGTGGGGAGAGGCATTCAATTTTTCCAGTCTTGCCGGGCTTTTTACAGCCGGCAAGACTGGCATGAAAGCCTTCATAAGCCATGCTCCAAATGTAAATGGAAAAGAACGGTATGTTTTTTATGCCTTCTCTCATATTGCCATTGATGAAAATGAAAACATGGGAGCATGTAAGAGAAAAGGTCTTGAGAAATCACATGCCTGCGGAGCTCTGTGCCTTTTCCTCAATGAATTATCTAGGGGAAAAATCAATATTAGACTTGATGAAGAAGATATTGAGGAAAGTCTTTTAAAAAGAAGACTCTTAAGAGAGCTTAAATATGGAGAGATACCTGATCTTCTCACTCTTACAAAGATTACTCTTAAAGCAATAGTTAAGGATCTTGAAAACATTATAGAGAAGGTTGTTGATGCCAAAAAGGCTGACTATGCTGTTATTTCAGGGATTCAAATACATGGACCAGAAGAAAATTATATTGTTCCTGATGAATCCTATGTTATTGTAGACAGAGAGAGAAAAAAATTAGAAATCTAAGGAGGACTCATGAAAAGATTAATTTTTCCCTTTCTCTTTTTTCTTTTAATCTTTAATTTCTCTTCCTTTGCGCAGCAAACAGAAGAGTCTTCGAAGCAAATTTTAAAAGACATTGATACATTCTTTATTGCTGGATCAATTCTTGACTCTCATAAGGAACCTGTTAGAGAAGCTGAAATTAGCCTTCTTGTAGATGGAAAACCACATAAATTAATTACAGACCATAAGGAGACTGAAAAAACTATTACTTCTTCTCATGGAACTTTCCAGCTTAATTTTCATCTCCCAGAGGGACAAATTGATAAATCAAAAATAGAGATTGAAATTGTAAAAAGTTCCTACAAAAGAACTACTGTAGAATTAAAAAAAGAAGATTTCGCCCAAAAAGGAAATGAGTTTTATCTAATAAAAGACATAACACTAGAGCGTCATTTAGGAGCAGCTTTTTGGATTGCAACAGTAGCATTTATTCTTGCTTATGCCCTTATATCCTTTGAGCTTCTTCACAGAACAGTTGCTGCTATGATAGGTGCTGCAACCATGCTAATCCTTACCTACACTTTAGGCACCCTAAATCCAGAGTTTCATATTATTTCCTTTGAAAGAGCAATTGAAGCAATTGATATGAATGTTATATTTCTACTTATGGGTATGATGATCATAATTGGAGTTTTAAAGCACACAGGAGTTTTCCAGTGGTGTGCCTATATGTCATATAAGATTGCAAGGGGAAATGTAATGACTCTTGCAATTATCTCATTCTTCTTTATAGCTATATCTTCCGCTCTTCTTGATAATGTTACTACAATGCTACTTTATACACCTGTTCTTATAGAAATTGCTGTTGCCCTTAAAATCCATCCTCTTTCTCTCTTAATTCCAGGTATAATGGCATCAAATATTGGTGGAACAGCAACTCTTATTGGTGATCCTCCAAATATTATGATAGGTTCATATACAGGTCTTACTTTTATGCAGTTTGTTTATGCTCTTACACCAGTAGTTATTATTAGTATGATGGCCCTTGTTATATATAATAAATTTTTCTATTCAAAGGAATATAAAAAAGGTAAGGTGGAGGACATTAATGCTTTTATAAACTATCTTAGAGAAGAATATAAAATCACAGATAAAACTCTTTTGGGATATGGACTTTTCATAATGGCTTTAGTTGTATCCTTTTTTGCTACCCATGGATTCTGGCATATGGAAGTGAGTATTCCTGCACTTTTTGGAGCAGGGCTTCTCTTTACCTATGCAATTATAACTAAGAAAGTAAAAATGCTTGAATTAATTGAAAAAGATATTGAGTGGACTACTCTGCTGTTCTTCATATTTTTATTCATAATTGTTGGTGCTGTTGAGGAAGCAGGACTTCTTGCTGTAATTGCAGATTGGGTTCATAATCTTTCAGCAGGAAATTTAACAGTAGCTATTTGTTTGATTTTGTGGGTTTCAGCAATCATGAGTGCCTTTGTTGATAATATCCCTTTTACTGCTACAATGCTTCCAATTGTGGCTTATCTTTCAAAAGTAATGCCAGGAGCAGAGAGTAATGTTCTTTGGTGGGCATTAGCACTTGGTGCCTGTTTTGGTGGAAATGGAACACTTATAGGTGCTTCTGCAAATGTAGTTACAATAGGAATTGCTGAGTCTGCTGGATACAGAATCAGCTTCTTTGGGTTCATGAAGTATGCCTTTTTGTATATGATAATAAGTGTGGCTATCGCTAATGTTTGGCTTTTACTTTTCTATTAAAAAGGAGGTAACAATATGACAAAATGTGATTTTGAAAAAGTTTTGCTACCTGTTGATAGAAGTGAAAACTCTACCAGAGCAATAAAGTTTGCAGGTTCTTTACTCTCTGGATTAGACAGAGCAGCTATAACACTTCTTTATGTTATGTCAGGTGGTTATTTAAGCGAACACATGAAAAATATTGATTTTAGGGCAGAATTAATAAAAGAAACTGAAGTATTCAAAAAAATCAAGGCAAAAAATATGGAAGAAAACATTATGCCTTTTCTAAAAGAATATGAACAAATTCTCAGGAATAGAGGAGTTAAAGGAGAAATAGTAAGAAAAATTGAGGAAGGAGATCCTGGTAACAAAATAATAGAGATTGCGTCTAAAGAAAGTTTTCAAACTGTTATGCTTGCAAGAAGAGGGATGTCGCAATTAAAAGGATTAGTTTTAGGAAGCGTTTCAAACAAAGTTCTTCACGGCCTATTAAATCAGAATATCTATCTTATAGGACAAAAAATTTCAGAAGAAATACCAGTTGGTAAAATTCTTCTACCTGTGGATGGTTCAGAATATTCCATGAAAGCTCTGGAACACGGAGTCTGTCTTGCTAAAACCGTAAAAGGAATAAGAGAAATAACAATCCTTAGAGTAATTAATGTTTCCCTTTATCTTGAAAGAGTAAGACAGGGAATTGATCCTGAAGCAGAAGCAGAGGAAATTCTAAGCAGAGCTAAGAAGAGATTCTCAGAAGAAGGATTAGAAAATATTATTGAAACAAAAACCAGAGTTGGATTTCCAAAAGATGAAATTATTAAAGAAGTAGAGGAAGGTGTATATGACCTTATAATTATGGGAAGAAAGGGACGTTCTTCACTTAAAGACCTTGTTCTTGGTGGAGTAAGTTCAGCAGTTATAAACAACTGTTTAGGTCCTTCAATTGCTATAATAAATAACTAATTTAATAGTTTTTAATAGTGAAACTTTTTATATCAGGCTGGGCAGGCTTTAAAGAGGCATTGGGAGATATTCCGGAAGATTGGTATTTTATAAATCCCTTCCTTGATTTTGATGAGGAAGGGATTTTAGATTTTTTAGAGGATAAAAGGGGTGAAGTAATAGTAGGCTGGTCAACAGGAGGACACATTGTCTTAAAGAATCTCTCTTTTTTTAATGAAAGATTTAAAAAAATTGTTATTGTATCAGGATTTAAAAAATTTACAGATTATGTCCCTGGAAGAATTCTTTTAAGAATGATTCAAAAGATGCAAAAGGAACCTATAGATGTTATTAGAGAATTTCTCCATAAGGCAGGAGCTATGCATAGAATTCCGGCAGATATTGATTCAGAAAGATTAATAAAAGGTTTAGAATTTTTAATAGAATCTGATATAAACAATATTAAAAGTCCTCTAAAAGTAAAAAATTTATTGCTAGTGCATGGTAAATTTGATGAAATTTTACCAATTAAAGCAGCCTTTGATTTAAAAAATCTCTTTCCTCAAGCAAAGATAAGTCTTATAGAAAAAAGTCATTGGATTACCTTTAAGGAGATAAATAAGATATTACTCTTATAGATAAAATCCTTCTAATTATCAAGCATCAATAAATGTCATGCCCTCCTATATTTTCTTTACTTTCATGGCGAAACGGAACCTTACCAGGCTATAGCAATACAAATCGGCTACTCCAAGCATGGCTAAAAAAATCGGGGTTAACCAGAAATATATACTAAAATTTTAAAACTTAAAAATAAGGGAAATGAAGTAATCCACTGTTGCAAGTCCGATTTTTATTTTTTTGTAAATGGGAGGCTATCAAAGAGAGCTTTGGCAATTCATTCATAGGGTTTTTCATAAAAAAGTGCGGACTATTAGATTGCTTCGCTACGCTGTGGCTTATCTCCGATGACAGAGGAAGAATCATTGCGAGGTCACAGCAAGTGCCTAAAGCCATCTCATTGCAATCTTTTGCGGTAGAAGCGTAATTACCTCGGCTTAAAAAGACCGGGGTTAGATAAGGATTAAAATTTACTGTGAATTTCTTAAATAGCATCGAACTATCAACTTTTCTAATTGACAAAATTAACTCCCATAGGGTAACTTCATATTTGCTGGATGCAAGGGAAGAGAGGTGTAAATCCTCCGCTGCCCCGCAGCCGTGTCGGGAACGAAAGCCCAATATGCCACTGGAGCTTAATCTCTGGGAAGGCGGGTAATTAGGCATATAGCCCGAAGCCGGAAGACCTATCCAGCCTGAAGTCATTAG
>CALLBR010000025.1 GCA_937998865.1 uncultured bacterium
TACCGGAGGGAGTAGAGATGGTAATGCCTGGGGACAATGTGAATTTAAGTGTAGAGTTAATAGCACCTATAGCAATGGAAGAGGGATTGAGATTTGCTATAAGAGAAGGTGGAAGAACAGTAGGTGCAGGCGTAGTTACAGCTATACTGGAGTAAAAAATGAGAGATATAATACTTTTACAATGTACTGAATGTAAGGGAAAAAACTACTCTACAACAAAAAATAAAAAAAATACACCTGATAAATTACAATTAAAAAAATACTGCAAACACTGTAGAAGGCATACTTTACATAAAGAGACAAAAGCATAATAGGCCAGTAGCTCTAACGGCTAGAGCACCGGACTCCAAATCCGGGGGATGGGGGTTCAAATCCCTCCTGGCCTGTTTTGATATTTTAGAGGTGATAAAATGATATCAAAGATAAAAAATTTTTTCCAAGAAGTTAAAATTGAAGCTAAAAAAGTGAATTATCCCAAAAAGAATGAAGTTATTGCTTCTACCTGGGTTGTTATAGTTACAGTTTTTATTATTTCCTTTTTTCTTGGACTTGTAGATTTTATTCTTTCAAGAATTATAAGTTCTTTTATCGGGTGAGATGATGTCAAAGCAGTGGTATGTAATACATACGATGGCAGGATTTGAGGAGAGAGTTAAAGCCTCAATTGAGGAAAAGGTCAAAACAAAAGGGCTTGAGCACAAGATATCAAGAATATTGATTCCTACAGAAAAAATTGTGGAAATAAAAGGCAAGAAAAAGAAAGAGATGGAAAAAAAGTTTTATCCTGGCTATATTCTTGTAGAAATGGAGCTTGATGAAGAAGTATGGCATCTCGTACGAACTACTCAAAGGGTAACGGGATTTATAGGCGGCAAAAAGCCTTCTCCTATTCCACAGGAAGAAATTGATATGATTTTGCAACAGCTTGAAAAAGGGAAGGCTCCTCAGGTTAAAACTCATTTTGAAAGGGGCGAGACAGTAAAAATTACAGACGGTCCTTTTGCCAATTTCACAGGCATTATAGATGAGGTTGAATCAGAGCATGAAAGATTGAGGGTTATGGTAAGTATATTTGGAAGACAAACACCTGTAGAACTTGCTTTCTCACAGGTTGAAAAGGTTTAAAGGAGGAATAAAACATGGCTAAAAAAGAAGTTACTGCCCAAGTAAAAGTTGTAATTCCTGCAGGAAAGGCTAATCCTGCACCTCCCATAGGTCCTGCCTTGGGACCTCATGGAATTAATATTATGGAATTTTGTAAGCAATTCAATGCTCAAACACAATCAATGGGCGACACCTTAATTCCAGTAGTTTTAACTATTTATAAAGACAGATCTTTTACATTTATCCTAAAAACTCCTCCCACTTCAGAATTAATTAAGAAAGCAGCTGGAATTATTAAGGGTTCTGGAGCAACAGGAAAAGAAAATGTTGGCTCTTTGACAATGAAGCAAGTAGAAGAAATTGCAAAAACAAAGCTTCCAGATTTAAATACAAAGTCTTTAGAAGCAGCTATGAAGATGGTTATAGGTACTGCAAAAAGTATGGGTGTTGAAATAAGGGGGTAATGACAGATGGGTAAAAAATTACAAGCAGTTTTAGAAAAGCTTGATTTACAAAGAGAGTATACTCTGCAAGAAGCTGTAGATATTTTGAAAGAGAATAGTTTTGTCAAGTTTGATGAGACTGTTGAACTTTCAATAAATTTAGGAATTGATCCAAGAAAGTCAGATCAAGTTGTTAGAAATACAGTTGTTCTTCCACACGGAACAGGCAAGGAAGTTAAAGTGTTAGTTTTTGCAAAGGGAGAAAAGGAAAAGGAAGCACAAGAAGCAGGTGCTGATTATGTAGGAGCGGAGGATTTAATTGAAAAAATTCAACAAGGTTGGCTTGAATTTGATAGGGCTATTGCCACACCTGACATGATGGGACAAGTTGGTAAATTAGGTAAAATCCTTGGTCCCAGAGGACTTATGCCAAACCCAAAGTTAGGAACAGTTACTTTTGATGTAGGTAAGGCAGTAAAAGAAGCAAAAGCTGGAAAAATTGAATACAGGAATGATAAAGGTGGAGTAGTTCATGTTCCTATTGGAAAACTCTCCTTTGATAAAGAAAAGCTTGTTGAAAATGCTATAGCTGTATTGAAGTCTGTAGTAAAGGCAAAACCACCCACATCAAAAGGAAAGTATATTAAAAAAGTTGTAATGTCTTCAACCATGGGACCTGGATTAAAGATTGATATATCAAAGTTGAAACTATAGACAGGCTTTGCCTGTTTTTAATAATCTGAGACAGCAGGTGCCTAAAGGCTTAAAGGGCTTGACCGCCTGCCGAGATTAGGGAAAAGAGAGTGTTTCATCCTCATATGCACCTTTGCTGTCCAAGAAAGGAGGTTTATTCTGAGCACCACAAAAGAAACTAAAAAAAAGAGAGTGGAAGAAATTGCTGTAAGGCTATCTAAGGCTAAATCCTTTATACTTACTGATTTTCAAGGACTTACTGTGGCTGAGATATCAGAATTAAGACAAAACATGAGAGATTCAGGTTCTGAGTATAAGGTGTGTAAAAATACTCTTTTAAGGATAGCCTTAGGTGACGCTCCCTTTAAGGAACAATTAAAGGAAGCTTTAAAAGGCTGTACTGGTGTTGTGTTCGGTTATGATGATCCGGTGGTTGCTGTTAAAAAGACAATTGAGTATGCAGAAAAAAACGAAAAATTTAAACTAAAGTACGGTGTTGTAGAGGGAAAAGTATTTTCACCAAGGGAATTAAAGGAAATTTCCAAATTACCACCTAAGAATGTATTATTAGGCATGCTTCTTGGTGGAATGAGTTCTCCTCTTACTAAAATGGCATATGCTATGCAAGCAGTTAATAGCAAACTTCTTTATGCATTAGAAGCATTAAAAAATAAAAAAGCTGAATAAAAGGGAGGAAAAGGATGGCAATTACAAAGGAACAAGTCTTTGAATTTTTTGACAATCTTACTATTTTGGAACTTAGCCAATTTATTAAGGAATTTGAAGAAAGATATGGAGTTACAGCAGCACCTCCAGTGGCAGTTGCAGCAGCAGTGGCAGCTCCCGTAGCAGGAGCAGCAGCTCCCGCAGCAGAGGAGAAAACAAGTTTTGATGTTATTCTTAAGGCAGCAGGAGATAAAAAAATTCAGGTAATAAAGGTAGTTAGAGAGTTAACAGGTCTTGGTCTTAAGGAGGCTAAGGATTTAGTAGATGGTGCTCCAAAACCAGTAAAGACTGGTGTATCTAAGGAGGAAGCAGAGACAATTAAAGCAAAACTCGAAGCTGAAGGTGCCACAGTAGAATTGCAGTAATTTTATTTAATAACTTTTTGAGAGAAGGAGAACCATGATAAAGCACCTAAGAGAGAGAATAAACTTTGGAAAGGTACCTCCACTTGTGGAGGTACCTTATCTTCTTGAATTTCAAAAGAAATCTTTTGAAAGTTTTCTTCAAAAAGATGTTCATCCTTATGACAGACAAGATGTAGGCTTGCAAGCAGCATTAAAGAGTGTATTCCCCATAAGTGATTACAATGGAACAACAACTATTGAATTTCTATACTATACAGTGGGTGAGCCTAAATTAACTCCTTACGAGTGCATGGTGAAAGGACTTACCTATTCTGTTCCAATAAAAATGAAGGTAAGGCTTAATATTTGGGATAAAGACGAGGAAGGGAAAAAATTTCTTAAGGAATCTAGAGAACAGGAAGTTTTCCTTGGTGATCTTCCTATGATGACTGAAACAGGAAGTTTTATCATAAACGGAGTGGAAAGGGTAATAGTAAGCCAGCTTCATCGTTCTCCCGGCGTTTATTTTGCTCCTGATAAGGGAAAAAGTAGGATAAGCGGTAGATTCTTATATGCTGCAAGAGTTATACCTGTAAGAGGTTCCTGGCTTGATTTTGAGTTCGACTCTAAAGATCTTCTTTATGTAAGAATTGATAAAAGGAAAAAACTCCCTGCTACCATAGTTTTAAAAGCTTTGGGTTACAATAATGAAGATCTTCTCAAGATGTTTTATCCAATCGAAGAGATCAACATTAAAGATGAAAACACTTATACAAGGGTTGTAAGCGATATTCTTGCCGGAATAAGAACAAAAACAGATATATATAGTCCAGATGGGAAGGACTTGATTGTTAAAGAAGGTAGTAAAATTAGTAAATATGCTCTCAAAAAAATGAAAGAGCTTGGGATAAAGGAAATACCCATATCTAAGAGCGAGATCATTGGACGTATAACACTTTCAGATATAGTAGATCCTCAAACAGGTGAAGTAATTATTGATAGCAATAAAGAGATAACTGAGGAGGTATTCCATAGAATACTAGCTGCTAAAATAGATAAATTACAACTCCTTTTCATTGACAATGTTAACTATCTTCCTTCATTGAGAGAAACTCTCATGACTGATAAGGTGGAGAATAAATCTCAAGCTTTAAGGGAAATTTATAAAAAACTAAGACCAGGAGAGCCATCAACAGAGGAAGCTGCAGAGGAATTGTTTTACGGACTGTTTTTTGATCCAAAGAGGTATGATCTTTCTGTTGTGGGGAGATTAAAATTAAATCAAAAACTTGGTCTTGATATTCCTCTTGAAGTAAGGGTTCTTACAGATAGAGATATCATAGAGATTGTTAAATATTTACTGCTTCTTAGAACTGGAAAAGGTGAGGTAGATGACATAGATCATCTTGGTAACAGAAGAGTTAGAGGAGTTGGAGAACTTTTAGAGAATCAATTTAGAATTGGTCTTGTAAGAATGGAAAGAGCAATTAGGGAAAAAATGACCATCACTGAAATAGAAAATGCCATGCCTCATGATCTTATAAATACAAAACCAGTTATGGCAGCTGTTAAGGAATTTTTCAGTTCAAGCCAGCTGAGTCAGTTTATGGATCAAACGAATCCTTTAAGTGAAATAACCCATAAAAGAAGGCTTAGTGCCCTGGGTCCTGGTGGTTTAACAAGGGAGAGAGCTGGATTTGAAGTAAGAGATGTCCACCCCACTCATTATGGTAGAATTTGTCCAATTGAGACTCCCGAAGGTCCTAATATAGGCTTGATAACATCTCTTGCCTCCTATTCGAGAATCAATGATTATGGTTTTATTGAATCACCTTATAGAAAAGTTATAGAGGGAAGAGTCACTAATGAAGTTGTTTACCTAAGTGCTTTGGAAAGTGAAAATTACATTATAGCAGAGGCTACTACACCCTTAGATGAAAAGGGAAATATTATTGGAGATACAGTATCTGCCAGAGTGAAGGGTGATTTTAAAATGGTATCCCCTCAAGAAGTACAGTACATGGATGTATCTCCTAAGCAGATAGTTAGCGTTTCTGCTTCTCTCATACCTTTCTTAGAAAATGACGATGCCAATAGAGCTTTGATGGGTTCTAACATGCAAAGACAGGCAGTACCTCTTGTACAAACAGAAGCACCTATTGTGGGAACAGGTATGGAACTTTATGCAGCCAGGGATTCTGGTTGGTTAGTGGTAGCTAAAAGAGCTGGAGTAGTAGAGTCTGTGGATGCCACAAGAATAGTGGTAAGAGTTACAGAGGAAGGCGGTGGAGTTGATATTTATAAGTTGATTAAATTTCGTAAATCAAATCAAGGAACCTGCATGAATCAAAAACCCTTAGTAAAAGTTGGTCAAATTGTCCAGAGGGGTACTATTCTTGCTGATGGTCCATCAATGGATAAAGGTGAACTGGCTTTAGGGAGAAATGTATTTGTTGCTTTTATGCCTTGGGGAGGCTATAACTTTGAGGATGCTATTTTAATTAGCGAAAGACTCGTTAAGGAAGATGTATATACTTCCATTCACATTGACGAATTTGATATCGAATGCAGAGATACGAAGTTAGGACCAGAGGAGATAACGAGAGAGATTCCAAATGTAAGTGAAGAATTACTTAAAAATTTAGACGAAGATGGAATAGTTAGAATTGGAGCAAAAGTTAAAGCAGGAGACATTTTAGTAGGTAAGGTTACTCCAAAGGGTGAGAGAGTTTTAACTCCTGAAGAAAAGCTTCTCTATGCTATTTTCGGAGAGAAAGCAGAGGACGTAAAAGAGAGTTGCTTATATGTTCCTCCAGGCATTGAGGGAGTTGTTATAGATGTAAAAATTTTGACAAGAAAAGGGAAAGAGAAAAATAATCGAGCAAAACTCATAGAAGAAGAAGAGATAAGATTAATCGAAAGAGATAGAGATGATGAAATTAGAATTCTTAAAGAAACAAAGGCAAGCAGAATAAGAAAAATTTTAAAGGATAAAGTTGTCCTGGAGGAAATAAAAGATTCTAAGACTGGTAAGATTCTTTGTAAAAAAGGGGATAAACTTTCTGAAAAAGTTATTAATATCCTTGATGTAAATCAATTAATGAAAATCAAAGTAGATGATCCTGATGTTAAAGCAGAGATTAATAGAGTTAACAGGGAAGTAGAGCAGAGCATAAAACAAATTTTTGCTAAATACAATGAGAGGATTGACAGGATTAAAAAGGGAGATGAACTTCCAGCTGGTGTAAACCAAATTGTTAAGGTTTATATTGCTATGAAAAGAAAGATTCAGGTTGGTGATAAAATGGCAGGAAGGCATGGAAATAAAGGTGTGGTATCAATGATTTTACCAGAGGAAGATATGCCTTTTTTGGAAGACGGAACACCTGTTGATATAGTTCTCAATCCCCTTGGTGTTCCCTCCAGAATGAATGTGGGGCAGATTCTGGAGACACATTTAGGTTTAGCTGCAAAAGCTTTGGGATTTTACGTGTCAAGCCCGGTATTTGAGGGTGCTAAAGAGACAGAAATAAAAGAATTACTTAAAAAAGCAGGTGTCTCTCCATCAGGTCAGGTAACTCTCTATGATGGTAGAACAGGTGAACCCTTTGAGAGACCTGTAACAGTTGGTTACATGTATATGCTAAAACTTCATCATCTTGTGGCTGATAAGATACATGCTCGTTCTATAGGTCCTTACTCACTTGTAACACAACAACCACTGGGTGGTAAAGCTCAGTTTGGAGGACAGAGATTAGGTGAAATGGAAGTTTGGGCGCTTGAGGCTTATGGAGCTGCCTATACCTTACAAGAATTTTTAACAGTAAAGAGTGATGACATAACTGGCAGAACAAGAATGTATGAAGCTATTGTTAAGGGCCATCCTGTTCTTGAATCAGGTGTTCCTGAATCATTCAATGTCTTAATAAAAGAACTCCAAAGTCTCTGCCTTGATGTAGAGCTTTTGGAGAAAAAGAGGAAAATGGGAGGATAAACCTTGACAGAGGATATTTATTCACTTTTTCAAAGACCTAAGAGTCAAAGGGAATTTGATGCAATAAGGATAAAACTTGCCTCTCCAGAAAAGGTAAGAGAATGGTCCTTTGGAGAGGTCAAAAAGCCAGAGACTATTAACTATCGAACCTTCAAACCAGAGCCTGATGGACTTTTCTGTGCCAGGATTTTTGGTCCTGTTAAGGATTGGGAATGTCTTTGTGGAAAATATAAAAGGATGAAGCATAAGGGTGTTATTTGCGATAAATGTGGAGTTGAGGTCATACAGGCTAAAGTGAGACGTGAGAGAATGGGACACATAGAGCTTGCTGCACCTGTTGCTCACATATGGTTTGTAAGAGGTGTACCAAGCAAGATGGGCCTATTACTTGATTTATCTGTCAGACAATTGGAAAAAGTTATTTACTATGAAGACTATATAGTAATAGATCCTGGAGAAACTCCTCTTAAAGAAAAGGACATATTAACCGAGGAGGAGTACAAGAAAAAGTTAGCAGAGTATGGTCTTAAATTTAAAGTAGGAATGGGAGCGGAGGCTATAAGAGAACTTCTCAAAAAGATAAATTTAGAGGAACTTGCTAAGGAGCTCAAGGAAAAAATTGAGGCAGCAACCTCTACTGGTATAAAGAGAAAATTGACTAAAAGACTTAAAGTTGTAGAGGCTTTTAAACAGTCTGGTAATAGACCAGAGTGGATGATTCTTGATATTATTCCAGTCATACCCCCAGAATTAAGACCTCTTGTTCCTTTAGATGGAGGTAGATTTGCTTCATCAGATTTAAATGATCTTTACAGAAGAGTAATTAATAGAAATAATCGTCTCAAAAGATTAATGGAACTAAAAGCTCCCAGCGTAATTATTAGAAATGAAAAAAGAATGCTTCAAGAGGCAGTAGATACTCTCTTTGACAATACTAAACGCTCTAAAGCTCTAAAAGCAGGTAGCCGCAGACCTCTTAAATCTCTCAGCGATATGATTAAAGGAAAGCAAGGAAGGTTTAGACAAAATCTTCTAGGTAAAAGAGTGGATTATTCGGGAAGATCAGTTATAGTGGTAGGACCAGAGCTTAACATGAATCAATGCGGTTTGCCTAAAACAATGGCATTAGAATTGTTCAAACCTTTTGTTTTCAATAAATTAGAAGAGAAAGGTTATGCTACAACTATAAAACAAGCAAAAAGACTTGTAGAGCAAGAAAAACCTGAAGTCTGGGATGCCCTTGAAGAGGTTATTGATGAACATCCTGTTCTTCTAAACAGAGCTCCTACCCTTCATAGACTTGGCATTCAAGCTTTCGATCCAGTTTTAGTGGAAGGAAAGGCTATAAAACTTCATCCTCTTGTTTGCACAGCTTTTAATGCTGATTTTGACGGTGACCAAATGGCAGTGCATGTACCCCTTTCTTATGAGGCACAGATTGAAGCAAGAGTTCTTATGATGTCTGTAGGAAATCTTCTGTCACCCGCTAATGGAAAACCTATTGTAGTGCCAACTCAAGATATGGTCTTGGGGATATACTATCTTACAAAAAAGAAGATGAATGCTAAAGGAGCAGGGAAAATTTTTGCTGATCCAGAGGAGGTTATTCTTGCCTATCAAAGTGGTGTAGTAGAAAAACATGCACCAATTAAGGTAAGAATAAATGGTCAAATGGTAGATACCACTGTGGGTAGAGTTCTTTTCATGGAGATTCTGCCAAAAGATATACCTTTTGAAATGATTAACAAAGAATTCACAAAGAAAGAATTGGGGAAGTTAATTGATTATATTCATACCAACTATGGTAAAAGGCAAACAGTTCAATTTTTAAATAAGATAGAAAAATTAGGTTTCGAAATAGCTACGCAGTCAGGAATTTCCATATGTATTGATGACATGCATATTCCCTCTAGGAAGGCTGAATTAATTAAAGAAGCAGAAGCACAAGTTATGGAAGTTCAGAGACAATATGCAGAAGGTTTGATAACGCAAGGTGAAAGATATAACAAAGTAATTGATATTTGGGCTAATGTTACAGAAAAAGTAGCTGATGAAATGATGAAAGAACTGGGAGCAGAAGAGGGTAAAAACTTAACACCAGAAGAATTAGCTGAGAGGAGATCTTTTAATAGCATATTTATGATGGCTGACTCAGGTGCAAGAGGTAGTATTGCTCAAATAAGACAGCTTGCAGGAATGAGAGGACTTATGGCAAAGCCATCAGGTGAAATCATTGAAACACCAATTACTGCTAATTTTAGAGAAGGATTAACACCTTTGCAATATTTTATATCTACTCATGGTGCAAGAAAAGGTTTAGCAGATACTGCTCTAAAAACAGCCAACGCTGGTTATCTTACAAGAAGACTTGTTGATGTTGCCCAAGATATTATTCTTACAGAAAAAGACTGCGGCACTAAGGATGGGATTTATATTACCTCTCTTATTGAAGGTGGAGAAATTGTAATGCCTCTTGAGGAGAGAATTTATGGTAGAACATTAGCAGAGGACATTAAAGATCCTCTTACAGGTGAAATGATTGCAAAGAAAAATAGTCTCATAGATCAAAATTTAGCTAAGAAAATCATAGAATCTGGAATCGATAGAGTGAAAATTCGTTCTGTTTTAACATGCAGATCAAAATATGGAGCATGTGCAAAATGTTATGGGATGGATCTTGCAAGAGGTGAACCTGTAGAGATAGGTGAAGCTATAGGAGTAATTGCAGCGCAATCAATAGGAGAGCCTGGAACACAGCTTACCATGAGAACCTTCCACATAGGTGGTGCAGCAACAAAAATAGTTGAGCAGGCAGTTCTTGAAGCTAAGAGTTCTGGAACAGTGAAATTCAAGAATATTCATTACGTAGAGAGGAAAGATGGTTCATTAATAGTCTTAAATAGAAACGCTGTTATAGTAATAGTTGATTCTACAGGTAGAGAGAGAGAAAAGTATACACTTGTATACGGGGCAAAAATTCTTGTAAAAGAAGGCTCCAAAGTAGAGGCAGGACAAAGATTAGCTGAATGGGATGCCTACACAACTCCAATTATAACCGAGATAGGTGGTAAAATTGCTCTTGGAGATCTTTTAGAGGGAGTTACCTTTAAAGAGGAAACTGATCCTACTACAGGGCTTTCCCATAAGATTATAATTGATTATCCAGCAACTTATAGACCAAGAGTTACTATCAAAGATGCAGAAGGAAAAACAGCTAAACTTCCCTCAGGTGCTCCTGCCAGATATCTTTTGCCTGCAGGTGCTATTTTAGTTATTGACAAAGGAGATGAGGTAGAAGCAGGAGATATTCTTGCAAAAATTCCAAGAGAAACAATAAAGACAAAGGATATTACTGGAGGACTACCAAGAGTAGCTGAACTATTTGAGGCAAGAAGACCGAAAGAAGCTGCAATAGTAAGTGAGATAGACGGCATAGTTGAATTAAAAGGAGTTCAAAAGGGCTCAAGAGTAATTATTGTGAGAGGAGCTGATGAAACAAGGGAATACATTATTCCAAAAGGAAAACATGTAATTGTCCATGATGGAGATTGGATAAAAGCAGGAGAGCCACTAATTGATGGTTCTATAAATCCTCATAGTATTCTTGATATCTTGGGACCTACAGAATTGCAAAGATATCTTGTGGATGAAATACAGAAAGTTTACAGACTACAGGGTGTTTCTATTCATGACAAACACATTGAAGTAATTGTAAGACAAATGATGAAGAAAGTAAGGATTGAAGACCCTGGCGATACTAATTTCTTGATAGGAGATGAGATTGATAGAGCGGTATTCATAGAGGAGAATGAAAAAGTAGTCTCTCGTGGCGGAAGACCTGCTCAAGGTAAACCACTCTTGTTAGGCATTACAAAGGCAGCATTATCAACAGAATCGTGGGTTTCAGCAGCCTCTTTCCAGGAAACAACAAGAGTACTTACAGATGCGGCAATTGAGGGTAAAATTGATGATCTTAAAGGTTTAAAAGAAAATGTTATTATGGGAAGAATAATCCCTGCTGGAACAGGTGCTCCTGCTTATAAGGACACTCTTATAAAAGGTGATTTTTACAAAATGCAAATAGAGAGCATAACTGAAGAATCCTTAGAGTGATTCCAAAATTTGTTGTAGATGTAATGCTTGGAAGCCTGAGCCGATGGCTCAGGCTTTTTGGTTTTGATACTCTTTACAGCAATAGATATAGCGATAGAGAATTGTTAAGAATTTCTCGTCAGGAAGGAAGAATATTACTTACAAAAGATAGACAGCTTTCAAAGTCAAAATTACTTAGGGATGTATTATTCATCCATTCAGAAAAATTAGAAGATCAGTTGAAGGAAGTCTTGCTCTATCTCAGAATTAGAGGTTTTGAAATTCCGAGAAAGACACTTAGATGTCCCCTTTGTAATGGAGAAATGGTGACAATAAATAAGGAAGAGCTTTCCCTTAGTGATGTGCCTGAATATGTGGCTTTTAATAATGAAAATTTTTATCAATGCAGAGAATGTAAAAAAGTTTACTGGCAGGGTAGCCATGCAAAAAAGATTGAAGAAATGCGGAAAAGAATCCTCACTGGTATGAATTAAGAACTAAAATAAAAGTCAACTTTTTCTTTTAAATTCTCCGCTTTTACCACCAGCTTTATATGCTAATTTAATATCTTCAATTGTCATCTCTTTGTCGATAGCTTTACACATATCATATATAGTCAAGGCAGCTATAGATGTGGCAACCATGGCTTCCATCTCCACACCAGTTTGAGCAGAGGTTTTTACTTTAGTCATAATTTTTACTTTAGAACTCTCTAAATCTGGTTCAAAGTCAATCTCCACAGAGGTGATAGGAAGAGGATGGCAAAGAGGAATTAGATGAGGAGTCATTTTAGATGCCATAATTCCAGCAAGTCGAGCTACTTGAAAAACATCTCCCTTTGCTATTTCTTTATTTAAAATCATTTGGAGGGTTTCTTTTTTCATTCTAACTGAACTTTCAACCACAGCAACTCTCTCTGTTATGGGTTTTGAGGTTACATCAACCATTTTAGCTCTTCCCATTTCATCAAAGTGGGTTAAACTCATCTTTCTTGCTCCGTAGGTCTTATTAATATTTCATTAATTGACACATATGGAGGCTGAACAGCAGCATAAAATATGGCTTCCGCAACATCCTCAGGTTTTAAGGCCTTCATATTTGATCGGTGTGAAATCCACTCCTCTGGCATATTTTCTCCCCAATCAGTTTTTACTACACCAGGCTCAATAAGAGTAACTCTTATATTGTATTTGAGGAGTTCTTTTCTTAAAGATTCAGAAAAACCTATAACACCCCATTTCGTGGCACAGTAAACTGACCAACCAGGAATGCCAACTCTTCCAGCAACGGAGGAGATGTTTATTATGTGACCATCCTTTTGTTGAATCATTAATTTTACTGCTAAGTGAGATAAGTAAATTAAACCTGTCAAATTTAGATCGATAACTTCTTTCCATTCTTCTATAGAGCCATTTTGAATATAGTTGAAAATTCCTCTTCCAGCATTATTTATGAGGATATGAAGTTTCGAGAAATTCTCTCTAAAAACTTCAAAGGCTCTTGTAATTTCATCTGCTTTTGCAATATCGCATGCAGCAAAAGCCACTCTGACTCCGTATTTTTCATTAATTAATTTTGCAATATTCTCCAAAAGGGACTTAGAACGAGCTATTAGCATTAAATCAGAACCCTCGTGGGCGAATTTATGAGCTGTTGCTAATCCAATACCTTTTGATGCTCCTGTAATAAGCGTAACTTTGCCTTTTAATCGTTCCATAAATTAAGTAACTTTTTTGGTAGCTTTAACCTTTTTTATCACTTTGTTTTTATTGTTAATTAAATTTTTATTTGCAGAGGAATCGTTCTTTTTTGATTTTTTGGTGGCTTTAACCTTTTTTGAAAATTTTTTCTCTTGGTAAATATCTTCACTAAGTGGTACAAACTTATCAGAAGGAGGAATTTTAATAACTGTTCCGGGTTTTGGATTCTCCAATATTTCTATTCCATTCATTTCATATAGAACAGTTTTGGAAAATTTTGTTGTTCTTGCAATTTTATTGATATTGTCACCTTTCTTAATGGTATATGTATTGTAACTAAATCTCTTTTCAGGAGGGATTTTATTGAAATTTTCAAGAAAAATCTCTTTTTTATCAACTGGGATTCTTATTTTATATTCTTTCACATTTATTGGTGTTGCCCATCTCTTTAGTTCTGGATTTAATTCTCTAATGTTTTCAATGGTTGTTTCAGCGCATTTAGCAATGAGGTCTAAGTCCACAGGAGAGGGTATAACTACTTCTTCATAATTTAGGGGTGGCTGTTCCTGCAGATTCTCAAAACCAAAAATTTCAGGTTTCTTGGCAATTGTTATTGCAGCAATAAATTTAGGCACATAATTTTTTGTCTCATTTGGTAAATGCTTTGTTTTGAGCAGATTCCAATAGTCGTTTTCACCATTTTTGTTTATTGCTCTGGATATTCTGCCTTCTCCTGCATTGTAAGCTGCTAAAGCTAAGGACCAGTCACCAAACATTTTGTATAAATCTGAAAGATATCTTGCAGCAGCCTCTGTTGATTTAATAGGATCTTTCCTTTCATCCACCCACCAATTTACCCTCAATCCATATCTTTTAGCAGTGCTTTCTATAAATTGCCAGGGTCCCACTGCTTTTGCCCGAGATTGGGCATTTACACTAAATCCGCTTTCTATTAAGGGTAAGTATACTAAATCCTCTGGAAGACCTTTTTGAATTAGAATATCTCTCATTATTTCCATATATTTTGTAGAGCGAGATAGCCAAAGGGAAAATTTCTCCTTGATTTTTTCAGAAAAAAGAATGATGTTTCTTTCAATTTTTTGAACAAAACTTTCCTCTTTATTTGGTAGTAGAACAAAATTTTCACTGCCTGTAAAAATCATTTCCGTATTTTCATCTTGTTTTAAAATCTGAGTTTCTTCATTAGAGTAACATAAGGGATTTATAAGTAATGTAAAAAATATTGAGAAAATAAAAATGATGGGGAATTTCCTCATAACATTCTTTTATAACTCAAAATCCTTCAATTTTTCAAGAAATATTACATTTAATTTCGGATTGCTTTTCTCTTTTTCCCTTACTGCGAGGCTTAAGAAGTGAGCAGAAGCATTTTCCTTTGTAGCAAAGTTTTAGCCAGTAAGAAACATAATGAAACTATACAATCCCTCTATGTTATAATTCCTTATAATGGATCCAGTCACTCATGTGCTTTCAGGTTTAGTATTCAGTAAAGGTATCACTAAAAATAGATTGCTTATAATTGTTTTTTTGATATTCTCAGTGTTCCCAGACATAGACCTGCTTTTGAAAATTCACAGTACAGAGATGTTCTTGAGTTATCATAGAACTATTACGCATGGAATTTTCTTTTTATTCCTTCTTCCAATTTTTCCTGCTTTGATTTTTAATCGTAAATTAGGATTTTTAAAAGTTTATTTTTTTACTTTTTTAGCCTTAGGATTGCACATTTTTTTGGATCTTACAAATCAATATGGTGTAAAAATTTTAGCTCCCCTTGATTGGACTTCTTATGCCTTATCTCTTACCTTTATTGTAGATCCTTATGTTATTATCCCTCTATTGTTGGCTATTATTTTTTCTTTGAAATTTAAAAAACAAGCCAAATTTTTATACATTGTTGCTCTTCTCTTTATAACTCTTTATATTGGAGCTAAGGCTTATCTTAAAGGAGAAGCAAGGTATTTCTTAAAACAGAAAGTGGAAGCCCATCAATATAGAGTTTACCCCTTACCTAATGATTTTTGTAGATGGTGGTTTGTAGTGAAATTTTCTGATGAATATATCACTGGAGTTGTTGATATTTTTGGGAAGAGGGTTTACCTAGACAGTAAATATAAAATCAAAAACGATGAAGTAATTTTAAAGTCAAAAGATTCCTCTTCAGTAAAGGCTTTTCTTAATTTTGCAAAACATCCAGTGGCAGAGACTTATCAAGAAGGAGACACTACAGTTGTACTATGGCGGGAGCTTTCTTACGGATTCCTTCCTGATGATAGATTCACTGTAAAAGTTTGGATAAAAAAAACTGCTGAAGGATTAAAAATTATAAATTCAAAACTCAGAATATGAAAATTTGCGAAATTTTTCCAAGCATTCAAGGTGAAAGTTCTATGGTAGGAATTCCCATGCTTTTTATTAGATTTACAGGTTGTAACTTAAGATGTTCTTATTGTGACACTAAGTATGCTTATGAAAAAGGTTATGAGGCTTCAGTGGAGGAGGTTTTAGAAGGCGTAAGAAAGAGCAATTTAAAATATATTGCAATTACAGGAGGAGAGCCTTTGCTTCAAAAAGAGGTTTACTGGCTTATGGAGTGTCTTCTTAAAGATTTCAATTTATTACTTGAGACAAATGGTTCCTTATCCATTGAGAGAGTACCTCAGAGAGTAAAAATAGTTCTTGATATTAAAACTCCTGGTAGCGGCATGTCTCATAAAAATTTCCTTGAAAATCTTAGATTTCTAAAGGCAAAAGATGAGGTAAAATTTGTCATTACTGATAGAGATGATTATGAATGGGCAAAAAATTTTATTAAAACTCACACATTTAAGGCAAAAGAAATCCTTTTTTCACCAGCCTTCTATGTACTTTCTCCAAAAAAACTTGCGGAATGGATTATTCAAGACAAACTTCCTGTGAGATTAAACCTTCAAATTCATAAGTATATCTCAGTAAAATAAATCTATTTAGGGATTATAGTATTTTTTCTTTTTTGGCATATATTCTTGCTCTACATATCCTCCATAGTCATGAGGATATTTGTAGCCTTTTGCATGCCCAAGTTTTTTTGCACCAGGATAATGAGAATCCTTTAAATGATCAGGAATAGAAAGAGTTCTGTCTTTTTTAACATCTGCTAAGGCCTCTTCAATGGCTCTATAGCAAGCATTACTTTTTGGAGCATTAGCTACGTAAATTGCTGCTTGAGCAAGAATAATTCTTGCCTCTGGCATACCAACAAATTCAACAGCTTGAGCTGCAGATAAGGCAATTAATAATGCCATAGGATCAGCATTTCCCACATCTTCACTGGCGGCAATTACTATTCTTCGGGCTATGAAACGGGGGTCTTCTCCTGCATAAAGCATCTTAGCAAGCCAGTAAACAGTGGCATCGGGATCACTACCACGCATGCTTTTGATGAAAGCAGAAATTGTGTCATAGTGTTGATCTCCTGCTCTGTCGTAAACAATGTGTTTTTTCTGTATACTTTCTTCAGCAATTTTCTCATCTACTATAATGAGGCCGTCGCTGTTCATAGATGTTGTTAATACAGCAATCTCAAGGGCTGACAATGCTTTTCTTGCATCTCCATCAGAGGCTTTGGCAATATACCTCAAGGCAGACTCTGTGGCTTTAATATTAAAATTTCCCAACCCTCTCTCACTATCCTTAAGTGCTCTTTTTAAAAGCTCCATAATTTCATCTTCCGATAAGGGTTTTAGTTCAAAAACTTGACTTCTTGACAGAAGAGCACTATTTAGATAGAAAAAAGGATTTTCTGTTGTTGCTCCAATTAGTATAATGTTTCTCTCTTCTATATCAGGTAAGAGAGCATCTTGAGATAATCTGTTTAGTCTATGGATTTCATCAATAAAAAGGATTGTTTTTTCTCCTCTTTTTATATGTTGCCGAGCTACTCCTAATTTTTTCTTATTTCTTCTAAATTTAAGGTGGAAGCATTTAGCCAATGAAAAGATGCCTTTGTCCTATTTGCAATTATTCTTGCAAGAGCTGTTTTGCCTACTCCTGGTGGACCATAAAGTATGAGAGAGGTTATTCTATCTGAGTCAATGGCTCTTTTAAGAATTTTACCATCCTCTAATAAATGCCTTTGTCCAACATATTCATGGAGATCTCTTGGAGCCATTCTGTAGGCTAAGGGAAGATTTTGTGGAGAAATTACATTATCGTTAAATAAACTATTCATCGTACATTGCCTAACATTTTTACAAATTCTTTTAGTAGTTCTCTGTCATAATTTTCCTTCTCTCTGGAAATTAGGGATAAAGAGAAAAAGGGCGTCAGTGGAGCTTTATAAGGTCTTCTTGTTGTAAGAGCATCATAACAGTCAACAATAGACGTGATTCTGCCAAATAACTTTATTTCATCTCCTTTAAGACCAAAAGGATATCCTCTTCCTGTTAGTTTTTCATGATGTTGAAGTAAGGCAACAAAGGATTCCTTAGGAATATCTTTATTGTTTTCTAGTATGTTATAGCCTCTTATTACATGTTGTTTGATTATCTGATATTCAGTATCTGTTAGTTTCCCTTGTTTGTTTAATATTTCATGAGGAATCTCTGCTTTTCCTAAATCATGTAAAATTGCTCCTACTCCAAGCTTGTGAATACTATCTTTATCCATCTTTATTTGAATCCCTAAACCTATTGCAAGAACTCCTACATTTATACTATGAGTGTAGGTATAATAATCATAGCCCTTAAGGGTAAGTAAGCCATATATTGATTCAGGCTCTTCTATTATTTTGTTTATAATGTTATCAACCAACTCATTAACTTTTTTGATTTTCTCACCACTGCGAGGCTCTTTTAGTAGTTCTTTCATAAGGGTTTTGGAGTTTTCCTTCAATAATAAATTATTAAGAATTCTCTTATCCTCTTCAGATAAATTTTCCCTCTTTAAAAGTTCAGGAAGATTTTTTATATATTCTTCATAAAGTGGTATGTCCTTATCTTCAATTAGAAAATCTCCATCTAATTCTAAAAGATTAGATTCTATGGTAACATGATTATCAATTGTGGCATTTACTATTTTTTTTAGCTCAAAACCCTTAAGATTGTAAATGGAAAAATTAACCTTTGAGTTTGGTAAAATTAGTCTTTTTTCAATCTGATGATGTTTCTCTTTAAAAAAGGAATAATTACTAAAGGCAATCTTAATGTCCTGAATTTTTCTTTTAGGTTTTTTTTGAGTAAGGTATAACTCTAAACTTTTTATCTCTCCCTTATCTATATAAACACTGTTAATTCCTTTGTCTTTGAGAATTCCAAGGAATATGGAGTTTAGAATATTACCTTTATTAAAAATTTTTTTTATCACATTATTGTCTTTAATGTAAACATTAAAGGGAAGAGCAATACCTGTTTGAAGTCTCTCCGTAGGAACCATAACTAAACCTTCCTTTGGGGGTATCTCTGTTACCATATACTTAAAGTTCACTGCCATAAATTAATTATCTCAAAAGTAAGGGTTTAATGTAAAATATTAAAAATGAGAGGTATCATATATCCAGAAAATCTAAATAATCATGGTGTGATTTCCTTTTTTACTGATAAAAATTTTGATCTCATAAAATTTTCAGAGAAATACAAAGTATATTTGCCAATTCAAAAACACACTGAAAGGGTTACAATACTTATGGATGATAGAAATCCAGAGGTTGCCGATGGAGTAATAACAAAAAAAAGAGGAGTGTTCTTAGCTGTTAAAGTAGCTGATTGTGTACCTATTCTTTTATTTGATAAGGTGCAGAGGGTTATAGCTGCTGTTCATGCTGGATGGAGAAGTACAGCAAAGGGAATTTTAAAAAATGCAATAGACAGCATGGTAGAGAATTTCCAATGTAATCCCAAAAATATCTTAATTGCTATGGGACCCAGTATAAGAGGTTGTTGCTATGAAGTTGGCCATGAAGTTATTGATGCTTTGCAAAAGCAAACCTCTTCTGAAGAATTTATTTTTTGTCATAATGGTAAAAGGCATGTGGACCTTACAATAGCAAATAAATTACAGGCTTTATCAAGGGATATTATGGAAGGCAATATTTGGATATCTTCCCTTTGTACTTATTGTAATTCAGATAATTTCGCTTCTTATAGATTAGAAGGGAAAAAAGCAGGCAGACAATATGGAATAATCGGAATGTTATAATATATGAAGTTCGGGGTGTAGCGCAGTCTGGCAGCGCGCACGGTTCGGGACCGTGGTGTCGGAGGTTCAAATCCTCTCACCCCGATAAAAGGAGGAGTAAATAAATGAAAATTTGTAATTATTTTCTCTATTTTAGTTTTTATTTTAACTAATCTGCCTCTGGCAGTTTAGTCTGGCTTAATATAAAAAAGCAGGCAAGTCAGGGGCAGATATAGCCCCTATGATTTGTCTGCTTTTTTATTTTTTAAAAATCAATTCAAGGAGGCTTTAGTTATGGTAATAGTTATGAAACCAGAAGCAACAGAATTACAGCTAAAGGAGGTTATATCCAAAATTGAAGAGCTAGGCTATAAACCTCATGTAATTTATGGCGCTACAAGAAATGTAATTGGAGCTGTAGGTGATGAAAGAGGCAAATTTATTCTTCAAAGTTTAGAGGTCATGGAGGGAGTTGAGGCAGTTATTCCAATATTAAAACCCTATAAGTTAGCATCTAAGGAAGTAAAAAAGGAAAAAACAGTTGTTTCTGTAAAAGATATTTTAATAGGAGGTAAAGAGGTTATCATCATTGCTGGTCCCTGTGCCATAGAGAAGGAGGAACAAATTATTCACACAGCCAAGACAGTTAAAGCTTATGGAGCTCATATTTTAAGAGGAGGTGCTTATAAACCAAGAACATCTCCCTATTCCTTTCAGGGACTTGGGGAAGAAGGATTAAAACTTCTTAAAACAGCTGGGGAGATTGCAAGCATGCCGGTAGTGACGGAGGTTGTAAATCCTGAACATGTGGACCTTGTAAGTGAATATGTGGACATACTTCAGATTGGAACTCGTAATGCTCAAAATTTTGAGCTTTTAAAGAGAGTGGGCCAGGCTAAAAAACCTGTAATTCTTAAAAGAGGCATGTCCATGACTATTAAGGAATGGCTTATGAGCGCCGAATATATACTAAGTGAGGGGAATATGAATGTTATTTTATGTGAGAGAGGTATTAGAACTTTTGAGACAGCTACAAGAAATACACTTGATTTATCAGCTGTAGCTGTTCTTAAAGAAGAGACTCATCTACCCATAATTGTTGATCCTTCTCATGCAACAGGTTATGCCAAGTATGTAGGACCTATGGCTTGCGCTGCAGTGGCTGCTGGTGCTGATGGCCTAATGATGGAGGTGCATCCACAACCTGAAAAGGCTTTTTCTGACGGACCTCAGTCTCTTAATTTTCAAGCTTTTGCTGAAGTAATTACAAAAGTATATCAGTTTGCTAAAGTTATGAATAGAGTTTGACACTAACCATATTTGATTTTCATCAATATTATGGAAAAAGTGAGAAGTAAGGAGACAAAATTGGCTAATATGAGGGGAATTTCTTTTAAAATTAATCCATATATAAACCATAAGGCAATTCCGATGGCAAGAAATACAAACATGGTAAGGGATATGTCCTTTGCAGATTTACTTCTGTATATTTTTATGGCTTGGGGCACTAATGCAGAGGTAGTAATGATACCTGCAATGAGTCCAATAATATCAGAAAAATTTTTTAAAAAATCCATTGCTATGTTCATAGATTATATTTTATATTAATAGGAAATTTTTATGAATAAGCAAATAGATAAAATTAGAATTGAAATCCAGAGGCTGAAAAAATTACCTACCTTATCTCATTCAGCAAACAAAATTTTACATTTGACTGATAGAGAAAACACTCACCTTGATGAATTAATTAACATTATTGAGAAAGACCCTCCCATTCTATCTAAGGTTTTAAGTATAGCAAATATAATCTGCCTTGGATATTCAAGACCAATAACAAATATTAGAGATGCCCTTTTAAAAATAGGTTTTAATAACCTCAAAAATGTTGCTTTAAGCGTATCTATATTTAGTCTTTTTAAACCCTTAGGAGAGAAAGAACTCACATACAGAAAACTATTCAGACACTCAATTGCTACAGGAGTAATAAGTAAATACATATCATCAGAAATTTTAGATAACTATGAGGAAATAAATGAAACTGTTTTTACAGCAGGTTTATTACATGACTTAGGATTATTTGCACTCCATTATCTGTATTATGAAGCCTATATTAAAATTGAAAATTTAGTTTTAAGTGGGAAACATATTCTAGAAGCAGAAAATGAAGTCATAGATTTAGACCATTCCATTATTGGTAAATGGCTATCTGAATGGTGGGGATTGCCTGAGGATATTGGTGAAGTAATTTTATATCATCACGAAGACCCGGGAAAGTTAGATAATAAGAACAGAAAAAATATCGCCATTATTCATTTGGCAAATTATGTTGCTGAAAAAAGTGGGTATGCTGTCTACAATGGAGCTAATGAGTCAGTTTTTTATGAATTAGGAGTTTATAGTATTTTAACTTTACCAGAAATAGAGGAGCTAATCAATACTATAAAGTCAGAATTAACATTAGAAAGGATAAATATTATATGAGACAGTTTTTAGAAGAAATAGCAAAAAAATTAAAAATTTCAGACTTTGAAAAAACCAATGATGAAGCCTTAAAAAACTTAATCAAGGAATCTATAGATAAGAACTTAAGCTTAGAAAAAAATCTATTTAACCTTTACGAGGAAATTAGCTGTAATTCAGAGTTTAATCTTCGAATAATAGCTTTGGTAAATTTATTAATCCAAAAAATATATGAAGAAAAGTATAAAAAATTAAATAATTTCCTAAAATTTGCCTTAGATGAATTTGCAAAATTATTGCCCATTGAGAATATTTCATATATGGAAAAGCATGCCAGATGGAATTATCTTTTATTAAAAGTAGCATCTGGCAAGATAAAGTACGAAGACTTTAAAATTAAAAAATTTCCTATAAATAATTCTGTTTCAGGAGAGGCATTTAAGTTAAAAAAATATATATACATACCCAATACTCAATTAGATGAAAGGTTTAATAAAAGCCTATCTACATTGCCTATTAAGAGTTTACTTGCTGTACCATTAAGAGAAAAAGATAGAATTATCGGAGTTCTTAATTTTTCTCATGCCATTGAAAATGCTTTCCCTGAGAATTCCATCTATTTCTTAATTTTTCTTTCAAATCTCTTTTCTTCTCTCATTAATTTATTTAATTTTTATCAAGAAAAAGCAAACTTTAATGCCAAATTATTAAAAGAGGTGGAGAAAAAGACTATAGAGCTGCATAAAGCCAATATTAAACTTTATAAAACATCCATAACGGACCCTTTAACAGGTCTTTACAATAGAAAATATTTTTTCCAGCGATTAGAAGAGGAATTTTCAAGGTTTATTCGATATGGAAACAGCTTCTGCCTAATTTTAATAGATTTAGACAGATTGAAGTATATAAATGATAAATATGGTCATTTAGAGGGAGATAGATGTCTAAAGCTTTTGGGTAAAATTTTAATTAATTTTTCTCGTAAGGAAGATATTTGTGCTCGAATTGGAGGAGATGAATTTGCCTGTCTAATAATAGGTTCTAGCCTAGAAGGAGCTACTTCCTTTACTGAAAGAATCAAAGAAGAGTTAAAAAAGCTTTATAAAAAGGAAAGATTGACATTAAGTGCAGGAGTTGGATGTATAAGTAAGGGTGAACATTTTAAATTTTATAAGAATCATAAAGAGTTTTTTAAGAAGGTTGATTTAGCTCTTTTAAAGGCTAAAAAAACAAAAGATCAGGTTAAAACCATTGAAAAGGATTAGCAAGATATGATAAATTGAAAACTTAAGTATAAAAGGTCTTTGACCTTCATAATATCACACGCTCCTTAATTTCTCTGATGGTCCCGAAAGGGTTAAAGGGAAAGGGGCGGAGGCTAAAACCAAAAAGGAGGTATTTTTATGGCAGTAGTGACAATGAAAGAACTGTTGGAAGCAGGGGCTCATTTCGGACATCAAGTGAAACGCTGGAATCCTAAAATGAAAAAGTATATTTTTGCAGAGCGAAATGGAATTCATATTATTGACCTTCAGAAAACAGTAAAAGCCATTGAGGAAGCCTATGAGTTTCTTAAGGAAGTGGCTTCAAGGGGAGAAGGTGTACTTTTTGTAGGAACCAAGAAACAAGCTCAAGAATCCATCGCTGAAGAAGCAAAAAGAGCAGGTGTTTATTACATAAATAATCGCTGGCTTGGTGGTATGCTTACAAACTTCTCAACGGTTAGAAAAAGTGTTGAGAAATGGCAGAGAATAGAGCAAATGAAAGAAGACGGGACACTTTATCTGCACACTAAAAAAGAAATTGCCAAATTAGAAAAGGAAAGGCAAAGACTAGAAGCAAATCTTATAGGAATTAAAGATATGATGGAGCTTCCTAAGGCTATTTTTATAGTTGATATAAAAAAGGAAAAAATAGCAGTAGCAGAGGCTATCAAACTTAATATACCCATCGTGGCAATTGTTGATACAAACTGTGATCCTGATTTAGTGGATTATGTCATTCCTGGTAATGATGACGCTATAAGAGCAATAAAACTGATAACTTCAAAAATGGCAGATGCTGTCTTGGAGGGTAAAGAAATATTTATTAAGAAAATAGAAGAAGAAGCCGAAAAGGCTGCAATAAAGGAGAAGATACTCCAAGAAGAGGAGTATCAAAAAGCAATGGATGATTTAATAGAAGAATAAAGGAGGAAAGAAGATGGCCATAACTGCTCAGATGGTTAAGGAATTAAGAGAGAAAACAGGGGCAGGTATGATGGAATGTAAAAAAGCCCTTGAAGAATCTGGTGGAGATTTTAATAAAGCAATAGAATACTTAAGACAGAAAGGTCTTGCTACAGCTCAGAAAAAAGCAGGAAGAACAGCCTCGGAAGGCATAATAGCCTCTTACATTCATATGGATAAAATTGGAGTAATGCTTGAACTTAATTGTGAAACAGATTTTGTTGCCAGAAATGAGGAATTTAAGCAACTTGCCAAAGATATTGCTATGCATATTGCTGCATCCAATCCTCAATACATAAGTAAGGAGGATATTCCTCAGGAGGTAATCGAAAAAGAAAAAGAAATATATAAAGCTCAAATTAAAGGGAATAAACCTCCGCAGGTGGTGGAAAAAATTATTGAAGGAAAGCTTGAAAAATTTTTTGAAGAGATGTGTTTACTAAATCAACCTTTTATCAAAGAACCTGAGAGAAAAATAAGTGATCTAATTACAGAAAAAATTGCTAAGTTTGGAGAAAACATTGTAGTAAGAAGATTTGTCAGGTTTCAGGTAGGTCAGAGTGAATAAACCTATTTATTCAAGAGTGCTTCTGAAGTTAAGTGGCGAAGCTTTAATGGGAGAGAAAGGTTATGGTATTGACCCTTATACAGTGAACTATATGGCTACAGAAGTAAAAAAAGCTTTTGATTTGGGAATACAGATTGCTATAGTTATAGGGGGAGGAAATATCTTCAGAGGTGTAGAGGCTGCAGAGCAAGGTATAGAGAGAGCTACTGCAGACTATATGGGAATGTTAGCTACTGTCATTAATGGCCTTGCTCTTCAAAATGCTCTTGAAAAAATAGGTGTAAATACGCGTGTTCAATCAGCTATTGAAATGAGAGAACTTGCTGAGCCTTACATAAGGAGAAAGGCTATCAGACATCTTGAAAAAGGCAGAGTAATAATATTTGTAGCAGGTACAGGCAATCCTTACTTTACCACTGACACTGCTGCAGCTTTGAGGGCTATTGAAATCGGTGCAGATGTAATTCTCAAAGGAACAAAAGTGGACGGTATATACTCTTCTGATCCAGTAAAAGATCCTAAAGCTCGAAAATTTGATACTTTAACCTATATGGATGTAATTAGGGATTCCTTGAAGGTAATGGACTCTACAGCAATTACTCTTTGCATGGATAATAATCTTCCTATTGTAGTTTTCAACATTAAACAAGAAGACAGTCTTAAAAGAATAATTTTAGGAGAAAAAATAGGGAGTATAGTTTTAAAAGAGGTGAGAGATGATGCAGGAATTCAAGAAGAAAGCTAATGAAAAAATGAATCAAGCTGTTGAGGTATTTAAAAAAGATCTTGCATCTTTTAGAACAGGAAGGGCTTCTCTATCTATTTTTGATAACATAAAGGTTGAGTATTACGGTAGCTTATTACCTCTCAATCAAGTAGCAACCTTAGGAATTCCAGAACCGCGAACAATAACAATTCAACCTTGGGAACAAAAAATGATTAATGAAATAGAAAAAGCTATCATGAAATCTGATCTGGGACTAACTCCTATCAATGATGGAAAAATCATAAGAATAAACATTCCGCCCTTAACAGAAGAGAGAAGAAAACAGCTTGTAAAGGTAGTAAAGAAAAGAGCAGAGGAAGCAAGAGTTGCCATAAGAAACATTAGAAGAGATATTATCGAAGAGATTAAAAAGGCAGAGAAGGATAAAAAATTAAGTGAGGATGATTCAAGAAGACTCCAAGAGGAAATTCAAAAGATAACAAATTCTTTTATTGAAAAGGTAGATCAAATTCTTGAGCAAAAAGAGAAAGAGATAATGGAGGTTTAGATATAATGAAAATTGACAGTGAAAGAAAAGATAGACTTAAAAAGATGCTGAACAAGATGAGAGAACAAATACTTCAAGAAGCAAAAGAGGAGATGAAGAAATTTCAAACAGGAGAAAAAAGACAAATTGTAGAGGCAGTTATGGACGATGCTGATTTAAGTGCCATAGATTTATCAGAGGATATAAGTTTAAAACAACTTAGCACTCATAGAGATATTTTAAAGAAAATAGAAGAAGCCCTAAGAAAAATTGAAGAAGGTACTTACGGTATATGTGAAATGTGTGGAGACGAGATTGTAGAGGAAAGATTAAAGATTATGCCCTTTGCCATTTACTGTAGGGATTGTCAAGAAAAAATTGAGATGATGGAGAAGCTTGAATCAGAGGAAGGTTAATATATAATTTTTTCAAGGAACAAACCTTGGGGAGGAGCTGTAGTTAAGGGATTAGGTCTCCTTCCCTCTTCAAAAGCCTTTTTTAATTCTCCCAAAGGGAGAGCATTTCTGCCTATATCCAATAAGCATCCTACTATGTTTCTTGCCATGTATTTTAAAAATCCATTAGCTTCAATTCTGAATTTAATAAAGGAACCTTTCCAGTTCATATCAAGGAAGCAAAGGCTATCAGAGAATTCTACTGTAAGGTTATAAACCGTTCTTATTTTGTTCTTTACTTCCGTGCTTCCTGAGAAAGCTGAAAAATCTTTTGTTCCTAAAAAGAGTTCTTTTGCTTCTTTCATTAAAGATAGATCAATAGGCCTCTTATAATGCCATACATATTTTTGAAGAAAGGGATTACAGTATTCATCGCAGCAAATATAGTACACATATGATTTTTTCTTTACAGAATACTGGGGATGAAAATTCTCCTCTACCTCTTCAATTTGAATAATTTGTATATCAGCTGGAAGTAGCGCATTTAGTGCCTTTTTAAGGTTATCAATGGGAAAAGTTAGATCTTTTGTAAAAGTTGCTACTTGTCCTAAAGCATGAACACCAGCATCCGTTCTACCAGCTCCTCGAATAGTAATTTTTTCTCTAAAAATCGTGCTAAGAGCCTCCTCTATTTGAGCCTGTATTGTTTGACCTTGTTTTTGTCTTTGCCATCCCAAATAATTTGTACCATCGTATTGAATGATAAGCTTAATTTTTCTCATAGTTTAAATTTAAATCAATTTTGTTAAAATAGTCTATGTTAAAGATTGGTACTGCTACATTACCTCTCCATGGAGGGAAAGCTCCTCAGTGGCTTTTCCAGAGAATGAAAGCTCTTTCAAAAGCCATAATTGAATTAATGATTATTGAATTTGGAACTAAAGAATTATTACGGAGACTATCAGACCCTTTCTGGTTTCAATCTCTTGGATGTCTTTTAGGCTTTGATTGGCATAGCAGTGGCGTTACTACCACTGTTACAGGAGCTATAAAAGAGGGAATTAAAGGAATGGAAAAGGATTTAGGTTTGTTTGTGGCAGGAGGGAAAGCAAAAGTTGCCCTTCAGACTCCTAACGAAATTATTAAATTTGCTGAAAAAGAAGGATTTGATCCTAATATTTTCATTTATGTAAGTAAACTTACAGCAAAGGTGGACAATGTGGCAATACAAGACGGCTTTAATTTATATCATCATTCCATCTTTTTTACTACTAAAGGAGACTGGTGCGTTATTCAACAAGGAATGAATGAGAGTATAAAAAGAGCAAGAAGATATCATTGGCTAAGTTTTACTATGAGAAGCTTTGTAGAGGAACCCCATTATGCAGTATGCTGTGATGTTAGAACCAAAACTCTAAATTTTACTGCAAAGGAGGCAAAAAGACTCAGAGAGACTACTGTTGAGATAGCAAAATATAATCCTGATAAAATATTAAAAGAACTCATAAAAATTAATCATCTCTCTTTACCAGCCAGACATGAAATAACTTTACAAGACTTGAATTATGAAAATCTTCGTAAAATTTTGCTAAAGACCTATGAGAGTCATCCCAGCGATTTTGAGAGTCTTTTATTGACGAGAGGATTAGGAGCTAAAACCTTAAGAGCCCTTGCTCTTACCTCAGAATTAATTTATGGGGCTCCACTTAGTTATCAAGATCCAGCAAAGTTTAGTTTTGCTCATGGAGGAAAAGATAAAATTCCTTATCCTGTTAACATAAAAATTTATGATAGAACCATTGATGTAATGAAAAAAGCTATAGAGGAGGCAAAGATTGGAAGGCAAGAAAAAAAGGAGACTCTTAAGAGATTATCTTTAATCACAGAGGTTCTTTGATCCCTTAAAGAATGATTAATTAATAGGGAATAAGATAATACGAGAATTTTTTGGCATTGTAAAAGACATTTAGAGGACTTTTTTTCATTATAAAGGAAAGAAAAAATTAAATCAGAATAACTAGATTGTCTCTATGGATTACCTCGTCAGAGTATTTATAGCCAAGGATTTTTTCTATTTCAGAGGATTTTTTCCCTTTTATTAGTTTTATTTCGCAAGAGGAGTAATTGACAAGTCCTTTAGCTATTCTTTGTCCCTGTTCATCAATGCAATAAACAGCATCAGATATGTCAAATTCGCCCTCTACTTTTTTAATTCCAGAGGGAAGGAGACTTTTACCATTCTTTAGAAGAGCTTTTACAGCCCCTTCGTCAATATGGAGAGTTCCCTTTGCCCTGGTAGCGTAGGCAATCCATCCTTTCCTTGAGGTTACTCTATCTTTTGTAGGCTCAAAAAAGGTTCCTATCTCTTTTCCTTGAAGTATGGCTGTTATGTTACCGTATTTTCTACCATTAACAATGTGAACGGGAATTCCAAAAGATGTTGCTTTTTTTGCTGCAATAACTTTTGAATACATACCTCCTGTTCCAAAACCTGTAGAGGTAGGTTTTGCTAAAGATTCTAATTCTTTAGAAAATTCCTTTACCCGTTTTATAATTTTTGCTTCAGGATCTTTTTTGGGATCTGCTGTGTATAGTCCCTCTACATCAGAGAGAATGATTAATTTATTTGCTTCAATAAGACCTGAAACTAAGGCTGCCAGTTGGTCATTATCTCCAAATTTAATTTCATCCGTTGCTACGGTATCATTTTCATTTATTATGGGAATAACTCCCATTTCTAAAAGAGTTAAAATAGTGTTTTTAGCGTTTATGTATCTTATTCTGTCACTAAGATCATCTCTGGTAAGAAGAATTTGGGCTATATGTTTTTTGTATTTGAGAAAGTATTGCTCATACATCCACATTAGTAAAGGTTGTCCCACTGCAGCAGTGGCTTGTTTTTTTCTTATTTCCTTGGGTTTAGATTTTAATCCTAATTTTTTTAAGCCTGAAGCAATGGCTCCTGAAGAGACCATAACAATTTCATAAGAATTTTTACTCAATTCTGAAATTTCTCTGGCAAAAGAGTGAATTCTTCTTTTATTTATTCTTCCTGATTTATCAGTTAAAAGATTGCTTCCAATTTTTACAACTATTCTCATCTTCTTCCTACTTTTTCTGCTAAATATTTTATGAGTTTATTGATTCCTTCTTTTTTTACAGCACTTATAGGGAAAAAATCAAGACCCTTTTTTTTGCAATATTCTTCTAATCGCTTAAGTCTTTTGCCTTCTTTTGCCAAATCTATTTTTGTCCCCACTACTGCTAAAGGTTTTTTAGTAAGGGCTGGGTTATAAAGTGAAAGCTCTCTCTGAATTTTTTCAAAGTCTTGCACTGGATCACTTTGGTGGTGATCTGAAATATCAACAAGATGGAGTAAAAGGGATGTTCTTTCAATATGCCTTAGGAATTGATGTCCTAATCCTGCTCCTTTATGAGCTCCTTCAATTAATCCTGGAATATCTGCCATTACAAAGCTTTTGGAGTCTCCGTATTTTACAACTCCTAAGACAGGCTCAAGAGTGGTAAAAGGATAATCAGCAATTTTTGGTTTTGCAGAACTTACTACCGAGATTAAAGTAGACTTACCTGCATTAGGTAAGCCTATTAGTCCTACATCTGCCAGTAATTTCAGTTCAAGTATAAGAGTTTTTTCCTCGCCTTTTTTTCCAGGTTGGGCAAATCTGGGAGCTTGATTTGTAGGAGTAGCAAAATGGGCATTTCCGAGTCCGCCCTTTCCACCTTTGGCAGCAATGAATTCTTTACCTTCTTCATCAAGGTCAGCTAAAATTTCTCCTGTGTCACCATCTTTTACAACAGTTCCTAAGGGTACCTTTATTATAAGATCTTCGCCATCCTTACCTTTTCTATTGCTTCCTTTTCCATGTTCTCCCCTTTGAGCTTTATAAGTTTTTTGATATTTCTGGTCAATTAGTGTATGCAGTTCAGAGGAGGCTTTAATTATTACATCGCCACCTTTACCACCATCACCTCCATCAGGACCCCCTTTTGGTACATATTTTTCCCTCCGGAAGCTAATGCAACCTCTTCCGCCATCACCAGCTTTTATAAATATTTTTACATAGTCAATGAATTTCATAGTTAGATAAAAAGGGGTGTTTTTAAACACCCCCTAAGTATTATTGGGCAGGTTGCTCAAGAGGATAGACGCTTACTTTAAGTCTCTGTTTATCTTTTCTTTCAAACTTAACAACCCCATCAATTAGAGCAAAGAGGGTATAATCTGAGCCAACTCCTACATTGGCTCCTGGATGGAATTTTGTTCCTCTTTGTCTGACAAGAATATTGCCTGCTTTAACAAACTGTCCACCAAATCTTTTTACGCCTAATCTCTTTGCTTTACTGTCTCTACCATTTCTAGAGCTTCCAACTCCTTTTTTATGTGCCATTTTATCCTCCTATAATTTCATTAATTTTTACTTTCGTATACCACTGTCTATGTCCCTTTAGTTTTTTGATTGCCTTTTTTGAAGGAGGTCTATAAATCATAACTTTTTTTGCTTTTTCTTCCCCAATTACATTTGCCTTTACTTTTAAACCTTCAAGGTAAGGGTTTCCAACTTTAATCTCTTTTCCTGAATTCAATAACAGGACTCTGTCAAATACTACTTCTTGACCTGGTTCAAGATTTAATTTGTCTAATATTAAAACATCTCCTTCCTTCACCTTATATTGTTTGCCACCTTTTTCTATAACGGCATACATAGAGAACACCTCCTTAAGGAATTACTTTATTTAATGGATATTCAACAAAACCTGATGCTCCAGCATCCTTTAATTTTGGTAAAAGTTCTCTTACTTTCTTTTCATTTATTATAACTTCTAAGGCATACCAATTTTCATCATAAAGTTGAGATATGGTGGGAGAATGTAAAGAATTTAATAAGCTTAACACCCTTTTCAAAGAGTCCTTTGGTACATTCATTTTTAAACCTACTTTTTCTTCTGCCAGAAGAGCACCCTGAAGAAGCATTGCAATGTTTTGCATTTTTTTCTTTTTCCAAGGATCTTTCCAAGAGTTTTTATTTGAAATAAAGCGGGTTGTAGACTCTAGTATAGTTTCAATTACTCTAAGTTTATTTGCTTTCAGAGAACTGCCCGTCTCTGTTAAGTCTACAATAGCATCAGCAAGATAAGGAGGTTTTACCTCAGTAGCTCCCCAGGAGAAGTAAACTTCTGCTTTAATCCCTTTTGACTTCAAATATCTTTTTGTATAGCCCATTAATTCTGTAGCTATTCTTTTGTTTTGTAAATCTTCTAAACTTTTAATTGGAGAGTCTTCTGGAACAGCTATTACCCATCGCACTGGTCTAAATCCTTCTTTTGCGTATTTAAGCTCTGCTACTTCAACCACATCAACATTTTGCTCAAGAATCCAGTCATACCCTGTAAGTCCGCAATCAAGATAGCCTTCTTCTACATAAATCGGAATTTCCTGTGCTCTTAGTAACATACAAGAGAGCTCTTCATCGTCAATAATTGGATAATAAGACCTGTGGGATACATGTATATTAAATCCTGCTTTCTTAAAAAGTTTCAAGGTTGATTCCTGTAAGCTACCTTTTGGTATAGCAATTTTTAACAACTTATTTTCCATTTTTAGATGGTCTCCTCCAGCATGAGTATATTTAGAAATATTAGTTTAAAATTTTTGCTTCTTTTCAGTCAATTATATTCCTTTTTTGTGTGTTTACTGTTTAAAAATTTCACATATAGTAGGGTTCAATTTATTAGTAAGAAGAATTGGTAAGAAAATATATAGCGATTAGAGAAGAGGGGAAGCAGCAGAGTCTTAAATGGTAAAATACTTTATAAATGAAAATTCAGGCAATCATAGTAGCAGCAGGCTTAGGTAAAAGATTCGGTTCTTCTGATAAAGTACTTATTTCTGTAGAAGATATTCCTATTTTTATTCGGGCAATAAAACCTTTTGAAAAACTTAAAGAAATCCACAACATCTGTTTAGTTACTCGCAAAGAACTTTTTGAAACTGTGGATTATTATCTTAAAAAATTTAACATTAAAAAAGTTAAATCAATCATTGAAGGTGGTAAGGAAAGACAAGACTCCGTCTATAATGCTTTGAAAAGTCTTTCGGAGGATACTGACATAGTATTAATTCACGATGCTGCCAGACCTCTCATTGATGAAGATTTAGTAAAAAGGGTTCTCCAAAGCCTTACTCCCTCTGTTGATGGTGTTATACCAAGCACCACCATAACTGATACTGTAAAATGGATAAGGTCTGGAAATATGGTAGGTGGAACTTTAAATAGAGATGTTTTAAGAATGATTCAGACTCCACAAGTTTTTTGGTACAGGAGAGTTCTTTCAGCCTATGAAAAAGCTTATGAGGAAAATTACTACGGAACCGATGATGCTTCTCTGGTGGAAAGATATAGTGGAAAAGTAATGGTAGTGGAAGGAGATCCGAAAAATATAAAGATAACTACACCCTATGATCTAAAAAAAATGGAGGCATTCATGACCGGTAATTATTTTGATTTTAGGGGGTTAAGAGTTGGAATTGGTTACGATAGTCACCCTTTTGAAGAAGGTAGAAAACTAATAATTGGAGGAGTAACAATACCATACCATAAGGGACTTAAAGGTCACTCCGATGCGGATGTACTTATACATGCTATAATCGATTCCCTTTTAGGTTGTGCTGGACTTGGTGATATTGGAAGACACTTTCCCGATACAGATTCCCAATATAGAGACATTTCAAGCCTTATTTTACTTGAAAAGACCCTCGAAATACTAAATAGGGCTAAGGTGGAACCACTATGGATAGATTGCACAATTTTTGCTGAAAAGCCAAAACTTTCTCCCTATATACCAGAGATGCAGGAGAGAATAGGTAGTTTGGGAATTAATATAAACATTAAAGCAAAAACAAACGAAAAAATGGGTTTCATAGGCAGACAAGAAGGAATAGCTGCTGAAGCTCTCTGCTTAGGAAGAATAGTCAGATAACACAAATTAATCATGTAGAGCTTGTTTTACAGGGATTAGGAATAAGCCTTTAGGCTTAAGAAGCAATCTAGCCCTATCTAATTTATGGTATTGCAAAAAGAGGAAATTTCTTCGCACTACTTCGGTTGCTTACTTCGGCTTCTTTCCCAATCTTTCAAAAACTTAGAGAGAAAGCCTTGGCAATAACAATGAAAGATTTGTAACGCCAGGATGCTTATGATGCTCCATCACCTTTGCCATGAAATTATAAGGCATACTTGTAGAGAGTAAACTTTTAACGATCAGAACGTTACAACTGAGATGTTGAAAAAAATATTAAAATATTGAAAACTATATCATTGTGATTTTCCCTTTAAGTATAGGAGTAACTTCAAGCATAAGTGGATTGGGGAAAACTACTTTTATAGAGAATTTTATAAGATTTGTTAAAAGAAGATATAAAAATCTCATCATAGTAGCAATAAAATATACTAAAACTAATCAAATAACACGTATTACCAAAAACTCTGAGTTAATAGAACAATTCGGTAAAGATACAGAAAGAATGAAAAGAGCAGGAGCAGATTATGTCTATTGGGTTCAATCTCCTCGAAAGGAATTGGAAATTTTAAGTGAAAGATTGAAGCATGAGCTTCCCTTATCCATCCCTTCTTTCAGAGAGACGATAATTATAATGGAAGGTAATTCTTTAGTAAGATTTATGCAACCTGATGTTATAATATTTTTTAAGGGAGATATGACAGAGCAAATTAAGCCCTCTGGAAAGGATGTCCTTGATATAGCTGATATAATAATAGAGAAGGACTATAAAGTGGAGGAAATTATGTCAAAGATTGAAGAAGTTCAACAAAAAAAACTAATTGAGAAGTTATTAAAAGAGAGAACTAATGATGGAAGAATCTCCTGTTCAGAAGCAAGAAAAATTGCTGAAGAATTAAGGGTTCCCTATATTGAAGTAGGAAGAATGGCTAATGAACTTAAAATAAAAATTAAGAAATGTGAACTTGGTTGCTTTTAATGGGAACTATTTTTTTTGAATTAGCACTTACTTTCTATTTTGCCGCTTCCCTTTTAAGTTTTGTGGGTATTATTAGAAAAAAGCAAGATTTTGACAGGGTAATATTAATTTTAAGTTTATGTGGTTTTATTTTCCATTTAATTTATTTTTTCTTCAGATACTTTAAGACTGGACAAGTACCAATTTTCTCCATGCATGAAGCAAATTCTTTTTTTGCTTGGTGTATCTTGCTTGTAACTTTTCTTATTTACTTTTCCAGTAAAGTTGAAATTATTAATTTTAATATTATACTAACTTTTTCTTTTATGTTTATTAGTGCTTTTTTCCCGCGAAATGTTCCTATTTTAAAGGCAGAGTTAAAAAATATTTGGATAGGTATCCATGCACTATTGGCTGTTTTTGGTATTGCTCTGTTCAGTTTAGCCTTTGTTTTTAGCATTCTCTATTTAGTTCAAGAGAGAGCTATAAAGATTAAAAAATTGGGAGGACCTGTCAGTATAATTCCAAGCCTTGAAATTCTTGATAAATTAAATTATCGTCTCATATGGTGGGGCTTTCCTATTTATACATTAGCATTAATTGTAGGTTTTGTTAAATATTTTTCTTTGTTAGGATTTCTTTGGGATCCCAAGGAAATATGGAGTTTTTTAACATGGTTAGTTTACTTATCAATCTTTTATTTAAGAGTAAAGAGTGACTGGAGAAAGAAGAAGGCTGCCTATCTTACTATCTTTGCCTTTCTTCTTTTAATCGTCGGATTTTTTGGAATAAATCTATTGACTGAGAGCTTTCATAAACCATTATGAACTTAATTGTTGTAGGATTAAATCATAAAACAGCGCCTGTGGAAATAAGAGAGAGATTAGCTTTCAATAATAAGGAACTTATTAGAGAGGGTTTAAGATACTTACTCAACAGATGTGGCGTTCATGAGGCATTAATTTTTTCAACTTGCAATAGAGTGGAGGTATATTCTTATAAATCAATATCATCCTGTAGTCTTACCTACATGGAAGAAGAAGAAAATCATTTGGAGAATTCCATTAAGAAGTTTCTGTCAGATTTTCATAAAATGGAAATTGAAGATTTTGAAAAATATCTTTATATTTATAGAGACAGAGAGGCAGTAGAGCATCTTTTCAAGGTCTCAGCAAGTTTAGACTCAATGGTAATAGGGGAACCTCAGATTACAGGGCAAGTAAAGGAGGCTTTTGAAATTGCTTTATCTGAAAAAGCAACCTCTCTCATATTCAATCATCTTATGAACCGTGCTCTTTTTACTGCAAAAAGAGTTAGGAAAGAAACCAGAATAGGAGAGAATCCTGTATCAGTAAGTTATGCAGCTGTTGGTTTAATAAAAAAAGTTTTTGATGATCTCTCAACTAAATCTGTTTTGCTACTTGGCGCTGGTGAAATGGCAGAACTGGCTATAAGAAATCTAATAGGGAGTGGTGTCAAAGATATCTATGTTACGAACAGAACTTATGAGCGAGCAGAGGAATTAGCAAAACTCTTTAAGGGAAAGGCTACATCTTTCGAGAAGCTAAAAGAGAGTCTTATTCAAGTAGATATTGTACTATGCTCTACAGCAGCTCCCAATTACGTTATTGAGGAAAAAGTTCTTAGGGAAGTCATGTCTCTTAGAAAGTACAAACCTATATTTTTAATAGATATATCAGTACCTCGAAACATTGATCCTAATTGCAATAACATTGATAATGTTTATCTTTACAATATTGATGACCTACAGGATGTAGTTGATTCAAATATGCTGGAGAGAAAAAAAGAAGCAGAAAAAGCTTTACAAATAGTTAATGAAGAGACAGATAAATTTTTCCAATGGTTAAATTCTTTAAGCACTGTTCCTGTTATTGTTTCCATTAGAAATAAGGCAGAACAGATAAGGCAAGAGGAATTTGAAAAATTTAGAGTTAAGTTTAAAAATTTATCTCCTGAAATTTTAAATTCCGTTGAGTATTTAACTTACAGCATTATAAATAAAATAATGCATGAGCCCACTGTAGCTCTTAAAAATAACTGTGAAATGAAAGAAACATTGATCTTAGCTGCTAGGAGGTTATTCGGTCTTGAAAATGAAGAAGAATAGGATTGTAATAGGAACAAGAGGAAGCAAACTTGCCCTGTGGCAGGCAAATTGGGTAAAAGAAAGATTAGAATCTCTTTATCCCCGCTTAAAAATTGAAATAGAAAAGATAAAGACCACAGGAGATAAAATTTTGGATGCACCTTTAGCAAAAATTGGAGGTAAGGGATTATTTGTGAAAGAAATAGAGGAAGCATTACTCCAAGGAAGAATCCATTTAGCTGTTCACAGCATGAAAGATGTTCCTACAGAGATTCCTTTAGGATTACATATCTCTGCCATATGTGAAAGAGAAGATCCAAGAGATGTCTTAATAAGTAAAAATGGGGAGTCTCTTAAGGAATTATTGGATGGTGCTTTGGTGGGAACAAGCAGTTTAAGAAGAACGGTTCAAATAAAAAATATAAGGAAAGACTTAGTGATAAAACCTCTGAGAGGTAATGTGGATACAAGAATTAGAAAACTAAAAGAGGGAGAATTTCATGCAATTATTCTTGCCTTGGCGGGTGTCAAGAGAATGGGCTATGAAAATATATTCAAAAATATTCTTTCTATAGATGAAATGATTCCTGCTATAGGTCAAGGTGCTATTGGTATAGAAACAAGAAGTGATGACTACTTTATTAATGATTTGGTGAATCCTTTAAATCACTGGGAAACACAGGTTTGTGTTTATGCTGAGAGAGCTTTTTTATCAGTTATGGGTGGAGGTTGTCAGGTACCTCTTGCTTGTCATGCCAGATTGGAGGATAATTTTTTAAAAATAGTTGGAATGATAGGAGATCCTGAAGAAAACAGAGATTTAATAAAAGGGTCAAGACAATATACATTCAGTTCTAAATCTTCTATTCTTGAGGAAGCCAAAAGAATTGGTGAGGAGCTTGCAGAGGAGTTGCTAAACAGAGGAGGTAGGGAGATACTTCAAAAAGTTTACTCAAAAAATTAAGTAATCACTTTCCTCAATACCATATTCTTTGATTTTATAATAAAGGGTTCTTAGAGAGATTCCAAGATTTTGAGAAGCTTCCTTTTTATTGCCTTTAGAATTTTTTAGTGCTTCAATAATGGCTTTTTTTTCTAAGGTTTTAAGGTCATTGGCTTGCACTTCACTGTCTGTTTCAGCTTTAAGTTCAATTTTATCAGAATTTGATAAAAGTATAGCTCTTTCAATAATATTTTCAAGTTCTCTTATATTGCCTGGAAAAGAATAAGTTTGAAGGAAATTTATCGATTTGTTATCTAATTTTTTAACTGCTTTTCCCACTCTCATAGAAATTTTTTTTATTAGATATTCAGCAATTTTTACTATTGCTTCTCTTCTGTCTCTTAAGGGAGGTAATTTTATTGGGAAAACATTTAGTCGAAAATAAAGATCTTCTCTGAATTTTTTCTCTTTTACCATTTGTTTTAAGTCTTTATTTGTAGCAGTGATAAAACGAGCATTGGTTTTGATACTTTGTAGACCTCCTAATCTTTCAAAAGTCTTGGTTTGTAAGACTCTTAAAAATTTAGCTTGAACAAGAGGTGTAAGCTCTCCAATTTCATCAAGAAATAAGGTACCATCTTTGGCAAGTTCTATTTTGCCAGGTTTTTGTTTTATAGCTCCTGAAAAGGCACCCTTTTCATATCCAAAAAGTTCTGATTCAATAAGAGATTCAGGAAGAGAGGCACAGTTTATCTCTACAAATTCTCCTTTTCTTTTACTCATTTTATGGATTACTTTAGCTATAGCTGATTTCCCTGTGCCTGTTTCACCATAAAGTATGATAGTAGTTTCAGTTGGTGCTACTTGATTAATTATTCTATATATGTTTTCCATCCCAGCAAAGAGGATATCCTGTGGTATTTCATCATCAATTTTATGGAGAGAGTTCTTGGGCACTGGAGATTTAAGGATTTCTCCAATTTTACTTAGAAATTCCTCAGGTGATGGAAGAGGTTTTGTAATGTAGTCGATAGCTCCTTTTTTTACTGCTTCTACAGCAGAAGGGATGCTTCCAAAGGCAGTGATGATTATAAAATTTTTATGGGGTAATATTTTACTTGCCTTATCGATAAAACTTATTCCATCCATCTTTGGCATTTTTAAATCAGAAATTACTAAATGAGGAGAAAAATCATTAAGAGCTTGCAAAGCAATCTCAGGATCATGAAATACTTCTACTCTGTAGCTTTCTTCTTCAAGAATTGTTTTTAAAAAGGTAGCAAAAGATATATCATCTTCTACTATAAGGATTCGGGCATTATTAAGCATACTGTGGTTCCTATATTTTTTTTACTTTTTATTTTTAGTTCTATTTTTAAGGTTTCACAAAGTTTTTCTACAATGGCAAGCCCTAAACCTGAACCTTTAGATTTAGTGGTAAAGAAGGCTTCTTTTGCCTTTTTTAGAGTTACCCCATCCATTCCTATGCCTGTATCGGTTATTTCAATTTTTATTTTATCATTTATTATTTTTTTTATTTCTACATTTATGACTTTTTCTTCCCTTCCTGCAACGGCATCAATAGCATTTTCAATGATATTTGTAATTATTTGTTTAAATTTATCTCTGTCAGATTTTACTAAGATACTTTCTATGTGAGTTTTTACAGTTATATCTTTAAGATTTTGAAAACTAAGTATTATTTCATTGAATACTTCTCTTATGTCAAACTCTGTTATGTTAATTTTGTGAGGTAGGGCATAGTTAGAAAGTTCATCTGATAGCCTTTCAAGCCTCAGGCTCTCTTTTAGTATTATGTCCGTGTATTGTTTTAAGGGAGGATCCTTAATCTTTTTTGCTAAATACTGAGTAAATCCCTTTATGCTTCCAAGAGGATTTCTTATCTCATGAACTAATACTTTAGTAAGCATAGAGAGCTTCTCCAGTTCTTCCATTTTCCTTTGCATTTTAGACATTTTTTCCATTACAACCATTGCCAGTATGCCTGCAAATGTTATTAATAAAATGGAAAAGCCAACAAATATAAGGTGAGTTTTTGTTGTTCTTAGAAGGATTTCTGCAGGATAAATATGAAGGGCAACTCTTATCAAATAGGGATCATTCCCAATTCTAATAAGATTATCAGAAACAAAAACCTCCTCACCAGTTCCAAGGGTTAACTTATGATAAAAAGGGGTATCTCTCCGAACTATTGTGGCTATTTCTTCAGAAGTTTTACCTATTAAAGCTGGATTTGAGTGAAGAACAATTTTGGATTTTTTATCATAAAGGGCAAGAAAAGCAATTCCCTCCCATTTTTCATTAATTAACATTTCAGACATTATGGTAATTCCTTCAGTTTGCAATTTCTCTATGCTGAGATTTTGAATAAGACTATTCAAAGCTACAGTTATTCCTAAGGCTTGCATTTTTAGGGATTCCTCTGTAGCCCTCTCAGCATTTTGGTAAAGAAAATATCCACTTATTGAAAGGCTTATTATGGAAATTAAAACAATTGCTCCTATTCCTATTATTGATGTAAGATTCCTTGTCTTGATCTCTCCACCTCTTTGTAAACTTCTTGAGGATTTTCAATATATTTAGGAGAAATATGAAGAATTTTTACCTCCCTTACTTTTGCTTTTCTTGCAATTTCACCAACAATCTTAGCAGTAAGATGATTTCTTTGTAATGCTCTGTCTATATCTTTATGAAGAAAATAAGCCTCACAAAAGAGTATGTCAGAATGTCGAAGGAAGTTTATCAATTTTTTTATATTTTCTTCCTTTGGTGCCACATCCATAACATAGGAAATTTTTTCACCTTTTGTGATTATCAGAAGGGGAAAGACTTCTTCTATAGGAATGGTTCCTCTGGGTGTGTCCACTGTTAATTTTAAATTTTTATTTTTTGGTTTTAATATTTTATGGGGATCAAATTTGTAATGAGTTTTTACTAATTTTTTTAACTCTCCAAGCCATGGACCAATTTGTAACCCTCTTTTTTCCAGTTCAACTTTATTAATATTGATATGATACTCCTCTTGTATTGAATAGGCAATAACAGGAATTCCATGTGATAGCACTGTTGCTTTTACTTTAAAAAGAGAATCATTAAGTATGATGTTATTTTTTATGCCTATTATTCCTTTTTCTTCCTTTTTAAAGCCTTTTGATGCAGAAAAGACAGCAAAGCTCATCTCTTTGTTATTTTTTATTCCATAGGTTTCAATTTTAAGAGGATAATCTTCTACAAGATTCCAAGTGTAACCCCTTAGTTTGCCTTCTACAGCTTCAATAATGTTTTCAGGACCAAAAATTCTTATTGGTTCTTGTCTTCTTAGAATGGCTCTTATTACTTGATCAAAGCCTATAAAATGGTCTATGTGAGTATGAGTAACGAAGATATCGCTTATTTTTAAGATTTCGCTGAAGGAAATTCTTCTGATGTCGCCCAGATCTAAAAGTAAGGCTCTTTTCAGTCTTGATAACTGTATAAGAATACAAGGATCACCAAAGGCATTATTAATTGCTCTATAGTGAAAAAGTTTTGCCACAGTGTTATAATTATACAAAATTAGGGATAGATTTTATTAATTGGAGGAAGTTATGTCTGAATTAAGAAGAGATCCTATATCAGGAAGATGGGTAATAATTGCTGTTGAGAGAGGAAAAAGACCTTCTGATTTTACACCAGTGAGTCAAAAAAGAAAAATCAAAGGATTTTGTCCTTTTTGTCCGGGAAATGAACACACTGCACCAAATGAAATTATTGCCTTCAGACCTCCAAATACTGCACCAAATTCTCCGGGTTGGACATTACGAGTTGTTCCAAATAAGTTTCCAGCTCTTCAGATACATGGCGATCTGAATAAGAGAGGAGAGGGTGTTTATGATAAAATGAACGGCATTGGTGCTCATGAAGTAATTATTGAAACACCTGACCATTTAGCATCTTTATCAACCATGACTCAAAAAGCTGTTGAAGATGTACTTTGGGCTTATTATTTCAGAATTACTGATCTAAAGAAAGATATAAGATTTAAATATGTTTTGATTTTCAAAAATGAAGGAGAAGTGGCAGGAGCTACCATTGAGCATTCTCATAGTCAACTTATTGCTTTGCCTGTTGTACCCCATCATGTAACAGAAGAGATGAATTCATGTAAAAAATATTACGAACTAAGGGATAGATGTATTTTCTGTGATATTATTGCCCAAGAACTTGAGACAGACAAAAGAGTAATATATCAAAATGATTCTTATATTGTTATTGCTCCTTTTGCTCCAAGAGAACCTTTTGAAACATGGATTTTACCAAAAAAGCATGAATCAAAATTTGAACCAAAAGACAAAAGTTTTGCTCTTCTTGCTGATGCTTTACAGACAACTCTGCGAAAACTTGATGCAGTACTTGAGAGTCCGCCTTATAACTATGTTTTGCATACTTCTCCCTTTAATGATGAGGTAAATGAGCATTATCATTGGCATATTGAGATAATACCTAAACTCATAAAAACTGCAGGTTTTGAGTGGGGTTCAGGTTTTTTTATAAATCCTACACCTCCAGAGGAAGCTGCTAAGTTTATGAGGGAGGTAAAAATATGAAGATAGCTTTGATCGCTGCAGAGGCTTATCCCTTCTCAAAAACTGGAGGATTAGGCGATGTGGTGGGTGCTCTCTTTAAAGAGCTTCTTAAAGAGGGTGTAGACGTTAAACTTTTTTTGCCCTATTACAGGGAGACGAAAAGCAATTTCTATGACAAAGTGGAAAATACTGATATTGTTTATGGAGTATCAACTGGAGAAGCTAAAAAATTTGGAGCACTACTATCTGCACGTGCCTATGTTGACGAAGAGGATAATTTAATTTTAACTCCAGATAAAAGAGGGAATGTATATTTTCTTGAACACAATTACTATTATGATAGAGAGCAAATTTATGGTAATAAATATGGTGGATATTTTGATGAAGCAGAGAGATTTATATTCTTTTCAAAGGCTTTTTTAGAGATATGTAAAATTTTAAATTTTCAATTTGAAGTAATTCATTGTCATGATTGGCATACTTCTTTGATTCCACTTTATTTAAAAACTATTTACAGAGAATCCTCCTGTTTTGAAAAAAGTAAAACTATTCTCACCATTCATAACTTAGGCTATCAAGGTGTTTTTCCAAAGGAAACAATGAATATAACAGGATTTGGCTGGGAGATGTTCCACATAGAGTGCTTGGAATTTTACGGTATGGTTAATTTTCTCAAAGTTGGCATTCTTAATGCTGATGTTATTACTACGGTAAGTCCAACCTACGCAAGGGAGATTTTAATGCCTGAGTATGGTTTTGGGCTTGACGGAGTACTAAGGAAAAGGCAGGATAGATTAGTAGGAATACTCAACGGAATTGACTACAGAGTATGGAATCCTCAAACCGATCCTTATATTGTGGAAAACTACAGTATAGAAAACATTAAAGGAAAAGAAAAAAACAAAGAGTATTTAATGAAGATGGCTTGTTTTAATTACGACACAAATACTCCTTTAGTTGCCTTCCTTGGAAGGATGGTATCTCAAAAGGGAATTGATATTCTTATTGATTCTTTACCAGAATTAGTTAAGAAAGAGGGAGTCTTTATCTTTTTAGGTACAGGAGAATATTTCTATGAAAATAAAGTTTCAGAAATGGAGCATAAATTCCCATTAAAAATTAAAGCTTTCCTTACATTTGATGAGGAATTAGCTCATAAAATTTATGCAGGAGCTGATGGAATAATTTTGCCTTCTAAATATGAGCCCTGTGGATTAAGTCAGATGATTTCAATGAAATATGGAACCATTCCAATTTGTAGAAAGACAGGAGGTTTTATTGATACAGTTGATGATTTACAGACGGGGTTTTTATTTGAAAATTATGAAGCAGCTTCTCTCATAAAAGCAATGGATAAATTTTTTCATACATACAGAGATGAAGAAAAATTTCATCAAATGAAAATTTCTGCGATGAAAAAAGACTTTTCTTGGTCAAAGACTTGTAAGAACTATATTAAATTATATGATGAGGCTATTAATTTATGAGAGAATTAAAAGCATTTTATGAACTCATTCATTTGCTTGAGATATCTGAGGAGACTGATGCCTTACTTGAAAGGCTAATATTTCACATTACAGAGATATTAAATGCTCAATCAGCAGTTTTGAGACTCATAAGAGATAAAAAGTTATATGTGGCTGCAGCTTTTAATTTACCTCAATACCAATCAGAGGTAGATATAGAGGAGACTCCCTGTGGACAAGTAGTGAAAGAGGGAAAAGTAAAAATTTTCACCAAAGAAGATCTTGAAAGAGTAGAATTTGACATACCTGCCTATTCAGCTATGTGTTTACCTCTTGTAATTAAGAGAGCCGAATCATCAAGGGGAAACAAAATTGAGGAAGAAATCATAGGAACCATACTCATATATAATAAAATTGACTCTGAAGAGGGTGTGGGAGAATTTACAGAAGATGACATAAAACTTGGAGAAATTTTTTCATCTTTTGCTTCATTGATCATACAGAAATCAATTCACTACAGAGAGCTGAGCGAACTGAAGAGTTATCTTGAGAGTTTAATTCAAAGCTCAGCTGATGCAATTATAGCCACAGATCTTAATAATATTGTCACAGCCTGGAATAGAGGAGCAGAGACAATTTTCGGATTCAAAAAAGAGGAGGTACTTGGGAAACCTCTGCCAATTATACCTGATTTCTTAGAGGATGTAGAGAGATTTTATTTAGAAAGGATAAAAAAAGGAGAAATCCTTAAAGACATTGAAACAGTAAGAATTACCAAAGACCAGAGAATAATTGAAGTAAGTGTTACACTCTCACCTATCAAAAATATTACAGGAGAAATAATAGGTATTAGTAGAATTGGAAGGGATATTACAGAGAGAAAAAAACTTGAAAGAGAGTTGATCCGTAGAAATGAAGAGCTAACTAAAATTCTTTTTGTGAGCTCTGTAGTAAGAAGTACACTATCATTAAATAAATTGCTGAGAATGATCTTAACGGTCATTACAATGGGAGAGGGGTTAGGATTCAACAGAGCAGTACTTTTTTTAGTTGATGAAGAGAATAATACTATAAGAGGTAAAATGGCAGTAGGTCCTTCCAGTTATGAGGAAGCTTGGCAAATATGGTCAAGTTTAGCACAGACAAAAAAAACTCTCTATGAGGTTTTGGAGGAACTTAGTAAAAAAGATTTACAGGAAGATTCCTTTTTCGACAGACTCTGTAAAAACATTAGTATATCTTTAGAAAACAGTAATACACCCCTTGTAAGAGCAGTAAGAGAGAAAAAAGTTTTTAATATCCAAGATGTTCATAAAGAAGAGGCAGACCCTATAATTATTCAACAACTGGGAAGCGTTGCCTATGCGATTGTTCCTTTAGTATCGAAAGACAAGACAATTGGAGCCATCTGGGTAGACAATCTATATACTCGGAAACCAATAACAGAGCAGGATATAAACTTTTTAAAAGGATTTGCAGATCAGGTTGCTGGAGCTATTGAAAATGCTTGGATATTTGAAAAGGTAGAAAAAGCTGAAAAAGAACTGGAAATGTTGTTCGACTCCATAACGGATTTACTCTATTATACTGATGAATTTTATTCAATTAAAAAGGTCAATAAAGCTTTTCTTAAAAAACTGGGGATGGAGGAAAAAGAAGTAATTAATAAAAAATGCTTTCAGCTTCTTCATAAAACAGAATATCCTTTGAAAAATTGTCCTCACAGAATGGCTATAGAAAGCAGAAAAGAAAAGATGGGAGAAATAGAGGAAAATTATCTTGATGGTGTATATTTAGTATCAAGTTCACCAATTTTTGATAAAGAAGGGAATTTAAAGGGTACAATTAATCTTGCAAGAGACATTACAGAGATAAGAAATTTAAGGGAAAAGATATCTTCTATGGAAAAAATGGCAGCTTTAGGTGAAATGGCTGCAAAAGTTGCTCATGAAATAAGAAATCCCCTACTTGCAATAGGTGGTTTTGCAAAGAGGCTTGACAAGGAAATAACTGATGATAAATTAAAAGGCTACGTAAGAGTAATCACTGATGAGACCAGAAGATTGGAGAGGATATTAAATGAAACTCTCAGTTTTGTAAGACCTCAACCTGCTGCAAAGATGCCTTTCAGACTAAAGGACTTAATAGCAGATATTGCTAACCTAGTTGAGTCAAGTTTAAGAAATAACAATAACGCCCTTATTATTGAATCTGATTCAGATATTACAATCCTTGGAAGTTATGACAAGCTAAAAGAAGTAATGCTTAATCTAATAAATAATGCTAATGAAGCTACAAATATGGGAACTATTACCATTAGAATAAATAAGGTAGGAGAGCCTCTAAGGGATGAAAATTTGAATGGAGATTTTTGTGTCATCGAGATTGAAGATACAGGATCTGGCATATCAAAAGAAAATTTAAAGAAGATTTTTAATCCTTTCTTCACAACAAAGCCTAATGGAACAGGCTTAGGGCTTGCCATATCAAAAAAGATTATTGAGGAACACAATGGTATAATTAAAGTAGAAAGCGAAGAGAAAAAAGGCACAATTTTTAGGATTTATTTGCCAACTTATAAGGAGGGAGGTATAAATAATGAAAATAATGGTAGTGGATGATGAAAAAAATATTTTAATGCTATATCAAGCAGAACTGGAAGAAGAGGGATATGAGGTGATAACAGCAAACTCTGGTAAAGAAGCCATAGAGTTATTTGAAAAAGAAAAACCCGATTTAGTTACCTTAGATATAATGATGCCTGACATTGACGGAATTCAAGTTCTAAGGCAGCTTAAAGAGAAAAATCCAAATATTCCCGTAATTATGCTTACTGCCTATGATTACAGGGATGATTTTTCAGTATGGGCATCGGATGCCTATGTAGTGAAGTCCTCTGATTTAGGACCTTTAAAAGAGACTATAAAAGAAATAATCCAAAAATTCGGAATAAGATGAAAAAAGTTGCCATAATTTTCCTCTTTTTATTATTATTTCCACTTATGGGATACTGTGAAATATTTGAGGAGAGTTTAAAAAACGGACTCAAGATTCTCATAGTAGAAGACCATTCATCACCAGTAGCTACCTTTCAAGTATGGTACAAAGCTGGCTCAATTGATGAACCTGATGGTAAATCTGGAATAAGTCATTTACTTGAGCATTTAATGTTTAGAGGGAGTAGAAGATTTCCTGATAATGTTTTTTCAAAAATTGTTCAATCTCATGGAGGAGTTGACAATGCTTTTACAACTAAGGATTATACGGTATATTTTCAGAAAATTGCTCCTTCAAATCTATCTATTTGCATGGATCTTGAATCAGATAGGATGGCAAATCTTCTTCTAAAAAAGGAAGATTTTGAATTGGAAAAGAAAATAGTCCTTGAAGAGAGAAGACAGAGATACGAGGATGATCCTGAAAGTCTCATAGTAGAGGAAGTTATAGGAATTGCCTTTAAATCCCACCCTTATCGTAGGCCTGTGATTGGTTGGACTGAAGATATAGAGTCTATTACTTTTGAGGATGTAAAAAATTATTACAAAAAATTCTACTGTCCAAATAATGCTTTCATAATTGTAGGAGGTGATATAAAAAAGGAGGAGATTCTAAAGGAAATAAAAGAGAAATTTGAAGAAATTCCTTCTTGCGAAAAGAAGATAGAAAATAAAAATCGTTACGAAACAAAACAGAATGGAGAAAGAAGGATTATTCTAAAGAGGCAAACCTATCTACCCATGCTTGTTATGGCTTATAAAGTTCCATCTTATCCTAATAAAGATAGTATTGCCTTAGAAATTTTAAGCAGCATCCTGGGTGAAGGAAAAAGTTCCAGATTATATAGAAAACTTGTAAATGAAAAATCTCTTGCAGTAAATGTGGGAACTTCTAATTCACCTTTGAGTAGGGATGGTTTTTTGTTCTTTGTTATTATTTCTATTAAGGACAAAGAAAAGATTCATGATGTTGAAAAGCTGGTAAAGGAGGAAATTGAAAGATTAAAAACTGAATCACCCTCTGAAGTGGAGATAGAGAAGGCTAAAAATCAAGTAGAGGCTTCTTTTTTATTTAGTCAAGATTCTGTCTTTGGTTATTCCTTGATATTAGGAAAATTTGAAATTTTAGATAGCTGGAGGCTTATAAATCAATACAGAGAGGATATAAATAAATTGACTATACAAGATATTCAGAATGCTGCCAAAAAATATCTGAATGAAGAAAATTTAACTGTGGGAGTCTTGCTGCCTAAATGAAAAAATTTTTCACTTTAATATGCTTTTTAATTTTTTTGATTTTAATTATGAAATATAATTCAGCAGGAGCTACTACCATGGAATTTAAAAACATAAATTTGAGGAATGGAGCTAAGATAAAATATCTCTATCGCTGTAACATTCCTATTGTCTATATTTCAGTATTAATCTATGCCTCTCCTTTAGATGAGACAAAACCTTCTCAAGCCTATTTAACAGCACATATGCTTACTCATGGTACAAAAAATAGAAGCGCTAGGCAGATTGAAGATGAAATAGATTTTTTAGCCCTTTCAATTGAAAAAAAAGTAACCCATGATTTCACCATTTTAACTCTTTCTACCACAAAAAAACACTTAAGAGAGGCAACGGCTCTTTTTTTTGATATAATTAAACATCCTACCTTTCCTGAAGAGGAGTTTAAAAAAGAAGTTTCTCTATTAAAAAAATCTATCAGACAAATGGAAGAAGATCCCTCCTATATAGCATCAAAAGAATTTTTAAAAGCTCTCTTTGGTGACCATCCTTATGGTAGAGCTGTTGAAGGTTTATCTGAAACAGTTGAAAATCTTAGAAGAGAAGATTTAGAGGAATTTTATAAAACTTATTACAAACCAAATAAAATGATTTTTTCCATAGTGGGCGATATAAATGAAGAAGAGTTGATGGAAATAAAAGAGAAATTTTTAGATAATTGGGAAGGACAATCTCCGGATAGGAAAATAAAACCTCCAGAATTTACATTACGAAACAAACCTTTTGAAATTAAGAGGAAAAAGGATGATTTGACTCAATCTACCATTGTTATTGGTTTTGAGGGGATAAGTAGAAAAGATCCAGATTTCTATGCTTTCACTGTTTTAAATTACATCTTAGGTGGTGGAGGACTTACATCAAGACTTGCAAAAAATATAAGAGAAGAAAAAGGTCTAGCTTATTCAATCTATAGTACCTTTACACCTTACCTCTTCCCCGGGGCCTTCTACATAGAGGCAAAGACTAAAGCAGAGAATACCAAAAAAGTGATAAAGCTCATAACAGAGGAGATAGAGAAAATATACAAGCAAGAGGTGACAGAAGAAGAGCTTAGGGAGGCTAAGTCTTTTCTTATAGGAAGCTTACCATTAAGGGTAGATACTCTTAAAAAAATTTGTGAATTTATCCCTCTTTTAGACTTTTATGAACTTGGTGATGATTATTTCATCCAGTACAGAAATTCTATCGATAAAGTTGATAGTAAAGACATTTTAAATATTGCAAGAAAAATTTTTACGCAAAATTATATTTTAGTTATTGTAGGTCCATAAGAGGGGATTTTTCCACTTCTCCAAGGGTAGAAAATATACTTTATATAAGTTAAGAAGTGTTCTGTCCTTACCAGGACTTTTTTATGGGCTCCTGGTAGTAGATTTTATTATTTATATCATTTCGAGATGTCTTGAGTCACCACAGGCAAACCACTCCTTTTTCACTAGACATAATGAAAGAGCCACAGGCAACTAACTTTGCCTCCAAATGACAAAAATAGAAGATGTCATTGTGAATTTTTGGTTGCCGTCGAGGCAATCTCTATAATAGTCTTCTTTTTTTAGATTTGCTTTTCTTTAAAAAAGAGGTAATCATACATGTGAAATTTCAAAGAAGGAACCATAATAATGCCTATGAAGCTTGAAATTTATATAGAGAAAATATTATATTAAAAACTGTTTGCTGCTTTTAAAAGGCAACAAGTTAAGTTAGAGTTAAAAATTTTCGGTTAGAAATAGTTTCATAAAATTTATTGCCCAAATTTAATAAAAATTAAATTTGAGTTTATTTTGGGTTGACACTTTTTTTATTTTTTGATAAACTAAAAAGTCTTGACCATAAATGTTAAAGGATTGTTAAAGAAAAATTAGTCTATTTAAAATGAGGTGAGAAAGTGCCAACAATAGCACAGTTAGTCAAAAAAGGAAGGGAAAAGGTTGAGAGGAAGACTAAATCTCCTGCATTACAATCTTGTCCTCAAAGAAGAGGGGTATGCGTCAGGGTATACACAACAACACCTAAAAAGCCGAATTCAGCTTTACGTAAGGTTGCAAAGGTAAGGCTAACAAATGGAGTGGAAGTTATTGCATATATCCCTGGTGAAGGGCATAATTTACAAGAACATTCTATTGTATTGGTAAGGGGTGGCAGAGTAAAAGATTTACCAGGTGTTAGGTATCATATCGTTAGAGGAACCTTGGACTGCGCTGGTGTTAACAATAGAAGAAAGAGTCGTTCCAAATATGGGACAAAGAGACCAAAATAAATAGGGAGTAAAGGATGCCTAGAAGAGGTTATGTTCCAAAAAGAGAGGTTTTGCCAGATCCAAAATATCAGAGTAAGCTTGTTTCAAAGCTTATAAATGTAATCATGAAGGATGGCAAGAAATCAGTAAGTGAAAAAATCTGTTATGGTGCTTTTGAAATAATCCGAGATAAAACTGGTATGGATCCTCTTAAAGTTTTTAAGCAAGCCATAGAGAATATTAAGCCCATTCTTGAGGTTAGACCACGAAGAGTGGGCGGTGCTACTTATCAAGTTCCTATGGAAGTAAGGCCTAATAGAAGGCTTAGCCTTGCTTTAAGATGGCTTACAACCTATGCAAGGCAACGTAAAGAAAAGACCATGAGAGAGAGATTAGCTGCTGAAATTTTAGATGCTTATAATAACGTGGGCTCTTCTATAAAGAAGAGAGAAGAGACACATAAAATGGCTGAAGCCAATAGAGCCTTTGCTCACTACAGATGGTAATTTAGAGGAGGATATGGGCAGATTTCCATTGGAAAAAACAAGAAATATTGGTATTATGGCGCATATAGATGCGGGCAAAACAACTACTACCGAGCGCATTCTGTACTATACTGGGGTTACTTATAAAATTGGAGAAGTTCATGAGGGTACAGCAGTTATGGACTGGATGCCTCAAGAGCAGGAGCGCGGCATAACTATTACTGCAGCTGCAACAAGCTGTGAGTGGAAAGGTCATAAGATAAATATCATAGACACACCTGGCCATGTAGATTTTACTGTGGAAGTAGAGCGTTCCTTAAGAGTTCTCGACGGAGCAGTAGCAGTTTTTGATGCTTCTGCTGGAGTGGAGCCTCAGAGTGAAACTGTGTGGAGACAGGCAGATAAATATAAAGTACCAAGAATTGCTTTTATGAATAAAATGGACAAATTGGGAGCAGACTTTAACATGGCTGTGGAAAGCATGATTGAAAAACTTGGTGCAAATCCTGTTCCAGTTCAGATTCCTATTGGAAAAGAAGATTCCTTTAGGGGTCCCATTGATCTTATTGAAATGAAAGCTTACTATTTTGATGATGAAACCTTAGGGGCTAAATATGTAGAAGACGAAATTCCTACGGAATACTTTGAGGAGGCAAAAAAATATAGAGAGAGAATGATTGAAGCATTATGTGATATAGATGATAATTTAATGGAGAAATATCTTGCTGGAGAAGATATTACGGCTGATGAAATAATTAGAGCACTAAGAAAGGGAACAATCCAACTTAAAATAACACCTGTTTTATGTGGTTCTGCTTTTAAAAACAAGGGCGTTCAGATGTTGCTAGATGCTATTGTTTATTATTTGCCGTCACCTCTTGATATTTCTTCCGTAAAAGGAATAAATCCTTTAGATGGCTCAGAGAGGGAGAGAAAACCTGATGATAATGAGCCTCTTGCAGCGCTTGCTTTTAAAATTATGGCAGATCCCTATATGGGAAGTTTAACCTATGTGAGAGTTTATTCTGGAGTAATAAGTTCTGGTTCCTATGTATATAATGCCACAAGGAACGTAAAAGAGAGAGTAGCAAGAATATTTAGAATGCATGCAAACCATCGAGAAGAGATAAAAGAGATTTGTGCAGGTGATATAGCTGCTGTAGTTGGTCTAAAGAATACCCTTACAGGCGATACAATTTGCGATGAGACAAATCCTATTATATTAGAGTCAATAGAATTTCCAGAACCTGTCATATCTGTTGCTATAGAGCCTAAAACTAAAGCAGATCAGGAAAAATTATCTTTAGCTCTACAGAAAATCTCTCAAGAAGATCCATCCTTTAAGGTTTCTTATAATGAAGAAACAGGTCAAACTATCATTTCTGGGATGGGAGAATTGCATCTTGAGATAATTGTGGACAGATTAACAAGAGAGTTTAAGGTGGGAGCCAATGTTGGTAAACCTCAAGTAGCTTACAAAGAAACTATTAAGGTGCCAGCCAAGGCAGAGGGAAAATTTATAAGACAAACAGGTGGACGTGGTCAGTATGGTCATGTTTGGATTGAGATAGAGCCATTGGAAAGAGGCAAAGGTTTTGAGTTTGTTAATAAAATAGTTGGAGGAACCATACCGAAAGAGTATATACCTGCAGTAGAAAAAGGTACTGTAGAGGCTATGGAGGGAGGAGTTCTTGCTGGTTATCCTCTGGTTGATCTAAGGGTCACATTGTTTGATGGTTCTTATCATGAGGTAGACTCCTCAGAAATGGCATTTAAGATTGCCGGTTCCATGGCATTAAAAGAAGCATGTAAAAAGGCTGAACTTGTTCTGCTTGAGCCAATTATGGATGTTGAGGTTGTTACACCAGAAGAGTATATGGGTGAAGTTATTGGAGATCTAAACTCAAGGAGAGGAAGGGTTCAGTCTATGGAAAGGAGAGGTAAAGCTCAAGTCATTAAAGCCATGGTTCCCCTTGCTGAAATGTTTGGTTACGCTACAGATTTAAGATCAAAGACTCAGGGAAGAGGTACTTATACAATGCAGTTTTCTCATTATGATGAAGTCCCGAGAAATCTTACAGAACAGATTATTGCAAAGATAAAAGGTAATATAAAATAAAAGTTTAAGAGAATTTAAGGAGGAAGATAATGGGAAAGGCAAAATTTGAGAGGAAGAAGCCGCATGTAAATGTAGGGACCATAGGGCATATTGATCATGGTAAGACCACATTAACGGCAGCCATAACAAAGTATTTG
>CALLBR010000026.1 GCA_937998865.1 uncultured bacterium
TAGATATACTCTGAAGTTTTTTGTCCAGGCCTTACACCTGTTATAAATCCACCATTTTTCTGCAAATTTTCAGCAATTTCTACTGGATTGTAAATAACAGCTGTATAAAAATAAGTGAAGAAAATAATTAAACCTACATAAAAAATTATATGCAAAAAACTTCCCGGTGAAAGCTGTTTTGATAGTTCTTGAACCCAGGGAATAGCTATAAAACCAGCAATGGTAGCAGGGAACATTAATACGGATGAAGCAAAAATTGGGGGAATTACACCGGCAGAATTTATTTTTAATGGTAAATAAGTGGTGTATCCTCCATACATTTTTCTTCCAATAACTCTCTTGGCATATTGAATAGGAATTCTTCTCTGTCCTCTTTCAATAAATATTATACCTGCCACAACAGCAACCATCACAACCACTAAAATAAGTACAAAGAATATAGACAATTCACCTGTCTTGACAAGGTTATATGTATAAAATATTGCGTTTGGAAATCTTGCTACAATACCAGCAAATATTATAAGTGAGATACCATTACCGATGCCTCTTTCAGTTATTTGCTCACCAAGCCACATAAGAAAAGCTGTACCTGCCGTAAGAGTAATCATGGTGACAAATCTAAAAGACCAGCCAGGCTCTTGAATAAATTGACCACCACCCATTGTCTCAAGTCCAACTGCTATTCCAAAGCCTTGAATAGCAGCAATTCCTATTGTGGCATAACGGGTGTATCTGGTAATTTTTTTTCTACCTTCTTCACCTTCTTTTGCAAGCTTCTGTAATGAGGGAATTACAACAGTTAAAAGTTGAAATATAATTGAGGCGCTTATATAAGGCATAACACCTAAGGCAAATATGGTTACTTTTGAAAGAGCACCACCGGTAAATATATCAAAAAATCCCATTACAGCTCCGCCCCGTTCTATGAGAAATTTACTTAGTGCTTCTCCATCAATGCCAGGAGTTGGAATATGTGCACCAATTCTGAATACAGCAAGCATAGCAAGAGTAAATAAAACCCTTGCCCTCAATTCAGGTATTTTAAAAATATTTCGAAAGGCAGTTAAAAGTCCCACTATAAGACCTCTACCTTACCACCTTTTGCTTCAATTTTCTGGCGGGCTGTTTTGCTAATTGCATGTGTTTTTATAGTAATTGCTTTTTTTATATCTCCATTACCTAATACTTTCAAACCATTTTTGAGTTTATTTATAATTCCCTTCTGCAAAAGAATTTCCGGTGTAATAACTTCTACCTCATCAATGATTTTATTTATGTCATCCAAATTTACAATTGCATACTCTTTTTTAAATAGTGCATTAGAAAAACCTCTTTTGGGAAGTCTTCTCTGAAGGGGCATCTGTCCTCCCTCAAATCCAGGACCTTTTGCACCTCCAGAACGAGCTTTCTGTCCTTTGTGGCCTTTTGTAGAAGTTCTTCCATGACCAGATCCAAGACCTCTACCAATTCTCTTAGGTCTTCTTTTGCTTCCCTCTGCTGGTTTTAATTCATGTATTTTCATGAAACTTTCTCCTCCTGCTGCATTTGATTTTCTTCTATTTGTTCAGTCTCTGTTGCCTTTATCCTTAATTTCATAACTAAGGAAGGATCTTTTAAACTTTTAAGAGCGCCTATAGTGGCGCTAACAGAGTTAAAGGGATTATGACTTCCTAAAACCTTAGCTACCACATCCTGAACTCCTGCAACTTCGAAAACTGCTCTTGCAGGACCACCTGCTATTATTCCTGTACCTTTAGGAGCTGGATTAATAACTATTTTTGTTGCTCCACATTTAAATTCAACTCTATGAGGAATGGTTGTATCTTTAAGGGGAAACTTTATCAGATTTTTCTTGGCTTTATCTATGGCTTTTCTAATGGCATCTGGAACCTCTGCTGCTTTTCCTTTGCCAAAACCAACTATCCCTGCTTCATTTCCCACTACTACAAGCGCACTAAAGGAAAATCTTCTTCCACCTTTTACTACTTTGGCAACTCTATTTATAAAAACCACTTTATCTTTTAAATTGAATTCCTCAGGATTAATTCTTTCCCCTTTCATCACTCCTCCTTAAAATTGAAGCCCTTTGTCCCTTGCAGCATCTGCAAGAGCTTTAATGCATCCATGATATTTATAGCCAGCTCTATCAAAAACTATCTTTGTTACTCCAGCATTTAATGCCCTTTCTGCTAGGAGTTCTCCTACTTTTTTAGCAAATGCAATATTACTCTTATTACCAGGTAACTGTCTTATTTCTTTGTCTAAAGTTGAAGCAGATACAATAGTATGTCCCTTTGTATCGTCAATTATTTGAGCATAAATGTGATTAAGGCTTTTATAAACACAAAGTCTTGGTCTTTCTGGTGTTCCAAAAACTTTTTTCCTTATTCTTTTGTGTCTTCTCTCTTTTAATTCTTTCCTGTCTCGCAAAGTCGTCCTCCTTATTTCTTTCCAGTCTTACCAGGTTTAAGCTTTAAGACTTCATCAGCATCTCTAATACCTTTGCCTTTATAGGCATCGGGAGGTCTAATTGCTCTTATATTAGCAGCCACCTGTCCTACTAATTGTTTATCCATACCCTGGATGGTGATTGTTGTTTGCTTATCGTCCACAACTGCTTTAATCCCTGCTGGTAACTTAAACTCTACAGGATGAGAATAGCCTACATTTAGAATTAATTTATCACCACTTACCTGTGCTTTGTAGCCTACTCCATGTATTTGTAAACTTTTACTAAATCCTTCAGAAACTCCTGTTATCATATTGTAAAGCAAACTCCTTGTTAAACCATGCATTGCTCTTTGCTTTTTATCATCGCTGCTTCTTGTTATTGTAAGTGTTTTTTCCTCTAATTTTAAGGTAATACCTTCAGGTAAAGTATAGTTTAACTGCCCTTTTGGTCCTTTTACATAAACATTGTTGCTTTCAATTTTAACTTCCACTCCATTAGGAATTTGAATTGCCTTTTTACCTATTCTTGACATTCTATCACCCCTTACCAAACATAACATAATACTTCTCCGCCTAAACCTTTTTGGCGGCATTCTTTATCTGTCATAATACCTTGAGAAGTAGTTATTATCGCTATTCCCAAACCACCCATTACATGGGGAATTTCATCTTTCCCTACATAGACTCTTCTACCAGGTTTACTAATCCTTCTTAGGTTAGTTATAACTGATTCTCCCTCTGGAGTATATTTTAAATTTATCCGCAAAATACCTTGTTTTTTGTCCTTTATTATCTTATAAGATTTGATAAATCCTTCTTCTTTCAAAATTTTTGCAATCTCAATCTTTAACCTTGATGCTGGAATGTCTACTTTGTCAACTTTTACAATGATTCCGTTTCTAATGCGAGTAAGCATGTCTGAAATTACATCTGTCATCATAATATCACCCCTTTACCAACTTGACTTAGCAACTCCAGGAATCTTCCCAGAGTTAGCCAAAAATCTGAAACATATTCTACATAAACCAAACTGCCTAAGATAACCTCTTGGCCGTCCGCAAACCTTACAACGATTTCTTACTCGAACTTTAAATTTTGGTGGATATTTTGCTCTTTCTATTTTACTTTTCCTTGCCACAACTCCTCCTTATCTTCTAAATGGCATTCCAAATTCTCTTAATAACTCTCTTGCTTCTTGGTCAGTCTTAGCTGTTGTACAGATTGTAATATCTAAACCATGAATCATTTCTACTTTATCATAATCTATCTCAGGAAATATAAATTGCTCTTTTATTCCAAAAGAATAATTACCCCTACCATCAAAAGATTTCGGTGAGATTCCCTTAAAATCTCTGATTCTTGGTAAAGCTAAAGATATTAATCTATCAAGAAACTCATACATTTTCTCTCTTCTTAATGTTACTTTGCAACCTATAGGCATTCCTTTTTTAAGTTTGAAGGCAGCAAGAGGTTTTTTAGCTTTCGTAATTATTGGCTTTTGTCCTGTAATTTGTGCCAGTTGTTTCTCCGCTGCATCCAGTAACTTTATATTTTGTATTGCCTCTCCAAGGGTAACATGAACTATGATTTTTTCTAATTTTGGTACTTCCATTATGTTCTTATAGTTAAATTTCTTCATCAGAGCTGGAATAATCTCTTCATAATATTTTTCTCTCAATCTTGGCACATATTTTACTTCTTTTACTTCTTTATCTTTAACCATTAATCAATAACCTCCTTGCACTTCTTACAAACTCTCACCTTTCTGCCATCTTCTAGAATATTAGCACTGATTCTTGTTGGTTTCTCACACTTTGGACATATCAACATTACCTTACAAAGAGGAATTGGATTTTCCTTCTCAATTATTCCGCCTTGTGGATATTTTCGGGTAGGTTTCTGATGTTTCTTTATTAAATTTACTCCTTCAACTATTACCTTTTCTTTTTTTGGTAAAACTGAAATTACTCTTCCCTTTTTGTCTTTGTCTTTCCCCCATAAAACAACCACATTGTCACCTTTTTTAACTCTTAAGCTCACTTCTATCCTCCATGCTATATAACTTCTGGTGCAAGGGAGACAATTTTAGTAAACTCTTTCCATCTTAACTCCCTTGCAACAGGTCCAAATATTCTTGTTCCTACAGGTTCAAGCTGATTATTAACTATTACAACTGCATTCTGATCAAATCTTATATATGAACCATCAACTCTTCTTACTGTTCTTTTCAATCTAACAATTACAGCTTTTACTACAGATCCTTTTTTTATGTTACTGTCAGGCAAGGCTTCCTTTACACTTACAACTATAACATCACCGAGAGTAGCATATTTTCTGTTAGATCCTCCCATTACTCTGATACACTGAACTTTCTTAGCTCCAGAGTTATCAGCAACCTCAAGAATGCTTCTAGGTTGTATCATGCCTCCTCGCCCTCCTTTAGTATTCTAAATACTTTCCATTTTTTAGTTTTACTTATAGGTCTACTCTCAATAATCACGACTCTATCACCAACCTTACAAGCATTATTTTCATCATGAGCCTTATATTTTTTCCTGCTCCTTATGGTCTTTTTATATAAAGGATGTTGAAAGGCTCTCTCAACAGAAACAACAACTGTTTTATCCATTTTATCACTGATAACAATACCTTTTAATATCTTCTTAGGCATATTCTCAACTCCTTAGGCATCTTTCTTTTTATTATTTGGGGCTTCGCCCTGAGGGTAAGATCTATTTTTCTCTGTTATTTCTGTTATTATTGTTAATATTCTTGCTATATCCTTTCTGACAGCTCTTATTCTTCTAACATTTTGTAATTCACCTTTAGCTAATTGAAATCTCAAATTAAATAGTTCTTTTCTTAGCTCTTGCTCCTTTTTCTTTAACTCATCTATTGATAAGTTTCTTAATTCTAAAGCTTTCATACAAAACTCTCCTGCCTTTTAACAAATTTTGTTTTTATTGGTAGCTTATGAGAAGCAAGTTCAAAGGCTTCCTTAGCAACCTCCTCAGAGACTCCTGCAATCTCAAACATAACTCTTCCAGGCTTTACTACAGCTACCCAAAATTCTGGATTTCCTTTACCCTTTCCCATTCTTGTTTCAGCTGGTTTTCTTGTAATAGGCTTATCTGGAAATATCCTTATCCAAAGTTTACAACCTTTCTTTGCATGTCTCATTATAGCTACTCTTGCTGCTTCTATCTGTCGGGATGTTATCCAGGCAGGTTCTAATGCCTTTAATCCATATTCGCCAAAGGATACAGAACTCCCTCTGTAAGCTATACCTTTCATCCTGCCTTTTTGCATCTTACGAAATTTTACTTTCTTAGGAGCTAACATAACGTGTACCTCACCCTATTTTAGTAGTTATAATTTATATATTGCCCTGGCTGTACTTCGCCTTTAAATATCCAAACTTTAACACCTATGACTCCATAGGTAGTTTTAGCTTCAGCAAAGCCATAATCTATATCAGCTCTAAAAGTGCTTAAGGGCACCCTTCCTTCTCTGTACCACTCTGTTCTTGCTATTTCCGCTCCAGCTAATCTTCCTGCACAAGATACCCTTATACCTTTTGCACCGAATCGAATAGATGAAGCCACAGCTCTTTTCATAGCCCTACGATAAGCAACTCTTTTTTCTATTTGAAGAGCTATATTTTCAGCAACAAGCTGAGCATCCAGTTCAGGCCTTCTTACTTCCTTTATCTCCACATTCGCTGTTTTGCCTGTCATTTCTTCTATTTCTTTTTTTAATTTTTCTACTTCTGCACCTTTTTTGCCAATAATTATACCGGGTCTTGCTGCAAAGATTAATACTTTGATTTTTTCTCCAATTCTTTCTATTTCAATTTTTGATATACCAGCATGATAAAGTTTTTCTTTTAGAGTTTTCCTTAACTTGAGATCCTCTATGAGCTGATCTGCATAACCTTTCTTAGCAAACCATCTACTTTCCCATGTCCTAATTATGCCTAATCTGTTACCTATTGGATTTGTTTTTTGACCCAACCTTACACCCCCGGTTTAATTTTCTTCTGAACTAACATATATGGTTATGTGAGAAGTCTTCTTCTTGATTATGTTTGCTCTTCCCATTGCTCTTGTCTCTATTCTTTTCATCATTGGTCCTTGATCAACATAGGCTTTTACAATTTTTAAGGAATCTATATCAAGCCTGGGATTTTTCTGTTCTGCATTTGCTAGCGCCGATCTCAGTAACTTTTCTATGATCCTGGCACCTCTATGAGGCATGTATTTTAACGTTAATAAAGCTTCACCTGCTTTTTTACCTCTTATCAAATTAATAACTCTTCTTGCTTTAGTAGGAGTTATTCGAGCATATCTTAATATTGCCCTTGCTTCCATCTTTTATTTCCCCTTAGCCTTTTTCTTTTCTTCAGAGCCAGCATGGCCCTTAAAAGTTCTGGTTGGTGCAAATTCACCCAATTTATGACCTATCATATTTTCAGTAATATATACAGGAATGAATTTTTTCCCATTATGAACTGCAAAAGTTAAACCAATAAATTCAGGAACAATAGTAGACCTTCTTGACCAAGTTTTAATTGGTTTTTTATCTCCGCTTTCTATTGCTTTTCTTACTTTTTCCATCAATTTCTCATCAACAAAGGGACCTTTTTTTAATGATCTTGCCACTTTCTACCCCCTTACTTCCTTCTCTTTACAATAAATTTATCAGTTTTTTTGTTCTTTCTTGTTTTTACACCCTCAGGTTTACCCCAAGGAGAGCAAGCAGGTCTACCTCCTGAGGACTTACCCTCTCCACCACCCAAGGGATGATCAACAGGGTTCATGGCAACTCCTCTAACAGAAGGTCTTCTCCCCCTATGTCTCATTCTGCCAGCTTTTCCAATAATTATATTCTCATGATCAAGATTACTTACTTGCCCTATTGTTGCCATACAATTCACACTTATTAGTCTCATCTCGCCTGAGGGTAACTTTATATGAGCATATTTACCCTCTTTTGCCATAAGTTGCGCAGCAGTACCAGCGCTTCTTACAAGCTTTCCTCCACCTTTAGGATAAAGCTCAATATTGTGAATCATTGTACCTAGTGGTATTTCCTTAAGAGGTAAAGCATTTCCTACTTTTACATCTACTCCCTCTCCACTCATCACCCTATCTCCAACCTTTAATCCGTCGGGAGCGAGAATATATCTATATTCACCATCCCTGTATTTAAGAAGAGCAATTCTTGCTGATCTGTTTGGATCATATTCTATGCTTGCCACTTTTGCTGGAATATGATACTTATCTCTTTTAAAATCTATTATTCTGTATAGCTTCCTGTTACCACCACCCTTTAGCCAGGAGGTGATTCTACCCTGATTATTTCTCCCCTTTCTCTTTTTAATGCATATTGTTAAAGGTTCATAAGGTTTTTCTGCTGTTATTTCACTAAAATCAGGATATGTTACAAATCTTCTGCCTGCTGATGTTGGTTTACATCTCTTTATTCCCATTAGACACCCTCTATTAGATCTAATTTTTCCCCTTCTTTAAGGGTTACTATTGCTTTTTTCATCCTTTGGGTTTTTGTGTAATGAGGCCCTACTCTTTTAATTCGAGGCTTTACATTTATCACCGCTACGCTGTCAACCTTTACTTTAAAACATTCCTCAAAAGCCTTTTTAATCTGAATCTTGTTTGCCTTAGGATGCACCTCAACAATTATCTTATTTTCAGCCTCTTTAAGATTAATGGCTTTTTCTGTAAATAAAGGTCTTTTAATTATTTCGTATAAATTTAGACTCATTAGGAGGTCACCCCCTTAATCTGTAATAATCTGTCTAAACCGGAAACTGTAAAGATAATCTTTTCAAATAAAGATATATAATAAGCATTTAAATCTCCTGCTCTAACTACTCCCACATAAGGAATATTTCTTGCTGAAAGCAACACATTTTCATCTTTATCAGGTAATACAAAAAGGACTGATTTGCCAGCAATTTCAAGATTTTTTAGAATCTCCATTAAATCCTTTGTCTTAGGTCTTAGTAATTCAAGTTTATCAAGCAACAGAATTTCATTGTCCCTGTACTTAAGAGTGAGAGCCTTAAAAAGAGCAGTTTCCTTCATTTTTTTAGGAAGTTTTATATAATAATCTCTTGGTTGAGGTCCAAATACTATGCCACCTTTTCTCCATAGAGGAGACCTAATACTTCCGTGTCTAGCCCTGCCTGTATGTTTTTGTCTCCAAGGTTTCCTACCTCCACCAGAAACCATAGCCCTTGTCTTTGTTGCATGAGTTCCTTGTCTCTGATTTGCCATGTATGCCACAACAGCTGAATGCACAACAGATTCATCTGCCTGATTATTAAAGACCATATCTGGGACTTCCTTTTTGCCAACTATATTATTATGAATATCTCTTATCTCCATTTCCATCATTGTTCTACCTTCCATATTTCTAATATTCCGTTTTCTCCTCCCGGAACAGCACCTTTTACTAAAATAAGATTCTGTTCGGGAATGATATCAACTATCTTTATATTCTTTACTGTTACTCTTTCATTCCCCATATGTCCTGCCATGCCTTTTCCCTTCCATACTCTTGAAGGAAAAGAACTTGCTCCGATAGAACCTGGTGCTCTGTTAAACATGGAACCATGAGAATCTGGTCCACCTTTAAAATTATGTCTTTTCATTACACCTTGAAAGCCCTTTCCTTTGGAAATACCTGATATACTAACTACCTCACCTTTTGAGAAGAGCTCCACTGTAATTTTATCTCCCACATTAAAGCCTGTCATTCTAAACTCCTTAAGTACTCTGCAAGGAGGTACTCCTGCCTTTTTAAATATTCCCAAAAGTGGCTTCGGTAAGTTCTTTTCTTTCCTTACCTCCTTGAATCCTAATTGAACTGCTTCGTATCCATCCTTTTCCTTGCTTCTTACTTGCACAACCCAGCAAGGTCCTGCTTCAATAACAGTGACAGGAATTATCCTCCCATCTTCGTCAAAAATTTGTGTCATTCCTACTTTTTTTCCTATTATTGCTTTCATAGCTTTATCTCCACATCTACCCCAGCAGCAAGCTCTAATTTAGAAAGAGCCTCTACTGTCTCGGGGGTGGGATCGTGTATATCAATTAATCTTTTATGTATACGAATTTCAAACTGCTCTCTTGATTTTTTATCCTGGTTAGTAGACCTTAAAACAGTGTACCTACTTATTTTGGTAGGTAGAGGAACAGGCCCAGCTATTCTTGCTCCTGTTTTTTTAACAGTATCTACTATCTCCTTGACTGACTGGTCAAGGACTCTATGGTCATAAGCTTTTAATTTTATTCTAATTTTTTGGTCCATTTTACTCCAACACCTCTGTAACTACGCCTGCACCTACTGTTCTTCCACCTTCTCTTATAGCAAATCTCAATCCCTCTTCCATTGCTATAGGTGCTATTAACTCTACACTTAAATTCACATTGTCCCCAGGCATTACCATCTCTACTCCCTCCGGTA
>CALLBR010000027.1 GCA_937998865.1 uncultured bacterium
AAGCATCAAGCCCTGAAATAGGCGGTCTACCTTAGGCTCTAAGGCTGCTTAGCCTCTGAAGAGCTTTTCTTTTATGATTTACTATTTCAGTGGATTTTTTAAGTAAACTTAAAGTTATTTGTTTACCGGAGATTTCTTCAAGTTTATTTTTAAAATTTTTTACTTCATGAAGCCATAATTTCCTGTCTTCCTCATTTTTCGTTTTCGGAATAAACTCCATATCCTAATATGTCAAAAACTCATGAATTCATTATTTGCCATCCTTGAATTGACATGGTTAATTATTTGATATAGAGTAAGGGATGATTTTTCTGTCAGTCTGCTATAAGCCTCATTCAAAAACAGGTATTACACGCATTTTTTATCTTCATATTAGACTTTATGTATTTGTGAAATTTGCAATTAAATTGAAAAAAAGAATTATGTTAAAATTAAATCTGTCAGTGAAGATAAAAAATGGAAAATTAATTTTTCTTATTTTTCTTTTGCTCCTATTTTTGGGATTTATATCTTTTCTTCTCCTTAAGCCTTCCAAAATAGAGAAATATAGAGTAGAAAAGAAAAAAATGGTAGTTTCTATTTATGCTTCTGGTTACATTGATTCTTCTGATAGCGTAATAATTAAACCAGAGGTGGCAGGACAAATAGAAAAAATTTTAGTAAGGGAAGGTGACGAGGTTAAGAAAGATCAGCTACTTTTAATCATATCAAATTCCCCTGTAAAAGAAAATCTTAGAGAAGTGGAAGCTCAACTTGCTTCTGTGAGGGAGAGACTAAAACCTGATTCTGACTTTAGAAAGGAATTAATGAATAACATTGAAATTAAGAAGGCAATATTAGAAAATATAGAGAAAAATTTTAACAGAAAAAAAGCTCTCTTTGAAGAAGAGTTAATATCAAAGGAAAGGTTTGAAGATATAAAAAGGGAATATGAAGTAGCCAAAAGAGATTATGAAAGACAACTTAATCAATACAAAGACACTATTACAAACCTAAATTATCAATTTGAGAGCCTTAAAGCAAAAAGACAAGCTTTATCCTCTGAACTTAATAAGTACTATATTAAAGCTCCCTTTAAGGGAAAAATTCTAAGAAAATTTGTTAATGAAGGTGATTATGTAAATCCTATGCAACATAATAATGCTTTGCTTTCCCTAGGAAATGACGAAAATCTTGAAACAATTCTTTTTGTGGATGAGGAATACATTCCAAGGATAAAAGAGGGGATGAAGGTCTATGTTACCCTTGATTCTTATCCAGGAGAGGTTTTCCAGGGAAGTATTAAAAGCATTGAAAGTCAATCTGATAGAACTACAAGAACTGTTAAAGTAAAAGCTCAAGTGAATTATATGAAACCTATCTTTTTTGGATTAACTGTGGAGGCTAATGTCATCATTAGTGAAATTGAAGGAATTTTTATTCCCCAGTCAGCCTATAAAGATGGTTATGTAGAAGTTTTAGAGAGTGGAAAGCCGAAAAAGATAAAAATTAAAGTTTCCCCTGAAAAATATAGTGGTAATCTTCTTGTTTTAGAAGGTTTAACAGAGGGACAAGAAATAATAAAATGAATCATATATTTTTCGTGACCCTTAAGTTGCTTTTTGAAAGAAAAAGACAAACCCTAGTAGCCATAATAGGTGTATCCATAGGTGTTGGAGCTTTTATTGCCATGGCTTCTTTAATGAATGGTTTTCAGAAATATTTTATTGAACAAGCCTTAGACTTGAATGCTCATGTGACCTTAAAAATAAAAGATGAACCAGACAAGGAAAGAATTTTAAGGAAAGTATATGGTGACAATGTAAGTTTTAGCATATTTGGTGCGAAACCAAAGGAGCTTAAAGACAAAATAATTGACTATAAATTCCTAATCAAAAAATTTGAGAAAGATCCTAATATAGTAGGTATAGCGCCCCATCTTACAGGACAGGGTATTGTGCGCTATGGAACTGTTGATAAGTCTGCCACTTTAGTTGGTATTGATCCTACCTTAGAGAGAAGAGCCTCAGTTATTGATAAATTTATTTCTAATAAAAAGTTAGATGTTCTTATCTCTGACAGAGATAGCATCATAATTGGCAAGCTCCTGGCAAGGGATTTAGGGATCGACGAGATGGGCAAAAAAGTAATAATTACTACTCCTAATGGGATCACTCATCTTTTTAAGGTAGTAGATTTTTTCGATTCAGGTATAACTATGCTTGATCAGACAAGGATATACATGAACTTGAAAACTCTTCAGACCATATTTAACAAACCTAATGAGGTAAATGAAATAATTTTCAGAGTAAAAAATGTTTATCAAGCAAATGAAATTGCTGAAAAGATAAAAAATGAAACTGGTTACTACACAGAAAGTTGGCAAAAAGCTTTCAGAAATTTTTTACAGCTCTTCAAAATCCAAAATTACATAACCTATATGATTGTTTTTGCAATTTTGATTGTTTCTGCCTTCGGAATATTTAATATTATAATGATGACTGTACTTGAGAAAAAAAGAGATATAGCTATTCTAAAAGCTTTGGGGTATGAAAATAAGGACATAATAAGAATATTCGTATTTCATGGAGTTACTATTGGATTCTTAGGTGCTTTACTTGGATGCTTACTTGGCTACGGCATTCAAGAGTTTTTAGCCTCTGTTAATGTGAGTGTTGAGGGATTAGTAAGGACAAAAGGTTTTGCCTTAGATAGAGATCCTCTTTACTTTATCTATGGAGTTTTATTTGCCTTTGTATTTTCCACCTTTGCAGCTTTTTATCCTTCCTATAAGGCTTCAAAACTTAATCCTATCGATATCTTCAGGAGCAGTGCTTGAGTATAGTTATTCAGTTAAGAGACATTAGTAAGAAAATTAGAGATGAGACTATCCTGAAAAATATTAATCTATCCATATCAAAAGGTGAGTTCATAAGTATTATTGGTCCTTCTGGTTCTGGAAAAAGTTCTCTTCTTTATATCCTTGGTTTATTAGACATTCCAAGTAGTGGTGAAGTCTATGTGGAGGGAGAGAAAATCGAATTTACCGAGAGCAGTAAGATAGCTCATTTTAGAAATTTGAAATTTGGTTTTGTTTTTCAATTCCACTATTTAATTGCTGAGTTTAGCCTTCTTGAAAATGTTATGGTACCCATGGTAAAAGCTGGAATTAGCAGAGAAGATGCAAAAGAAAAAGCTGCTTTACTACTTCAAAAATTAGGATTAGGTGGAAAAGAAAAGAGAAAACCTTTTCAAATCTCAGGAGGAGAGCAACAGAGAGTAGCTATTGCAAGGGCATTGGCAAATGATCCAATTTTAATAATTGCTGATGAACCTACAGGAAATTTAGACTCAAAAAATACAGCAATTGTAATGGATATTTTCTGTAAATTGCATATGGAAGGGAAAACAGTAATAATGGTCACTCATGAAATAGAACTTACAGAGAGAACAGAAAGAATTGTAAAAATGTTAGATGGTAAAATTATGGAAGATTTAGAACTGTCAAAGAAAAAATGCTGAATTCATGGTTTATTAAAAATTAAATGAAATCTTAGGCATTATTTCTTTTAGAATTTCCCTTGCTATTTCCTCATAATCCTCTCTACCTGTGATATCAAACCACAGAATGTCTCTCTCTCTCTTAAACCACGTAAACTGTCTTTTAGCGTACATTTTAGTTCTTTTTTTTATTAATCTGATAGCCTCGTCAATACTGATAAGATCTGCAAGATAAGCAGCTAATTCTTTATATCCAATTGCTTGTAAAGATGGAATTGGACGGCTCATATCATGGCAGTTTTTTTTGATTAAAGTTAGGATTTCTCTGACCTCTTCTATTAATCCTAATTCCTTCATTAAATCTACTCTTTTTTCTATTCTTTTATACAATTCTTTTCTGTCTCTTGTAATACCAACTTTTAAAAATTCCCAAGGCAATGGTTTTGTAAATTTTTTCCTCATTTCACTAATGCTCATATTTTCCTTATAGAAAACTTCCAAAGCCCTTATTATTCTTCTTAAATCTTTTGGATTTATTTTTGATGCTGCTTTAGGATCTAAATTCTTTAGTAATTTATAAAGATATCCGGGGTTTTCATTTTCCTTCTCCATGAGTTCGTTTCTTAAATTCCAATCTGCATTAGCTCCTTCAAAAATTCCCTCTGTCATTGCTCTTAGATAAAGACCTGTACCGCCTACAATAAGTGGAATTTTCTTAGAGAATATGTGTTTTTCAATAACTTTTTTAACTCTCTCTATGTAATCTCCTGTGCTAAAATACTCCCAAGGTTCTACAATGTCAATCATGTGATGAATGATTTCTTTACGTTGCTGGGAGGAAGGCTTAGCGGTTCCTATATCCATGTATTTATAAATCTGCATTGAATCAGCGCTAATTATATCAGTTTGTAGTAATTTTGCCAAATAAATTGAAATTTCGGTTTTACCTACTGCTGTAGGTCCTAAAAGGATCAATAAAGTTTTTGCCATGATTTTATAATTTTACCACTTGATTTATGAATTGGATAATTTTATACTTTAGTAATGGATTTCATAGCACTGTTGGGATTACTATTAGGAATTGGTGCCGTTGTTGTAGGAAATTTAGTAGAGGGAGGCACCACTTCTCACCTAATACAGCTTGCTGCTGCAATTATTGTATTTGGTGGTACCTTGGGAGCGGTTCTTTTAAGTTTTTCTCTTAAGGATTTAAAATTAGCAATTAACTCACTTAGGGTCATATTTTTTAATAAAAAACTCTCTTATGAAGATACAATTAGCAGAATTCTTGACCTATTAGTTATTGCTAGAAGAAAAGGACTTTTAGCCCTCCAAAATGAGACAGAAAACATTAAAGATCCTTTCTTAAGAAGAGGCATTACATATATAATTGACGGTTTAAGTGCTGAATTAATCAGAGAAGCCTTAGAAAGAGAAATTTTTGCTTATGAAGATATGATGAAGAGAGCCTCAAGGATCTTTGAAGCAGCTGGGGGCTATGCACCTACTATAGGGATTATAGGAGCTATATTAGGATTAATACATGTTTTGAAAAATGTTACAGATCCTACAAAAATAGGAGTTGGAATAGCCACTGCCTTTGTGGCAACCATATATGGAGTAGGCTCAGCTAACCTTTTATTTATTCCCATTAGCAAACGAATCATCAATAAAATAGAAGAAGAAATAATATTAATGGAGTTAATGACTGAAGGAATACTTGGTATTGAAGCGGGAATGAATCCCTACTATTTAAGGGCTAAACTGGAATCTTTTATAACTGAAAGACAAAGGGAAAGATTGTGAAACTAAAGAGAAAATTAAATCAACAAGATGATAATGTGCACAGATGGCTTATTTCCTACTCTGACTTTCTTACCCTTTTATTCACCTTCTTTGTAGCGCTATTTTCTCTGTCCACCATAGATTTATGGAAAGCAGAAAAATTTACTGGTTCCTTAAGAAAAGCTTTTAAAGTAATTGACGAACCAATTCCTTTTGAGGAAGACAGAAATAGGGCAGTGATTGAAGATTTAAAGAAACTCCTAAATGATATTTCTGGCGTGGAGATAAAATCTGACTTAAAAGGTGTTATAATTAGGCTTCCCAATTCCTTATTATTTGATTCAGGATCGGCTTTTCTGAAGAGGGAATCTATAGAGGGGTTAAGAAGAATCTCAGATTATCTTAGGAATATTCCAAATAAAATTTTGATTGAAGGACATACTGATAATATTCCTCTTTCATCTGAGTCAATTTATAAATCAAATTGGGAATTATCAGCAGCAAGAGCTGCATCGGTATTGCATTTTTTGATACAAGAGGGCTTATCACCTGACAGATTTACTATAGCTGGATACGGAGAATACAAGCCAATTGAATCAAATGAGACTCAAGAGGGAAGAGCAAAAAATAGAAGAGTTGAACTCATAATATTAAAGTGAGTAAAATAAGAGACAATTTAGGTGATGATTGTATGAGAGAGTTTTCAAGAGTTGAAGCATATATACCGCTAAGTATACGAATCTTATCAGAAAAAGAGAAAGAGAAGGTTAAAGCAAGACTTTCTTATGATATAAATCTTCTACTTAGTAAACCTTCTGAAGAGCCCTCTGATGGTGCTCTTGCAGAGTGGTTAAAGGTATTAAATCAAAAGTTGGATTTTCTTATAAATATAATAACCATGGAGCAAAAAGGTTTTTCCAACTTACCTTTTCATAAGGTTGATATAAGCGGAGGAGGAATGAGCTTTATATCAGAATGTCCTTATGAATTGGGGGATTTTTTAGAACTAAAAATGGTTTTAGAAACTCCCTCACCCTTAGCATTGTTTCTGTATGGTGAAGTTATTTATTCTGAAGCTATAGCTGATGGTTATAAAATCGGTGTGAAATTTATCAATATTGAAGAGGAAGTGAGAGATCAAATAGTAAAATTTGTTTTCTATAGAGAAAGACAAATTTTGAGAGAAAAAAGGAGCCTATAATGCTTGTAATAGTTGGTGCAGCGGTTGTATTAGGAGCTGTGGTAGGCGGTTATATTTTAGAACATGGAAATTTATCAGTTCTCTTTCAACCAGCAGAGGTAGTTATCATTTTTGGTGCTGCCTTAGGTGCTCTCATAATTATGTCTCCTATGCATGTTTTAACAGGCGTTATAAAAGGAGCAATTAAAACAATAACAGGTGGAGGGTCTTATTCTAAGAGAGACTATCTCGAAACCTTGTTAATGTTGAATGAAATATTCACAAAAATAAGGAAAGAGGGTCTCATTTCCATTGAACAAGATGTAGAGGATCCCGAAAATAGTGCGATCTTTTCTAAATATCCAAAATTCCTTAAAAATCATCATGCCCTTGCACTTCTTACTGATACTCTAAGGACTGTCATGACAACTACCATTTCTCCCTATGAATTAGAAGGTATTCTTGACAATGAATTAGAAACTCTTCATGAAACTGAAGCTGGACCAGTTAAAAGTCTAACTACAGTGGCAGACTCACTACCGGGCTTAGGAATTGTAGCAGCTGTTTTAGGTGTTGTTATAACAATGCAGAAAATAAAAGAACCTCCTGAAGTATTAGGTCATAGCATTGGAGCAGCTTTAGTAGGAACCTTTATGGGAGTCCTCATGTGTTATGGTTTTGTTGGTCCTCTTGCAAGGAGACTTGAGTCCACTATCAATGAAGAGAAAGAGTTTCTACAGATGATAAAAGCTGGCTTAGTATCTTTTGTAGCTGGTGCAGCTCCTCAAATAGCTGTTGAGTTTGCCAGAAGAAGTATACCGCCTCATTTAAGACCTTCTTTTTATGAGTTAGAGGAAGAGATTAGGGCATTAAAAAGTGGCAGATAAATCTAAATCTACAATAATTATAAAGAAAATTAAAAAAAGTCACGGTGATCATCATGGTGGAAGCTGGAAAGTAGCTTATGCTGATTTTGTGACTGCCATGATGGCTTTTTTCTTGCTTCTTTGGCTTATATCCATGGTAGAACCTGAAAAAAGAGCTGCTGTAGCAGACTATTTCAGAACCTTCAATCTTTTTCAACAATCAGGAAAGTCTTTCATGGAGCAATCCTCATCAATCCATACAGAGATAAAAACAACCGTTGAACCAGTTACAGGTGAAAACGCTGCTGAGAGACTAAAGGAGCAGTTAAAAACAGTTATAGAAGAGAAATTGAAAGAACTTAAAGATCACATAATGATTGAAACAGTAGAGGGAGGAGTTAGAATTCAAATTGTTGACCTTGAGGGAGATCCAATGTTTCCTTTATCATCTTCTGTGCCTACTGATAAGGCAAAAGAAATTTTAAGAGTAGTGGCTGAAAACATTAAGGATGAAAATGCTCGCATTGCTGTGGAAGGACACACTGATGCTGTCCCCTTCAAAGGAGGCAAAATTACTAATTGGGAACTCTCAACAGAGAGAGCTTCTGCAGCTAGAAGAGAATTAGAGGCTAATGGTTTTGATCCAGCAAAGATAGCAAGAGTGGTAGGCTATGCAGATACAATGCCTTTAATACAGGAGAATCCTAAGGATCCGAGAAACAGAAGAATTAGTATAATTTTAATGTTTGAAAAAGGATATAAACCCTCAAAAACAGATTTTATTCAGGGCAAACAAGGCTAAGAGCATTTTTAACAATCCTTATCTGTACTGGAGCTTTTCCAAAGTAATCTCCGTCAATTTGGACATGGCTGTCTCCTAATATTCTGAGGCTTTCTGTTCTAAAATATTCAGTCTCTTTCATTCCCAGGTGCTTTCCAAAAATCACACCTAAGATTTGCTGAGCCAATCTTATTCTGGATTTTGTTTTAGAGACAAAAACAGAGAAAAAAGGAGATTGTAAAGTTATATCTGGAGCTATCTTGAAATCTCCTCCATAACATGAGGCTTTGCTTATCACTACAGTATAAGCCTTTAAGGAGACTCCGTTATGGATTTTAAGTTTAAGAGGTTTATAAGTAATGAGGGTTTTAATTCCACTCCATAGGTAGGCAAGTTTTCTTAGATGTTTTTTCTTCTTAAGATCTACATTGTATACTACAAGACCATCAAATCCTATTCCTGCCATTAAAAGAAAAAATCTCTCTTTTTCTTTGTTTTTTATTTTACCAAGATGTATTCTGGTAACAGGACCATTTATGACAAGCTCTATAGCCTTCTTAATATCCTTGGGTATTTTTAATTCCTTTGCTAAGACAGAGGTAGTTCCCATAGGAAGAATTGCAAGAGGTATTGTGGAGTAGACCAAACCATTGGCAATTTCATTATAAGTTCCATCGCCACCAGCAGCAATAACAAGAATTCTGTCCTTTTCATTCTCTCTGATTCTTGTTGCAAATAGTTCTCCGTCACCTTTTTTTTTAGTTAACAGAGTTTCGAAGGGAATTCCCTTTGTTTTAAGGATTAATTCAGCCTTTTTTAATTTTTTTAGGGCTCCGCCACCAGCAATGGGATTACCTATTAGGAAAATTTTATCGTATTTCATTTTACTATTACTGGTTTCCTTTCCATAAATTCTATGAGTTTATCAATTTCACAAGGTGTTTTTATAAAAAAAGCTCTTCCTCCGGCGTTATCTCCTTGAGTTTTTATGTTAGTTATTCTTAAATATCCAAAATCTCTTGAAGCCACATATCCTGTTGTATAATCAGGGTTATCGGAAATGCAAACCTCTGCAAGTACTTCTTTGCGAGATAAAACTTTTGATGCGATTGTTAAGGCTTCCACTGTTCTTGCAGGATCTGGAGATATATTTTTTACCTTTCTAATAATTTCAATTCTTTTTTTACTATCCATTTGGATTCTTGATACTCTAACACCTCTTTGTAAATCCCTTTCCAGTCTCTCACCGCTTAAATAATCAATTAAAGTAGCACCTCTTAAAGGACAATTTTTTATCACATAAAAAGCCTTTTGTATTGCCTTTTCAGAGATATTTAAAGATTTTAACTTATCTTTAATAAAATAAAAAGCTGACTCAGGAGAATCTGAAAAATAAGTATCGATTTTTAATGGAGAGACAAAAATAATCTCCTCTGTTATTTTCTCTATTGTTAGAACGATTTTATCAGGCTTTCCCCGACAGTGATTTAAAGCTCTTGTGAGATATTTACTTAAAACTCTTTTAATTTCCTTTTCACTATAAATTCCCTCTGCTCCTGAGATATGTTTTTCCTCTTTAGAAGCTCTCATTCTAATGGACCACATCCGTCCACCTCAAGTCCATGCTCTCTTATAAAGGCTAAATCATTGCTGTAGCTTATTCCTTTAGTTGTTAGATAATCTCCTGTCATTAATGCGTTAGCACCTGCAAGAAAAATCCAAGAGGCAAACTCTTTAAGTAAAGGTCGTCCTCCACAAACTCTTATATCTTTGTCCTTTAAGATAAGCCTGAAAAGTGCTATTATCCTTAAAGCCTCTAAGGGAGCAATAATTTTCATATTTTCCAAGGGTGTTCCCTTAATGGGAGTTAGGTAATTAATGGGAATAGAATCAACATTTATCTCCTTTAAAATTTCTGCCATCTCTACTCTGTCTTGCCAGCTCTCTCCTATTCCAAAAATTCCACCAGAACAGACAGAAAGCCCGGCTTTTTTAGCTTCCTGAAGAGTTTTAATCTTTTGGGAAAAATTATGAGTTGTACATATTTTAGGGAAAAAACTCTCGGATGTTTCAATATTGCAGTGGAGCCTATGAAGACCTCTATCTCTCAAATAAACAATTTCATCATAATCTAACAATCCCAATGAGGCACATACATAAATCCCTATTTTTGCCATTGTTTCAATACAATCACCTATTTTAAATAACTCTTTTTTTGACGGTTTTTTTCCACTTATGACAATAGAAAATCTCTTAACGCCGTATTTTTTAGCTTCTTTGGCTTTTTCTATAATTTTATTCTTATCAATTAGGGAATATAAAGGCACATTAGTATTGTACCTTGAAGATTGGGCACAAAAAATGCAATCTTCAGAACAAAGACCACTTTTTGCATTTATAATTGCACAAAGTTCAACTTTATTAGCCTTGTATTTTTCACGAATCTTATTTGCTTTAAAAAAAAGCTCGTAAATATTAATACTTGCTATCTCTTTGTAAAAATTTTGCATCAGTCTTTTTTTATTGTTCTTATGTATCTTAAATCTTTGAGAACAATTCGTTTACTCTTTATGGCAATAAAAGCAAGAAAGATTAGCAAAACAAGAATAAATATACGAGCCACAATCTTCGTGGGATCATCAGTAATTAATACAGCGGGAAGTTCTTTTATTACCCAAAAGTAAAGAATTAACAGCAAAAATAAAGGAGAAATAAAAGCGATAATATAGACATATGCCTTGGGAAGATTAAGAGAGGTGTTCTCAATCAGTTCTCTATAAAAATTATTAATGCCGAATATCCAAACAAAGACAATTATTTCTATAAGTCCGAAAAACAGTAACATTACTGCTCCTGCCCAAAAATCTAATTCATCTATGAAGTTAGGCAAGAAAACTGACAAATGAGCACCCAAAGTTATAACCATCATGGATACTGCTACAGCTTTTGTATGATTCCACTTCATTTCATCTTCAAGCATAGCTATTAGTGGTTGAATTAGGGCTAAAGTAGATGTAAGGGCTGCCAAAAAAAGTAATAGAAACCACACTGATGAAATGAGCCAACCAAAAGATAGGTTCATCAATACTGCTGGCATTGTCATGAATCCTAATCGAAAAGTTCCCTCTTTAGCAAGATCAGGAATAGCTAAGGCAGAAAACATGGCAAAGGCAGCAGGAATCGCTATGGATGCGCCAATTATGAGCTCTACTGCTTCATTAATCCCTGCCGTTTTTAAACCAGCCTTTACAATATCTTCCTTAGGTGAAGTATAACTTGCATAGACAGCTATTGCACCCATTCCCAGGGATAGAGTAAAAAATATTTGACCTGCTGCCTCAACCCAAACCTTTGCATCAGTGATGCCAGAAAAATTTAGATTATAAATAAATTTAAGACCTTCAAGTCCACTCCATTCTTTGGCAGAAAGAGAGATGATTCCGAGAATAATACCAAAGATAAAAATAGCAGGTATTCCAATTTTTGCTGTAAATTCTATTCCCTTAACAATTCCTCTCTGTAAAATAATCCAGTTGATAGCCAAGGTAATGAGTAAAAAAACATAAGCAATAAGAGATGGATTAGTATAGGTTCTGAAGAATTCCACATAAGGCTTTATAGCTTCTTTTGGAATTTCCGTTTGAACCGGCATTGGAAGTTTTTGAAAAAGAGAAAGAAAGGCAAATCCTAGGGTCCAAGATTCAATATAAATATAATACATGCATATCAAAAGGGGAATAGCTACACCTAATGAACCTAATATTCTTGCCCAGCTTGAATGATTAAAGAAAAGCCCTAAAATGCCTGTCATTGAGCCATGACCATGTTTGCCAGCATATTTCCCAATAACCCATTCAATAATCATGAGAGGTAATCCCATTAAAAGAAGGGCAATAAAATAGGGAACCATAAAGGCTCCACCACCATAAAGAGCTGCCTTTGATGGAAATCTCAGAATATTGCCAAGTCCCACAGCATTCCCTGCTGTAGCAAGAATAAGTCCTAACTTTGACTGCCATTTTTCTCTATTTGCCATTGCCTTATTATTATAATTCAAAATTTTGTTTTATAAAAAGGAGTATATCTAACTCAAAATATTTCCATATAGGTAAGTTAATTTTTTCTATGATTAAACTATGATTAAACAAAGAATTGTTTAAAAGGGCAGAGATGAAAGGGAAATTAGACCCTATTAATTTAAAAGAGTTAAAGGTCATCAAGATACCTCAACCTATAACTGTCATAGCCTAAATTTAAGCTAGTTACTCCCAAAGACTTTTCTTAAAAGTTCAGTTACTCTAGCTGCGGGATCTGTTCTTATCTTTTTTTCTTCTTGAGCTATCATATAGAAAAGTCCATCTAAGGCTTTTGTTGTAACATAATGATCAAGATCAAAGGATTCTAAGCCAGTAAAAGGAATGAATAAAACATATTTCCCCATCATATTTTTATAGGCTTTTGTTGTCCCTACTTCATTCATACTCTTAGAAATTATTGGCTTGAATGATTCATAAAGTTTATCACTGGTTTTTTCCTTAAGATAATCTGTTGCTGCAGTGTCATTTCCTTTCAGAATTTTAAAGGCATCCTCTATGGTCATCTCCTTTATGGCATTTAAAAAAATGTCTCTTGCCTTTGGTGCTGCCTTTTCAGCAGCTCTGTTCATGCTAAGTATAAATTCATCAACTTGCTTCTGGTAACTAATTTTACTTAGTATGTTTGCTACATTCTGGAGGCTTTCTGGTAAAAGAATTTTTATTGCTTCATTTTTGAAATATCCATCCACCTTAGATACCGATAAAACGGCATTTCTTGTTCCAATTGATAGAGCTTCTTTGAGTCCTGCTGAGGTAGTATCAGAGTCTAATTGATTAGACTGAAAAGAAGGTATACCTTTTAAAAAATCCTCTAAAATGCCGGCATTTGTAAAATTACAAAGACAAAGAATCATAAATAATGACAACATAGCCTTTTTCATGGTAAATTCCTCCAATCCTTTTTAGACTATTATACCATTGTGATATAATTACAAAAACAGGAGAAAAAGACCATGAAAGTAGTCACAGCAGAGGAAATTGCCCTAATAGATAAATTAACTATTGAAAATTATGGCATACCCTCCATGGTTCTTATGGAAAGAGCAGCTTTGTCAGTGGTAAAACATATAATAGAACTTAAACCAAAAAATTTAATCATTTTAGCTGGACCGGGTAACAATGGTGGTGACGGAATTGCTGTTGGAAGAATCCTAAAAAATGAAGGTTACAAGATTAAAATATTCCAACCTTTTCCAGAGGATAAATTATCAGAGGATTGCAAAAAACAAATATACATTGCAGAGAAATTTGGGCTAAAGGTGTTTGCACGGTATCCCACAGAAATAGAACTTGCCCATACCGATGTGCTCATAGATGCTATTTTTGGTACAGGGCTTAAGAAAAAAATTGAAGGAGATCTTGCAAAATTAATTGAATATTTGAATTCTCTTAATAAAACTGTAGTGGCAGTAGATTTACCTTCAGGAGTATCCTCTGATTCTGGTGAAATTTTAGGTTGTGCTGTGAAAGCAAAAATAACTGTAACTTTTGGGATCCCCAAAAGAGGCCATTTCTTATACCCTGCAAGAGATTATGTAGGTTCCCTTTATATTGAAGACATTGGATTTCCAAAGGAACTTATAGAATCGGAAAGTTTAAAAGTTTCCTTAATAACAAAAGAAATAGCTACCTCTTTACTGCCCCTAAGACCATCCTATTCTCATAAAGGCACCTATGGTCATATGCTGGTAATTGCTGGTTCTGTTGGAAAGACAGGAGCTGCTCTTTTATGTGGAAAGAGCGCGCTCCGTGCTGGCTCAGGACTGGTAACAATAGCAGTACCTGCGGCTCTTAAAGTTGTATTTCAAGCCAAGGTTTTAGAGGAAATGATTCTCGCCTTGCCCTGTAACACTAAAACTATTTCAAAAGATGCAATTAAACCTTTAGAAGAATTTATAAGGGAAAGAGCAGATGTGATTGCCTTTGGTCCAGGAGTAGGAATAAATGAAGATACCTTAGAAATATTAAAATTTCTACTTACAAGTTGTAATGTACCCCTTGTTATTGATGCTGATGGAATAACTCTTTTAAGTACTGATGAAAATTTACTCCGAAAAGCAAAGACAAAGACAGTAATAACACCACACCCAGGAGAATTAAGCAGATTAATAAAAATGCCAGTAAAAGAGATTGAAGCCCAAAGAATTGAAATAGCTCAGAAAGTAGCGAAGGTTTTCAACTGTACTGTTGTTCTCAAAGGTGTACCTACTGTGGTAGCTAATGAGGATGGAAAAACTTTTATAAATACTACAGGGAATCCGGGAATGGCAACAGGAGGTTCAGGTGATGTCTTAACAGGGATTATAGCATCTTTAATTGGGCAAAAATTAGATCCCTTCTATGCTAGTGTGCTGGGAGTATATCTTCATGGTTTAAGTGGTGATTTAGCAGCCTTAAATAAGGGATATCATGGCATCATAGCCTTTGATTTAATAGAATATTTACCCTTAGCAATAAAAAAACTCTCTGATGAAAAACATTGTCAGTATTGATAATCCATTAATAAGAGAAATCCTAAAACTTAAAAAATCTCCATCTGAGAAAATCCTTATCGAAGGGCTCAACTTAGTTAAAACAGTCTTAGAGGCTCAAAAAGACCATAGAGTAGAAAAAATACTCCTCACTGATATCTTTATTTCGAAGCACAGAGATTACATAAAGACCTTAGAGGGGAAAGATCTTGAATTAATTAAAATTTCTGAAAAGGTAGCTTATAAAATTTCTGATACAGTAAATCCGCAGGGAATATTTGCCCTTGTTTCTTGGAAAATAAAAAATTTAGGGGAGGCAAAATTAAAAAAATGTGATGTTTTAGTTATTTTAGATAAAGTTCAAGATCCCGGAAACATGGGTACTATTATTAGAACTGCAGAGGCTTTTGGAATTGATGCTTTAGTTTTTACCACTGGAAGCTGCAACCCTCTTTCTTCAAAAGTCATAAGAGCTTCGGCAGGAAGCATATTTTTCATTTCTCTCTACAAAGCTAATGAAGATGAAATTGAAGAATTCATAAATAAACATTCAATAAGGCTTATAATAACTGAGCCTAAGGCAGAGAAAATGATTTTTGAAATTGACCTATCATCACCCTTAGCCATTTTATTTGGAAATGAAGCTCATGGTGCAGGGCTATATTTTAAAAAGATTCCTCATACATCATGTAGAATTCCTCTATTAGGCAGAGCAGAAAGTCTGAATGTGGCCATGTCAGCCTCTATAATTCTTTATGAAATAATGAAAAATAGGCTCTTTAAATTGACAAAATTCGTCCCTGACTTTTAAACTTAATTTGATAAACTTTTTATTCTAAGGAGGAAATGTGTTAAAGGGAGTGGATGAAATTTCAAAAACTAAAAAAAGGCTTAAAATTGAAATACCTGCAGAAGTGGTAGAGGGAGAGATTCAGAAGGCATTAAAAGAAATTCAAAGAAAAGCTAAAATTCCTGGTTTTAGACCAGGTAAAGCACCTCTGTCAATAATTGAAAAGAAATTTGGTAAAGATGCTGAATCAGAAGTTCTGGAAAAACTTGTCTCTCAGTATTATGATAAAGCTGTAAAGGAAGCAAATGTGAAGCCTCTATTACCTCCTATGGCAGAAGATGCAATTGACATTAAGAGAAATGAACCTCTTTATTTTGAATTAATTGTGGAAACCCTTCCAGAAATTGAAAACCTTAACTATGAAGGGATTGATATAGAAGAAATATCTATAGAAGTAACGGATAAAGACATAGAAGAGGTTCTTCAGAACCTCTCAAAACAAAGAGGTATTTACGAACCAACAGAAGAACCTGCTCAGAAAGAGGATTTAATAGTAATAGATTATAAAACCAATATAGGTAAAGAGGCAAAAGATTTTGTTTATAGATTAGGATACGGTCCCTTTCCTGAAGAGTTTTCGAATGCCCTAATAGGCAGAAAAAAAGGAGAGAGCTTTACAATGGAGATTGATTTCCCTGAGGATTCAATTGCAGATTTCGCAGGTAAAAATGTTAATTTTCAAGTAACTGTCAAAGATATAAAAAGAAGAAAAGACATACCTTTAGAAGAACTTCCTGCAGAATTAGGCTTTGAAGATATGGAAAAGCTTAAAATTCATGTAAGAGAAAGCCTTGAAAGAGCAAAAAAAGAGCAAGCTGAAGAGAAGAAAAAAATGGAAATTTTAAATAAGCTCCTTGAAAAACACAATTTCGAACTTCCTGAGGGACTTATAGAGATGGAAATAAGAAGAATTGCTGAAGAATATGAAAAAATGGGCATAAATATTGTAGAACAGATGGATAAAATAACAGAAATTGCAAAGAGAAATGTAAAAATGTTTATTTTACTTCAAGTTATAGGAGATAAAGAGGGCGTAAGCGTTACAGAGGAAGACATAAAGGAGGAAATAAATAATATGGCAAAAAAATACAGTGCTACTCCTCAGGCAGTTATCCAGTACTACCTTTCAAGATATGGTTCCTTGGATGTTTTTCAGAACTCCATATTTCAGAATAAAGTTTTAAATATTCTTCTTCAAAAATCAAAAACAATCAAAAATGAGGAGGTCTAAAAGTGAGCATTGTCCCTATTGTTATAGAACAAACTGGTAGAACAGAGAGAGTCTATGATATTTATTCAAGACTCCTTAAGGATAGAATAATTTTCATTGGTACAGAGATAAATGATCAAGTTGCTAACGTAGTAATTGCTCAACTTCTTTTCCTCCAAACAGAAGATCCTGATAAAGATATTCATATATACATCAACTCTCCAGGTGGCATGGTAACAAGCGGACTTGCTATTTATGATACAATGCAATATGTAAAACCTGATATTGCTACTTACTGTATTGGACAAGCATCCTCTATGGCATGTGTCTTATTAGCTGCAGGAACAAAAGGTAAAAGATTTGCCCTTCCCCATTCAAGAGTAATGATTCATCAGCCAATTGGTGGATTTTATGGACAAGCTACAGATGTAGAGATTCATGCAAGAGAGATTCTAAAAATGAAAGAAATCCTTAATGGGATTTTATCAAAACATACAGAACAACCCATAGAAAAAATCCAAAAAGATACAGAAAGAGATTTTTTCATGTCTGCTGAGGAAGCTAAACAATACGGAATCGTAGATGAAGTTATTAATGCAATAAAAAAATAAATGGGAGTAAAATGGCAAAGAAAAACGGTGAAATATTAAAATGTTCCTTCTGTGGTAAATCTCAAAAAGAGGTAAAAAAATTAATTGCTGGTGATGGTGTATACATATGTAATGAATGCGTATCTATTTGCAATGAAATTCTTAAGGAAGAAAGACTCTCTTCTATTGAAGGCGTGAAAACAAAATTGCCAACACCACAGGAAATTCATAATTTTTTGAATGACTATGTAATTGGACAGGAAAGAGCAAAAAAAATTCTTTCTGTGGCAGTTTACAATCACTACAAAAGAATATTCAAAGGCAGCCCATCAGATGAAATACAAAAGAGTAATATAATGCTTATAGGTCCTACAGGGACAGGTAAAACTTTTTTAGCTCAAACTCTTGCTAAATTTCTTGATGTCCCCTTTGCTATAGCTGATGCAACTACTCTTACAGAAGCAGGATATGTGGGCGAAGATGTAGAAAATATTCTCCTTAAGCTTCTTCAAAATGCCAACTTTAACATTGAACGTGCCCAAATCGGAATTATTTACATAGATGAAATTGACAAAATAAGCAGAAAATCAGACAGTCCCTCAATTACCAGAGATGTCTCTGGAGAAGGAGTTCAGCAAGCTTTACTCAAAATAGTTGAGGGCACCTTAGCCAATATACCTCCCCAAGGTGGAAGAAAACATCCTCATCAGGAATACATTCAGCTTGATACAACTAATATACTTTTTATTTGTGGTGGTGCTTTTGTTGGCCTTGAAGAGATTATTAAAAAGAGAATTGGTAAAAGAACAATCGGCTTTCTCTCTGATACGGCAAAAAAAACAGAAGAGGACTTACTCTCTCGGGTTGAGCCTGAAGATTTAATAAAATATGGAATGATTCCAGAGTTTGTGGGTAGATTTCCTGTAGTTGCTACCTTAAAAGAACTGGATGAGAGTGCTTTGGTAGAGATATTAACAAAACCTAAAAACGCTCTTGTAAAACAGTATCAGAAACTCTTCAGTATGGACGGTGTAAAACTTACCTTTAGTGAAAATGCACTGCGTGCTATTGCAAAGAAAGCCATTGAGAGAAAAACCGGCGCCAGAGCTTTAAGAAGCATACTGGAAGATATAATGCTCGATGTAATGTATTTAATTCCCTCAGAAAAGGGAATTATAGAATGTGTAATTAACGAAGATGTAGTAAATAAGAAATCCTCTCCAATTCTAATATACAAACAAAAGGAGAAAGCTAAAAATGCATAAGATAAAGATACTTATTGATGACTACGAGATAAAAGCTGAACTATTTGATACAGACTGTGCAAAAAAGATTTATGAAGCTCTTCCCATAGAAAGCTATATCAGGGAATGGGGAGATGAATTTTATTTTTCTATAGACTTAAGCCTTCAATTAGACAGCACAGCAACTACAAGAGTTAAAATCGGGGATATAGGCTATTGGCCACCGGGCAATGCTTTGGCAATCTTTTTTGGAAAAACACCCCTTAGTGAAGGTGAAGATCCAGTACCTGCCAGTGAGGTAAATATAGTAGGAAGAATTCTTGATGACCCATCTATACTTAAAAGCCTAAAAGGAGCAAAAAAAATCAGAATTGAAAGGCAATAAATTCAAACTATCCTTTCCTGAAGATGAGAAGCTTCATAAGTGGCTTTCCCTTCTCCTTAATGCCTATGCTATTATGGATGAAGGTGTACTGAAAGACATTCAAAAAGCTCAAAGGGCAGGGAAGAAAATTGCTTGCCATCGAGGCTGCAGTAATTGCTGTAACACCCACAGAGATATTCCCTTGTATCCTATAGAGATAATAGGAATATACTGGTATGTTATGGAAAAAGTTAAAGAACCCCTCAGAAGTCAAATAAAAGTCGCCCTCATTAAACACTCCAAAGGTGAATCCTGTCCTTTTATGATTAACAATGTTTGTTCTATATATCCTATGAGACCTCTTGCCTGTAGGCAATTCAATGTTTTTGGAAAACCTTGTAAAGAAGGAGAAGATCCTTTTTACACAAGACCTGAAGATGTCCTCAAACCCTCTGAAAATTATCTTGGGAAAGCTCTTTATGAAACAACCCCTTTTTACGGACTTTTTAGTGAGGAAGAAAAAATTGAATTCATAAATTCAGGCGAGCTAAACAGGCTTGTAAAAATACTTCAACATTTTCCGTGGATTGAATTAGCAAGGAGGATGAGTATATGAAATACCTAATAGTAACAGGTGGTGCAGGTTTTATAGGCTCAAATTTAGTAAAAAGACTTAATGAATTGGAAGAGGAAAAAATTCTGATTGTAGACAACCTTAATTGCTCAGAAAAATGGAAAAATATTGTGGATCTGGCTTTTGAGGACTACCTTCATAAAGACAAATTTATTGAAGCCATAAAAAAAAGGAAATTTAATGAGAATATTAAAGCAATAATCCATCTTGGAGCGAGAAGTAGCACTACAGAAAAAGATGTGGATTTTCTTATGGAAAACAACTATGAGTATACAAAAACTCTTGCTATCTGGTCCATAGAACAGAATGTGAGATTTATTTATGCTTCCTCAGCAGCTACCTACGGTGACGGATCCTTAGGTTTTTCTGATGAGCACTCAATAATTCCTAAACTAAGACCGCTTAATGCTTACGGGTATTCAAAACAAATATTCGATCTTTGGGCTTTTAAAAAAGGGATTATAAATAAAATTGTTGGTTTAAAATATTTTAATGTTTACGGACCAAGAGAAGAACATAAAGGCCCTATGAGAAGTATGGTGCTTAAAGCTTATGAACAAATAAAAAAATCCAAAAAAATAAAACTTTTTAAATCCTATCATCCTAAGTACAGAGATGGAGAACAATTAAGAGATTTTATTTATGTAAAAGATGCTGTTGATATGACTCTTTTCTTTCTTGATAAACCTGAAATTAATGGCATCTTTAATGTAGGCACAGGCAATCCTCGTAGTTGGAATGACCTTGCCAGGGCTGTTTTTTCTGCTTTAGGAATGGAACCAAATATTGAATATATTGATATGCCCGAAATTTTGATTGGAAAATATCAATATTATACAAAAGCTGAGATGGATAAAATTAAATCCTTTGGTTATCATTGTCAAACAACATCTTTGGAAGAAGGAGTAAGGGATTATGTGTTAAATTACTTAGAGAAACAATGATTAGTGATTAAGCAACTTTATAAATAAATAAATTTTGCTTAGTCTCTCTAAAAGTTCACACATATCAAAGGCTTCTCTTAGAGAACTTCCTACAACTACAGCCCCATGCTTTGAAAGAATAACAGCTCTATTATTACCTAAAGCTTTTACTGCTTCCATAGCAAGTTCCACACTACCTGCAGGTGCGTATTTAGCAACTTCAATTTTTCCACCCAAGAAAGTTTCTTGTTCATCCAAAATTAAAGGGATCGGTAACTGCAAAGCAGCAAGCACACAAACAGATGTAGAGTGAGTATGAATTATAGAGTTTACATCTTGTCTTTTTTTGTAAATTTCTATATGAAGGCTTTTTTCTGAAGAAGGTTCTCTATTACCATCTATTGTGTTACCCTCAAAGTCTATAATAACTATATCCTCAAGTTTAAGTTTTTCGTAGCATTTTTCACGAGGAGTAATTAAAATACATCTCTCATCCACTCTAAGGCTCAAATTTCCGCTACTGCCTGTAACTAAACATTTTCTGTATAATTTTTTTGACACTCTTACAAGTTCCTGTCTTTCTTTTTTCCATTTCATAGTTATATTATAAGTTATATTATAATCAATAGAGACAAAAAAAATACCTGTGGAGGTGTAAAGTGATAAAATTTATTCCCTTCTTAAGTTTTCTCTTTTTATTTCTCTTCATAACCCCATCTTCTGCATACACCATTTATGATCTTCTTAAAGAGATTGATGTTAAAAATTGGAGAGAAAAAATTTCTAACACTGAATTTTTAGAAGAATTTAAAAGTACAGAGAAATTTAAAGTGGTTGTAGATTTGGCTGATGCCAGGGGTGTAGATTGGCGATACAGAATAAGAGCTATTAGGATGCTTGGTCATATGAAAACGCCTCAAGCTCAAGAGGCACTTTTGAGATTCTTTGAGGATCATTTTTTTCATCATGAATGTCCCTCTCTCAAATCTTATGTTGCTGAAGCCTTAGGGGACTTTCCTCCTAGTAAAAGGCTAATGGAGATCCTCAAGGAGGGTTTGCGGGACCTTGAAGTTTTAGTTAGAGAGGCAACAGCAAAGTCTCTTGGCAGACTTAAAATGCAAGAGTCCGTAAAATATCTTATTGAAGCCTTTAACAATGAAAAAAGCTTAGCAGTAAAAATTGCCATAATAAACGCCTTAAAAGCCATTAATTCTCAAGATGCCCAGGAATTTATTAAAAAAGTAGCATCTGATGGAAACCATGAGGAGTTAAAAGATGCTTTCGGAGGTAGTCTCTAATCCTGATTTAGTTAGAGAGTTTGGTCCTGATGATATAATAGAGAGTCTTTCAAAGGCAAAAGAGGTTCTTTTTGAAGAACCTCCTTTCTTAAATCTAAAATCTTCCGAAGGAGAAGCTATCTTTATAGGTGATACGCACGGCGATTTTAGGGTAACGAAACATATAACGCAAAGATTTATCAAAGAAAGTGATAAGTTACTAATTTTTATTGGAGATTACATTGATAGAGAACCAGAACCCGAGGGGGCTATTTATAATGTCGTCTTTTTGTGTATCCTAAAAACCCTCTTTCCTAATAGAGTATATCTACTTAAAGGTAATCATGAAGCTCATTATGCTGTGTTTTGTTATCCCTATGAATTTGATAAAGTATTAATTGACACTTTTGGTAGCTTCGGAGTCAAGATTCACAAAATAGCTGTGGAGGTTTTCAGAGAAATGCCTCTTATGATAAAAACTAAAAATGGAGTTATTGCCTCCCATGCTGGTTTCCCTATGAATAGTAAATTAATAGATGATAAATCAAGGCGAGATTTAATACTGGACATTCTTTGGGCAGATGTTGAAAATTCACCCATCTTTAGAGGTTATGAAATCCCCAGATTTAATGAAGATAGACTCATTGAATTTTTGCAATCCCATAACGCTTCTCTTTTCATTAGGGGACATGACCCCTACTTGGCAGGTAAAATAATCTTTTCAAAAAAGTGCATAACAATCTTTACTTCACGAAGATATGCACTTTACGGAGGGATAAAAATAGCCAGGGTAAACCTGGCTCAAAAAATAGAGAATGCGGATAATGTGTTCTTAGAGGATATTACCTCTTACTTCCCTGCATTTGAATAAATCTTCTTATGCTTCTGTCATAGGTTGCCTCCACCTCAGGAGTAAAAAAGCAGGCGGGTAATTCTCCTCTTTTTCTGTGATAATGAAGGCATTCGCAGCATATACCTTTTTTTTCACAGGGTTCATAGGTGCAGGTGCAAATTTTCTTATTTCTCTCCAACTTACATTCCATAAAACTCCTCCGTATTTTATTTTTTTATATTATAACTGATTAAAAGGATGTACAAAAATAAGTGTTGTTTTTCTCTTAAAAAGTGTATAATGAAAAAAAATTAAAAGGGGGGATAAGAAAATGGATACAGCTTTAGTGGCAAAACAGACAAGACAAACAGAAGGAGGAGATTTACTTCAGCTTGTAACTTTTACTCTTGCTCAAGAAGAATACGCTGTAGACATTCTTAAAGTGCAGGAAATTAACAGAATGAAAGAAATAACAAGAGTTCCCAATGCGCCCTATTATGTTGAAGGAGTTATTAACTTAAGGGGGAAAGTAATTCCAGTAGTAAGCTTAAGGAAAATGT
>CALLBR010000028.1 GCA_937998865.1 uncultured bacterium
GCAATTACAGGAGAAAAATCAGGCTCGGAGTGACAGGGAAGATTTTTTGCAATGACACTCTCCACTATTTTTGCAAGGACCTCCTCCTTATGTCATTGCGAGGAGCGCAAGCGACGAAGCAATCCTCTGTTTCTAAAAATCCCTTTTTCTGAAAATTCCCAGAGAAATTACCTTGCAGTGATTCGTTCTTTTCAATCAATCTCATCGGTATCTATTAAGCCACTATGACTCTCACGAAGAGTTCAATAAAACTTTAAAAATGAATCTTTTTAGAAGTCTTCTTCCAAATGATATAATCAAAAAATGTCCCATCCAATTAAAAATAAAGAATTTAGGGCTTACTGGATAGGGCAAACTATATCTCTCAGTGGCACTTGGATGCAATATATTGCCCAGAATTGGCTTGTTTATATTTTAACTAAATCTGCTTTTTATCTTGGTTTAATCTCCTTTTTGTCGTCCTTTCCTATTCTAATTTTTACTCTATTTGCTGGAGTTGTTGCAGATAGATATTCAAGGAAAAAAATTTTAATTTTGACCCAAATTTTCTCTCTTTTCCCAGCTTTGTTTCTTGGCATAATAATCCACATGAACATAGTTACAATTTGGCATGTTGCCCTTGCCTCCTTTGTTCTCGGTATAGCAGGAGCCTTTGATATGCCTGCCAGACAGGCATTTATCTCAGAATTAGTCTCAAAAGAAATGATTACAAAAGCAATTGCAATGCAATCAATCTCTTTCAATATGGCAAGAATCATAGGTCCTTTTTTGGCTGGTATAGTAGTAACCAATTTTAATTTCCAAATGTGTTTTTATTTAAATGCCTTAAGTTTTATCCCGTTAATATTTATTTTGATTACTCTTTGTAGTAAAAGTTGCTCAAGTTCTGAGGAAAGTAGCTCCTTTAAGGACTTTTTCAAAGAAGGCTTAAATTTTCTTTTCAACAATAAGAGGATTCTGTTTATTATCCTCGCTGTAGGAAGTTTCACAATTTTTGGGATTTCTTTTATTCCAATTTTACCGATAATTGTAGATAAAATTCTGCACTCTAACATTGAGGGATTAGGAATGATTATTTCATCCATAGGCTTTGGCTCCCTAATTGCCGGAGGTATTATAACTCTGAGAAAAGACATAGAAAACAAAGAAAGTCTGATATTCAAGGCTTCTATGATTATTCCAATAGGAATTTTAGGGATTGCCTTTTCAAAAAATATCTACCTTACCATGGGCTTTGCCTTTATTTTAGGTTTTGCTTTTGTTAATTTTTTCACCATGAGTAATAGCTATATTCAAAATCAAACAGAGCAGAAACTAAGAGGCAGAATAATGAGTTTCTTTTCTTTCGTTTTTCTCGGATTTACTCCTATTGGTAATATTTTAGTAGGAATTTTAGTAGATATTTTTGGCGTAAGAAATGTTCTTATTTCATATGCTCTGTTATGTTTTCTATCGGGATTGTTTTTTCTTAAAATTTTATTGCATCGTAAATGTTGATATTTGATAATTACCAATGATAAGCTAATTTCTATACACTTCATGAAGAAGGTCGAGCATAGAAAATAAAATTTTAATGGAGGGAAAATGAGTTTGGAAAATTACAGATTTCACAAAGAACATACTTGGGTAAAATTATCTGGTAAAAGTAAAAAAGTAAAGGTTGGTATCACAGACTATGCTCAAGAATCCTTAGGAGATATTATCTACATTGAGCTTCCAGAGGTAGAATCTCATGTAGATGCAGACAGTGAGATGGCTGAGATTGAATCAACAAAAACTTCCTCACCGGTTATTGCACCTGTAAGTGGTGTAGTTGTTCAGGTAAATGAGGAACTTATTGACCATCCAGAAATAATAAATGAAGATCCCTATGGAAAAGGTTGGATTGCTGTGATTGAGATGGACAACCCTGATGAAGTGGATGACTTAATGGACCATGAGGAATACGAAAGTTATCTCGAAGAAGAAAAATAATGAAGATTACAGTTATTGGAGGCGGTCCTGCTGGATATGTATCTGCTCTTACAGCAAAAAGAGCAGGTGCAGAAGTATTTTTAATTGAAAGAGACGAGCTTGGAGGAACCTGTCTAAATAGAGGTTGTATACCTACAAAAACAGTCATACACTCTTTGGAAATCTTAGATAAGATAAAGGCTCAAAAATATACTCGTGATACTGCCTTTGAGATTTCCTTAGATCTATCAAGTATTTTTCAGAGAAAGGATAGCGTTGTTGAAACCCAGAGAAAGGGACTAATAACGCTTTTAAAACAGTCTGGAGTCACTATCATAAAAGATGATGCTTATTTGATATCACCTAAAGAAGTATTTTTAAAAAATTCTTCAGAAAAAATTATATCTGACAAAATTATTATCGCTACAGGTTCAAGACCAGCTGAACTTCCTATACTTGGTTTTGATGGGCAGAGAATTCTATCTAGTGATGACCTATGGAACATGAGAGAAATTCCAAAATCCATTACAATAATAGGTGCAGGTGCCATAGGATGCGAGTTTGCTTGGATTTTTCATCTTCTTGGTAGCAAGGTTACCTTGATTGAGCTTATGCCAAGAGTTTTGCCCATGGAAGATGAGGAAATTTCAAAGGCTCTTGAAAGACTCTTTAAAAAGAGAAAGATAGATTTTCATACAGGAGTAAAAATAGAAGACTTAAAAAAGAATGAAAGAGAGGTTGAAATTACTCTTTCTAACGGTAAAAACATCATTTCAGAGAAAATAGTTGTATCTGTTGGAAGAGCCTATAATACTGATTTCCTTCAGGGTGTTGAAATTAATTTTGGTCCAAAGGGAGAGATTTTAGTTGATGAATTTCTCCAGACAAATTTGGAGGCTGTTTATGCCATAGGGGATGTAAATGGTAAGTGGTTACTTGCTCATGTGGCGTATAAAGAAGGAGAGATTGCGGCTAAGAATGCCTTGGGAGAGAGCTTAAAAATGGATTATTCTGTCATACCCTCTACAATATTTACAGTATCTGAGGTTGCATCAGCAGGAATGAGAGAAAATGAAGCTTTACAAAAAGGACTAAAAATCAGAAAGGGACTTTTTCCCTTTAGGGCGATTGGTAAAGCCCATGCAATAGGTGAGATTGATGGATTTGTTAAGGTTATTGCTGAGGAGGAGACAGATGTTTTACTGGGTGCCCATATTATTGGACCAAAGGCTTCTGAGCTAATTCATGAGCTTGCTTTGGCTATAAAGTTAAAGGTAAAAGCTAAAGAAGTAAAGGAACTTATTCATTCTCATCCTACTCTTTCTGAATGCATCTGGGAAGCTGTGGCAGATATCCATGGAGTGGCAATCCACAAAATAGACAGATAGATGCTTTCTCTTATCAAGATTGCCTTTGTCTTCCTATTAATTCTCTTTTTGCTTCGTAAAAAAATTAATGTAGGATATGCTTTAATTGTTGGAGCCATAGCCTTAATTTTTTTATTTCCTATTGAGTTTAATAGGCTTCCTTTAACTATCTTAAAAGCTTTTTCTTCTCATAGTTTTTTAAATCTTTTCTCTTACATTGATTAAATCCTTTGAGTATTCATTAAGACAAACAGGGCTAATGCAGAAAATGACAGAGGCATCGCAAAGATTAGTAAAAGATAAAAAGTTATCTATAATCTCTATGCCCCTCATAATAGGAATGCTACCTTCTTTAGGAGGTGCTTATCTTTCAGCACCAATGGTTGATTCAGCCACAAAAAATACGAGGTAGATTTATCAATTTCCCTCTTTGGGAATGTCCTTTTTCTTTGCCTTTGGTTTAGGTTTTCTGTAAGGAAGATTTTTGAAATATTTTAATACGGGTTTACTTTGGATGTAATAGTGCTTGTTTTTGGAGTTATTATTTTTAAGGAGATGCTTCAGTTCTCAGGAGCTGTAGAAGATATTGCAAGGGCTATAACAAATTTAGAGATTCCCTATCTTTTAATCTTTATTTCCCTTCCCTTTTTTATGGGTCTTATAACAGGAATTAGTGTTGGTTTCGTAGGAAGCACTTTTCCTCTGTTAATTCATCTTAAACCGATCATTCCTTATGAAATATCTCTTGCTTTTGTCTCTGGTTATGCTGGCGTACTAGTCTCTCCTCTTCATTTATGTTTGATTCTGACAAAGGAATATTTTAAAGCTGATATGCTTGGTATCTATAAAAAGATCTTTCCTGCCATTCTGATTATTTTTCTCTTTACATTGATAGAATATACGGTTTTAAGATATTATATTTAAGATTTATTTCAAGGAGGTTTCATAAATGGGTGAAATAATAGACATAATTGCAAGAGAGGTTCTCGATTCCAGAGGTAATCCCACAGTTCAGGTAGAGGTGCTTTTAGACTCAGGGGTTGTAGGAATGGCAACTGTTCCTTCTGGTGCCTCTACAGGTACGAAAGAAGCTTTAGAGCTAAGAGACGGTGATAAGAACCGTTACATGGGTAAAGGTGTTCTCAAGGCAATAGAAAACATATATCATGAAATAGCTCCTAATATCATTGGAATGGAGTCAACTGATCAAGAGGGAATAGACAGATTTTTAATGGAGCTTGATGGTACTGAAAACAAAAGCAAACTTGGTGCAAATGCTATCTTAGCCATATCAATGGCTGTATGCAAGGCTTCAGCAGAAGAGTGTGGCTTATCCCTTTATCGCTACATAGGTGGAACTCATGCAAGGGTTTTACCTGTTCCTATGATGAATATAATAAATGGCGGAGTCCATGCGGACAATAATCTTGACTTACAGGAATTTATGATTGTGCCTGCAGGATTTAACAGTTTTTCTGATGCTTTGAGAGCCTCTGTAGAAGTTTTTCATACTCTTAAGGGAATATTGAAAAATAAAGGACTTAATACATCTGTTGGTGATGAAGGCGGTTTTGCTCCTATGCTTGAAAACAATGAAGAAGCGGTAAAGCTAATTCTTGAAGCTATAAAAGAAGCTGGATATAATCCAGGCAAAGATATTTATATAGCTTTAGATTCTGCAGCCTCAGAGTTTTTCAGTGAAGGAGCATACAAGGTTGAAGGTAAAAAACTCAGTCCCAAAGATATAGTAGATTATTATGAAGCCTTGGTTGATAAATATCCGATTATCTCAATAGAAGATGGAATGAGTGAGGAAGACTGGGATGGATGGGAATTGCTTACAAAAAGATTGGGTAAAAAGATTCAGCTTGTAGCAGATGATCTTGTAGTGACAAACCCAAAAATAATTAAAGAAGCTATGAATCGCTCAATAGCTAACTCTATTCTGATAAAACTCAATCAGATCGGTACAGTTTCAGAGACTCTTCAAGCAATTGAGCTAACAAAAAATAATAAATATACGGCTGTTATCTCTCACCGGTCAGGAGAAACAGAAGATACAACAATAGCAGATCTTGCAGTGGCTTGTAATACTGGATTCATAAAAACAGGTTCTCTCTGCCGTGGAGAAAGAATAGTAAAATATAACAGACTTCTTCAAATTGAAGAGGAACTGGAAGATACAGCTATTTTTAGAGGAATATCGGCTTTTTATAATCTTGGACTTTAATATGTCAAAGCATGCATTAAAAGAACAACTTAGAAGAGAGCGAAACATAAGGAGCAAAATATATGTTATTTTGCTCCTTATAGTATTATTTTTTTTGCTTTATGGTTTTTTCTTTGGGAATATGGGATATTTGAAGTATCGTGAACTAAAGAACAATGAAAAGAAACTTCTCACAGAAATTGAACAAATATCTCAAGTGAATAGTTCCCTTAGCAGGGAGATAGATTTATTAAAAAAGGATCAAGCTTATTTAGAAAAATACGCAAAAGAAAAATTCGGATTAGTAAAACCAGGAGAAATGATCTTTCAATTTAAAAGTGAAGAAAAATGAGCATTAACATAGCAATTCTTTGGCATATGCATCAACCCTATTACTATGATCCTTTAAAAAACAAATTTATGCTTCCTTGGGTAAGGCTTCATGCTACAAAAGACTATCTTGATATGCTTTTGATTTTAAAGAAATTTCCAGAAATTAAAGTTACTTTCAATTTGGTTCCCTCTCTTTTAAAGCAAATTAGAGAATATGAACAAGGAGCTACAGATATTTTTTTTGAACATAGTATTATTAGAGCTGAGGATTTGACTCTAGAACAGAGGGTTTTTATACTGGATAATTTCTTTCTTGCCAATTGGGAGACAATGATAAGACCTTTTCCCAGATACAGGGAATTATTAGAAAAGAGAGGCAAAACCTACGGAGATTTGGAAAGTATAGCAAAAAAATTCACCTCTCAAGAAATTAGGGATATTCAGTTATTATTTAATCTCGTATGGATTGATCCTTTACATAGAGAGGAGGACAGCCTTTTAAAGGATATACAAAAAAAGGGTATGAATTTTTCTGAAGAGGAAAAAGATTATGTTTTAGAAAAACATCTTCAAATATTAAGAAAAATAATACCAACCTACCGAGAAATGGCAAATTCAGGACAAATAGAGATTTCCCTTTCTCCCTTTTATCATCCTATATTACCTTTAATTTATGATAATTATAAAGCAAGAGAATGCATGCCCTGGGTTATTCTTCCTGAAAATCATTTTAGAGCTCCAGAGGATGCAGAAGCTCAGATTAAAAGAGCGATTAAGTTTTTCGAAGAAACTTTTCAATTTCAGCCAAAGGGTATGTGGCCCTCAGAGGGTGCTGTAAGTGAAGAAGTTCTCTCCCTCATTAAATCATCGGGTATTCAATGGGTAGCAACAGATGAGGATATATTGGCTAAGTCATTAGGTATAAGTCTTAGAGCAGGAGAAAAACTTTTACATCCAGAGACCCTGTATTGTCCTTATAACTTTGAGGGTTTGAACATTTTTTTCAGAGACAGAATCCTTTCTGATTTAATAGGATTTGTTTATTCAAACTGGGATGCTCACAAAGCAACAGAGGATTTTATGGCAAGATTAAAAGAGGCGCCGGAGAATTCATTAATTTCAATAATTCTGGATGGAGAAAATGCTTGGGAATATTACAAGAGCGATGGTTTAGATTTTCTAAACAATCTTTATTATAAAATTCAGAGGGAAAAAAGCATAAGAACTGTTACTTTTTCAGAATATTTGAGTAATTATTCTGATATAAAACCTCTAAGAAAGGTTTTTCCAGGTTCATGGATTAATGCAAATTTTTCTATTTGGATTGGCCATGAGGAGGACAACTTGTCTTGGGATTATTTATATAAAGTAAGAAATGATTTGATAAATTTTCAAAGAGAAAATCCCCATATAGACATGTCAGAAGCTTGGGAAGCGATATATATTTGTGAAGGAAGTGACTGGAATTGGTGGTATGGAGACGAACATTATACAGAGACGAAGGATGTATTCGATGAGATATATCGCCATAATCTTATGAATATATATATCAAGATAGGAAAGGAATCTCCGGCATTCTTAGAGATTCCCATAAGTAAAAAAATGAAAGAGATAAAACCAGAGTTAGAACCCAGAGGATTTATATATCCCAAAATAGATGGGAAAATAACTGGATATTTTGAATGGCTTGAGGCTGGTAAATTTTCCCTCAAAAGATTAGGTGGAAGCATGCATAAATCAGAGGGATTATTATCAGAGTTGTATTATGGATTTAACAAAAAATTTCTTTATGTGAGGCTTGATCCCCACTGCTCATTAGAGGAATTTAAAAACTTAAAATTCAACATTCAAATTATAGAACCTCAAAGAATAAAAATAGTCTGGGATCCTCAGAATAATACCTTTGCCCGTCTATACAAGGAAAAAGATGAGGCATGGATTGAATCAGGAGAAATAGACAGTATCGCAATTGATCAAATTTTTGAAATTGAAATACCTCTTGAAAAAATTGGTATAAAAGAGGAAGAGGAAGTTTCTTTTTTTATCGAAGTATTAAAAAATAATAATCCCATTGATAGAGCTCCTGCAATAGGTTTTATTAAGGTAAAAATACCTCATCCAGAATTCGAAAAACTCATGTGGTTGTAATACTCAATTTTTTATCATTGCTAAATTCTAAAAAATAAAATTTAATATTGACTTCTAATTTTTATTTATTTTATTATTAATTAAATTTATACTTTTATAAAAAACATTTTTTGGAGGGATTTATGGATATCCTTTTAAATCTGTTTGCCTTTCTGTCTCCCCTTTTGCTTTTATTAGGTATAGGCATTAAATTCGCAAGAATAGCTAATCAACCAGTCCACGTTAGATGGGAAATATATGACATTCCATCTGCTAAAAGAGGTGAAGCTGAACATGCAGGCTCCTATCTTGAAGAAATAGATTGGATGAAAAAGGAACCAAAAAAAAATCTACTAGTTGAGTTCGTTGAACCATTAAAGGAAATTTTTTTCCTTCATCGAGTAAAAAAATTTAACATCTATGGATTATGGATTTGGTCATTGTTTCTTCATTGGGGAATATGGTTACTTTTTTTATGGGTCTTTCTTGTCCTTTTAAATGCAACCTTATATTCATTTAATCTGGAGAATTTAATTTTTATAGCATACCTTTCTTATGGCTTTGGAGTATTAGGTTCTCTGGGATTATTTGTTAAGAGAATTTCAAATAAAGAGTTAAAGTTGTATACTTCTGGAATAGATTATGTAAATTTATTTTTCCTCTTCCTGCTATTTTTTACAGGATTATTGATGATTCAGTTAGATGATTATTCTAATGAGGTCCTATCTTATATGAAAGGAATAGTAAGTTTTACTTTGCAATCTGAGAACTTCTCAACTTTGACATTGCTTCACTTTTTAATCTTTGAAATTTTTCTCTTATACATCCCCTTTTCAAAATTCTTTCACGGACCTGTAAAATTCTTCACTTTTCATAAAATTCTCTGGAATGATTCATATCAAAAGAAAGGTTCCAGGGAAGAAAAGAAAATTATGCAACAGCTAAATTACAAAGTAAAATGGGCAGCTCCTCATATTTTGCCTGAAAAAAGCTGGCTTGAAAATGCCCAAAATACAAATTTCGATGAAAAATAACCATTAGGAGGGCGAAAATGAAAAATTTAAGAGATTTTTCTAAAGAAACTCAAGATACTTTAGAAGATATAAATTTAGAAGATTTAGTCTCTCTATCTCCTTATTTAGAGGAAAAAGATGGGTTTAAAGAACTATCTGCTGACTTGAAAGATAAATACGATTTTTCTCTTGACGGATTCACGGCATTTCCTTTTCCAATTCCTTCAGAGGAAGAAAAGGCAAAAATTGTGGAAAAATTCCTCAAGGGTATAGAGAAACTTTTAGATCCAGAATCAAACTGGACTTTTTTAAAGCCCTTTTCTCTCTCCCTTAAATATTGTGTTAAATGCAACACTTGTGCTGAGGCTTGTCATGTTTATGTTGGCAGCGGAAGAAAAGAAATATATAGACCTAATTTCCGTTCCGAAATATTAAGAAGGATATATAAAAGATACTTTACTCCCAGTGGCAAACTCCTTAAATCCTTTGTTAGTGCTGATATTGAAGTGAATTACTATACTATAAGAAGGCTTTTGGAGCTTGCTTATAGATGCACCTTATGCAGAAGATGCGCTCTTTATTGTCCTATAGGCATAGACAATGGCTTGATTGCCAGAGAATTGAGAAAAATGTTTAGTCAAGAACTGGGGATGGCTCCTGTTGAGGTATACAAAAAAGGATCAAGACAGCATCTAAAGGCAGGTTCCTCCACAGGTATGGGACCTGAAGCCTTTAAGGATATTATTAAATTTATAGAAGAAGACATTCATGAAAGAATTGGCAAGAAAATAAGTATTCCCGTGGATAAAAAGGGCGCAGCCATTCTCTTACTCCATAATGGAGGAGAATATCTTGCTTGGCCTGACCATATTGCAGCATTCGCTATCCTTTTTGATTTTGCAGGAATAAATTATACATTGAGCAGCGAAACTCTTGGGTATGATGGAGTAAACTATGGAGCTTGGTATGATGACGTAGAGCTTGCAAGAATTGGCCTAAGACACCTTCAAATTGCTCATGATCTTGGAGTAAAAAAACTTGTAATTGGTGAGTGCGGACATTCTCACAAGGTATATACTATAGTTTTTGATAAGATTCTACCAGCTAGTTCACCTCTGTGGAATATTCAAAGAGAATCTTGTCTTCCCTTGATGAGAGAGATAGTAAAGAGTGGTAAGATTAAATTTGATCCTAATAGAAATAATTTTCCCGTTACCATGCATGACTCCTGTAATATAGTGAGACTCATGGGTGTTATGCAACCTCAGAGGGATGTTATACAAGCTCTTACACCTAATACCTTTAGAGAGATGAATCCAAATCGTTCCTATAATTATTGCTGTGGAGGTGGTAGCGGTTTTGCTATTATCAGGTCTTTGAATTTCCCCACTTGGAGAATTAAAGTATCCTTTAGGTTGAAAACAAAACAAATTCTGGATACCTTTAGTGATGTCTTAGAGAAAGATATTCCCAAAGTTGTTATCGCTACATGTTCAAATTGCAAAGGTGCTCTGAGAGACATTATTAAAACTTACGATCTATTTGAAAAATATAAAATTACTTATTCTGGCTTAGCAGAATTTATTGTTAATGCTATTGCAGATATTCCGCCATTTCTCAATCTGGATGAGCTACCTGAGTAATCAAGAAGATAATTTTATTCGATGACTGTTACAATAGATATTAAATCTGTTGCCTCTTAAAAAGCCTATTAGAGTTAGCCCCACTTCTTCGGCGATTTCAACTGCCAAAGAAGTGGGAGCTGTTCTACTCACTATTATAGGAATTTTCCATTTAGCTGCCTTTAATGCCATTTCCGATGAAATTCTTCCGCTAACCAGAATTATCTTTCCTTGAAAGGGTATTTTATTAAGTATAGCCCATCCGATAACTTTGTCCACTGCATTATGTCTTCCTACATCTTCAGCAATGAATAGTATTTCCTTTGAATCTGATATGGCTGCTGCATGAATGCAGCCTGTTGTCCTATACAAATCAGATTTTAATTGGAAATCCTTGAAGAGTTTAAATAAAGTTGTCTCACTTATTGAGCAATTATCATCTATTTTAGTTTTTAAATTTCCTATAAAACTCACAGAAGCCATACATCCAGAAGTAATAGTTTTTCCCTCTAATGAAACAAATCCTTCAAGTAAAATTTTAACTTTTATTTCTTTGTCGTTGTTTTCTATTAAAATTTTTTCTGGACACCAATCTCCCTTAAGGATATTCTCTGTCATTAAAAAGCCAGTGATAAGTTCTTTTATTTGTATAGGTGAGGCAGCTAAAGATATTACTTCTTCCTCATTTACGAAAATTTTTATCTTTTTCTCTACTGCTATTAAATCTTCAATTTCTTCGAATCCTTTAGATTGGTATTTTACAATTCTTTTCCGATTTAAAGGTTCCATGAATTGTATTTTAATCATTATAATTTTTTTCTTGCAAATTATTTTAAAAAACTGCTATTCTGAAGAATAATAAACTTTAGGAGGTAGCTGTGTTTAGTATCAGTGAAAAAGCAGCCGAAAAGGCAAAATTAATCCTCAAAAATGAGGGAAAAGAAGGTTGGGGATTGAGAATATTCTCCACAGAAGGATATTGTAGCCCCTCTTTTGGACTTGATATCGATGAAAATCCACAAGAAGGTGATGAAGTTATTGAAAAGGATGGTTTAAGGGTTTTTTTAGATAAACAGACCTTTGACCTCCTTAGCGAGATTGAGCTCGACTATTACGAAGACGAAGAGCAAGAAGGATTTATCCTTAAAGGACCAATGCCTTCCTGTGGTCCAGGTTGTGGAGGAGGCTGCGGCGTTTAAGCCATGTTTCCTCTTCATCGTCCAAGAAGGCTAAGAAAAACAGAAATCCTGAGGAAAATGGTGAGGGAGACAACCCTCACTCCTCAGGATTTTATTTATCCCATGTTTATAGTGCCGGGCAGGGGTGTTAGAAATCCCATATCTTCAATGCCTGAATGTTTTCAGGAAAGTGTTGATGAAGCTATTAAGAATGCAAGAGAGGTTTTTTCCCTTGGCATTCCTGCAGTAATTCTTTTTGGAATCCCGGAAAAAAAGGATGAAAAAGCTACTTTTGCCTACGATGAATCTGGAGTAGTGCAAACAGCTGTCAAGGCAATTAAAGATGCTATACCAGAACTTATAATAATTACTGATGTATGCCTTTGTGAGTATACATCCCATGGACACTGTGGAATTATAAAAAACGGTAAAATAGACAATGACTCAACTCTGGAAGTTTTAGCCCTTGAAGCTTTGTCCCATGCCAAAGCAGGAGCAGACATAGTTGCTCCTTCTGATATGATGGATGGAAGAGTTGGAAAGATTCGCAAAGCCCTTGATGAGGAAGGATTTAGTGATGTAATAATTTTATCTTATGCTGCAAAATACGCATCAGCCTTCTATGGACCTTTTCGGGAAGCTGCTCAATCAGCTCCAGCTTTTGGAGACAGACGCAGTTATCAAATGGATCCTGCAAATCGAAGAGAGGCACTAAGGGAAGTTGCTCTTGACATTGAAGAAGGTGCAGATATAGTTATGGTAAAACCTGCTTTAGCATATCTTGACATTATCTCTGATGTAAGAAATAACTTTCCTGTTCCAGTGGCAGCTTACAATGTAAGTGGAGAATACTCGATGATAAAGGCAGCTACAAAACTTGGATGGTTAAATGAAGATGCAGTTATGATGGAAATTCTCACAGCAATAAAAAGAGCAGGAGCAGACCTTATCCTTACCTACTTTGCAAAAAAGGCAGCCAAATTGCTTCAAAGATAGTTTTTTTAAATGGATAGATTTATCCTTCAAAGTCCCTTTAAACCAAAGGGAGATCAGCCGAAGGCAATTTCTGAGCTTGTCGCAGGAATTAAGAAAGGTAAAAGGCATCAAGTTTTGCTAGGGGTAACAGGCTCTGGAAAAACTTTCACTATTGCCAATGTAATTGCTAAAATAAACAAGCCAACTCTTGTAATAGCTCACAATAAAACCCTTGCTGCTCAACTTTATGGAGAGTTAAAAGAGCTTTTCCCTCACAACGCTGTTGAATACTATGTGAGCTACTATGACTACTATCAACCAGAGGCTTATATTCCCGAGACCGATACATACATTGAAAAAGATGCTCTTATTAATGATGATATTGACAGAATGAGACATTCTGCAACACTCTCTGTACTTACTCGGAAAGATGTGATTGTGGTTGCTTCTGTTTCATGTATTTATGGAATTGGCTCACCAGATGATTACTTGGCAATGCACATTACCATTGAAGAAGACATGAAAACAGAAAGAGATGCCCTATTGAGAAAACTAGTTGAAATAATTTACACAAGAGCAGAAGAGGATTTCAGAAGAGGCACTTTTCGTGTAAGAGGGGATGTGATTGATATTTTTGCCTCTCACTGTCTTGATAAAGCCTACAGGATTGAGTTTTTTGATGATGAAATTGATGCTCTTTATGAAATAGATCCCCTTACAGGTAGAAAAATTAAAAGGATAAATAGAATATTCATTCCACCCAATAGTCATTGGGTTACTCCTGAACCAAGCTTAAGGAGAGCTCTTAAAAGTATAGAAGAGGAACTGGAGGAGAGAATAAGGTATTTTAAAGAAAGAGGAGAGGAGCTCTTTGCAGAGAGAATTGAAAGACGAACTCGTTTTGATATGGAACTTCTAAGTGAGTTTGGTCATTGCCATGGAATAGAAAATTACTCAAGACACCTTAGTGGAAGGCTCCCAGGAGAGCCTCCTTTTACATTGATTGACTATATTTATGCTGGTCCTTCTAAGGGAGATTTTCTTACTGTGATAGATGAAAGTCATGTAACCGTGCCACAGATTGGAGGAATGTATGAAGGAGATCGTTCAAGAAAACAAACTTTAGTTGAATATGGCTTTAGACTTCCTTCAGCTCTTGATAATCGTCCCCTTACTTTTAAGGAATTTGAGCATAGGATGAACTATGTAATCTATGTTTCCGCAACCCCTGGAGATTATGAGATTGAAAAATCCGACGGAAGAGTCATTGAGCAGATAATAAGACCAACTGGACTCATAGATCCAAAAATAGAAGTCCGTCCTGCCTCAAATCAGGTAGAAGATTTACTTGAAGAAATTCAAAAAAGAGTTAAAAAAAATGAGAGAGTTCTTGTTACAACTCTTACAAAAAAAATGGCTGAGGATTTGACAGATTATTATATAAATCTTGGTATTAAGGCTAAATATTTACATTCTGATATAGATACACTTGAAAGAGTTGAGATATTAAGAGATCTAAGGCTTGGCAAATTTGATGTACTCATAGGAGTAAATCTTCTTAGAGAAGGTCTTGACCTTCCGGAGGTTTCTCTTGTAGCCATATTTGATGCAGATAAAGAGGGATTTCTTAGATCAGAAAAATCTCTTATTCAGACTTCAGGTAGAGCCTCAAGAAATATAAATGGCACAGTTATATTATATGCAGACACAATGACAGATTCTATGAGAAAGGCAATAGAGGAAACAGAAAGAAGGCGTAAAATTCAAATGGAATATAACAAAAAAATGGGGATAACTCCACAAACAGTAAGGAGCAAAATAAAAGACATTCTCGCATCAATTTATGAGAGGGATTATGTTTCCTTAGATGCACTGAAGGAAGAAGTGGAGGAATACGAAATATCAGAAGAAACTATAAAAAAACTTGAAGCAGAAATGAAAAGAGCAGCAGAGAATCTTGAATTTGAAAGAGCAGCAGAGATAAGAGATAAGATAAAAAAACTAAAGGAAAAAATTCTTAAAATTGGACTCATAGCAGAATCCAATTAAGATCTCTAATAAACCCTTTTCGAATTTAATATGAGGTAATACTTAGTGGGAATATCTTTCTTTGCTTATTATGGAATGCATTTGGTTGACAAGCTCTTTTAGGATATTAAGTTCTTCAGGGCATTCAGCAAGATCCTCAAGAAGAAGCTTTATTGCAGAAGGAATAAATCTTGAGAAGTTTTTTTTACCTTTGCGATTAGATAGAAAACCGTAAGCGCCAAGAGCTTGCATATGCCTTTGGATTTTACATAGACTAAGCTTTTGAAGGAATAGAGGCTTTTGGAATCCTTGATCATTAATCTTTAACATCTTTTCCATATAAAAATCTACAAGCTCTTTCCTTAATTCATCACTTAGCTTTACATAGGGATCCCAGATTAATGATGCTAAATCATACTCTGGAGGTCCTAAACGAGCTGATTGATAGTCTAAAAAATAGATTTTACCCCTCTTAATCATTATGTTTTGGCTTTGTAAATCCCTGTGTAGTAATACTTTATCTGCTTGTGTGAGCTTTTCAGCAATGTACTGGAGTTCTTCTTTTAGTCTTTTCTGCCATTTTTTTCCAAATTTTGAAATGTCCATATGAAAAACTCCTTTCACACATTCCCTTAAAAAATATTCGCTTTCCCAGAGAAAATATTCATAATTAAACTGGGGCAATGAAATCTGTAATTCATTCAACAATGGAGTTATTTGCCAATGAAGTTTGAAAATCTCTTCAAGAATTCGCTTATAAACCTGAAGTATTTCCTTCTTTTTTCTTTTGCATTGCATCCAGCTGTAGAGAGTTATATCGCCAAGATCTTCGAACACTATTAATTTTTTTTTAACTTCATAAATTTTAGGGACTGGAAAAGAAATTTTTTTAAGAAATTTATTGAGTTTTATAGTTTTGTGAAATTCTTCATTTAATTCCTCATAGATACAATAGATTTTTTTATCTTTTCTGTAATATGACCTTGTTGAACCTCCATAGGCTATGATTTCATGGGTCTTTTTTATCTCCTTTATAGGAATAATGAAATTTTTTCCAATAATACAATCTGAGAATTTTGATTGAGAAAAGTTGCGTTTAGAATTTGAAATTTCAACTTCAGGTAAGAAAATTACGTTTTTAACTTGAAGAGGGATACTTATTTTTACATTCCTTTCCATCACAACAGGTCCTAAAACTTCTAATAAACAGCATCCTTTAGAGGAGGGATGGACATAAAAAGAGATAAAATTTCTCTTTATTTTTTCAAAAACAGCTCGTGCATAGTTAAGAGGAGTCCCTATGTCATGCCAGAAATTATATTTTACTGGAAAGACTCTTACCGCATAGCCTTCAGATTTAGCCTTTATCCATAAATCTATTATTGAGGAGGGACCGGGAGGAATAAGTTTTAAAATTTCAGAACTATATATGGCAACACCAGTAAAAGCAAAATTAGCTTCCATTTTTCTATCTGAATTAACAATTTCCAGGAGTTTTCCCTGATTGTCAACAATGAATTTATTTTCCCCTGGATAATTATGTACTAAAAGAGTAATATGGTTTTTTGAGTTTTTATGCCATTTAATAGCTTCTATGAGATTTCCATCCCAATATATATCAGCATTATGCACAATGAAAATACTGCCTTTGAGAAAATCTTTAGCATTATAAAGAGCTCCAGCTGTGTCAAGAATTTCTTTTTCATGGAAAATCTCTATAGGAATTCTTCTTTTCTTAATATAGTTTTCAATTTCATGAGCTTTATAGTGCAGATTTATACCAATCCTGTCAATACAATTATTCCTTAAGAAATTGTAAATGTAATCAAGTATAACATCGCCTGCTATTGGCATAAGCGGTTTAGGAATATAATTAGTTATTGGTCTAAGTCTTTTTGAAAATCCTGCAGCTAATATGAATCCCTTAATCATAGAGTAGGTAGTTTTTTCTTATCTTTTCAAAGCCTTTTAACTCTTTGCTCCATACTTCTTCCACATCTCTAAGGGAGGTACCTCTCTCTATTTCTTTCCTTAACCAATCAGAACCTGTAAGAATGTCAAAAGGAAGTTTTTCAAATTCGTATTCATAAGGTGGGTTTCTCCAAATTCTCTTATGGGGATAAAGTTCATGGATGGAGAGTAAAATAGCTATGGCAGTTTTAAAAGGCTTAAACTTCTCTCTGTCAATTACATGTATTTGAGCACCACCGCAAAGCTCATCTTTGAATTTGTTAAAGGTGGGTGTAAAATAAAGAGGTCTAAATATTACTCCTTTCAGTTTGTAGTCTCTCAAGTGCTTTACAATTTTTTCAGGTTCAATAAAGGGAGCTCCAAAAATCTCAAAGGGCCTTGTTGTACCTCTTCCCTCACTTAAAATGGTTCCTTCTAAAAGACACATCCCTGGGTAAACGATCGCAGTATCCAGGGTAGGCATATTTGGAGAGGGCATGACCCAGGGAAGTCCTGTTTGATCAAACCATTGAGATCTCCTCCAACCTTTTAAGGGGATCACTGTGAGGTCGAGATTATGGTAAAACTTATCTTTAAAATATAAGGCAATCTCTCCTATTGTCATAGCATGTCTTACAGGTAAAGGATGAATACCAACAAAGGAGGAAAATTCCTTTTTTAAAAGAGGTCCCTCTGTTAAGTGACCTCCTATAGGATTCACTCTGTCTAAAATAATAATTGGAATTCCTTTTTCTTCACAGGCTTCCATGCAAAGGGCCATAGTCCATATGAAAGTGTAATATCTAGAACCAATATCTTGCAGGTCTATGATAAATATTTCTATGTCTTGAAGCATCGCTGCAGAGGGCTTTCGCCTTTGGCCATAAAGGCTATGAATAGGCACACCTTTTTGTCTATCGAAAAAGCCTTCCCATTCAATCATATTGTCTTGAGTGTTACCAAATATTCCATGCTGGGGACCGAAAAGAGCAGTAATTTTTATTTTTTTACTTTTGAATAGTAATTCTGCTGTAGAGATTATTTTTCGATTAATTGAAGCTGGATGAACTAATAATCCAGCTTTACAGCCGTAAAATCTTCTTGGTAAATTTTTATGGAAAAGGTCAATTCCTGAATAAACCATTGTTATCTGCTGCAGTAGGGTAAATATCCATAGGTTAAGGGTTTTTGTATAAAACCATTTGAACTTATTAAGTAAATTTCCCTCTTACCTCTTCTGTCTGACATTATGGTAAGAAAATGACCATCAGGACAGAAGGAGGGTTGTTCATTGTTTCCTTTGTGTGTAATTTTTATCAATTGATTAGAAAGTAAATCAAGAGTATAAATTTGAAAACCTGCTTCTTGGGAGGAAAAGGCAAGCATATTACTTTCGGGATTTATTGCAGGTTCGGTATTGTATTTGCCCTGATAGGTAATCCTTTGGGTAATCATATTTTCTCTCATGAGATAAATATTTGGTGAACCTGCTCTGTTAGATACAAAAAAGATACCCAATGGAGACCACCGAGGTGAAGACTCTACCCAACGAGATGTACTAAGAGTTCTACTTTTTCCATTTAAATCAGTTATTTTGATCTCTGAAAAATCATCCCTATAGGCGAGATAAATAAATTGATTATTGTCTATAATATCTCCCAATTGGAGTAATTCCTTGCTCTTTATGAGCTCCGTATTTTTCTTTGTAGAAAGATCAAAGAGTTCAATAGACCAATATCTTCCCTTCAAAGAGGAAAAAAGTATTCTATTTCCTCTTAAAAGTACTCTTGAAATAATTTCTCTTCTTATTCCCGTATCATATATGGTTTTTCCGTTCCAATTAGCGATAAATATTCCCATATTCTCTTTGAATTTTCTTACAAAAACTATGCGATTAAAAAAAGGTGCTTCCTTCCCAGTTAAAATTTTATAAATCTCAGAGGCTATGAAATGACCATTTTGCTCATTATTTTTTAATTCGTAGTCTTTTACAAAAAAAGGGGAGTTGTTAGAAACAAAATAAGCTTTAATCGTGATTTTCTCATCCACTTTAGCTTGCATTACTATGTCTACATTAGATGATTGCCAAAAGCTTGATTGAAATTTATCCTCCTTTAAAGGGAAAGGACCATAAACTTCGAAGTATTCGGTGAATTCTAAATCTTCCTTTATTGTGATAAATACTTTCTCAATAATGTCAAATCCTTCTAAAGCCATGTGAATCTTTTTTATTCCTGGTTGAGTAATATCAAGATAAATTTTATCTGCAAAAGTAATTCTATTAAAGAATATGACAGGAAGAATGATAATTATCATAAAAAGAATCTTTTTCATGGCTTAAATCTCAATCCTATTAGAATTTCCTTATGGGGTTTTGGTAAAGGAGTAGCATAGTTAATAGCTCTTATTACCGAAGAGTCAAAAAGTGTATTACCTGATTTTTTTTCAAATCCCTCAATTATTGTTTGACCATTGGGAAGTATTCTTATTGTTACAATCGCTTCGAGATTTTTTGGAACTGTTTCAGGTAAATTCCATTTTTCTCTTATAATTCCTGATATAAGTAGTAAATAATTTTGAGATACTTCATTTTCTTTATTATTTTCTATTCCACTCAGGGGAACATTTCCCGCATTAACTTTGGATATTGATATTTTTGCCTTTTCAATGATTCTCTTTTTTGCCTTCAAGGCTGCTATTCTTTCTTCTAAAATTTTTTCCTCCTCTTTTGAAGGCGAAGGAGATTTCTTTTTAGATTTTGTTAGAAGCTCTTTTTGTTCTTCTATTTGCTTTTTATTTTCCTCTAAAGTTTTAGTAGAATCCGAACTGTAAGAGGGACCAACTTTTGTTTCTTCTAAAATATTTACATAGGTGATGTTATTAATTTCAGAAATAGATTGGCGAATCGTGAAAAACATAAATAAAAAGATTAAACTATGAAGAAAAAGAGATAAAAAGAAATAGTTGATAAGGTTTTTTGTCATCTAATCTCTTTTGGTTCTGTTATCATACCTATTTTTTCTATTCCTGCAGCTTTAATCTCGCCCATAACCTCGGCAACTAATCCGTAGGGAACATCTCTATCAGCTCTAAGCAAAACAGTAGGGTTTGACTCCTTGAATAGGGAAAGCAAGTTTTGAAGATCTGACATAGATGATAACTTGTTATTAACATAAATTTTCCCATCTTTTGTTAGATCAATATTTATCTTTTCTGTTTCCTCTATGCTTTTACCTTTTGTTTTAGGTAAGTTAACATTTATTCCCTGAGTTAGCATAGGAGCTGTGATCATAAATATTATTAACAAAACAAGCATGATATCAACAAGAGGAATAACATTAATTTCTCCTAATAGGGATTTTCTACGAGGGCCTAATCCTGCCATGGATACTTTAAGAGAGTTTCATGAAAATCGCTTAATTCTGAAATAAATTTGTTTGCTTGATTTGTAAAATAATTATACGCAATTACAGCTGGTATGGCGGCAAATAGTCCTGCTGCCGTATTTACTAAAGCTTCTGCAATTCCAGGAGCTACAACAGCTAAGGAAGCAGAACCTTTTATCCCTATGTTTCTGAAAGCATCCATGATTCCCCATACAGTACCAAAAAGTCCAATAAAAGGAGTAGTGGAGGCAGTAGTGGCAAGAAAACCTAAATAACTTTGAATTTTTCCCACTTCCTCAGAATAGTATTTCTTTGATAGTATTTCAAGACCGATAGGATTTTTACTCATTAAATTATCTTTTCCACTTATTTCTGTAAAAACACCTCTAAAGAGAGAAGCTATAGGACTAATATCAAATCTCTTTGATAGAGCAAAAACTTCTTTTGCTTCCTTAGAACTTATAAATATATCGAAGAATCTATCATTTTCTTTTCTCATTTTTTTATAAATTTTTAATTTATAAAAAATTATTGCCCATGAAAAGATGGAGAAGAAAAGTAAAATTAAAAGAACAATCTTTGCAACAATTCCTGTTTGCTTTATAAGATCTATAACTGTAATTTCCATAAGATAAATAATAAAATAGCTAAGTTTCAAATGTCAAACAAGACTAAAATTTTAAGGATTATTTCACATGCCTTATTTTTAAAACCTTTATGATAAATCTTTATGGTCAATTCTTTAATGGTAAGCAAATACCAAAAATCATATTTTAAGTTATAATAAATATTAAAATTTTTTAATGATGGAGGTAAGATGCACATAGCAATAATAGGAACTGGATATGTAGGCTTAGTTACAGGAGCTTGTTTTGCTGAATTTGGAGTTTTTGTAATATGTGTAGATAAAGATGAAGAAAAAATTCATAAATTGAAAAAAGGTATCATTCCCTTTTATGAACCTGGCTTGGAAGATTTGGTTAAAAGAAATATAAAGGAAGGTAGATTAAAATTTACTACCAGCATTAAGGAAGCGGTGGAAGAGTCTCTCGTAATTTTTATTGCTGTTGGAACTCCTCCAAGAGGTGATGGCTCAGCGAACTTAGAATATGTAGAGGAAGTTGCCAAGCAGATAGCTGAAAACATGAATAGTTATAAGGTTATTGTAACTAAAAGTACTGTTCCCGTAGGAACTGGATTTAAAATCAAGGAAATTATCATTAAAAATCTTAAAAAACCTGTAAATTTTGATATTGTTTCCAATCCAGAATTTTTAAGAGAGGGATCAGCAGTAGAGGATTTTATGAGACCTAATAGAGTAGTTATAGGTGCAGAAAGCGAACAGGCAATAGCAATTATGAAAGATCTTTACAGACCCTTGTATCTATTAGAAACTCCCTTTGTAATAACTAATATAACCACATCAGAGCTAATTAAATATGCCACAAATAGTTTTCTTGCCACAAAGATATCTTTTATAAATGAAATATCAAATCTTTGTGAATTAGTAGGAGCAAATGTTAATGTTGTTGCAAAAGCTTTGGGACTTGATGGAAGAATAGGTCCCAAATTTCTTCATGCAGGCATAGGCTTTGGAGGTTCTTGTCTTCCAAAAGATACAAGAGCCTTAATAAAACTTGCTGAAGAGAAAGGTTTAAGCATGAGTATTGTAAAGGCTGCCATAGAGGTTAATGAGAAACAAAAGGAGAGGTTAACACAAAAAATAATAGATGTCTTCAATGGTAACTTAAAAGATAAAAAAATAGGCATATTGGGACTTTCTTTTAAACCAAATACTGATGATATTAGAGAAGCTCCTTCTCTTTTTATTATAAAGAGACTTCTTCAAGAAGGGGCTAAGATAAAAGCTTATGATCCCATTGCCATGGATAATACGAAGCTTTTGTTCCCTCAAATTGTTTATTGTAAAGACTCTTATGATTTAGCAAAAGACTGTAACGCAATTGTTATAGTGACTGAATGGAATCAGTTTAGAAATCTTGATTTAATCGAGCTAAAAAAATTAATGAAAGATTTATTTTTCTTCGATTTTAGGAATATATATGAGCCAGAAAAAATGAGAAATTTAGGATTCAAATACTTTAGTGTAGGGCGGGTTTAAAATTAAAAATTCCTTTATAAAGAAAATTGAATGTTTTTCTGAGAAGTTGCATTTATTACTAAAAATATAATATATTTAAAAGTTATAGTATTAACATTTTCGGGAGGTTGAAATTGGTTAGAATTAGACTTATGAGAATGGGAGCAAAGAAGAAACCTTTCTACAGAGTTGTGGTTGCTGATGCAAAAGCCAGAAGAGACGGACAGTTTATTGAAATTGTTGGTACATATAATCCCAAAACAGATCCTGCAGAGATTAATCTCAATATGGAAAGAATTAAATACTGGCTTGGGAAGGGTGCACAGCCCTCAGAAACTGTAAAAAAATTGATTGAAAACCTATCAGCTTAACATACCCAGTGGGGTATTTACTACTCTTATGCACGGAGGTTAGAACATGAGCATGAAGACACTCATTGAGACAATGGCTAAGTCATTGGTTGACAAACCAGAGGAGGTTAAGGTTACTGAGATTGAGGGTGAGAAAACAACTGTATATGAACTTAGAGTTGCTCCAAGCGATCTTGGTAAGGTTATCGGGAAACAGGGCAAAACAGCAAGGGCTATGAGGACAATCTTGGGCGCAGCTGGTACAAAAGTTGGTAAAAGATGCGTCCTTGAAATCTTAGAATAGTCCCATTAAAAGAATTAAATAAAGGGCGTGTCTATCACGCCCTTTTCTTTTGAACTAAAATGATTTTTGAAGTTTTGACAATTTTCCCTGAATTAATTGAATGTTACATAATGTATGGAGTAATTGGAAAGGCTATAGAAAAAGGGCTTGCAAAGGTGAAGATATATAATTTGAGAGATTATACATCAGACAAGCACAAAAAAGTAGATGACTATCCCTATGGTGGTGGCTCGGGAATGGTCATGCAGATAGAGCCTTTTTATAATGCCCTAAAAGAGATAAAAAAAGATGGAAAACCAAGAAAAGTAATACTTTTATCTCCTAAAGGGAGAGTGTTTACTCAAGAAACAGCAAAGATTTTTTTAACTGAAGGGAAGGGGATTGTTTTAATTTGTGGAAGATATGAGGGAATTGACGAAAGAATTAAATTTTTTATTGACGATGAAATCTCTATTGGTGATTATGTTTTAAGTGGTGGAGAACTTCCAGCTTTGGTTATAATAGATAGCATAATTAGATTAATTCCCGGAGCATTAGGAGATGAGATTTCAGCAAAAGAGGATTCTTTTATGAAAGGCTTTTTAGATTACCCACACTACACAAGACCAGAGGAATTTGAAGGCATGAGAGTGCCTGAGATTCTCCTTAGTGGAAATCATAAGGAGATAGCAAGATGGAGAAAAAGAGAGGCTTTAAAAGATACTTTTCAAAAAAGACCTGAATTATTAAAGAATTTATCCTCAGAAGAAATGAAAATTCTTAAAGAGCTTTGCTCTGAAATAAATAAAAAAATTTTGGAGGAGTCCAATGAACCGGTTAATAATTAGATCAATAGAGGAGAGATTTAAAAGGACAGACATTCCGAACTTTAAAGTAGGTGATACTATTAAAGTTCATGTGAAGGTTAAAGAGGGAGACAAGGAAAGAATTCAGGTTTTTGAAGGAGTTGTAATTGCAAGAAGAGGAGGAGGTCTAAGAGAGACTTTTACAGTTAGAAAAATTTCCTTTGGCGTTGGAGTTGAACGTGTATTTCCTCTTCATAGCCCTATAATTGATAAAATTGAAGTAGTAAGAAGAGGAGATGTAAGAAGGGCAAAGCTTTACTATCTTAGAACTAAGAAAGGTAAAGAGGCAAAGGTTAAAGAAAAAACAGAATATACCAAGGTATGAGCCTTTTTACCTTTGATGAGGCTTTTTTCTCTCAGGGATACCTTAGTATTGCTGGAATAGATGAAGCAGGAAGAGGCTGCCTTGCAGGTCCTGTAGTGGCAGCCTGTGTAAGTTTCAGAGAAAAGGCTTTTATTAACGGCATAAGAGATTCAAAAAGATTAACCTCATGCCAGAGAGAGAGTCTTTTTGAGGAAATAATCAGCAAAGCATTGGTAGGTATTGGAATCATTGATGTAGATTTAATTGACAAATTAAATATCCTTGAAGCCACTCGTATTGCCATGATAAAAGCCTATGAAAATCTTGGGAAGAATGTTGATATTTTACTCATAGATGCAGTAACTTTACCGAACTTAAAGGTCCCACAGAGGGCAATAATAAAAGGAGACCAAAAAAGTGCTTCCATTGCCTCTGCAAGCATTATAGCAAAAGTAACAAGAGATAGAATCATGAAGCAATATCATGAAACTTATCCTCCATATGGTTTCAACAAGCATAAGGGTTATGCCACAAAAGAACATCTTATTGCCTTGAAAAAGCATGGTCCATGCCCAATTCACAGAAAAAGTTTCTATCCTCTTCGAGAGTTTTATACAGCACAAAGCAGACTTTTTATTGATTTTTAATGTTATTCTAATTAGATGAAACGTTTACAAATAAAAGTTACAGGCGTTGTTCAGGGAGTGGGTTTCAGGCCTTTTGTTTATAATCTGGCAGAAAATCTCAATTTAAAAGGATTTGTAACCAATACCTCGAAAGGAGTAACAATTGAGATTGAAGGAGAAAAGACTGAGGAATTCTTACAAAAGCTTATAAATGAGCCTCCTCCCCTTGCTAAAATTTATTCTATTGAAAAGGAAGAGCTTCCTTTAGAAGGCTATAAAGATTTTCGAATTATTGAAAGCATTGATGATTCAGGATTTACCCATGTCTCAGAGGATGTATCAATATGCAATGACTGTCTAAAGGAGCTTTTTAATCCCGCTGACAGAAGATATCTTTATCCCTTTATAAACTGCACAAACTGTGGTCCTCGTTATACAATAACATTGAAAATACCTTATGATAGACCTAATACTACTATGGCAGTTTTTCAAATGTGTAATGAATGCCTCAGAGAGTATGAAGATCCGAAAAATAGACGATTTCATGCCCAACCAAATGCCTGTCACAGCTGCGGTCCTCAAGTAAAGCTCTTTATAAAACAAGAGGGAAGATTAAAAGAATTAGCAAATCCTATAGCTGAAACAATAAAGCTTATAAAGGAGGGGAAAATTGTTGCCATAAGAGGTCTTGGTGGTTTTCATCTCTGTTGTGATGCAAGAAATTTGAATGCCATAGACGAACTTAGGAAGAGAAAAAAAAGAAGTAATAAACCCTTTGCTTTAATGGCACCAGAGATTAATTTTATAGAAAAATTCTGTTTTATATCACAGCAGGAAAAAGAGCTTCTTCTCTCTCCTATGCGACCTATTGTGCTACTAAGAAAAAAACCTGAATGTGAACTTCCGGAGGTACTCGCACCCAAAAATGCCTATTTAGGATTTATGCTTCCCTATACACCTCTTCATTATTTGATTTTTTATTATCCTAAGGATCAACATAGTTTTTCTGAAAAACCTCATTTTCCAGCCCTTGTTATGACAAGTGGTAATATTTCTGAGGAACCCATCATAACTAAAAATGAAGAAGCTTTTGAAAAACTTGGCAGTGTAGCAGATGCTTTTTTAGTTCATAACAGAGAAATATTCATGCGAGTTGATGACTCAGTGGTATCAGAGCTGGAAGGCAATATTTATTTCATAAGAAGGGCAAGAGGCTTTGTTCCAAAAGCAATATCTCTTAAAGAGGAATTACCAGAAGTTTTAGGAGTTGGTGCAGACCTAAAAAACACTTTCACACTTATAAAATCAAATTATGCCATAATGAGCCAACACATAGGAGACATGGAAAACCTTGAAACATTGAATTTTTATGAAGAGGTTTTGGATAATCTTAAATCCCTCTATAGGACTGAACCAACTGCGGTAGGCCATGACCTACATCCCTTGTATTATTCTACAACATGGGCAAAACAATATGCTGAGCAGAAAGGCATTCCAGCTTTTGCTCTACAGCATCATTACTGCCACATAGCCTCAATTATGGCAGAGTATGGATTAGAGGAGCTTTTTGGAATTGCTTTTGATGGAACAGGTTATGGGACTGATGGAAAGATTTGGGGTAGTGAATTTCTATACTGCACTGTAAAGGATTTTCAGAGAGTTGCCCATTTGAAAGGGATTAGTCTTCCCGGAGGAGAAAAGGCTATTAAAGAATGCTTTCGGATAGCTATTTCACTAATTGATGAAAGTTTTGGTGAGGACCTGGATTTAATAAGAATTCTACCTTTTTCAAAAATCATAGATATAGAAAAAATTAAGCAAATACTTAAATTAAAAAATATTTCTCCTTTTAGCCCTCTTTCATCTGGAATGGGAAGACTATTTGATGGAGTATCCTCTCTTTTAGGAATATGTCAATACAACACCCATGAAGCAGAAGCTGCAATCGCTTTGCAGAGTTTAATAGAAGTAGATATGGAATTTTCAGAAAAAGATAGCTATAATTTTGAAATTTTGAATTCCTCAAAGGATTCATTAGTAATTGATTACATCCCAATGATTAGAGAAATAGTGAAGGAATATCTTAATTATAGAGATAAATCTCAAAAACTTCTGTCTCGTATCTCCTGGAAGTTTCACAATACAGTAATAAAAATAATTATTGAGCTTACTGAATATTTCAAAGATAAATATGGGATTGAGGTTGTAGGACTAAGTGGTGGTGTTTTTCAAAATTCCTATTTGATTAAGGAAACAATAAAATCTTTGAGAAATATCGGAATAAAGCCTCTCTATCACATAAATGTTCCTACCAATGATGCTTGCATTTCTTTAGGACAGGCATATATCGTGGGCAAACGGCTTAAATTTTAAGGCATTTCTTTAATTTTTTCAGGACTATTTATAAACCATGTTATAAAACATAATTCTGTAGGTCCGTAGCCTGTAAGCGAGGCTATTTCTTCTACTTTTTTGATAAACTCTATGTCATCATTTATTGGTTTTTCACCTGATTTTAGGAGGATTTCATTTATTACTCTTTTTACAATTTTATCCGGCATGACTGTGTCCACACCACCCATCATTCTTAAATATTGATAAGTAACCAAGCCAATGCCTTTTATTTTACCTATAGGATCCTTTTTCCATCCCTGAAGAGAAGAATTTTTCGCCCAGATTCTAAGAGCGGCTCTGTCGTTTAATGCTAAAGTAGGGAGATATTGTGCTATCTCCTTTAAAATTTGCCATGATCTTTTGTTCTTCCAAAAAGAAATAGCTGCTTCAAAATTGATTTTTTCTAAATCTCTAAGAGAAGAGATTTTTTTACTATCTACAAATTCTCTTTTGAAGGCTTTAACCTTCGGGATAACTACTTGAAAATAATTCACTCCCACAGAAGTAATGGCAGCATCAAGAAGCATCAGTATGACATTTCCATTCCATCTTTCAGTTGAGAGACACTTTTTACTAAGCTTTTTGATGCCAGGTATTTTTTCGAAGAGCAAATTTATCTCTTCTAAAAGTTGCATATAAAATTATAACTCTCTCTTTTGAAAATTTATTATTCTCCCTTCGAAAGATTTATCAGCCATGCTTTTATAATATTAAAATTAAGCTACCTCTACTCCATAGCCCCTTTCGTAAAATTGATTAATTCTAAAAGAAAGAAGCCATTATAAAAGTCATATTTTAAAAAAGTAAATTATAAAATTTATCTTAGACTTTTGATTTTTGTCAGATTTATGTTAATATTTTGTAAGTTTTAAGTGGAGGGATATTATGATAGTGCAGTTTAGTATTGTCCCTTTAGGGGTAGGCACAAGCCTCAGTGAACATGTTGCTAAGGTAATAGAGATAGTTAATGAAAGTGGACTTCCCTATAAATTCCATGCCATGGGAACAATAGTAGAGGGTGATTGGGATGAAGTAATGAATTTAATAAAAAATTGTAGAGATACTTTAATGGAAGATTTAGAAAGAATTCTAATAGACATTAGGATCGATGACAGAAAAGGTGCGAAAAACAGAATTGAAGGTAAAGTAGTTTCTGTTGAGAAAAAAGTAAAGAGAAAAATAAAAAAATGATTCAACCAGAAAGGATAATTGTTGGAATAGATTTTAAGAAACTCACAAATTCAGTAATTTCTCATGCTTTGTGGCTATCTAATGTCCTGAGATGTAAAAATCTTACCTTCTTTCATATTATCGAATATAATTTAACTCCGCCTGCTTATTTATTACCTTACATAAGCAAGGAAAAACAAATATTGGAGAATAAACTAAATAGTATTGCAACAGATTTAAAGAATCAGAATTTCAAGATAGAGACAAAGGTCCTTTTTGGGAGATTAATGGAAGGTTTAACTGAAATAGCAAAAGACAATGCAGTAATGGTAATAGGTTTCAAACGATATATTACAAGACCCTCTACTTCAGAGAGGATTTTAAAAGGGGTTAAGATTCCAATATTTATTGTTCAGAGCGATGAGTATGATCAAATATCAACTGAGAGGATAAAAATTTCAAAAATACTCTGTCCTATAGATTTTTCATCCTATTCTCTGAGAGCTTTGGAGATTGCAAAAGATATTTCAAAAATAACCAATGCAAAACTTTTAATACTTCATGTGGTACCAGAACAGAGAGTTAGAAACATAATTGAAGAAACGGAATTAATTAATAAGTATCTCGAAGATCTTAGAGAGGAATCTAAGCAGAAAATGGAAAAAATAGCAGAAAATTTTGACTTTGAAATTATTAGTGGCATACCAATTGAGGAAATTTTAAAAAGATCCAAGGAAGTAGATTTGATTATATTAGGATCAAAGGGAAGGTCCTATACTGAAGCTATATTTATGGGAAGTGTAGCAGAAGCAGTTATAAAAAATTCAAATAAAAATATTTTTTTAATTCCATGAAAGAAGAGGTTATTAGATGAAAAAATATAAAGTTGCTATTGTCACTGTTTCTGATAAAGGATCAAAAGGTCAGAGAGAGGATATGAGTGGAAAAATTATTAAGGAGATGTTGACAAATTGGGCTGAGGTTGTTTATTACTCCATTGTTCCTGATGAAAAAGATTTAATTAAAAAAGAATTGATCACCCAATCAGACAAAGTTGACTTAATTTTAACTAATGGAGGCACCGGACTTTATCCAAGAGACGTTACCCCTGATGCTACTTTAGAAGTGATAGACAGAGAGATTCCAGGAATTGCAGAAGCAATGAGAATAGAAGGTTTGAAAAAAACAAAGCATGCAATGCTATCAAGAGCTGTAGCTGGCATAAGGGGTAAAACTTTAATCATTAATCTACCAGGAAGTCCCAAGGCCGTTAAGGAATCTCTTGAAGTAATCTTAGAAGCCTTACCTCATGCTATAGATAAAATTAAAGGTGATCCTTCTGACTGTGCCTAATGAATGAGATAGGATTCTTCGCAGCTTTTATTGGTGGTATCTTAAGTTTTTTTTCTCCTTGTGTGCTACCTTTACTTCCAGTATATATTTCCCTTTTTACAGGTCTCTCCATTACAGAAATGTCGCAAGGGAATGCAAAAATTCGTATCTTGTTTCATACAATAATGTTTATATTAGGTTTTTCAGTTATTTATTTAGCTTTAGGAGTAGGAGGTTCCTTTTTAGGCTCTATTTTTCTTGATTATCAGGAAGTTTGGAGAACAATAGGAGGGATTATATTAATTTTATTCGGAGCTTTATTAATCGGGCTTATAAGAAGTGGTTTTCTTATGCGAGAATTTAAGTTTCATATTAAAGTTCAAAAGCTAGGTAACCCTTTTGGAGCTTTTCTCATAGGTTTAGGTTTTGCTGCAGGTTGGTCACCTTGCATAGGACCCATTTTAGGTAGTATTTTAATTTATTCCAGTTTTAGTGATAATACCTCAGAAGGGGTGAAGCTTCTTGGAGCTTACTCTCTGGGATTAGCAATTCCATTCCTTGTCTCTTCAATGATACTTGATACAGCAATGAGGTATTTGAGAAAATATATGAAAATTTTTCAATGGATTAACTACGGATTAGGAGTTATTCTCATTATCTTAGGATTATTAATGGTTTTCGGGTTGACCTTATGATATTTATTTTGATATTATATTTGGGTTTATGATAGACGCAATCTTTAATCCTTCATCAATCGCAGTTATTGGAGCTTCTGCGGAACCAAAAAAGGTTGGTTATTCTGTTTTGAAAAATCTTATAGAGGGTTTTAAAGGAAAAATTTATCCAGTTAATCCTGGAAGGCAAGAGATTCTCTCTCTTCCTTGTTTTCCCGGTGTATCAGCTATTCCAGAGCAGGTAGATCTGGCTGTAATAGTAATTCCTGCAAAATTTGTAGCAGAGGCTTTAAAAGATTGTGCAAGATCAGGTGTTAAGGGTGTTGTAGTTATTACAGCAGGATTCAAAGAGGTAGGAGGAGAGGGAGTACAAAGAGAGAAAGAAATTGTTGAAATAGTTAGAAATGCTGGAATGAGGATGGTTGGACCCAATTGCCTTGGAGTTATGAATACAAAGATTAAAATGAATGCTTCTTTTGCAGCGGAAATGCCTCCGGAGGGCAGAGTAGCATTTTTCTCCCAGTCAGGCGCATTAGGAGTAGCAATTATAGATTGGGCATTGGAGAATAATTTTGGTTTTTCAAAATTTGTTAGTTTTGGTAACAAAGCAGATTTGAATGAAACTGATTTTCTTGAATATTTTGCAAAAGATAATGATACTGATGTTATTCTTGGTTATATTGAAGATGTGGTGGATGGTAAAAGATTCTTAGAGATAGCAAAGGCTGTTACAAAGATTAAACCTGTAATCCTTATAAAATCTGGTGCCACAGAAGCAGGTGCAAGAGCAGCATCATCTCATACAGGAGCCTTAGCTGGATCAGACAGAGCTTTTAATGAGGCTTTCAGAAAAGCCGGAATAATAAGAGCTCAGGGAATTCAGGAATTATTTGATATTGCGGAAATGTTTATCTCTAAAAAGAAACCTAAGGGAAGAAGACTCTTAATCATTACTAATGCTGGAGGTCCGGGAATTATTGCAGCTGATACTGCTGATAAGCTAGGCATAAGATTGGATCCCATGACTAAATCTTCTATTGATGCTATCGCAGAAAAGCTTCCATCCAGTGCTTCTCTCTATAATCCTGTGGATATAATTGGAGATGCCACTTCTGAACGTTATAGAGTGGTTGTAGACCAAGCATTAAAAGATGATTCAGTGGAGGGAATTTGTGTACTCTTAACACCTCAAGCCATGACTGATGTGGATAACATCGCTGATGTAGTTATATCAGCTTCACAAAAAACAGATAAACCAATTTTCACTACCTTTATTGGAGGGCAAAGAATAAGAAATGCAATAAAAAAATTAAAGATGAATGGAATACCTAATTTTACCGATCCTTCTGTGTCAATTACTGCCTACAGTAAGTTAGTAGAGTTTGTAGAACTTGTAAATAGAGAAATAAAAGAGGATACTCCAATTGTAATTTCTCAAGAAAAAATTAACAAAGTAAGTGAAACATTTGAAGGACTAAAAGCTTCAGGTATTCATGAAATAGGTGGCGAAGAGGCATTAGAAATATTATCACTTTATGGTTTTTCTTTCCCTGAAAGAGCTTTAGCAAAGACTCCTATGGAGGCTGTAGCTATTGCTGAAAGAATTGGTTATCCTGTAGTAATGAAAATTTCATCTCCTCATATACTTCACAAAACTGATGTGGGAGGTGTAAAGCTTAATCTAACAAACGAAAAAGCGGTTTATAATGCCTTTTTAGAAATTACCTCAAATGTAAAGAGAGTAATGCCTGATGCTTTTATTGAAGGTGTCATGATATATGAAATGGTTACAGGGGGAAAAGAAATAATACTGGGTGTTAGTTACGACAGAACCTTCGGACATATGGTAATGTTTGGATTAGGAGGAATATATGTAGAGATTCTAAAGGATGTTTCCTTTAGAATAATTCCTGTTTCAGAACAAGAAGCTTATGAAATGATAAATGAAATAAAAGCCAGTAGAATACTTGATGGTGTAAGAGGTGAAAAACCTTATGATAAAATGGACATTGTAAATTGTATCAGAAAGCTCTCTCGCTTAGTAGAAGATTTTCCATTTATAAAAGAAGTAGATATAAATCCCTATCTCGTTATGAACAATGGAGGAATAGGATTAGATGCAAGAATAATAATTTAGTTAGAAACTAACGGAGGTAAAAATGATACCTGTTTTTATAATATCAAATCGCGCTTTTACAGGAAAGAATTTCTTTGCCTTAGGTTTAGCCTTAACCCTCAAAGAAAAAGGTTATAGCATTGGTTATATGAGGCCCTTAGGTAGAATACCAATTAAAAAAGGAACCGAGATTGTTGATGAAGAGGCTTTTTTTATCACTGAAATGTTAGAACTTAGTGATCCTCTAAATGTAATCTCTCCCTTTGTATTTACTTATGAAGCTCAATATAGATTGTTGAATGGAGAAGATTTAGGAGTTAAAGATAGAGTAAAAGAAGCCTTTTTAAAGCAAAAGGAAAAGGATTTTCTTATTGTTGTTGGAGCAAATAATATTTTTGAAGGTTACTCTCTTGGAATAGATTCTATTAGTCTTATTGAAGAAATGAATGGAAAGGTATTAGCCATCCAGCATTGGGATAGCGATTTAGCCATTGATGATATTTTAGGAATAAAAGCCTTAATCAAGGATAAATTCATTGGAGCAGTTATAAATAAAGTTCCTCCAGAACAAATTCATCATGTAAAAGAAAAAGTAGTACCCTTTATGGAAGGAAAGGGAGTAAAAGTTTTAGGGGTATTTAAAAAGGAAAAAATTTTAGAGTCTGTAACAGTAAGAAGACTTATGGAAGCTATAAATGGTGGCTTAGTTTGTGGAGAAGACAAATTAGAGGAATTTGTTGAAAATTTATCAATTGGTGCCATGGATCCAGAAACAGCCTTATCTTATTTTCTACGGATACCAAATAAAGCAGTTATAACAGGCATTCATAGAACTGATATTCAGATAGTAGCTATGGAAACATCAACAAAATGTCTAATTCTAACTGGCGGTATGCATGTGAATGAGACTGTAGTTGGAATAGCAAAAGCAAAGGGGATTCCAATAGTAGTTACAGCTTTAGATACTTTTACAGCTGTGGATAGAATGGAAAAATTGATGGGTAAAGCAGTTATTAGAGAGAAAAATAAGGCTATTAAAGCTAAGGAAATAATAAAAAGTGACTTTAATATAGAAGAATTCCTCAGAATAGTAAGAAATGAGTGAAACTGAATTAGAAATACTGGAAAAGGCAAAAATACTTGTTGAAGCTCTTCCCTATATTAGGAAATTTTACGGTAAAACTTTTGTCATAAAATATGGAGGAGCTGCTCAAAAGGAAAATCCTCTTAAAAATTCCTTTGCGCAAGACATAGCTTTGCTAAATTTTATCGGAATTAAAACAATAATTGTTCATGGTGGAGGACCCAAAATATCTGAATTAATGAGAAAACTTGGGAAAGAACCTCAATTTTTTCAGGGCCATAGAGTAACTGACAAGGAAACAATGGAAATTGTGGAAATGGTTCTTGGAGGTGTAATTAATAAGGAGATTGTTCAATTAATAAATTTTCACGGAGGTAAGGCAATTGGTTTAACAGGTAAAGATGGTAATTTAATTAAAGCCAAAAAGAGACATATGAAAATAAATCAAGAAGAGATAGACTTAGGTTTTGTGGGAGAAGTGGAAGAAGTACATACTGAATTACTTGAGAATTTACAGAAAGATACCTTTATCCCAGTAATTGCTCCTATAGGTTATGATAAGGAGGGTAACAGTTACAACATTAATGCTGATAATGTTGCATCAAGTATTGCTGTTTATCTGAAAGCCGAAAAATTAATACTTCTTACAGACGTAAGAGGAATATCAAACGAAAAGGGTGAACATCTTCCTACATTAAAAATTAACGAAGCACTTAAGCTTATAGAGGAAAATGTTATTAGCGGAGGTATGATACCAAAAGTTTATGCTTGTTTAAGTGCTTTAACTGGTGGTGTAAAAAAAACCCACATCATAGATGGAAGAATTCCTCATAGTCTTCTCCTCGAAATTTTTACTAAAAAGGGCATAGGAACAGAGATCATTCTTTAGAAATGTCAGAGATTAGACTCTTTATTAACTACAGCGAAATCTATCCTGGTAAGATAGTTCAATTATCAAAAGAAGATAGGAAATATCTATTTACTGTTATGAGGGCTAAAGCAGGAGATAATATTACTATTCTAAATGGCAAAGGGAAGAGTTTTCATGCAAAAATAATAGATAAAGGAGTATTGGAAGTTTTAAATGAATCAAATACCACAATAGATACTCCCTACAATTTGGTTCTATGTCAATCACTTCTTAAAGGTGAAAAAATGGATTTTATAATTCAAAAAGCAACAGAGATAGGTGTTTCAAAAATCATGCTCTTTACAAGTGAGAGATCCATAGTAAAGGTGACTTCTAAGCTTGAGAGATGGAAAAAGATTGCCAAGGAGGCAGCAGAACAATCAGTAAGATTAAATGTTCCTGAGATAGAAGCTGTAGAAACTTTTGATAATTTATTAAAAATAGTAGATAACGGCATCCTTTTTTGGGAGAGAGCAACTCAACCTCTAATTGATGTTTTTTTGACTTTAAATATTTCTAAACCAATATTTTTAATCATAGGACCTGAAGGAGGTTTTACCCAAAAAGAAGTACAGTTAGCTTTAAATAAGGGTATTGGGATAGCTTCATTAGGTAGAAGAGTTATTAGATCTGATACTGCTGCCATTGTTTCTTTAGCTTTGATAAGTTTTTTATGTGATAATCATGTTATAATTAAAAAAAATGAATGAAACATCAAAAGAAAAAGCTCTACTGATAGCGAATTTTTTAGATGATAAAAAAGCTTTAGACATTAAAATTCTGGAGTTAAAAGATCTTACCATCATAACAGATTATTTCGTAATTTCCTCTGCTGAAAGTATTACGCAAGTTAAAGCATTTACTGAATATGTTTTAGAACAAATGGAAATTAGAGGGTTCAAACCTCTGGGTATAGAAGGCTTTGATTATGCTCATTGGGTACTTTTGGACTATGGAGATGTTATTGTACATATATTTTTAGAGGAGACAAGGCAATATTATGACCTTGAACGCCTCTGGCTCGATGCTCCAAGAGTATCATTTAAATCCTCTATCGAAGATAAAAACCTCGCAATGTATAGATGAAATGTCCAGTAATTGTTAATGTTTCTTTTTGCCAGTCATCAGGTAATGGCCAAAAAGGTTGAGCTTCTTTTAGGGCTCTTATAGCTGCGTCATCAAGCATTTTATATCCTGAAGTTCTAATTAACTCTATTGATTGAAGTCTTCCTTTTTTATCGATAATGAACCTTATATATAAATCCCCAAATATTCCTTTTTCTGCAGCTTCTGGCGGATATTGCCATACCCTCTCAATTTTCTCTTTTAATCTCTGTAAATATCCCCAATCATTAAATTCTTTTGTAGAAAAAGTTAATCCTTGAGAACTATTTATTTGTTCCTTCTCTTTTTTATCTTTCAATAATTTTGCTAATACTTCTCTATCAAATACATCTGGCTTTTTAGTATCCTCTAAAGGTTTAATTTTTTCTGACAAAATTCTATTGGCAATTTTGTTATCCTTCTCCTTTGTCACTTCTTCTTTCTTGGAAGAGCTACCTTCAGGAATACCCTCTGGAACAGAAGATAGTTTTTTTGGTTGTTGTTCTCTTTTTAAAGATGGCATTTTTCCTATTTTTTGAGGTTCTGTTTTTTCTTTCTCTTCTCTTGTAGATTTTTCTTGCATTGGCACTATCAGAACTGATACTACCTCTTTTCTTGTAGGAATAGGTGAATTTTTTTGAATAAATTGCAGTAAACTAAGCAAAAGAATATGCATAATCAATGAATAAACGATAGCTTTTCTCACATATTTATTTTAACCTGAGGGAGCAAAATTCTTGAAATGAGACTACCAAAAGCTTTTAAGTATAAAGGAGTTAAGTTAGAAGTTTTTTCTTTTCTCAGCCAAAGAGCCATGGCAAGTTCTTGTATATGAGGATTACGATGCTTATTCAACCATTTGTCAATTCTTTTATCGTCTCCGAACATGTAATCTTGAAAATTTTTCATAATAAAAAATTGTCTACCAAATCTTTGTTCCCAAAGTTTTTCGTAAATGTTCAAATTCTTTTGTTTAATTGCTTCAGAGGCAAATTGGGCAGACTTCATGGCATAGTAGATTCCTTCAAAGGAAACAGGCATGACTGTACCCAGAGCATCACCACAGAGGATTATGTTTCCCATGTAAAAAGGTCTTTTTTCCCACTTTGGTATTTTATAGGCTCTTAATTTCATATCTGAAATATTTGTTGAGGGAAATCTTTTCTTTATGAAATTATCAATAAAATTTTTAAGCTCCTTTGCTTTTGGAGAGCCAGTACCTATTGACAGATAATTATTTCCTGGGAAAACCCATGAATAAAAAAATGATGCATGAGTACTGCCAAACCAAAATTCGCAAGCTTCTGTTTGAAGCTCACTATTTATCTGAATTTGAGAACTTATTGTCCAAAAAAAATTAGGCTTTTTAATGCCACTTAAGGAACAAATCTTTGAATTCACTCCGTCAGCTGCAATTAAATATTTACAGATAATCTCCCTCAAAGTACCATTTTTCAACTTAACAGTAGCTTTTATACTTTTGTTTTTTTCTAAATTAACCACCTCTCCCTCAATAAGAGTGGCACCTTTTTCTGTAGCGATTTTTCTAAGAAAGGAGTCAAATTCAAATCTATTGAAGATTAATATCTCTCCCTTTTGCAATTCTACTTCAAGGGGCTCTGAATAAGGAGGAATGATGATGACTTTTTTAACTCTTCTGAATTTGAGTTTTTTTGTAATTTCATCAAGGATGCCTAAATCCTTCAACCCTGCGGAAGGAATTCCACCTCCGCAGGGCTTTTTAAATTCTAAATTTCTTTCAATTAAGCAAGTTTCAATTCCTTCCTCTAATAAAAATTTAGCAGCAGTGGAGCCTGCTGGGCCTCCACCAACTACTAAAACTTCATAATTCATTTCATTTTTATTTTTTAGTTACTACCAAAACAGGACAAGGTGCATTTCTTATAACTCTTTGAGTAGTGCTACCGACGAAAAATCTCTCTACGCCACTTCTTGGTAATGTTCCAATAATAATTAAATCTACGTTATTTTCATTAGCAAACTTAATTATTTCTTCATAAGGTATTCCTCTTTTTACAACTGTATCCACTTCTTGCAATCCTTCGCGAAGGTCTATACCAAAAGATTGGAGATTTCTTTTTGCATGATTTTCTAAATCCTGGTAAAGCTCAGTTATGGAAGGATGGGGGATGTGGAGGTTTGATGCTTTTTCAATATCGTAAATTACATGCATCATGACAAGTTTTGCATTAAACATTTTTGCTAAATCTACAGCATAGGACATGGCATAAAGAGATTCGTCTGAAAAATCTGTAGGTAATAAAATTTTTTTAAACTTCATAGTTACCTCCTAATTTTTTAATGTTTTTTAAGTATATCAATCTCATGCCTTCAATTACAAGATATGGATTTAAAAAGTGAGGATAACTTAAATATTTTGATAATAAATGAGCATTACCTCCTGTCAGTACAATACTCAGTTTCTGCTGAAGGTATTCTTCAATTTTTTTAACTATTCCTTCCACTGCAAAAACGGTTCCCCAAACTACACCACTCTTAATTGAAGATAAGGTGTCTGTTCCTAAAATTGACTCAGGAGAGTTAATCTCCACAATTGGTAACTGAGCTGTTTTTTCCTTTAGACACTCACTCATTATCTTTAGTCCCGGCATTATTGTTCCTCCGAGAATTTCTCCTTTATTTGACAAAATTGTAATTGTGGTAGCAGTACCTGCGTCAACAATGGCTAAATTTTTCTTATATTTTTCATAGGCTGCAACTGAGCAAGTAAGCCTGTCAGCACCAAATTTTTCAGGATTTTTAACTTTAATATTAAGTCCAGTTATAAGAGTATGATTGATGAGGAGGATATTCTTAAAAAAAGATTCATAATTTCTTATAAAATTTTCAGAAAGTTGTGGAACCACCGAGCAAATTATACATTCAGCTTCTCTGAAGGGGGATAATATGCTCTTTAATTCTTTCCAATTTATTTTTTCTTTTGGCGATTCAAGTATTAAGGAGAAATTATCTATTTTAGGATCTTGGAAAAAAGCAATCTGTGCTGTTGAATTTCCTACCTTAATAGCAACTAACATTTATTTTGCTCTAAGAAGTGTAACATCTCCAGCACTTATTTTTTCATATTTTCCATCTTGCAGTTTAACTATCAATCTTCCTTCTTCATCTATGGCTTCTGCTAATCCCACTAATTCTCTGTAATTAAGAATAATTTTTACTTGCTTTCCAATAGTTCCACTTAAGGCCATCCATCGATCAATTATTGTTTTTCGGTTTTTCTTTTCAAGTAATTGATACCATTTGTCAAATTCTTTGATTATTTCTGCTATCAGCAAAGCTCTTGAGAATTCTTCTCCCTTACATAGTCTTAATGAGGTAGCAATTTCTTTGATTTCTTCAGGTATGTCATTTTCTGTCATGTTAATATTTAATCCTATACCAACAACTGCAGCTTTTATTTTTTCTCCCTCAATTTTCATTTCTGTTAGAATTCCACCAATTTTTTTATGATCTATTAACATATCATTTGGCCATTTTATTAACACAGGAATTTCACTGTATCTTCTAAGAGCAGTGGTGCAAGCAACTACACTTGTTAAGGTAATCAAAGTGGCGTATTTAGGAGTAATATTAGGACGCAGGGCAAAGCTCATATATATATTTTTACCAGCTGGTGAAATCCAGCTTCTCCCTAATCTTCCTTTTCCTTTGGTTTGTCTATCTGCTATTACTACTGTACCAGTTGGATAACCCTCTTTAAGAAGTTCATAAGCTATGGTGTTAGTTGATTCTACTTCATCATATACCACTATTTCCTTGCCAATTTCAGTTACATTGGAGAAAATTAATTTTTTTATCTCTTCTGCAGTAAATTCCATAAAATTACCTCTCTTCCTTTAGAATAATTACTTCAATTTTGCCTTTTAGTTTTTCTGAAAAATGTAATGCATCTTTTTGTTCACCCACAATACTTCCATAATGCATAGGAATGGCTATCTTAGGCATAATGTCTAGGGCTGCCTGCACAGCCTCATCAGCTGTCATTACGTAAGTGCCAGATACAGGTAGAAGGGCTATATCTATATCCTTAAAGGATTTCATTTCAGGAATATAATCTGTATCGCCAGCTATGTAAATTCTCTTGCCAGATACTTTAAAAATGTAACCTAACCATCCCTTTTCTTTGGGATGAAAATTTTTATTTACATTATAAGCTGGAACAGCTTCTATTTCTATGCCCTCTACATTGATTTTGTCACCTACTTTTACTACTACTTCTTTTGCTTTCATTTTACCAGCACAGTCTGATGGTAAGACTAAGGTCGTGTTCGGTCCTAAAAGTTTTTGGATATCATCAGGACTAAAATGATCAAAATGATCATGAGTGATGAGAATTATGTCTGCTTTATCAGGCTTTGAGATTTTGAAAGGGTCTGTGTAAATGATTTTTTCCCCTATAATCTTAAAAGTGTCATGACCAAGCCATTTAATATTTTCAATCATTTTGCACCTCCTAAATAAAATGTTTCATTATATAATACTAAATTTTAGAACAACTTAACAATTTGACTTTTTTTAAAATTTTTTATTAGAGTAAAAAGTTATCGGGGCGTAGCGCAGACTGGTTAGCGCACCTGCCTTGGGAGCAGGGGGTCGGTGGTTCAAATCCACTCGCCCCGATTTTTTTTAGTTTTTCAGGAAAACATCAATTCAAAATTTTTATAAATCCAAATAACAGGCTTGTCAAATCATTATAATTTGTGATTTAATATATAAGTTAATAAAACCGAGGAGGAAGATAATTAAGCTAAAAAAAGAAGGCAAAGTTATTGATTTAACTCCTGAAAATATAGAGGCTTTACTAAAGGACAATGAAGTTGTAGCAATAAAGGTAAAGGATCAATTAAAAGATCTCTCTTATTTATATTCCATTAATGACAATAATGAAGAAGTAGAATTAATTACTATCAATTCTCCTGAAGGCATTGAAATTCTAAGACATTCAACAGCTCATATAATGGCACATGCCGTTAAAGAGTTATTTCCCCAAGTAAAAGTCACAATAGGTCCTTCTATTGAAAACGGATTTTACTATGATTTTGATAAAGAAGAGCCTTTCACTGATGAGGATTTAAAAAAGATTGAGAAAAAAATGCAAGAAATAATAAAGTCAAAAACTCCCTTTACAAGAAAGGAAATTTCAAAAGAGGAAGCTATTAAACTTTTTGATTCTATAGGTGAAACTTACAAAGTGGAGATACTCAGAGAAATAGAGGAAGATAAAGTATCCCTCTATGAAGAAGGCGGATTCATAGATCTATGTAGAGGTCCCCATATTCCTCACACAGGTATGGTAAAAGCTTTCAAAATCCTAAGTGTAGCAGGTGCTTACTGGAGAGGCGATGAGAGAAATAAAATGCTTCAAAGAATTTATGGCACTGCATTCCCTACAAAAGAAGAACTTGATGCCTATCTTAATTTTCTTGAGGAGGTTAAAAAAAGAGACCACAGAAGATTGGGAAAAAAGCTCAAATTATTTGAAATAAGCGAAGAAATAGGCCCAGGATTGATTATTTGGTTGCCAAATGGAGCGATAATAAGAAAAGTAATAGAAGATTTCTGGAAAGAGGAGCATATAAAGGGTGGCTATCAACTTCTCTATACTCCTCATATTGCGAAGCTTGATTTATGGAATAAAAGCGGGCATCTTGATTTTTATAGAGAAAACATGTTTTCACCTATGCAAATAGATGATGTGGCTTATCAACTTAAGCCCATGAATTGCCCTTTTCATATTCAGGTTTATAAATCAGAAATTCGTAGTTATAGAGACTTGCCTCTTAGATTTGCAGAGCTTGGCACAGTATACAGATATGAAAGATCTGGAGTTTTGCATGGTCTCCTAAGAGTAAGAGGTTTTACTCAGGATGATGCCCATATTTTTTGCACTGAAGAGAATCTTGAAGAAGAAATTCAGAAAGTTCTTGATTTTACTATTTTTATCCTCTCTACCTTCGGATTTAAGGATTACGAAATTTATATTTCTACAAGGCCTGAGAAATTTGTAGGAACTGAAGAGAATTGGATAAGAGCAACTAATGCTTTAGAGAGAGCCCTTAAATTAAGGAATTTAGATTATCAAATAGATCCTGGAGAGGGAGTCTTTTATGGACCAAAAATAGACATAAAGATAAAAGATGTTTTAAAAAGAGCTTGGCAATGTAGCACTATTCAGGTGGACTTTAATATTCCTGAGAGATTCCATATTACTTATAGAGGGAAAGATGGTTTAGAACACCGACCAATTATGATCCACAGAGCATTGATGGGTTCATTAGAGAGATTTATAGGTGTTTTGATCGAACATTATGCTGGGGAATTTCCTACTTGGCTTGCTCCTGTGCAAGTTTTAGTTATGACCATATCAGAAAAACATGTAAATTATGCCTACAAAGTCTATGAGAGTTTCTTAAGAAGTGGAATTAGGGCACAACTTAACATAGAAAATGAGAAAATAGGTTATAAAATTAGACAAGCTACTTTAGAAAAGGTTCCTTATATGGTAATAATTGGTGATAAAGAGATGAATTCTAATAAAATTACTGTAAGGCGGAGAGATGGTGAAAATTTAGAATCCATAGATTTAGAAAATTTCCTTAGCTTTATAGATAAGGAAATAAAAGAAAAAAACTAAAGTAAGGAGGTGCTCAAATAGCAACAAAAGAAACAAGAATTAATGAAGCTATTAAGGCAAAAGAGGTTAGATTAGTAGATGAGAATGGAAAACAAATGGGAGTAGTTAGCCTAAAAGAAGCAATAAACATAGCAAGAGAGAGAGGATATGACCTTGTAGAAGTAGCACCAAATGCAAATCCGCCTGTATGTAAAATAATGGACTACGGAAAATACAAATATCAACTTGAAAAAAAGTCAACCTCTAAGAAAACACCTACAGTAAAAGAAATCAAGATAAGACCTCAGATTTCAGATCATGATCTTCAATTAAAAGTAAAGCACATTAAAAGATTTATTCAAGAGGGTGATAAAACAAGGATAACTTTATTTTTTAGAGGAAGAGAAATAGTCCATCAAGAACTTGGCATTAAAGTATTCGATAAAATAAAGGCTCTTCTTATCGGATTCCCTCACAAAATTGAACAAGAACCTCGTCTTGAGGGAAACAACATGAGCATGATTATCGCTCCGGGAAAAGATTGATTAAATTTTCCTTTTTATTTTAAAATAAATGTCTAAATTTTTAGAGGAGGAGATTAATTATGCCAAAACTCAAAACTCACAGAGGTGCCTCAAAAAGGTTTAAAGTTACAGCGACAGGAAAGATTCTAAGAAGAAGAGCAAACAAAAGTCATCTTCTTACTGGCAAGCCTTCTAAAAGAACAAGGAATTTAAGAAAAGCAGCTTTAGTTGATGAAACCATGTACAAGGCAATCAAATCTCTTATACCTTATAAATTTTAGAGGAGGTAAAAGTGGGAGCTTATACAACTTACCATCCTCATAAATTAAAAAAGAAAAGAACTCATGGGTTCTTGAAACGAATGAGTACTCCAGGTGGCAGGAGAGTAATCAAAAGGAGAAGAGCTAAAGGTAGATGGAGATTAACACCATAATATCTAATTTTTCTCTGCTCTTAATAAGAATTTATAGGAGGTTTATTTCTCCATTGATGCCTCCGGCATGTAGATTTTATCCCAGCTGTTCACAGTATGCAGAAGAGGCTATAAAAAAATATGGTTTAAAGGGTATTTTTTTAGCCATAAAGAGAATACTTAAATGTCATCCTTTACATCCAGGAGGATATGATCCTTTAAGGTGAGAATATGGAAAACAATGGTTTGAGAGCAATTTTAGCAGTAATTTTAAGTATGTTAATACTTTTTGGAAGTCAATATATCTTTACAAAATATTTCCAAAATCCAGAGAAGCTTTCTCAGAAGGAGACTAATACATTGCCTCCTCAAGAACAGAAGCCAACAGAAACACTTCCAGCAAAATTACCTTTAACTAAGAAAGAAGAAACCAAAAAAGACATTAAAGATATAAAGTACAGAGAAATAGAGATTGAAAATGAAGTATTCAAGGCAACTTTATCCAATGAAGGTGCTACTATAAAAAAAGTTGAGCTAAAGAGATACAAAGATAAAAAGGGATTCCCCATCCTTCTTACCTCCACTGAAGTGGCTCCTCTTTCCATATATAAGGACAAAAATTTAGATTTTTCTAAGCTTATTTTCACTGTGGAAGGACCAGAGACTAACTTTAGTAATTCGGAGAAAGTGAATATTACCTTTAAATACAGCGATGGAGAACTTTCAATCAAAAGGGTATTAACTTTCCATAAAAGAGATTATTACATAGATGTCAACGAGGAAGTTTCTGGGATAGGAAATTACTATGTAACTTTAGGTAAAGATTTTGGAATTTTTGATAAAGAAGATACCTCCCATTGGGGACCTGTAATATTAAAGGAAGCAGAAAGAATTGAGTTAAAGCCAAGTAAAATAAAAGAATCTCAACAATACAAGGAAGGCATAAAGTGGATTGCACAGGAAGACAAGTATTTTTTCTCTGCCATAGTTCCTCTGACGAAAGCAAATCAATATGTGATATCACCTATGAATGGCAATGCTCTCATTTTTGTAGATTTTAATGAGGGGCAAAATCAATATAAGTTATTCGTCAGTCCGAAGGAATATGATTACCTTAAGAAGTTTAATCTTGGACTTGAGCATATTATAGATTTTGGCTTTTTCTCAATTATAGCTCGTCCCCTATTTTGGTTTTTAAAACTTCTATATAGTCTAACCCATAATTATGGTATTGCCATTATAATCCTTACAATTATTGTAAGAATTCCTTTTATTCCACTTGTTAATCGGGGACAAAAGTCTATGCAGAAACTTAGTGAACTTCAACCTAAGCTTATGAAGTTAAGAGAACAATACAAAAATGATCCTCAGAGACTTCAAAAGGAAATGATGGAACTTTACAGAAAATATAAAATTAATCCTATGGGAGGATGTCTACCCATTTTACTTCAAATTCCTGTATTCTTTGCTCTATATCAAATATTAACCATAGCAATTGAATTAAGACAGGCACCCTTCATGCTATGGATTCAGGATCTTTCAGCAAAGGATCCCTACTATGTTTTACCAATTCTTATGGGTGCCACTATGTTAATACAGCAAAAAATGACTCCCTCTACCATGGACTCCACTCAGCAAAAGATTATGTTACTAATGCCTGTAGTATTTACTTTCATTTTCCTTTCTTTTCCCTCTGGATTGGTTCTCTATTGGTTGGTTAATAATGTTTTTGGAATCATCCAGCAATTTTATATTAATCAGAAGACTAAAAAGTCTGTGTGATCTCCACAGAATTTGATACAATTGCCGCTATTAGCACACCCATTGGAGAAGGGGGGATTGGTATAATCCGCATAAGCGGATCTAAGTCCATATCCATAGCTTCTAAAATCTTTAAATCACCAAAAGAAAAAGACCTCTATAATTTAAAATCTCATACAATTCATTATGGTTTCATTATAGATCCAGAAACATCTGAAAAAATAGATGAAGTTCTTCTCACTATAATGCGAGCGCCTAATACCTATACAAAAGAGGATGTTGTGGAGATAAATTGTCATGGTGGTTATGTAATTTTAAATAGAATCCTAAATCTGGTAATTAGGTATGGTGCAAGGCTTGCAGAACCTGGAGAATTTACAAAGAGAGCTTTTCTTAATGGTAGAATCGATCTAAGTCAGGCTGAATCTGTAATTGACCTAATTAGAGCTAAGACAGAGGAAGCACAAAGAATTGCTATGGAACATCTAAGTGGTAAACTTTCTGAAAAGATAAACTCTCTACGAGATTCATTAACAAGAGTTTGCGCTCATATAGAGGCTTATATTGATTTTCCAGAAGAAGACATTGATGGTTTAACAGAAAGTGAAATTGAAAGGGAAATAAGGAAAATTAATTCAGAAATAAAAGAGCTTATTGAAGGATATGAAGAGGGCAAGATTTACAGAGAAGGACTTAAGGTAGCAATAGTGGGAAAACCAAATGTAGGAAAGTCATCCCTTCTAAATGCTCTTTCCATGAAAGACAGAGCAATAGTAACTGAAATTCCCGGAACTACAAGAGATATCATTGAAGAATACATTAATATTAAAGGCTTACCTTTAAAAATTATTGATACTGCAGGGATTAGGCATTCCCATGATCTTGTAGAAGCAGAGGGGATAAGGAGATCTCTGAAAGCCATAGATGAAGCAGAATTGGTGTTATTTTTACTTGATATGAGTAGAGAAATTGACAGTTTAGATAAGGAGATAATGGAAAGAGTAGGGGGAAAAAGGATTATTCTAGTCCTTAATAAAAAGGATATAAAAAGAGAGGACTTTAAAATTCCTGAAAAAATTCAAGACCAACCATCTATTGAAATTTCAGCATTAAAAGGTGAAGGCATTGATGATTTAAGAGAATTAATTTTTAGAACTTTTATTTCTGGAAAATATTCAAAGGAAGGAGTTCTTGTAACAAAGCTGAGGCATAAAATTGCTTTAGAGAATGCTTACGAAGCTCTTCACAATGCTTTGAATAGTTTTAAAAAAGGCGAGCCCTTAGAGATTACTGCCATGTATCTCAGAGAAGGGCTCAGTTTTTTAGGTCAAATAATAGGCATTGTAACTACTGAAGATATATTAAATCTTATCTTCAATGAATTCTGCATAGGTAAATGAATATCTCTTTAAACTATTTCTGTTTACTCACTCCTAAAGTTTGAGTCAAAAGCTCTTCTAAAGCTTTATCATTCACTTCTATCTTATGTTTACTCTTCAATCCTTCAATATATTTTTCGAACCATTCCTGTTGTTTCTTTGCTTTTAACTGTTCCATTAATTGTCCTTTAATCTGTTCAAATTCAATAGCAGTACCTCTTACATCAGTAACTTTGAAGATATAAAGACCATCTTTACGATTAAAAGGCATACTGACTTGTCCTTTTTTAAGATTAAAAATTAAGTTTTCCAATTGGGGTTCCAGTTGACCCTTTTTAAAAAATCCTAAATCACCACCGCTTCCCTTTGTTTTGGAGTCTTTTGATAATTCTTTTGCTATTTTAGCAAAATCTTCTCCTTTATCAATTCTTTCATATACTTTTTGGGCATCTTCTTGGCTACTTACTATAATTTGGCTAAGTCTTACTTCTGTTGGTTTTATAAATTGATCTTTGTTCTTTTCATAGTAGTCTTTTGCTTCATTTTCTGTAACATCTTGAATTTTTTTAATTTCTTGCTCTAAAAGCATATTTATGAGAGTAATTTTTTTAAACTCTTCTAATCTTCTTTTGAAATCTTCAGATTTTGCAAGATTTTGTTTTTTTGCTTCTTCGTAGAGAACTTCTCTTTTAATCAGTTCATCTTTAAGCCTACTAAAACCCTCAGGAGATGTGAGAAAGGCTTTTGTCTGAGGAGGTAAATTTTTAAGATCTTCCTGTAAATCTTTTTTTGTAATCTTCGATGAACCTGTTTTCACAATTACATCCTCTTTACTTTGACTACAGGCAAAAATTGACAGAATAAAAACCAAGAGAATAAATAGATTCAGTTTTTTCATCTAATACTCCTTTCTCAATTTTTTCTCTAATTTAACATTCCTATGGATTTTTTAGCAAATTAATGAGAAAACCCTTAAAATGCTCATAGAAGGTTTTTAAATCCTTTTCAAAATATCTTTTATTTTGATGCCATACCTTTAGATAGGAACCACTAAAGAGAGCTAACTTATTTTTTATTTTCAATTATTTGGATTTCCTCCTCCGTTAATCCATACAACTTATATACCAGTTCGTCTATCTCTCGCTCAAGGGCTGAGGTGTCGGTGTCTGGATCTTGCTTTTTGGCAGCGAGGATGCTATTAAGAATATAAAGGTGAAAGAGGAGTGATTGAAAGGATTTTAAGAAGGCTAATTGTACATATGCAATCTTGACCCATGACTTTCTCATATTTATTTAGTCCAATCATACTTTAACTTTCCACATTTGCATCTTAATTTTTTTTTGACCTCATCATAATATTTCACTGAAACTGTTTTGTTACATTCATCACAATAAAACAAATTTTTCAGTTTTTTTACATCATCCCAAAAAGCTCTACAATCACCGATACTAGCTTGAAAACTGTTGTAGTGAGAATCTACATTTCCTATAAAAAGAGAGTTGTTGAGTAACTTATCTATAATTTCAGCAAATATGCTTTTAGAAGTTTGTTTATTCACTTTGCTTTTTAAGCAGGAAAGCATTTCATTACACATTCTTTTTTCATTTATATCATTGCCTTTATACGGAACATAAACTTCTATTTCCTGTGAAATCTCTTTTAGAATTTTTTCTAAATATTTTCTTATCAAATTTCCTAATCCTATAGGATCATTATTCTTTATTTTATTTTCAATAGCATATTCTAAATCGATAAGACTCTCATCTAAATGGGTACCATCTTCCGCTGACCACTTTATAGCTTGAATATACCAATTTACGTTCCCTCTTACTAAATTCTTCATTAGTTCAAACCAATCTTTTTCGTGTGTTAAAATTATAACTTGATAATCTTTGAATTTTTCTATTATGATGTCTGCTAATCTTTTTCTATGTTCACTGTCAAAGCTTGAAACTATATCATCTAAGACAAAAAACTTATTTTCTTTATTAAATGCCTCTACTGAAGCAAGGAAAAATGCTATTCCTAAACTATTTAAATGTGATTCACTAAGATATTTTTGTGGAGGCGATGCGTTTAGATTGTGAAATTTATACTCTATTGTAAGCCCCTTTAAATCATCGTTATCTTCAACAAGTTTCACTTGAAAATCTGATATGTTTTCACCGGGGTGCATGTAATTATAATATTCAGATATTTTATCTGAAAACTGATTTATAAATTTATCAAGTTCTTCTTTCTGTTTTTTTACAAATTCATTATAAATCAATGTCATGGATTTTAAATACTTTTCTAAAATTTCTTTTTCTTTCCTAAAATATTGTATTTCCTTATATCTTTCCCATGAAAGAGAGATTCTATCCTGTATTTCAAGGATTTTCTGTCCTTGTAATTGAAGACCTAATTCCGTATATTTTTCATCACAATATTTAATAGTCTTATCTAATATATTCTGGTCGATCTTGATATCCTCTGGACATTTTAATTGTTCCGATCTGAATAAATCTTTTTCTATTTCTTTCTCTAAATCATGCCACCAGTTTTTAAATGTTCCTATAAATTCCTGTAACAATATATTATCTTTGTTAGAATAAAATTCGGTTTTTTCAATAACAGACAATAAACTCATAAAATCTTGCAAATAACTTTTTAATTCTTTTTTTAGATTCTCTAATTCATTTTTTATCTCTTTAATTGATGACAATTTTTTTATTCGCTCATTAATCTCGCTAATTAATTCCATCTTACTTTTATTTTGAAAACATAAAGGACATTTATCTTCTTCCCATATGCGGCTCTGAATGATGTTCACACCAATATTCCATAATTTTTCAAGAGCAATTTGTTTTATGAGCTCTATATTATTTAAGAGGTTATTGTAATTTGAACAATAATTTTGATATTTTTCATAAAACTGTTCAATACCATTCTTTAAAGATAAGAGCTGATTTTTACTCTTTTCTAAATAATCGCGCTTTCTTATCACAATGGAGTCATCTACAGATTTAAAATTGTTTAAAAGATTGTCTATATCTTTAGTTGTAGCAATCTTGGGGAAATTTAAATCTTTTATTAATTCATTTACTTTCTGAATCAAAGCAGTGTCATCTACTATTAACTCGCCAAGTTTCTCCAGTATTTGGCCTTCTCTTTTACTTATTTCATCATCAAATCTTTTTGTCTTAATCTTTTGAGCAATTTCATTCCGAGTTCTTTTCAAGGTGTCTCTTGTCTTTAAAACATCCTCAAGTCCTATAATTTGTGAGATTTTGTCTAATCTCACTTTTTTTGTTGCAAGAATTAGCTCTGTTAAATTAGCGTATCTTAGAATTAAATTTTCTTGTTTTGAGTTTGAGATATACTGTGTAAAAAAATCCGAGAAATTTTGATTGGTTATTCTAAGTTCCACATCTATTTCTTTTATATTATCTACTTTACTATCCGAAAAAAACATAGACACTGATGCTTTTTCATTATCCGAGATATGAATGTTCCGGATTGCCGTAACGCCACCCCTTCTATCTATCTCTTCTCCAGATAAATGATCAATTTTATCATGATAAAACCATTCAATAGCGTCAGTTATACTACTTTTTCCACTACCGTTTTCTCCATAGATTAAGCAAGATTTTGAATTTAAATTTAACTCTAACTTATTTTTTATTCCTCTAAACCCTTTTATTTCAACCTTTTTAAGTTTCATTTTTTATCTCCTCATCTAATAATTTATCAATCATATTTTTAACATATGTTTCTGTAAATTTCTTCGTTCTATACAATTCCTTCAATTTATTTGCTAAATTTTTATCAACATCTTGGATTGAAGTTATGCTTTCAAAGAACTCTTCCAAAATTTTTTCTCCAGACTTTATTTCACTCATTTTTTTCACCTCCTGTTTTTTCAAAATATTTCCAATTTATCTCAAGTTTAAAATCAAAGTTTTCATGAATAATTTGAAAACCAGTTTTATTGTTGCATATAGGATATATTCCATAATTATTAACAAAATCTAAAATAAAAAAACTTTCAAGGTCCTCAATTCTATAATTCCATATGCTTTTTAAAACTTCAAAATTTATGTGTGTAAAGTAAAGTTCGTCAAGTTTTCTATAATTAAATAAGCCTATATTTCCTGATTCTCCGTTCCAATGCTGAATTAATCTCTTGCCAATACTATTAGTCTTTTTTTCGCTCATTCCAATGTATATTAACCTTGATTTTCCAAAAGGATATTGAATTTCGTTTTCTTTTAAGAAAATAAAATAAAGGCCACATATTCCATAAAGGTTTTTGATATTTGATGGCTCTATTTTTTTGGAATTGCTAAAATTTATAATGTACTTCTTCATGTTATATTATTTTATAACTCGCAAAAAATTATTGGTATTCTCGAATCTCCTTTTTTATATCCAGGACGAGGCTCAGAAAAAATTTCATCAGTGACTTGTAAATTTGAAATTTTATCGACAACATAGAGCCTCCAAAAAGGTTCTTTTCCAGACGAACTATACCCTCCCACTTGATATGCGCATAAAACTTCATTGCCTGTATTTTTATGTATTCCATAAGTATGAGGTTCCACAATTCTATCGTATCCCTCATAATTAAATTTAATTACCTTCCTATTTTTAATCGCTTCACAAATAAGATTATTCATTTTTTACCTCCTTCAATTATTCTTTATCTCCTACTCCATAAGCCCATATAGCTTGTACAACTGCTGGTCTATATAATGCAATTAGTCTATAAAAAAAGTTTTTATCAAATCAATTTCGATTTGATTCACATAAAGCATCATAATGTTCTTTATCTTTTTTTTCTATTGTTTCAAGAACACATTTAACACAAGTTTCCATCTCGTTAATATCTGGAAATTTTTGCAAATGTTCTGGGTTTTCTTCGTGTGAATATTCATCAAGGATTTTCAAAGTCGTCTGTTTTTCTTTCAAATCAATATCCGCAAAATATTTTCCACATTTATCTTTAAATTTTTTTCCATCAGGATATTTTTGAAATAAATATGCTTCCAAAAATCGCCTTGCGATGTTGGGTAGTATATATAATAACTCAAAATTAGACTTGTCTTTAGATTCATTATATTGCTTTAGAATGCTAAACAAATAATTGTATTCTGATTTAAACTTTCTCAGAACATCTGGTAGGTTTTCAATTATTGTAAATTTGTCATTATTAGATGTTATTTTTTTAATTAAATAGTAATTTTCTTTATCTCTTTTATTTTGTTTGTTAGGTGTACCATCAGGATCACTTTTTACTAAATCCTTTAATAAATTGAAGAAATCAAATTTGTGAGTTGTAATAAATAATTGTTTACAATTTAAAATCTTTTCAGCAAGAAAACCATAAACTTTAAAGGTATGATTGCTGTCTAAACTCGAAACAGGGTCATCAATGAAGACAATGGATTCAGATAAATTAAAGTCTTTTTCTTCCAATCGTACAAAGAAATAAATAAGGGCAATAATGTTTTTTTCACCAGTACTCAAATTTTTTGCAATTTCAATATCTCTGTAAATTTGATATTTTCCGTTATCTAAAAGTTTTAATTTTAATTTATCATCATTAAAAAATTGCGTTAAATAATAATTTATTTTCTCTGCTCCAAGTGCCCCTGATTTGATTTGACTGTTGATTTCATTTATTTTCCTTTCAATTTCATTTTTTTTATTTTTTAATTGTTTAATCTTTTTATTATAACAATCCAACAGTCGGACACGGGCAAAATATTTTATTTCATCAACTGCTTTTGCTGCATGATGATTCTTTATTTTTTCTTTAGCTTGACTTTTTTCTTTTTCAAGGTTTTCAACTTTTTGGTTGTTATCTGCAATAATTTTATTTATTTCATTAATTAAGTTTTCAATACTTGTTTGGTTACTATTGATATCTTCCAAAACCAATGCATCAAAGGGTTTTTCTCTTTTCTCTTTGAGTTTGTTCAACAAACCCTCTAATGAATAAGTATAATTTTTTAATTCAGACAGTAAAACTCGTAGTTTTTCTTCGTATTCTTTCTGATAACCTGGAAAAAATCTGGCTTTATCGGGTGTTTGAAATCTTTCAATATCGTTTTTATGGTTATTTATTTGCTTTTCTTGGCGATCTATCTGATTAATCAATTGCTCAAATTCATCGGAAAAATGTTTGTTCAATCTTTCTAATAAATCTTCTGGTAATCTGTTCCCACAAAACTGGCAGGTTGCTTCATTTTTATGAAGATTTATACCTTCCCATACCCAAGTACTTAATTTAGGATTATCTTTTAATTTTTCAATAACTTGTTGAACAGTAATTTTTTTTGTTAAAATATTTTCGACCTCATTAAAATACTTATTGAGTTTTAGCTGCATTGATATTGTAGGTAACATTTCGTAGTGTGTTGAAATTCTTATGGTAGTGAGTAATTGATTATATTCTTCATCTTGTAATATCAAATTTCTGTAATTATCTCTTATTCCATTTATTTTTTCCTCAAGTTCATTTTTATCAAATTCTTTAGGATTTGTGATGCCAAGTATACTTCTCATATTACTTGCTTTATCTGTAAGGAATTGGTCTTTATGCTTTTCGTGACTTTGTTTTTTCTTTACAATTTCCTTTAAATGTTTCTCTTGTTCATCTTTTTCTTTTATCAGGTTATTAACAGTATCTTCTAACTCTATTGACTCCTTACTTAGTAATAAAACCGGATTGATTTCATGTTTATCATCATTCCATCTAAAATTTTCCTCAATAAAATCTTCATTAAAGACCCGAATATTAAAATCTTGGCCGATGTTTATTTCCGTTATTTCATCGCTTTCTGTTTTTAATATGAATGAAACACTTTCAAAATCAGGGTTTAGTCTTTTATCCTCCAAAAATTTAAATATTCTTGATAAAGTTGTTTTACCAGAATAATTCCAACCATAGAAAAAATTATATCTTTTGAATTCATTACAATTTCGTAACCAGGTAAAATCCTTAAATGTACCTAAATTTGATATTTTAGCTATTTTCTTAATCATAATTTTCCTCCCTTAACTTTGTCCCTTTTACAATTTCAATTTCTTCATCTGTAAGCCCATACAACTTATATACCAGTTCGTCTATTTCTCGCTCCCAGTGGGGTGGTATCGGATTGTGGTTTTTATTTTTTATTACGTAAATATAATCTAAAAGCACTAATCAAAATTAAAGGCACTTAGTTAATCATTAATTTAATCAAATATTTTTTGTCCTCCTTGAGAATTATCTTCAAGATATTTTAATTTACGAATGTTGTAAAACTGATTTAAGTATCTCACTCCGTCATCTATAGTTATTTTCTCTCTTGGGAAAAATCTGATTAAAAAATGTTTTTTTACCCAAGCATCTTTATAATAAGTATATGAAGTAGCAATTTTAACTTTTTCTGAAATAATTTCTATTAAAGGTTCACGGATTTTAGAATTATTTGATTGTTTAACTCCATGAATAATGTTTGTAATTGCACCCATAAGAGCATCTACGAGTTGCAACATATTAGATTCTATTAATATTCTGTGATCTTTTGGTAAAAAAGTAACTTTAGGACAGGAGAAAGAGATTTTATCCTCAGATTTTGATATTTTGTGAATTATGTACCAAGGGAAATACTTATGTTTTTTTTGTTGACCTTGTTCATGATATATATTCTCAATAATTACTTCATCATAATTATAAAAAAAAGTTTTAATAC
>CALLBR010000029.1 GCA_937998865.1 uncultured bacterium
TGCAAAGCCTATTCCAGAAGAAGAATTATTGAAGATGATTAAATCATCCTCTGCAACCTAAAGCTTTGCCAGAAATTAGCAATCCGAGGTTGCCAAGAGGCGTTAGCAACCGAGGCAATTTGTATTTCATGTCTCTACGGACAGGTTTCTACGGAAGAAGGGTGAAGTGATATTGCCATAGAGGCTTCCATGTATCTAAAATTCAAAAATATCAAAGACAAAATATTATCCAAAAAATTGAGATCATCTCTTTAAATGTGTTATACTGGAGCTATATGAAATCTTTGAGATTGCATATTTCTTTAATATTAATTTTATCTCTTATATTTTTATCAATCAATTCCACAGTAGCTGAGAATAAAAAGGATAATAAAAAATCTGTAGTTCTCTATCTATTTTGGAGGGAGGGTTGTCCTTACTGCGAAAAAGAAAAAGAATTTTTATACTCTATAAAGAAAAAGTATCCTAAGCTTGAAATAAGGGATTACGAAGTGATATCAAATCTTGCCTCAAGAGAACTTCTAATGACTATGTCAAAATCTTATGGCATTAATCCATCGGGTGTGCCCGTAACTTTTGTTGGTGACAAGGGCATTGTAGGTTTTGATGAAGAGGTAGCAAGACAAATTGAGGATACTATAAAAGCCTGCCTTAAAAAAGTCTGCCAAGATCCTCTCTTTTATAAAAAATAATAATCAGATTATTAAAAAAGTTTTATAATTTGTCAAATAATTTTAATTGCTATTATTGGAGCTTTTTGTGTTATAATTTTCCAAATTTAATTTTAAATCTATAAATTAAGGAGTGAGGGATGAGGGCAATTATTATCGTTGGATTAGTGATTATATGTTTCTTAGTTTCCTACTTGCTTCCTTTAAAAGAAGCAGTATCAGATGATACCAAGTCCTGTTTGAGATGTCATGGCATCAGTACCCTCAAGAAGACTACAGAGAAAGGAGATTCTATTTCTCTTTTTGTGGATGGAAAAAAATTTGAAAAATCAGTTCATGGTGCAATGGATTGCTCATCCTGCCATCCAAATATTACCATGAAAAACCACCCTATACCAAAAAAGATTTACAGTAAAATGGATTATACAAAAGAATCTTCACCTAATTGCCTTAATTGTCATCCAAAAGATACTCTAATGAAAAATAAAGCCCATGGAGAGCTTGTTAAAAGTGGACAAATCTATTGTTCTCAATGTCATGGTAGTCATTATATTGGTTCCATAAAGGATTGGAAAAATAAAGTGAGCTTCAATGAATACTGCATGAGTTGCCATAAATTTGATTTAAGCAAAACCCTGCCAAGTAAGGAAAAGGTAAGCCTCATGGTAAATGAAGAGGAAATAAAAAAATCAGTACATGGTAAATTTCAGTGTATTGTCTGCCATGATGATTTTTCTAAGGTAAAACACCCCATCTATAATTTTAAAGACAAAAGGCAATATAGGGCTGAAATGACAAGAATTTGTACTAAGTGTCACACTGATGAAATGCTCAGGAAAAACCCTGCTCATTATGCTCTAACTAAAACAGCCTCTTGTATTGAATGTCATGGTGCTCATGGAGTCAAATCTGCTAAGGTTGTAAAGGCTCTTCCTGAAAATCAATACTGCCTGAGTTGTCACAGTAGACCCCTCACCATGAAAATGCAAAATGGAGAGAGTCTTTCAGTTCAGGTAAAAGAAAATGAAATATTAAATTCCGCCCATAAAAAATTAAAATGCACTGAATGTCACAAAGAGTTCTCCCCGACACAGCATCCAGTAAGGAACTTTGCTTCTATTAATGATTATAGAGCTAAAGCAAAGGATATTTGTAATAATTGCCATCAGGATGCAGTAAAAAAATATGACATAAGCATTCATGCAGAGGCTTATAAAAAAGGAAATCCTCAATCACCAGAGTGCATTAAATGTCATGATTATCATAAAGTGACATATATAAGTAAAGACAAACAAGCAGGTTCTGAGTTATGTATCAGCTGTCATACTGAATCTGGAAAAGCCTTTAAAGGAAGTGTCCATCAACAGGCAGTATTGCAGGGTAAACAAAATGCTCCAAATTGTGTCTCTTGTCACAATTCTCATGATGTTTTACCTACAAACATTGCAAAATTGGAAGATTCTTGTATTAAGTGTCATAAAGATTCAAAAGTAACTCATTCAAAATGGCTCTGGAATCCTCCTATAAGACTGACTTCCTTTGTAGATATTCATTTCAAGTCTGCATCTTGTGCTTCTTGCCATACAAACACTGATAAAGCTGTTTTCTTAACTTTGGTAGAGAAATCCAAAGGTAAACCAATAAAAGAAGAAGATATAGCAAAATACTTAAATGTGGATGTGAAAGAGGTAAGAAATAAGATCGATCAAAATAAAGATGGAAAAGTTCAGCAAGAAGAATTATGGCAATTTATGAATTTAATGAAAGATAGAGCCAAAGCTACTCTTTCTGGAAGGATAGACGTTTTAAATGCTAATGATGCTCATAAAATAGAATCCAAGGATAAAGCAATAAAAGACTGTGCTTTTTGTCACAATCCTAATTCATCCTTTAAAGCAAAAATTGAGATTAATAAAGAGGGAGCAAAACCTGTCAAATTAGAAACAGACGGTAAAGTTTTAAATTCTGCTTATGCCATACCAAATATCAGTGATTTTTATGTACTGAGTCTTACTAAAATAAAAGTTCTTGACATACTTTTCATCTTAGCTCTTCTTGGAGGTATTGCTGTCCCAATAGGTCACATTACTTTGAGAATTTTAACAGCACCAATTAGAAGAAAGAGAAGGGAGGGGAAATAATGAAAAAAATCTATCTTCATCCATTACCAGTAAGAATATGGCATTGGATAAATGCATTAGGTTTTATCATTCTCATCTTAACAGGTGCTCAAATAAGATTTGTTGATTCTATGGGTTTAATGAGTTTTGAAACAGCTGTGCAAATTCACAGTTGGCTTGGCTTCATTCTTTTAATTAATTATTTCATTTGGCTTCTTTACTATGTGCTTTCGGGAAAATTATTTAGAATCTATATCCCTCCTTTTTGGAGACCCGTTGAATTCATTAAAAAATCAATTAAACAGGCAAAGTATTACGGTTATGGTATATTGATAGGTGATAAAAATCCTCATCATCCTTCACCAGAAAACAAATTTAATCCAATGCAACAAATATCCTATTTAATGATAATGGGAGTTCTTATACCCTTACAAATCATTACGGGTTTAATTCTTTGGGATCCTCAACTTTTCTCCTCATTGAGCTCTTTAATAGGTGGAATTCAAATAGCTTCACTTATTCATACGGTACTATGGATTTTCTTCAGTGCCTTTATAATAGTTCATTTCTATCTTGCAACTCTTGGACATACTCCAATGGCTCATATAAAGGCCATGTTCACAGGTTATGAAGAAGAGCATGAAGAGCATTGATAAATAGAGAAATGAAAGGAGGTGAAAAAAGGTGAGATCCAAAAAAGGTTTAATAGTATTAATTACTGTCTGTTTCTTATTTGCTATATCTCTTGCTGGAGCACAAATGCAGGATGTTTACAAGCTTCATTGGGAAGGTGCAAAGTTTCCACCTGTTGATTTTACACACAAAAAACATATTGAAGATTACAAAATAGACTGTAAACTTTGCCATCACAAAGATCCAAATCCAGCTCAAGGAGTACAGAAATGCATTTCCTGCCATGACATATCTGAAGCCAAAGGCAATGCTCCGAAGGCTATGGATGCTTATCACAAAAACTGTATTGATTGCCATAAAGCGGAAAACGAGATTGGCAAAGCAGCACCAACAAAATGTAATGACTGCCATAAAAGAGCCTAATTTAAATCATTTAGGGGGCTAAAAGAAGCCCCCTTATTATTGAGAATTTCAAATGGAAAAATTTAAATTTTTTATTGGTAAAAAAATTAAGATAGATACCTTTAAAGATCCAAAAAATCTAAAAAAATACTCTTTAATCTGTAAAAACTTGCCTGAACAGCTTGAAGAATTTGAGGAATTTGAATTTTTTATTGATGATACTGTTATGTGTCTTGCGGTGCTTGAAGGAAAAATTAAGAGAATAATGTTTGTAAAGGTTGATAAAGAAAATTCTGACATATGCTATCCTCTAACAAAGGAGGAGTTGAGTATTTTTTTAGAAAAAAATGAAGATAATCTTTTGGAATATTTGAAAAGCATCACAGAATAGAGAAAATTAACAATATATATTATAATTTCAAAATTTTTTAGTTTTAATTACTGCTGGACAATATGCTAAAATAGATTGTTGGAGAGATGCCGGAGTGGCCGAACGGGCGCGACTGGAAATCGCGTGTGGGGTCTAAAAGCCCCACCGAGGGTTCAAATCCCTCTCTCTCCGTTTATTCCTCTCTTTTATTTCCTTGGAAAAAATTTAAAGCTTCAATTAACTGTTTTTTATTGCCTACATATGTAATGACGTCTCCTTCTCGAAGTACTAAATCAGGCGAAGGATTTAAAATAGTGTCTTTATCCCTTTTAATTGCTATTACTGTCACTCTTGCTTTTTTCCTCAAATCAAGAGATTTGAGAGAGTGACCTATAAGCCATGAATTTTTCTCTATTTGGAAGTTATCTATTTCTAAGCCTTCAAAAAGAACACATTCTATGTTAGCTCTTCTTCTGGGGAAATCTGGAGTTCTCAATATTTCATATCCTTCCTGTCTTATTGTTTCAATCATCTGAAGTATTTTATTTCGAGGTACATTAAAAATATGGAGAACTCGTGCAAAAATTTCAAGAGAAGTTTCAAATTCCTCGGGAATCACTTCATCAGCACCTAATTGTTTAAGTTCTTCTATTTCTGAAATAAATCGGGTTCTAACAATTATATGTATTTTTGGGTTTTCTATTTTTGCTATTTGAACTATTTTTCTTGTGGCATTAGGATCTGAAATGGCAATAACAAGCACTTTTGCTCTTTTTAATCCAAGTTTATTAAGTATTTCCGAACTTGTACCATCACCGTAATATATAGGTTCTCCTTTTTTCTTCATTTTTCTAACGGTTTCAGGATTTAACTCTAGTATTACGTAAGGAATTTTTGTTTCTTTTAACACCCGAGCCAGATTTCTTCCATTTAAACCGAAGCCAATTATTATTACATGGTTGGATTTTTTTATAATGCCCTCGGATTCTCTAATTTTCCCTGCTTTTTCAAAGTATTTGAAAGGTTTCTTTTGTATTATATACTCAATTAAATTAGGGGAATACTTAATAATTAAAGGAGTTAGAAGCATCGTAATTACCGATGCGGAGATAAAACTCTGATACATATCATCATTAAGAAGACCAACTGATCTTCCCGTAAAGGCAAGGACAAAGGAGAATTCACCTATTTGAGCAAGAAAAAAAGCAGATTTAAAAGAAACCCTTAAAGAATGCATAAAAACATATGAAATTACTAAAATAATTATGGCTTTTAGAATCAGAATATTGCCAACTAACATTAACTCTTCCATTAGATGATTTCTCAAATAATCAAGATCAAGGAGCATACCAACAGAAATAAAAAAAATTCCAGAGAATGTTTCTTTAAAAGGTAAGATGTCAGAGACTACTTGAGCTGAGTATTCTGATTCAGAAATGACCACGCCAGCTAAAAAAGCTCCTAAAGCAAGAGAAAGCCCAATCTTTGAAGTAAATAGAGCAGTCCCTAAACAAATAGAGATGGTAACTATTATAAATAGTTCTCTACTTTTCGTTTTTACCACTTCGTGAAGTATATATGGAACTGCTAATCGTGAGAATAAAAATACAAGTGATAAAATTACAGAGGCTTTAAGAATTACAGTGAAAAAGTTATAATAACTATCTGCCTTTCCTGAAAGCATTTGAGTAAAAAGCATAAGAGGAACAACGCAAAGATCCTGAAAAAGAAGAATCCCCAGACAAATTTTTCCATGAGGTGAATTTAATTCTCCCCTGTCTGAAAGAATTTTCATTACAATTGCTGTACTACTTAGAGCAACTATAAAGCCAAAGAAAATTGATTGATTGATTTCAACACTTAGGAAAAATTGACTTATAAAACTTATAGCAAATATGGTTATTAATACTTGAAGTGTTCCTAAGAGAAAAACTTCTTTTTTCAAAGCCATTAATCGAGGAATTGAAAATTCTATACCAATTGTAAACATAAGCAAAATAACACCTATTTCAGCAATTATTTCTACTTCGTGAGGATCTTTTATAAAGCTCAGTCCATAAGGACCGATTATAGTGCCTGCTATTAAAAATCCAACTATGGAGGGTATGTTAAGTTTTCCCAGGATAAAAATAATGAGTCCTGACACTCCAAAAATAAGTAGTATGGCGAAAAGAAAATCATTAATCATATTTTAATTATTCATTAAATATAAGAATATTTCAAGAAAACTGTAAATTTTTATATTTTCAAGGGAGATTTTTTCTATGTATGTAATCTTTATTGTTTCCAAGAAGTAAAACCCTTTTTTTTCATTGCGATCAAAAGAGGGATGAGAAGAATTTATATCTTAATAAAGTAAATTCATTTAAATTATTGACTTTTTAAAAATTATGACTTTAAACTAAATCAAAAATAGAAATTAGGAGGCTAGGTATGGCAATATTTAAATGTTCAAAATGTGGAGCTACAAAAGAGGGAAGATGTAAACCACAAAAATGTCCAAAGTGTGGTGAAAAAGGGACAATGGAAAAGACTAAAGATGAATAAGATTTCTCAGGAGGAAGACAAGAATGTCAGAAGAGAAAATAAAAAAGAAAGCTTACCGATGTAGTCACTGTGGTTATATATACGATCCTGAAAAGGGATGTGAAAAAAATAAAGTCAAACCTGGTACTCCTTTTGAAGACACACCAGAAGAGTATAGATGTCCTGTATGTAAATCTAAAAAAGCGGGCTTTTATGAGATAAAATAAAAAGAGGGAGCTGGAAACCTTTTCACAGCTCCCTTTTCTACGTCCCCAAGGGGATTCGAACCCCTGTTACCGCCTTGAAAGGGCGATGTCCTGGGCCGGGCTAGACGATGGGGACAATTATAAATGAGCCGCGTTGGATTCGAACCAACGACACCCGCCTTAAAAGGGCGGTGCTCTGCCTGCTGAGCTAGCGGCCCTAGTATCTTAATAATTTAAAAACTTTAATATCATTTTGTCAAATATCTGAATGGGTAGGGACGGAATCGAACCGCCGACACGGGGCTTTTCAGGCCCCTGCTCTACCGACTGAGCTACCTACCCGGGAAGATTCTTAAACTTATTAAAATTACTATATTTTAAACATAAAAGTCAATAACAGCAATCCAAATCAATAATTTTGCTTACATAACTTTACTTTTTTGTTATAATTAATAGACAAATTATAGTATTTTGGAGGTCAAGCCATGAAGATATTGATAGTTTATTATAGCACCTTCGGGAACACATACAAAATGGCAAAATTAATTGCCGAGGGAGTAAAAGAGGCTGGAGCTGAACCGATAATTAGAAGATGTCCTGAACTCTTACCTCAATCTATAATTTCTTCCAGACCGGACATACAAGCTGGCATAGAAATGCAGAAAGATGTTCCCTTTGTAACTCTTGAAGATTTTAAAATTGCTGATGGATATGCTTTTGGAACTCCCACAAGGTTTGGAAATGTTTCTGCTCAGCTTAAAAATGTAGTTGATCAATTTGGTCCTCTTTGGATGCAAAGGGTTTTTGAAGGAAAACCAGCTGGTGTCTTTGTGTCCACCGGGACAATGCACGGAGGACAAGAGTCTACAATTTTGACTTTTATGACAGTATTACTTCATTTAGGCTGCGTTATTGTTGGGGTTCCCTATTCAGTTCCCTCTTTGTATTTAACTAAGGGAGGAGGTTCACCTTATGGACCAGGGCATGTGGCAGAGGCAGAAAATAAGAGAGAAATTGACGAAAATGAATCAAATATTTGTAAAATTTTTGGAAAGAGACTAGCTGAAATTGCAAAAAAGCTTAAGGGATAAACTATTTAAAGGCTACATCGAGAATCATCATGAGGGTGAAACCTATAATAAATCCTGCTGTTGCAATATCAGAATTTCCATTTCTTTGAGATTCAGGTATCAGTTCTTCCACTGTAATAAAAATCATAGCTCCTGCTGCAAATCCGAGAGCGTATGGTAAAAAGCTATGCATGGTGTTAACAAAAAGTACTCCTATTACGGCAAAGAAAGGTTCAACTAATCCAGAGATTTGCCCGTAAAAGAAACTTTTAAATTTTGAAAAACCCTCGCCTCTTAAGGGCATTGATATAGCAAATCCCTCAGGAATATTCTGAATTCCTATACCAAAGGCTAGGATAATTGATGATAAAAGACTAACAGAGGAGGGATCTAATCCATGAGCTCCGAAAGACACGCCAATTGCTAAACCCTCTGGTATATTATGTAAGGTAACTGCTAAAACAAGAAGAGTAGTTCTTTTGAAAGAGGTTTTTAATCCCTCCGCTTCCTTCATTGATGCTTGAAAATGCAAATGAGGTAAAATCATATCAAATATTCTTAAAAATAAAGCACCAATTAAAAAACCTATTGCTGGCGGAATCCAGGGAGGAATCACCTTGCCTTGCGACATCTCTATAGCAGGGTCAAGTAGTGACCAAAAGCTTGCTGCGATCATGACACCAGCAGCAAAACCCAAGGCAGTGTCCAGTATTTTTCTATTTATCCCCTTAAAGAGAAAAACTAATGAAGCTCCTAAGGCAGTAAGAGACCAAGTAAATAATCCTGCAAATAAAGCTAAAAAGAGAGGTGACAAATTATCTGTGATATTTTCCATCCTAAATAAATTATAATATAAATCAATGATAAAACCTAAATTGCTTATAAGTAAGTGTTTTTCTCAACCAGTAAGATACAATGGCGGAATTGTTAATGATGAATTTATAAGAAAATTAAAACAATATATAGATTTTATAGATCTTTGTCCCGAGTTGGAAATTGGATTAGGCGTCCCACGACAACGATTGATTATACTGGATGGGCAATTTACTAAAAGATTAATTCAGCCTGAAACCGGAAAGGACTTTACCGATAAAATAGATGAATTTTCAAGAAAAACTCTTAGCCATCTTCCAGATTTAGATGGATTTATCTTGAAAGCTAAATCACCCTCTTGCGGAGTAGGTTCAACAAAACTTTACAGAAATAATGCCGTTATGGGTAAAACTTATGGACTTTTTGCTGAAGCAATAAAAAAGGCTTTTCCTCATCTTCCATTAGAAGATGAAGGAAGACTTAGAGACGAAGGCATTAGAAACCACTTTTTAACAAGAATTTTTGCCTATGCTGAGGCAAGAAATATATTAGTAGATAATGAAGCTCACACATTGGTAAGATTTCATACAAGGTATAAGTATCTTCTTATGACTTACAGTCAGAAACATCTTAAAGAGCTGGGCAAATTAGTTGCTAATAGTAGTATTCCTATAGATGAGAAATTTAAGATCTATAGATTAAAATTTTATGAAGCTTTTCAAAAGAAACCAACCTTAAAAAGGCATGTTAATACTCTCACCCACTTAATGGGACATTTTTCAAGGAAATTGAATCTTAAGGAAAGACAACACTTAATAAGCTTGATAAACAAATTTGGTGAAGGAAAAATTCCTCTGAAATCTATTATTGAATTACTCAAAAGCATCTCTTACAGATTTGACAATGATTATATTTTGATTCAGAAATATATAGAACCCTATCCTGAGGATTTGGATGTATAGAAGAGCTATTTATTGGTTTAAGAGAGACTTAAGAATTGATGACAATATAGCCTTCAAAAGAGCCTGTGAGAAAAGCAAAGATTTGATACCCCTTTTCATCTTTATACCAGAATTGCTTAATAAATTTAAAGGCTACTATAGCAGATTAGGTTTCCTAGCGGAGGCAGTAAAAAACTTATCTCATGAAATACAAAAGAAGGGTGGAATACTATATTGTTTTCATGAAGCTCCCTTTCAAGTTTTTGATAGGCTAATAAAAAAATATAAACCTGTTGCTGTTTTTACAAATAAAGCTTTTTCTTGGACAGGTCAAGACCTTGAAAGTCAAATAGAAAAATTGTGTAAGGAGAATAAAATTCCTTTTCACTCAATAGTTGATAATTTTTTGGTTCAAATAGAGAAAATACCTTACAAAAAAATTTACTCAAGTTTTTACAAGCACTGGAGAGTAAACATTTCAATCCACTCAGTGTCTTCACCTGAAAAAATTAATACACCAATCCTATCTGAACCAGATGTTTACAAAACAATTGATAACCTTCCCTATGAATTTAACAAAACTTGGGATTTATCTTTTGGTTTTAAGAGGATTTTTAACTTTAATTTTCACGACTACGAAAATACCCGAAACAGACTTGATTTAGATGGTACTTCAAAATTGTCTCCTTACATAAGGTTTGGCTTGATTTCATTGAGAAAATTATACACAAAAGCCTCCGAACAAGCAGGACAAGACTGTCAATTTTTAAAAGAACTTGCCTGGAGAGAATTTTGGTATCACATAAAAATAAATTTTCCCCAATTCAATGAATTGGAGTTTCTTGAAAAAAGGAGAAATATTAATTGGCAATATGATGAAAAATTATATAAGTCATTTATCGATGGGAAAACTGGATATCCTATTGTAGATGCTTCAATAAGTCAGCTTAAAAAAGAAGGATGGATGCATAACAGAGCTAGAATGATTGTAGCAAACTTTTTTACTAAGGATTTGCTGATGGATTGGAGACTGGGGGAGAAATTTTTTATGGAGTATCTTCTAGACTATGATGAAGTAGTAAATGTGGGTAATTGGCAATGGAATGCTTCTGTTGGCCCAGATCCAAAACCTTTAAGAATTTTCAATCCTATTCTTCAGGCTAAAAAATTTGATCCAGAGGCAAAATTCATAAAAAAGTATCTTCCTGAACTAAAGAATATTCCTGCAGAGCAATTGCATGATCCATTAAGTTTTAAATTAAGATATTATTCTCCCATTGTAAATCACTACGAAAGAGTAATTTTGATTAGAAAAGCTTACTCCCTTAATCGTGGTTCTCAATAGAGAAAACATCTAACTTTTCTGTTGTTAAAGCTTTTCAGAGGAGGTATCTTTTCTTGGCATATTTTCATACGAAAAGAGCATCTATTGTAAAATCTACAACCTTTTAGTGTCCAAGAAGCTTTATCTTCAGTGCTAATTTTTGGAATTTTTTCTCTCTCCCTTCTATGAAAGCCTGGGATACTGGCTAGAAGTATTTTTGTGTAGGGATGAAGAGGTTCTCTAAATATTTCCCTTGTAAGAGCTTCTTCAACAATTCTGCCTAAATGCATTACAGCAATTTTTGTACTCACAGCTCTGACGATATTTAGATCGTGGGTAATCATTAGTATTGCCAATTTTCTCTTATCTCTTATTTCCATTAACTGATTTAAGATAGAGGCTTGAAGTGAGATATCTAAAGCAGAGAGAGGTTCGTCAGCAAGGAGAATTTCTGGTTCTAAAATTAATGCCCTTGCTAGAGCAACTCTCTGTCTTTGCCCTCCACTTAGTTGATGAGGATATAGGTTTAATAATTCAGAATTCAGTCCTAATTCGTTGAAAGTTTTTATTATTCTTAATTTTGCCTCCTTTTTTTCATATTTATTATGTATTTTTAGAGGTTCCTCCACTATCGTATGGATTTTCATTCTTGGATTCAAAGATGAATAGGGATCTTGGAAAACTACTCCTATGGAATGATAAAAATCCTTTAAATTCTCCTTGGAGTTTTGCCAGATATCCATATCTTTAAATACTATCCTACCTTTATCAGGCTTAGTTAGTCTTAGGAGTAGTCTTAAAAATGTTGATTTACCAGAGCCACTTTCACCAACTAAGGCAAAGAAGTAATTAGAATTTATTTCAATGTTCAAATCTTCAACTGCTGGGATTTTAAGATTTTTCAGCTTGAAGGTTTTATTTAATTGGAAGGTTTTTATAAGGGTCAATTAAGTCTCCCAGAGATTAAATTCTTCAATGAGTCTAATTCCCATGTAGTAACAGCACATCTGGTGGTCAAGATTGTTAATAAAGGATCTCTCTTGGCCATCTTCAAAGATGATCCTCACAAAACATAATCCACCTGGGAGGTTAGAGTTTCGCTCCTCAATTACTTCTCCAATACCCCAAATGGCATAGTGAATATGCCTAACTTTATCACCAACTTTTAAGTAAGTTTTTTGATACATTTTTTAATTATACCATTTGCATGGGAGTATTCAATAAGCTTAAAATACTTAAATGGGTGTACTTATTCGATCTGTAAACTGGCTGGGTGATGCTGTAATGAGCTTACCTGCAATAAGGGCAATTAGAAAGCTTCATCCTAATGATAAAATTTCTATTTTAACTCGAAGAACACTATGTGAGCTCTTTCAATTAGAGAGTTCTATTGATGAGGTAATTATTTATGAGAAGGGACTAACAGGCAAGATTAGAGCAATAAGAGAATTAAGAGAGAAAAAGTATCAAAGAGCTTACCTTCTTCAGAATGCTTTTGATGCAGCCCTTATGACTTTTTTAGCTGGAATACCAGAAAGAGTAGGATGGAACAGAGACTGTAGAAGATTTTTTCTAACTCATCCAGTGCCTTATAATGGAGAGGACAGAAGAATGCATCATATAGATTATTTTTTCGAGATCCCTCGTAGATTCAATCCCTCTCTTACTCCTACCTATCCTTGGATTAAAATTTCTTTAGAGAAGAGAATGTTAGGAAGACAAAGACTTAACGACTTAAGGAGACCAATTCTTGCAGTAGCACCCGGAGCTAAGTATGGTGATACAAAGAAATGGGTTACATCAAGATTTAATGAAATAGTGAAAAAATTTATTTATGAATATGGCTCTGTTGTTATCTTAGGTCAAAGAGGAGAGGGATTAAATCTCATGGAAGAGGACTCTATATTAGATCTCACAGGAAAAACCTCCCTTTCTGAACTAATTTATATACTTTCAGAGTGCGATCTTCTCTTATGCAATGATTCAGGAATTATGCATCTTGGATATGCCCTTGGTGTACCCTTAGTAGCTATCTTTGGTTCTACCTCACCAGAACTTACAGGACCTCCCCGGATGTCTGGGAAAGTCTTGACAGCAAAAGTATCTTGTAGCCCTTGTTTTAAGAACAAATGCGATACCATAGAGTGTATGAAATCAATTAATACAGAGGATGTATGGAATGCTATTTTGGAGATTATTCCTAAAAGAAAAGCAGTTTTCTTTGATAGAGACGGCACCCTTTGTAGAGATGCTCATTATTTGAATCGCTGGGAAGATTTTGAAGTGTCAACCCAAATTGAAACAATAAGAGAACTTAAAGAATTAGGCTTTCTTCTTATAGGAGTCTCTAACCAGTCAGGAATTGCTAGAGGTATTGTAGATGAAAACTTTGTAAGAGAGGTTAACAAATTTTTCATTGAAAATTATGGTTTTGATGATTTCTTTTACTGTCCCCATCATCCTGAGGAAGGTTGCTTTTGTAGAAAGCCAAATCCAGCAATGCCTCTTATAGCCAGATATAAATATGGAATTGATTTTAGAAGATCTTATGTGGTGGGAGATAAAGACATAGATGTTAAGTTAGCTGAAATGATTGGTGCAAAAGGAATTCTTATAGGCAAAGAGGCAACTAATTTAAAAGAAGTAGTAGAAATCATAAAAAAGGATTTGAATGCTTAAAGGCTCTGAAAAGCTCCTTGTAATCAAACCAAGCTCTCTTGGTGATATTATTCATTCATTGGCTTTTTTAAATTCATTAAAAGAAAACTTTCCTTCTCTTAAAGTTCATTGGGTAGTGGCAAGTGGATTTGAAGAACTATTAATAGATCATCCTATGGTAGAAAAAGTCTTTGTAATAAATAAGGATAAATGGAAATTAATTAAAAATCTCTATGAGACGATAAGAGAATTTTCAAATCTTAGTGCGCAACTTAAAAATGAAAATTATAAAATCGCTGTTGACCTTCAAGGATTATTAAGAAGTGGAATAATTACTGCTTTAAGTGGAGCAACCTTAAGGTTTGGGTTTAAAGAAGGAAGGGAACTAAGCACCTTCTTTTATAACAACACTGTCTCAGCATCGGTAAATATGCATGCTATTATGCGCTACCTTGAAATGGCAAAAGCCTTAGGTTGTCAAATAAAATCTATCCAATTTCCTCTTCCTCATGAAAAGCAACCTGAATGGCTCAAAGATTTCAATGACTATGTTATTATAATTCCCTCAGCAAGATGGCAAACAAAAAACTGGCCTATACCCTATTTTGTTGAACTCATAAAAATGTTACCCTATAATTTCTTGATCATAGGCTCAAAGAAAGAGGAGGCTCATGCTCTTAATATTGAAAAATACTCTCAAGGAAAAGCAAAATCTGTAGCAGGTAAAACCTCTCTTCGAGAACTAATAGCAGTATTTAAAAAATCCCTTTTTGTGATAACTCCTGACACGGGCACAATGCATCTTGCTGTGGCTTGTGGGAAAAAGGTAGTTGCTCTATTTGGTCCCACTTCCTCCGCTAGAACAGGTCCTTTTGGGGAGGGGCATCTAATAATAAAATCCTCTCTTTCCTGTAGCCCTTGTTTTAGAAAATCTTGCCCTGATTTAAAGTGCATGAAGGATATAAAGCCTGAAATGGTCTACCATAGAATAATTCAATGGAGGCAATATGAAATATCAAAAAGGTAATATTGGAAGAGTTTTTATTGTAAAATTTGATGATGGAGAGTCTCCTTTAGAGAAATTAAAGGAAATGGCAAAAAGTGAAGGTATTTACTCAGCTATATTCTGGTTGATTGGTGGTCTCAGAAAAGGAAGATTTGTAGCAGGTCCTATAGATGAGGAGATGCCGCCAAAACCTATTTGGAAAGAAATTACTGGAAATAATGAAATACTCGCTATTGGAACAATCTTTTGGTTTGAAGAAGAACCCCGCATACATCTTCACGGAGTTTATGGAAGGGAAGATAAGGTAAAAATGGGCTGTCTTAGGGAAGAAGCAGAGGTCTTTTTAATTCTTGAAGCAGTAGTTATGGAAATATCACATGTGAACGTAAAGAGAGAATTTAATGAAAAATCAAAAATGATTTTACTGGAAGTATGAATGATAAAGGTTAAAATCTGCGGTATAACAAATTTAGAAGATGCTCTATGGGCAGTTCATTGCGGTGCTGATGCCTTAGGCTTTATTTTCTATGAAAAAAGTCCTCGCTATATCTCTCCTGAAAAAGCAAAAGAAATAATTGGCTCCCTTCCTCCTTTTATTAGTACTGTAGGAGTTTTTGTTAATGAGTCAGTAGATAATATTAAAGAAATTATATCTTTAGCAGGTATTGAGATTGTTCAACTTCACGGTGAAGAGACTCCAGAGTTTTGCAAAAATTTTAGGAGAGTAATAAAAGCCTTTAGAGTAACAGCAGAGGGAAAATTACCTGAAGGAATTTTCTTAGAAGATGTGTTACCTAAGTATGAAGTATCAGCTTTTTTACTAGATAGCTTTAGCAGTGCAGAATATGGAGGGACTGGTAAAACTTTTGATTGGCAAATAGCATTAAAAGCCAAGAAATTTGGAAGAATAATTTTATCAGGAGGCCTCAATGTATTCAATATAGAAGAAGCTATACAAAAGGTCTTACCCTATGCTGTTGATGTATCAAGTGGAGTTGAAATTAAAAAAGGCAAAAAAGACCCTGAACTTGTAAAAAAATTCATTGAAAGGGCAAAATTAAAAAAACAAAAAGGGGGAAGGAAATGATTAAGTGGTTATCTTACACTAGAGAATCTTTGCAAAGGGCAGAAATAGAGAATAAGCCTATATTCCTTCATATTATTGCAAAATGGAGTGCTTATTGCGAAAAAATGGAAAAAGAAATTCTTCAAGATCCCGACATATCAGAGATAATTAATAGAGATTTTATCCCTATCTTAGTTAATCGTGATGAAAGACCAGATTTAGATTCGATTTATCAAAAAGCTTCATACATAATAGGACAGGCAACTGGATGGCCTCTGAATCTTTTTTTATGTCCTGATGGAAAACCCTTTGCAGGAGTAATTTATAAAGCAAATGAACATAAAGATTACTTTACTACCATGTTAAAAAAAGCATTAGAAATATTTCATACTAATGAGGAAAAAGTCTCAAAAAGAGCTCAAGTTATAATTGATGCTATAAAGCCAATTGAAATTGCGCCTTCCCCTATTAGAGAGGAGCTTATTCAAAATCCCGAGGAAGACATAGTAAAGGAAATAGATTATGAATACGGAGGATTTAAAAAAACTCCGAAATTTGCACCTTTTGCACATATGGATCTTCTTTTATGGAAACACTGGATAAAACCAAAACCATGGGTATTGGATGCTATTAAAAAAACTTTCGAAGGCATGCTCCAGGGTGGAATATATGACCACATTGAAGGAGGTTTTCACAGATACTGCACAGACAAGGAATGGAAATTACCTCAATTTGAGAAACTTGCTGTTGATAATGCCTGGCATATTATTAATTTTTCTTATGCTTATACCATACTTAAAAGGGAACTTTTCAGAGAAATAGTTACGGAGATAACAAATTACTTTAAAGAAAATTTGCTTATAGATAAGGGATATTTTGCTGCTAGTCAGTTTGGAGATTCTTTCTATTACACTTGGACAGAAAAGGAACTAATGAAAATATCCCCTCTGACAATGACTCTAGTTGATGAAAAAGCTAAGGTTAATGATAGATTTATACTTATTGGAAGAGAAAGAGAAATCCTAAAGCAGCTTAGAGAGGAATTTTTATCAGAGAGAAAAAAGAGACCCTTGCCTCCTATAGACTCTGAACTTTATGCCAATGTTAATGGCATTTGTGCTGAGGCTTTCATTTTAGGTTGGCGTATTACGAAAAATAAAGAACTATTAGATATTGCTCTAAAAGCCCTTGATATAACTCTTAGAGAGTTATTTAAAAATGGAGATTTTTATAGAACACCTCATGGGACAAAGGCATTAATAGATGATTATGCCTATGTAATTTCAGCTCTTATTTCTGCTTATGAAGTAACAGGGCAGGATTTATATCTTCAAATTGCTGTTAGGCTTTTGGATTTAGCTCTAGAAAAACTATGGGATCAAAAGAATGGAGGTTTCTATGAAGGAGAAGACTCAGTATTAGAGATTAGAAATAAAAATATTCATGACACCTCCTATCCATCTTCAAACTCAATAATGATTATCAATTTATTGAAACTTTACGGCATACTTAAAAATAGCAAACTTTTAAGCTTTGCGGAAGCTTCTTTGAAAGCCTTTTCAAATAGTGTTTCTGCCTATCTCTCGCCCTATTATATAAAGGCATTATTAAGCTATTTTGATATGCTTGTTCTTAATTTTTATACAACTTTAGATTCCCCTCTTGGCAAGGCTGCTATTGAAAAAATAACACCTTTTACTGTTTTTGCTCATAGAGAGAGGAGTAAGGATTACATAATACCTTCTGTAGGAGAAAAAATCTTTGAACCAATAACAAATTCTGATGATTTGTCAAAATTCTTAAGGATATGATAGTATATATAAAAAATTTTTTATAGGAGGTTGAAAATGGAGATAAAAATTCTTGGTCCAGGATGTATTAATTGTTACAAAGTAGAAGAGACAGTAAAGAAGGTAGTATCACAGCTTGGTATTCAGGCAGAAATAACTCACATAAAAGATATGAAAGAAATTTTCAAATATACTCAAGTAACACCAGGGCTTCTTGTAAATGGTAAATTAAAACATTCTGGATTTCCTCTTCCTTCAGAGGAAAAAATAAGAAACATCTTAATTGAAGAGCTTCATTCAAAATAATTTTATTTACCCATAAAAAATTTTTAATTAAAATTTGGATATGGAAGGCATTATAATTTCAAATGCTTGATTTTCTTAATTACACTTTTCCCACATCTGGTGTTACAACAAATGTACTTATTCCACCTATTGTTGCTTTTATTATCTCCTTTTTTACTTCTATGGGTGGAGTATCTGGTGCCTTTTTGTTGATGCCTTATCAAGTTAGTTTCCTTAATTATACTTCTCCCGGAGTAAGCGGCACAAACTTTATTTTTAATGTGGTTGCTATTCCCTCTGGTGTATACAGATATCAAAAGGAGAAAAGAATTCCCTGGCCCCTTGCTTGGATAATTATGTTAGGAACTGTTCCAGGCATAATAATTGGCTATTACATTAGAATAAAAATTCTTCCAGATCCAAAATCCTTTAAGTTCTTTGTAGGACTTGTTCTTCTCTACATTGGAATAAGACTTTTTAGTGATGCCTTCAAAAAGAAAAAAACAGCTTCGCAAAAAAAGTTTGACCAAAAACTTAGTGGAGAGGCAACAGTTAAAGCAATATCATTTTCGTTGAAAAAGACTGTGTATGAATTTTGGGGTGAGAGATTTGCTTTTAACACGATAGGAGTTTTTATTCTTGCTTTTGTTATAGGAGTAATTGGTGGTGCCTACGGTATAGGTGGTGGTTCAATTATGGCACCTTTCTTAGTAACCTTTTTCCGTTTACCAGTTCACAGCATAGCTGGTGCATGCCTAATGGGTACAGCCACAGCTTCAGTTTTCGGAGTTATTTACTATGCGCTTTTACCATCTCCAGAAGGTCTTCAAACAAAGCCTGATTGGTTGCTTGGTTTGCTTTTTGGTTTGGGAGGGGCTTTTGGAATGTATCTTGGAGCAAGGATGCAAAAACATATGCCTCAAAAATACATTAAGCTTATTTTAAGTGTTTTAATTGTTTACATAGCTTTAAGATATGTAATTCAATTTTTTAGCTAATTTTTAATTTTCCTTCAAAAACTTCCTCTGCAGGACCTGTCATATACACATGGTCATCGGCAGCCCACTCAATTTGTAAATCTCCTCCCAAAAGATGGACAGTAACTGTTTTTTCAGTAAATCCCTTTATCATTGCAGCCACGGCAGTTGCACAGGCACCGGTGCCACAGGCAAGTGTTTCTCCTGCTCCTCTTTCCCAAACACGCATGGTTATTTCCTTTGGATTATTTACAAAGGCAAATTCTACATTCGTTCTCTTTGGAAATATAGGATGATTTTCAATGAGGGGACCATATTTTACTACAGCAAAATTTTTGGGCTCTTCATCAAGAAAAATTACTGCATGTGGATTCCCCATGCTTACACAATTCAATTTTGCATGCCATCCTAATATTTCAAGTAACAAATCAAAGGCTTTATCTCCTTCTGCATCTACAGGTATTTTTGAGGGATGAAACTCTGGTTTTCCCATATCAACTTGCACAAGTTCTCCTACTTTTTTTGGTTTTATAATACCGGCAAGGGTTTCAACGCTAAGGATTTCTTTGTCAGATAAATTCCTATCCCAAATATATTTTGCAAAGCATCTAATGCCATTACCACACATCTCAACTTCTGAACCATCGGCATTAAATATTTTCATCTTAAAATCAGCAATTTCTGAAGGATAAAGGAGCAATAGCTGATCTGCACCTATTCCAAAACGGCGATGGCAATATTTTTTTGCAAATTCCTCAGGGTTATCAATTTGTTGATTTAAACAATCAATAAGAATAAAATCATTGCCAAGACCTTGCATTTTTACGAATTCAATATTTTTCATTAAAGCAAATCCTCCGGTATGATTTCATTTCTAATTAAGTCTTTATAGGTCTCTCGTTTTCTTATTAAAGTATACCTATCACCCTTTACTAAGACCTCGGCAGCACGGGGTCTGCTATTGTAATTTGATGCCATGGAGAAACCATAGGCTCCTGCGCTCATAACAGCAAGATACTCTCCTGGTGATAATTTTTCTATTTCTCTGTCTTTAGCAAGAAAATCACCGGATTCACATATGGGACCTACTATATCAACTACAATTTTGTCTCTGTCTTTAGAGACAACAGGTTGGATTTCATGATAAGAGCCATATAGAGTTGGCCTAATGAGATCGTTCATGCCAGCATCAACTATGAAAAAGTTTTTATTTTCAGTCTTTTTAGTATATAAGATCTTTGTAACTAATATTCCTGCATTTCCCACAATAGATCTTCCCGGTTCTAAAATTAGTTTACCTCTTTTATTTTTTAGTAGAGGCAAAAGACAATTTGCTAAATCCTTTGGAAGTGGTGGAGATTCATCCTTATAGGTTATTCCTAATCCACCACCAATATCAAGATAATCGATTTTTAAATCAAATTTGATGAGTTTATCATAGAGATTGATAATCTTAGATAGTGCCTCCTCATAGGCTTTTGTGTCAGTTATTTGTGAACCAATGTGTTTATGAATACCTACTACTTCAATGTGGTCAAGAGATTTAGCGATCTTATAATATTCAATAGCTTTTTCAATAGGAATGCCGAATTTACTTGTTTTGAGCCCTGTAGCAATGTATTTATGGGTTTTTGGGTCAATGTCAGGATTAACTCTTAGTGCCACTTGTGCCTTTTTCTTTAATCTTTTTGCTATATCATTTATTTTGTATAATTCCTCTTCTGATTCTACGTTAAACATTAAGATATCGTTTTTTAAGGCATATTCTATCTCTTCATCACTTTTTCCCACTCCAGCAAATACAATTCTATAATTTTTTATCCCGGCTTTTAATGCCCTAAAAAGCTCCCCACCTGAGACTACATCTGCTCCGAGTCCTAATTGAGCAAATATATTTAGAAGAGCAAGGTTAGAATTCGCTTTTACAGCATAGCAAATGATGTGTGGTACTTCGCAAAAAGCCTCTTCGTAAGCTCTTATATGCCTTATGATAGTGCCATAGCTATAGATATAAAGAGGTGTTCCGAATTCCTTAATAATTTCAATTACAGGAATATCCTCTGCATAAAGTTCTCCATTTTTGTAGGTAAAGAAATGCACTGTACCTCCTTTTCTGCCAAAAAATATAATAATTATACAAAAATTTTATGCTTTTATGGAATTGTAGAAGAAAAATATTTCGTAAGTCAGAAAAAATCATAAAGTTTGCCCCATAGATAAGAAATTATTTACCTTATTCTTTTTATTTAAAGGAATTAAAGGTAGATCCTTTGGCAGTCTAACCACATAATTAAAATGAAAGTGGAGATGAAGTTATAGGTCGCTACATCGTAAACATATGTAAGATAAAAGACTCCATAATCTGGAGTCGCCAAACTTGAAGAAGAGGCTCTTTTAGTAAGCTGCGAGAAATAAAAATTTTTAAGAAGTTTAGGACTTTCTATAGTAGATAAAAAATGCTTGAACTATCCTTTACTTATCTTCTTAGAAAACAAAGAGATGACATAGGAGTAGATTATTAAATTTATCTGACAAATATGTATGTGTTACTATATTACATTAAATTGTGTTTTTCGGAGGGAAAATGGCTAAGTGGAAACTAGAAAATTTGAATGAGAAAATTTGGAATTTCTTTGCTTCTGTAGATCTGGCAGTGGCTTTGTTTATTGTAATATCCTTAGCTGCTGCTATTGGTACTGTAATTCCTCAGCAATTAGAACCTGAGGCTACCATTAGATTTTTTTCGAAATTTTTCTCCATGGATACTTCATTGAAAATTCATGAAATAGTGAGTCTTTTAGATTTAAATAATGTATATCATAGCTGGTGGTTTACTTTTTTACTCTTTATGTTTGCTCTTAACTTAGTAGTTTGTTCTATTGATAGACTTCCCAATTTATTGAAATCTTATAGGACATTACCTCAAGCATTATCAATGAAAGTTTTGGAGAGTATGCCTCTAAAAAAACAGCTCATCTTATCAGATATTTCTCACCTTAAAGAAAAACTCTCAGAAATTCTTAAAAGAAAGGGTTTCTCTGTTAACGTCTTTGATACTCCTGAGGGTATTCAACTTCAGGCAAAAAAGTGGAGCAAAACACGGCTGGCTGTTTATCTTACCCATTTTAGTATAATTGTTATTCTTACTGGAGCTTTGTTAGGTACTTTTTTTGGGTTTAGAGGACATATGAATATATTAGAGGGTACGGCTTTAGATTTTATAATTTCTGATGAGGGAAAGACTATCCCACTTGATTTTCAAATTTTATGTGAAAAATTTGAGGTAGAATATTATGAAAATTCAGCAGTTCCCAAGGCTTTTAGAAGTTATTTGAAGATTTTACAAAAGGATAAACCTGTGATGATTAATGGTAAAGACACAGTAATATTGGAGGTAAACGAGCCTTTTTCCTATGGAGGATTAACCTTTTATCAAGCAAGCTACGGTTTTCAGCCAACAGAACACGCAGAGTTTCGTTTTACTTTTCTTCATGAACAGGATAGAAAAATTCCTATAAGAGTAAAATTTGAAGAAAAAGTTAGGATACCAAACAGTGCAGTTTTATTTTCAGTTATAGATTTTTCTCCTGCCTTAGGTATAGATGAAGAGGGAAGATTGTTTAATATGACAACAGATATGATTAATCCAGCTGTTTTAGTAGAGTTTGATAATCAAGGTAAAAAGACTCAACAATGGATACTCAAAAAAATCCCCCAGACTTGGGATACTCCTTATGGTAAATTAAGATTTGACGAGTTGTGGGGTGCTCAATTCACAGGGCTTCAGGTTAGAAAAGACCCTGGAGTACCTTTTATATACTTTGGTTCTATATTACTTTGCGTAGGACTGTTTGTATCTCTTTTTCTCAGACCAATCAATTATTTTGTCATAATAGATAAAAATAAGGTCACTTTTTACTCCCCTACTCTAAAGGGTAAGGTGACTATTGAAAAACAACTTGAGGAGATAATTAAAAAATTAAAAGGAGAGGGAAAATGAGTTATCAAATAATCTCTATTGCTGGTTTAATCTACATTATTGCTATGCCTATTTACATTATTTATTTGCTTACAAAAAAGGAGAAAATTGGTTATTTAGGAACTGGAGCCCTCTGTATAGGTGTATTAATTCATTTGTTTGGCTTTATTCAGCGATTTAGGGAGATGTATGAGATAAATCACTCTTTTATAAGAAGCATCCCTATTACAAATCTCTACGAAAGTTTGGTCTTTTTTGTTCTCTGTTTAGTACTGGGATATCTTATCGTTGAGTGGAAATATGGGAAAAAAGGTTTTGGTGTCATAGTCTCCCTAATTGCTGGCATAGCTATAGGCCTTACGGAATTACTGGGGGTAACAAAGGAAGTACAACCACTGGTGCCTGCTTTGAAAAGTAATTGGTTACTTGCACATGTAACATTAAGCTTTATCGCCTATGCAGCCTTTGCTATAAGCTTTGTAGCTGGTTTATTTCATGTACTCATGACTTCTGAAAATAGAAAATCCTTTAAATATATCCTATCTACAACAATTTTAGCTTTTATGTTTTTTCTCATATTATCAGTGATTATTGATATGGCTACAGTAGAGAATCAAAAGTCAATAAAAATATTTCATTTCACCTTGGGGAATTCTTCCCTATTTGTGGCAATTTTAAGTTGGTCTGCTCTTCTTGCTTTTATCTTTGTTTTTTGGAGATGGGGTGAGGTTATAGTAAGAATTTTAAAGGAATTTAAAATAGATGCTAATTTGCTTGAGGAGATAACTTATAAAGGCATTGCCTTTGGATTTCCCCTTTTCACTATAGGAGGGCTTGTCTTTGGAGCTATATGGGCAGATCAGGCTTGGGGAAGATATTGGGGTTGGGATCCCAAGGAAACTTGGTCTCTAATTACGTGGTTTGTCTATGCTTTTTATCTTCACGCTAAATTTATAAGAGGTTGGAGTGGATCAAAAACTTCCGTTATAGCTGTTGTAGGATTCTTAGTTACCATATTTACATATCTGGGAGTAAATCTATTTCTTAGCGGTCTACACTCCTACGGTAGCATGTAAATGCTCATACTAGGTATTGATACATCCTGTGATGATACATCAGTAGCTGTATTAGAGGACAGAAGAATACTTAGTAACATCGTTTCTTCACAAATTAAATTCCACAGTAAATATGGTGGTATTGTTCCTGAGATTGCCTCCAGAAAACATATGGAATGGATTTGGAATGTGACAGAAGAAGCTTTGGCTTCAGCCACAATCAAACTAAAGGATATTGACTTAATTGCAGTATGTCATGGTCCAGGACTCATAGGATCATTATTGGTAGGACTGTGCTTTGGAAAGGCATTGAGCTTTTCAATAAAAAAACCTATTGTGGGAGTTAATCATTTAGAGGGTCATATTCAAGCCGTATTTTTAGAGGAGAAATTTCCAGATTTCCCTTTTCTTAGTCTCATTGTATCTGGAGGTCACACAAGTTTGTACAGAGTTGATGAGTTTGGTGAATATAGAGAAATTGGTAGAACAAGAGATGACGCTGCAGGAGAAGCCTTTGATAAAGTGGCAAAAATGCTTGGTTTAGGATATCCTGGAGGTCCAGTAATTGATAATTTGGCTCAGGAAGGAGATCCACTCAAATATGGTTTACCAAAACCTTTTTTGCCTGGAACCTTTGATTTCAGTTTCAGCGGTTTAAAAACAGCTGTGAAAGTTCTCTTTAAAACTGTTGGGATACAAGAGGGGAATGCACCGGATGATTTTAAAAGAGATTTAGCAGCAGCATTTCAGAAGGTGGTTGTAGATGTTTTGATTGAGAAAACAAAAATGGCCTTAAAAGCTGAAAAGCTTGATAAAGTAGTGATTACCGGAGGTGTAGCAGCAAATATTTTTCTAAGAAAGAAGGCAAAGGAGCTTCAAGAGGAAGGGTTTCAAGTTTATCTTCCCTCAAAAGCTTTATGTACTGACAATGCAGCAATGATAGCAGTTGCAGGTTTTCATAAATTCAAAAGAGGTATAAAGTCAGATTTTTTCCTAAATGCTCGAGCTTATTTACCTTTATAGTCTCCCTAAAGCCTCTATCAATACTTCGATTTCTTCCTCTGTGTGAGCAGCTGTGATAGTGAGTCTAATTCTTGGTATTTTAACAGTTGGTGGCTTTATGACTGGTGCATAAATGTTTAATCCTTCTAAAATTTTTGATGCCTTTAAAGCCTCCTTTAAGTTTTTAAACAGAATCGGAATAATTGGAGTTTGAGAGGGAGTTGTTAATAAATCCAGTTTTTTTATACTTTCTTTTACTCTATTTGTATTTTCCCAAAGTTTTTTTATTAAGCTATTGTCCTCTAATATAAGTTTTAGAGCAGAGTAACAAGAAGCTACTATAGCGGCTGGAAGAGCTGTGGAATATATAAAACCTCTTGAAGTATTTATTAGCCAATCTATCAGAAAAGGTGAACTACATATGAAAGCTCCAAAGGAACCTAAAGCTTTAGAAAAAGTTCCCATTTGGATCACAAAATCTTCTGTTTTTAGTCCAAAATGTTTAAGGGCTCCAAAGCCACCTCCTAAAACACCTGTTCCATGAGCATCATCAAGATAAAGTATAGCTTCTTCATTTCTACAGATTTCGTAAAGTTCCTTAAGAGGTGCTATATCGCCATCCATACTGAATACTGTATCAGTTATAATTATTCTCTTTCCTTTACATTTGGTTTTCTTAAGTAGTCTGAGTAGGTCCTCTAGGTCACAGTGTTTATAAATATGTTTTTCTGCTTTGCTCAATCGGCAGCCATCAATTATGCTTGCGTGATTCAATTCATCACTGAGGATGAGGTCTCCCTCTTCTGCAATTGATTGGATTACAGATAAATTGGCAGTATAGCCTGAATTAAATATGAGAGATTTTTGAGAATTTTTAAACTTAGAGAGTAATTCCTCCAGTTTTTTGTGAAAAATGGTACCTCCACTAAGTAATCGAGAAGCTCCTCCTCCTATCCCAAATAGTTTTATGGCCTCTATTGCAGAGTTTTTTATAACTGGATGTTGACTTAATCCAAGATAGTCATTAGAGGCAAAATTTATAAATTTTTTACCCTTTATTGTGATTTTCATTCCTTCTCTGCTTTTTAAGTCTCTTACTGAACGATATAGATTTTGAAGTTTTAAATTTTCTATCTTTTTTTCAAAAATTTCAAAAATTTTTTCTGACATCTTTAATACCCCTTGACAAAATTTTCATATTGGTATAATATTGGTGGTAAATAGTGGTGGAAAGTGGAGTATGATATCTTTCATAGGAAAATATTACCATAATTTAGATCAAAAGGGAAGAGTTATCTTGCCAGCTCCTCTGAGAGAGGTTTTAGTAAACAAATATTCCTCTCAGAAGCTTTACTTAACAAATGCTCCTTTTGATAAGTCTCTGTATCTTTATCCCCTTGAAGAATGGCTCAAAATGGAGGAAAAAATAAGGGAACTTCCTCGCTCCGATGAGGCAGTGATGTTCTTTTTAAGAAGGGTAATAGCTGGAGCAGTCCCTGTGGAGCTTGACAAGCAAGGTAGACTCCTCATTCCTTATGAACACAGGCAGGATGCTGGTATTAATTCAGAAGTTGTTATTGTAGGACAGATTGACAGGATTGAATTATGGGATAAAGTAACTTGGGACAATATTACAGATCCAACAAAAGTAGACATTAAGAGGCTTCAGGATGCTCTTGCAAAGTATGGAATATAAGAGTCCCCACATTCCTGTAATGGTTAAGGAAGTAATACAACTATTAAATATTAACAAAGATGGAATCTATGTAGATGCCACATTAGGTTGCGGAGGTCATTCAATAGAAATTCTCAAGAAATTAGGGAGCAAAGGGTTATTAATTGGATTTGACAGAGATGCTGAGGCAATTGAATGTGCGAGGGATATTATTGATGACGAAAGAGTTATATTTAAAAAAGCTAATTTTTCTCAAATTGTGGATGTACTTAAAGAATTAGGTGTGGAAGAAATTGACGGAATTCTCTTTGATTTGGGAATTTCCATGCTTCAGATTAAAGATTTATCAAGAGGATTTAGTTTTAACTCCCCTGAGACTCTGGATATGAGGATGGATCAATCACTGCCCCTAAGGGCATGGGATGTGGTAAATAAATATCCAGAATATAAATTGATTCAAATATTTAAAGATTACGGGGACGAGCCTTTCTCAAAGAGAATAGCTAAAGAGATTGTTAAGCAAAGACAGAAAAAGACCATTGATTCTTGTAAAGAATTAGCAGATTTGGTAAAGAAAATAATTCCTAAAAAAGGCAATATTCATCCAGCAACTCAAGTATTTCAGGCAATTAGAATGGAGGTTAACAGAGAATTAGAGGAACTCAAAGAGGGACTTAAAAAGGCAATGCAAGTGCTCAAAAAGGGAGGAAGAATAGTTGTCATATCTTACCACTCGGGTGAGGACAGAATAGTGAAGACTTTTTTTAGGGAGGAGGAGAAAGGGGGCAATATTTTTATTTTAACGAAAAAACCTATTTTTCCCTCTTTAGAAGAGATAACAAAAAATCCCTCATCAAGAAGTGCAAGATTAAGGGGAGGCGAGAAGTTATGAACAAATTTTTTTATAGAAGTAGAAATTTTGTAATAATTTCGGGTATATTAATGTTTCTTGGAGTCTTATCATTGTTTGGTATTTTATGGATAAGATCCAATGTTATTGCACTTGAATATCGATTAAGCCAGTTAGAAGAAAAAAAGAAACATCTAATGAGACAACAGAGAATTTTATTGGCAGAAAAAGCCTCTTTAACGAGTATAGCGAGGTTTGAAAAGGGTGATATTATAAATCTCTATTTTCCTGATAGGAAAAAAGTAGTTTATATAACAGAAAAAGCTCCATCTATCAGCACAGTTAGTTTTAATCGTCGAGACTAAAGTATGAATCTAAGGATTAAAATCCTTAAGTATATTACCATTTTACTTTATGGAGTGATTATTTTTCGTCTTTTTCTGATAATGTTTATTGAGCATGAAGCCTATCTCCAAAAGGCAAATAAGCAGCATGTAAAAAAAGAGGAAATATCCCCAAAAAGAGGTAATATCTATGATAGATTAGGTAGAGAGTTAGCCATTTCTCTAGAGAAAGATTCACTATTTATTGATCCTGCCATGATAAAGGGAGGGGAAACACTGAATCTCTTAAGTAATTATGTTAAAGTGGACTTTAGAGAAATATCAGAGAGTGCTGAGAGTAATAAGAGATTTATATGGGTAAAAAGAAAGCTTGATGACGAAGTATCGAAGAAAATAAAAGATTTAAAGATTCAGGGTGTTGGTTTTGTTACAGAAAATGTCAGGTTTTATCCTAAAGGCTCAATTGCCTCTCATGTTTTAGGTTTTGTAAATATTGATGAGGAGGGAATAGAAGGTTTAGAAAAATATTATGATAAATATCTTAGAGCACAAAGAGCCTCAAAGGTGGTATTAAGAGATGCTACAGGTAAAAAATTATCAGATGGTGTTTACTGGGAGATGAAAGGTAATGATATTTTTGTTACTCTGGACGAGGGCTTACAACACATTGTTGAAAAATATCTTGATGAAGCTATGATTAAATGGAAAGCTTCATCAGCATCAGCTATAATGATGGATCCTTTTACTGGTGAAATTCTCGCATTAGCAAATAGACCTACTTATAACCCTAATGAAATCTTTTCAATAAAGAATTTAGCCAATGTGAGAAATAGAGCAATAACCGATGTATATGAACCAGGATCCACTTTTAAAGTAGTCACAGCTACTGCAGCATTAGAGGAGAAAATTATTTTAAGAAATACAAAAATAGATTGTTCACCAGGATATATTGAAGTGGGAGGGAAAAAAATTAAAGATGTCCATAAACATGGAGTTCTTACTTTCGAAGAGGTTATTCAAAAATCCTCTAATGTAGGTACAATAAAAATTGCTAAGATGCTTGGCAGAGAAAAGCTTTATGAGTATATTAAAAAGTTTGGTTTTGGTGTAAAGAGTGGGATTGATCTCCCAGGAGAGGTAGCAGGTCAAGTAAAGCCTATTAATAAATGGTCTGGAACATCTATGGGAGCTATTCCTATTGGTCAAGAAGTGGCAGTTACCCCTCTTCAAGTTTTAAGAGCCTATTGTGCTGTAGCAAATGGCGGATATCTTGTAAAACCCTTTGTTGTATCTGAAATAAGGTCACCTGATGGAAATCTGATTTATAAGGCTGTAGTGCAGCGAGAGAGAATTTTTTCTGAGAAAACAGCTTATACTTTAAGAGAAATCCTTACTAAAGTTACTGAGGAAGGTGGAACGGCTACTACAGCTCGAGTAGAAGGTAATGAAGTAGCTGGAAAAACAGGAACAGCTCAAAAGTATGATCCAAAAATTAAAACATACTCAAAGGACAAGTATGTAAGTTCTTTTGTAGGGTTTATTCCTGCTAATGATCCTAAGATTGCTCTAATAGTTATTGTTAACGAGCCAAAGGGAGCTCACTATGGAGGGGTTGTTGCGGGACCCATCTTTAAGGCAATTTCTGATGAAGCTTTAGCATACTTGAATGTTCCAAGAGATGATGTAAAACAAAAGGGAGTTATTGTTAGTATAAATAATGTTAATAGAGAGGTAGTATTATCAAGATGAAAGTTTCAGAAATTTTAAGAGAAGATTTTGAAATTTTAGGATCCATAGATAAGGATTTCAAAGACATTAAATTTAATTCAAAAGAAGTGCAAAGAGATACCCTTTTTGTGGCGATTGTAGGTCAGAACAGTGATGGTCATAAATTTATAAAAGAAGCTATTCAAAATGGTGCCATAGCAGTAGTATATGAAAAAAATCTTTACAAACCTGAAAATAGCCATGTTACATGGATAGGTGTTGATGACAGCAAAGATGCCCTTGCGTGGATATCTCATAAATTTTATGGAAGCCCCTCAAAAAAAATTCATCTCATAGGTATCACAGGAACTAATGGAAAAACAACTACCTCTTATCTAATAAGAGATATTTTAAAAGAGAATGGGAAAAGAACTGGTTTAATAGGTACAATTAAGTATTCTATTGACGATAAGGAAATAAAGGCGATTCATACAACACCCGATGCTTTACAATTTCAGAGTTTACTAAGAGAAATGTATTCTAAAGGTATTGATTATGTAATTTCTGAAGTTTCCTCCCATGCTTTGGCTTTAAAAAGGGTTGATTATTCAGAGTTTGAAGTAGCAGTTTTTACAAATCTTTCCAGAGATCATCTTGATTTTCATAAAGACATGGAGGAGTATTTTCAGGCAAAAAGGAGGTTATTTAAGGAACTTTTAAAAAAAGACGGTTTTTCTGTAATAAATATAGATGATGAATATGGAAGAAGATTAGCAAAGGAAGTGGAAGGCAAAAAATATTTATTATCATTGCAAGATGACAAAAGCAATATTTATGTGAAAAACTACAAATTGAGTTTTGAGGGAACAGAAATAGAAATTAAAATAGAGGGACAAAATCATTATTTTAAAACCTCTCTTGTAGGTATTCCAAATATTTACAATACCCTTAGTGCGATGGCCGTAGCTTTATCCTTAGGTGTTTCTTTAGATAAGATAGCGTCAGCATTAGCAAAAGCAAAAGCACCTGAAGGAAGATTCGAAAACATTAAGGAAGGACAGAATTTTCATGTTTTTGTAGATTATGCCCATACTCCTGATGCTCTCTACAGACTTCTTACAAGCGTAATTAGGCTGAAGGAGGAATTGGCTTCTACAGGAAGAATTATTACAATCTTTGGATGTGGTGGGAATCGTGATAAAGGCAAAAGACCTCAAATGGGAAAAATTGCCACAGAACTAAGTGATTTTGTAATCATTACCTCTGATAATCCAAGATGGGAAGAGCCCAGACAAATTATAAGAGATATTGAAGAGGGTATAAGCAAGGATAACTTTATAGTGGTTTGTGATAGGTGGGATGCCTTAAAAATAGGTGTAAGAATGTGTGAAAAAAATGATATTTTGATAGTGGCTGGCAAAGGGCATGAAGATTATCAAGAAATAAAAGGAGCGAGATTATCTTTTAGCGATAAAGAGATGTTAAGGAGTATATTAAAGGAGTTTAAAAAATAATGTTCACTCTTGATGATCTTATTAAGGCAACGGAAGGTAAAGTTTTATCAAAAGGTGATAATATTTTCTTCAGTGCCTCTATTGATACGAGAAATATAGGGGATAGAGATTTATTTTTTGCCCTTAAAGGGAATAAAAGAGATGGTCATGAATTCATTAATGAAGCTCTTAAAAAAGCTTCTGGTGCAGTAATTTCAAAAGACTTGGCAGTTGATTCTTCTGGTAAAACAGTGGTAAAAGTTAAGGACACTCTTAAAGCATTGCAGGATTTAGCAAAACATTTGAGAGAGAATTTTCGAGGCAAAGTCATATCAATTTTAGGAAGCAATGGGAAAACAACTACAAAAGAATTATTAGCTGCTTTCTTAGCAAAAAAATATGCAGTCTTAAGAACAGAAGGAAACCTAAACAACAACATAGGAGTTCCTTTGTGCCTAAGTAAAGTGGAGAATAATACAGAAATAATGGTTTTGGAACTTGGTACAAATAGGAGAGGAGATATAAGAGAACTTTGCCAGATTGTTAAACCTCAATATGCTTTAATCACAAACATTGGCTATGAGCATTTAGAGGGTTTTGGTTCCTTAGAAGGTGTCAGAGAAGAAGAACTGGAAGTACTTTCCTTTGTCAAAACAGTTTTTGTCAATGGAGATGATGAGTTTTTAATGGAAGGTTTGAGAAATTGGAATGGAAATATTGTAACTTTTGGACTAAAGGACAAATATGACTATTATGCCACTGATATTGAATTTAACCAAGAGGGAGTAAGGTTTATTTTTAATACAGAGACTTCTAACTTCATACTAAATTCACATCTTGTGGGCTTACATAATGTTTACAACATAACAGCTGCTTGTGCAGTGGCAGTGCATTTTGGGATATCCAAGTGCATGATAAAAGAGGTTTTAGAAGCTTTTTATCCACCAAAAATGCGTGGAGAAATAATAAAAATTGATGATATAGAGATATTTTTTGATGCTTACAATGCTAATCCCTCATCCATGAAAGTAGCCATTGAAGAGCTTGCAAGAAGAAAAGGAAACAGAAAAGCCATAGCTGTCCTGGGTGACATGCTTGAGCTGGGAGACTTCTCTCAGAAAGCCCATGAATATTTAGGTATTTGGCTCAAAGACATGAAAATAGATGGTTTTGTAGGAGTAGGAAACTTTATTAAAAATGCATTAAGATATGTGGAAGGACCTGTTTTTGAAAAAGCTGAAGAGGCTGGGAAGTTTCTTAAGAAAGAGCTGAAAGGTGGTGAGGTTCTTTTGATTAAAGGTTCAAGAGGAATGAAAATGGAGGATATACTAAAAATTTTGGATGAAGGTGGAAGATAATGATTTATGAAATATTTTATAGTCTAAGCGATGAAATTTCTTTTTTCAATGTTTTTAGATATATAACCTTTAGAACAATGCTTGCTATTTTGACCTCCTTTTTTTTTACTTTTGTTATTGCACCTAAATGCATAAGATGGCTAAAAAATTTTTCTCTTACCCAACACATAAGGGATGACGGACCTAAAAGTCATCTAAGGAAAGAAGGAACTCCTACAATGGGAGGAATAATAATTATAGGCTCTGTTTTGATTTCTGTTTTACTGTGGGGAAATCTTCGAAATCATTACATGTGGATAATGATTCTTAGCTTTTTAGGTTTTGGCCTAATAGGTTTTATTGATGACTATCTAAAAGTTTCAAAGAGAAACTATAAAGGCCTGCCAGGAAGATATAAATTACTTCTTCAAATATCATTAGCCTTAACAGTAACTTTATTTCTTTATTTCAATCCAAAGGATCCTTATTCAACCGTTTTAAGTATACCTTTTTTTAAACAATGGCTAATTGATTTAGGGGTTTTTTACATACCCTTTGCTATATTTGTTATTGTTGGTGCTTCCAATGCTGTCAATCTTACTGATGGAATGGATGGACTTGCAGCAGGCCTGGTAGGAATAGCATCCATTGTTAATGCAGTGTTGCTTTATATATCTGGTCATGCTGTATTTGCTAAATATCTCTATGTTCTTTATATTCCAGGTACCAGTGAACTTGCTGTATTTTGTGGGGCTATGCTTGGAGCATGTTTAGGATTTCTTTGGTACAACTCTTATCCTGCAGAAGTTTTCATGGGCGATGTAGGTTCTTTAAGCCTCGGCGGAGCTCTAGGAGCATTAGCAGTTATAACAAAACATGAGATTATTCTTGCTGTTGTGGGTGGAATTTTTGTTGCAGAGGCCATATCAGTGATTCTTCAGGTTTGTTATTTTAAGTTAACAGGTGGAAAAAGAATTTTTCGCATGGCACCACTCCATCATCATTTTGAATTAAAAAAGTGGCCTGAAACAAAAGTTATTGTGAGATTTTGGATTATAGGCATTATTCTTGCTCTTTTAAGTCTTTTAACCTTAAAATTGAGGTGATGATATGAGAAATTTGGCATTTTACGTAGTTTTTATATCTATGTTTTTCTGGATATTTGCCACTTTTTGTTACAGTGAAGAGATTAACGCCCCTGCAGCAGTAGTAGTGGATGCACAAACAGGCGAAATACTATACGGGAAGAATCCTCATCTTAAGCTTCCTCCTGCCAGCACAACAAAACTTGTAACAGCCATCATTGCACTGGAAAAACTTTCACCAGACTATAGAGTAACTATATCTGCTAAAGCAGCTAATACCCCAAGCGTTTCACCAAAATTAAAGGAAGGTGAAGTTTACACAGTTAGAGATTTGATACATCTTGCCCTCATGCGGTCTGTTAATTCTGCTGCAGTAGCTTTAGCAGAGGCTGTAGCTGGCTCTGAAGAGAATTTTGTTAAGATCATGAATGAAAAAGTATATAAAATGGGTGCAAAAAATACAAAATTAGCAAATGCCTCAGGTTTGCCAGGTGGAGACCAATACATAACAGCCTATGATCTTACTAAAATTATGTCTCATTCTTTGGCTTATCCACTGATAAGAGAGGCTATACAAACACGGGTTCACATAGTATATTCAGAAAATGGATCAGAACATTTTATTCAGAATACTAATCAACTCTTATGGACAGAGGACAATATAATTGGTGGCAAAACTGGATATACAAAAACAGCAAGACATTGCTTCGTAAGTGCTGCAAGAATAAACAACAGACTTGTTTATGTAGCCCTATTGGGTGTTCCTAATAGGGATAAACTCTGGGAGGATACAAAAATTCTCTTAACAAAGGCAGAAAGTGTAATATCGGGAAAGGATGAGCCCATTGTCATGTATACCAATGAAAAGCCTATTGTTAAGGCTCATTATAAGAAAATAAAATTTGCAGATAAAAAAAAGCAGATTGTAAAAACAAAAGAAAAAATTTTAGTTAAAAAAGATGTAAAGACTAAAAAAGTGAAAAATAAAAACTCTAACCAAAAGAGGGTAAAAAATGCAAGGATTGATCAAAGATCTATCTGAGATAAATAACAAAGTTATAGCTATAGTGGGAGTAGGGAAGAGTGGAATGGCTCTTGCAAAACTACTGTCGCTTTTGGGAGCTAAATTAATTTTAAATGATAAAAAGCCAAAAGAAGAAATAGAGGGACAGATAAAATTTATTTCTCAAAATGTATACAAAATTTATTGTGGAGATCATCCTCCAGAAGCCTTTGAAGACGCCCAAATTGTAGTAGTAAGCCCTGGAATTCCACTTAGCACACCATCCATTGTTTCTGCAATTTACAAGGGGATTCCTGTCATTGGTGAAATTGAGATGAGCTGGGAAATTTTAAAGATAATTAAACCAGAAATAAAAATAATCGGTATAACAGGATCAAATGGAAAATCTACTACTTCTACACTTGTTTATGAAATTTTAAAAAAGGATGGCAAAATGGTTGCTCTAGCAGGAAATATAGGATTTCCCTTTGCAGAAGTAGTTTATGAGATCTACAATAATGGCGTTCAAATTGACTATATAGTATTAGAACTCTCCAGTTTTCAGCTTGAAGGAATAAAAAATTTGAAAGTTCATTCAGCTTCTATTCTTAACATAACTCCTGATCACATGGATAGATACTCCAGTATAAAAGAATACACAGAGGCGAAATCAAAAATATTTCAGAATCAAGACGGCGAAGATTATCTTGTTCTTAATATGGATGACAAAAATACTTTTTCAGCAATAGAAGGTTTGCGAAATGTTTATCTAAAAAGAGGTAAATTACCTCATATTTTCTATTTTAGTCGTAGACAAAAAGTTTATGGTGCTTTCCTGGAAGAAAATTTTGTGAAATTTAATCCAAGGGAGGAGATTCCGCAAGAAATAGTAAAGGAAATGGAAAATACCCTATTGCCAATTGATTCTTTTAAAATAAAAGGTGTTCATAACATTGAAAACATAATGGCTGCAAGTCTTCTTGCCTTTTCAGTGGGATGTAAGGGAGAAACCATAAAAGATGTAGTAAAGGAGTTTCCTGGTCTACCACATAGAATGGAATTTGTAAGAAAGCTAAAGGGAGTAGTTTATATAAACGATTCAAAAGGAACAAATGTAGATGCTGTAGCAAAATCTTTAGAGAGTTTTTCAGGCAATGTAATATTAATTGCAGGTGGTAGGGACAAAGACGGTGATTTTACAGCATTGAGAGACCTTGTGAAAAGTAAAGTAAAGGCTTTAATTTTAATAGGAGAGGCGAGTCAAAAAATAGCAAATGCTCTTGGTGACCTTGTATCCCATTATTTTGAAAAAGACATGAAATCTGCTGTTGTCAGGGCTAAGCAATTAGCTGAAGAAGGAGATACTGTTTTACTGTCTCCTGGTTGTGCAAGTTTTGATATGTTTAAAAATTTTGAACATCGTGGAGAAGTATTTAAGGAGATAGTAAATTCCTTATGACAAGAGAATCCATAGATAAATTTCTTTTAATTACCGTAATCTTTCTCGTAATTATTGGACTTATCTCTGTCTATAGTGCTACTTCAGTTTTACCATCTGTAAAGGCAAAATATGCCGAAAAAGGGGGGTTAATTTATTTACAAAAGCAGCTTTTTACTCTTGCCATAGGTTTTTTTGTAATGATGATTTTTCTTTTTATATCCAAAGAAAGATTGAAAAGTTTAGTTTTCCCTCTTCTAATTATTTCTTTTATCATGCTTGTTTTAGTGTTTTCACCCTTGGGTGTGAGTGCTGGCGGTGCCAGAAGATGGATAAAACTATGGCCTAGTGTTTTTCAGCCTTCTGAACTAGTCAAACTGGCTATGGTTTTTTTCCTTGCATGGTTTTTAGCTAAACCTGACTACAATAAAGATAAATTAATTCACTTTCTGATACCCATCGGTATTATGGCAACTTTTCAATTAATTTTTCTCAAACAGCCTGATTTTGGAGCAGCTATGACCTTAGGTATTATTACTTTTACTATGCTTTTTGTTGGAGGAATCAGTTTAAGATATCTTGGCATATCTTGTTTGCTGGCAATACCTTTAATATTTTATCTTGCTCGAGAACCTTATCGGTGGAGAAGAATCACATCCTTTCTTGATCCCTGGGCAGACCCTCAAGGAAGTGGCTTTCAACTTGTCCAATCCTTAATAGCACTTGGAAGCGGTGGTCTTACAGGTCAGGGACTTGGTGAAGGAAAACAAAAACTTGCTTATCTACCGGAAATTCATACAGACTTTATTTTAGCTCATATAGGAGAAGAAATGGGTTTCATAGGAGCAACGTTAGTTATTGTTCTTTTTTTGGTAGTAATGTTAAGAGGCTATAGAATTGCAATGAAACAGAGTAAACCTTTCTTTTATCTTTTAGCTTTAGGCATTACTATTATGATTTCTGTGCAAGCATTAATAAATTTCGCAGTTGTTACTGGTCTTGCTCCTACAAAAGGATTACCTTTACCTTTCATAAGTTATGGTGGTTCTTCTATGTTAGTAAGCCTCATGGCAGTTGGTATTCTGTTGAATCTATCAAAAAATAATTCTAAACCTTTAGAGAGAAATTTATCTCAGAGTGCTGCGAATTTAAATATAAGATATAAATATTACTATAGAGGGAGAAAATTTTCATGAGGGTAATAATAGCTGGTGGCGGAACAGGTGGTCATTTGTTTCCTGGAGTTGCCTTAGCTTCATATATAAGGAATAATTATCAAAAGGCAGAGATTCTTTTTATTGGAACTGAAAAAGGTTTAGAGGCAAAAGTTATCCCAAAACTGGGCTATGAATTAAAACTTATTTCCATGAGAGGTTTTGTTGGGAAATCAGTAAATGAAAAGATAAGGGCTTTGTTTGGACTTATTAAATCTCTGGCAGAATGTAAAGAAATCATTAAAAGTTTCTCACCTCATATTGTCTATGGAGTAGGTGGATATGCATCTTTGCCAATGGTTTTTACTGCTTATTTAAAAAAAATTCCTACTGTTATTCTTGAACAAAATGCAGTTCCTGGCCTTGCCAATAAAATTCTTGGTAAATTTGTAGATGCCATCGCCATAACCTATGCAGAGACCATGGATTATTTCCCAAAAGAAAAGGTCTATTTAACCGGAACTCCCATAAGAAATGAAATTTTATCTGGCAATATACAAAAGGCTTTTGAAATCTTCAAACTTTCTGAGGATAGATATACCTTGCTAATTTTTGGGGGCAGTCTCGGAGCAAGAAAGATAAACAAGGCAGTCACTGAAAGTTTATCCTATCTAATACCCTTAAGAAATAAAATACAGATAATTCACCAGACTGGAGAAGCAGATTATGAGTGGGTTTTAAAGGAATATAAAAATCTATCTTTTCAAGCTACTGTCTTACCTTTTATATATGACATGGCAGAAGCTTATGCAATAGCTGATTTGATAATTTGTCGGGCAGGTGCATCCACAGTGGCAGAGATTACAGCATTAGGAAAAGCTTCAATTTTAATTCCTTATCCATATGCTGCTTATAATCATCAAGAGGTTAATGCAAGAAGGCTTTTAAGTGGTGGAGCCTGTGAGATGATTCTTGACAGAGACCTTAATGGTGAAATTATTGCCAGAAAAATAAAAAAGATTTTGACAAATCAGCATCTTCGAAAAGAAATGGAGATGGCTTCTTTAGCTTTCGGGAAGAGAAATGCTTCAGAAAAAATTGTCCAAATTGGAGAATCTTTATTAAGGAGGAGATCTTAATGTATCAGTTTAAGAAAATCCACTTCGTTGGAATTGGTGGAATAGGAATGAGCGGTATTGCTGAAGTTTTAAAAAATATGGGATATACAGTTTCAGGCTCTGATATAAAGGAGTCTGATACAGTAAGAAGATTGAGGAATCTGGGGATAGAGGTTTTTATTGGACATAGTGCTGAAAACTTAGATGAATCGGATGTGGTAGTTTTCTCATCTGCTGTGAAACCAGATAATCCAGAGCTATTGAAAGCAAAGTCTATGGGAATTCCTGTAATTCCAAGAGCTGAAATGCTTGCAGAGCTATGCAGATTAAAATACTCTGTCTTAGTGGCAGGAGCTCATGGGAAAACAACAACAACCTCCTTAATAGCTACTCTGTTAACAGATAGTGGATTTGATCCAACAGTTGTCGTAGGTGGTAAGCTTAAGTCTCTTGGAACTAATGCTAAACTTGGTCAAGGTGAATTTCTTGTAGCAGAAGCTGATGAAAGTGATGGAAGTTTTCTTAAGTTAACTCCTACAATAGCTGTTATAACTAATATTGATAGGGAGCATCTTGATTATTTTAAAAATCTGAGACGTATAAAAAGAGCATTTCTTGAATTTGCAAATAAAGTTCCCTTCTATGGTGTCTCAGTTCTGTGTAAAGAGTGTAGACACATAAAAGATTTAATCCCTCACCTGAATAGAAGATATACAACATATGGATTTAGTGAAGATGCTGATTTTTTTGCAAAAAATATTACCTATAAGGCACCTTATGTGAATTTTGAGGCTTACTATCGGAATAAGGACCTCGGAAAGTTTAGAATCACAGTGCCAGGAAAACACAACGTTTTAAATGCCTTGGCAACAATTGCAGTATCTCAAGAACTCTCAATCCCTTTAGATAAGGTAAAAGATTCTCTTCAGAATTTTAAAGGCATTGGTAGAAGATTCGAGTTTAAAGGAGAGAAAAGAGGAATAAGATTTTATGATGATTACGGCCATCATCCTACAGAAATAAAAGCTGTAATAAAAACTGCTTTATGGTTTAAGCCAGAAAGGTTATGTGTTATTTTTCAACCACATAGATACACAAGAACAAGAGATCATATGGATGAATTTGTTCAAGTTTTTAGAAGTACATTAAGAAAAAAGGACATACTCTTCTTAATGGATATTTATCCTGCTAGTGAATCTCCTATTGATGGAGTAAGCAGTGAGGTTTTATATAGAAAAATGAGAGACTCAGGTATCAATGTAAAATACAATCCTGACAATGAAAGCATGAAAGTGGACATTCTGAGAAATTTAAAAAAAGGAGACATGGTTTTCACAATTGGTGCTGGAAATGTTTATAAGATTGGAGAAGGTTTATTAGAAAAACTATGAAGAAAATAGATAAATTTTTAAAAGAAAGAGGGTTTTTTTACAAAAAAAATGAACCCCTTGCTCCTTATACTACCCTTGGAATAGGCGGTGTTGCAGAATACATTGTTTTCCCAAAGGAGGAAAATCTTATTTATTTGATGGAAATCTTAAAGAGTGAGAGTATTCCTTTTTATGTAATTGGAGGTGGAAGCAATATCCTTGTAAGTGATAAAGGTTTTCATGGAGTGATCATTAATACGAAAAGAATTGATTTTATGGAACTTAAGGGCTTTCACCTTACAGTAGGTTCTGGTGTCAAGCTTGGCAAAATAATTGCCTTTCTATTTAAAAAAAACCTTTCAGGGATGGAAGGCTTAGTAGGGATTCCTGGAACTATTGGTGGTGCTGTTTTTGGTAATGCTGGTTCTTTTGGTTATGAGACAAAAGATTGCATTGAAGAAATAGAGATTATTGACGAAGACTTGAAAGAGAAGGTTTTGAAAAAGTCTGTAATTTCTTTTACTTATAGAAATTCTGGGCTTCCCCAAAACACTGTAATAAAAAGAGTAACATTGGCTCTTAAAGAGACAAAAGAGGATATTTTTCTTAAGATGATAGATTATCTTAATAAAAAAAGACAAACTCAGCCACTTAAGGAACGCTCTGCAGGATGTGTATTTAAAAATCCTGAAGGCATCTCAGCAGGAGCTTTAATAGAAAGGGCAGGATTGAAAGGGTTTAGAGTAGGTGATATTGTGGTAAGCCATGTTCATGCCAATTATTTTATAAATTTGGGACGAGGTAGCTGTAAGGATTTTCTCCAATTGATGGACATCGTAAGAGAAAGGATATTTAAAGTATTTTCCGTAGAATTGGAACCAGAGATTAAAATTTTGGAGGTTTAAGATGAAAGTAGGAGTAATTGCTGGAGGATTGTCCTCTGAAAGGGAGGTTTCCCTCAGAAGTGGACAAGCAGTTTTTAAAGCTTTAGAGGAACTTGGTTACCAGGTGGTATTTATAGATGCTGATAAAAATGTTTGTGAAAAGATAAGAAATGAAAGAATTGACATAGCTTTTTTAGCCCTTCATGGTGGTTGGGGAGAAAATGGTGGAATTCAGGGAATGCTTGAGGTAATGGGAATTCCTTATACAGGATCTGGAGTCTTAGCTTCAGCATTAGCAATGGATAAGGAAGCTACTAAAAAAGTTTTTTTATATCATGAAATACCCTTTCCACCTTTTAAAACCATAGAGTCATTTTATGAGTTTGATTTTTATGAATTAATCCCCTTTGAGTATCCTCTTGTGGTAAAGCCTGCTCAAGAGGGTTCTTCTGTAGGAGTGAGTATAGTAAGAGAAGAAAGGGAACTTAAAGATGCTCTTTATGAAGCTTTTAAATTTGGCAAGAAAGTTATCATAGAAAAATTCATAGAGGGCAGAGAGATTCATATTGGAGTGCTTGCAGACAAGGCTTTAGGAGGAGTGGAGGTTAGACCTAAAAGGGGATTCTATGACTACGAGGCTAAATATACTAAAGGACTTACTGAATATATTTTACCGCCTGAAATTGAAGAACCTATCTATAAAAAACTTAAGAGTTTAGCTCTAAAAGCTCATAAAGCCTTGGGTTGTGACGGAGCCACAAGAATTGATATGATTCTTTCTAAGGATGGGAATCCCTATGTTCTTGAGGTAAACACCCTTCCCGGAATGACGGAGACCTCTCTTTTACCAAAAATAGCCTCCTTAGCAGGTTATGACTTTAAAGGGCTTGTAAAGGAAATATTGGAGCTTGCATTGAGAAAAAATGGGAAATAAAAGATTAATATTACTTGGGGTAGGATTTATAAGTTTAGTGTCATTTATTTTAATCTTTTCTTTCAAAATCCTTGTGATAAGGCAGATAGTAATCGCAGGTAATAAAAATCTTACGGAGCCACAAATAAGAAGTGCTTTAGGTATAAAAGAAGGTTCATCTATTTTCTATCCCTCCTCAAGAATAATATATGAAAGACTAAAAAAGATTCCATGGATAAAAGATGCCATTATTAGAAAGGATTTAAATGGAACTTTAACAATTCATGTAAAAGAATCCTATGCTGTTGCGATTTTAATATTTAATGATAAGGCCTATTTGATTGATTATGAGGCATTGTTACTGGAAGAGATTCCTTTTAACCTGAGCGAGAATAAAATTTTTTTACCACTCATTAAGGATATTGATCCTTTTAATAATAAGGAAGCACTGCATGCAGCAATTTCACTGATTAATTTTTTAAATTCCAGGAAGCTTTTAAGTCCAGAAAGTTCAATAATAATTACAGGAAACCACCCTGATAATTTAATTATGTACGTGAATAATTTAAAGATAATTGTGGGAGAGGGTGATTTTGAAAATAAATTTGCCAAATATGCTACAGTAAAGGAAGAAATTCAGAAAAGAGGTTTAAATGTGGAATATGTGGATTTAAGATTTCCTGACAAAGTAATCGTAAAACCTTTAGAGTGAAAGGTAAAAATGGAAGATTTAGTAAGCATAATTGACATTGGGACATCTAAAATATCACTTTTAATTGGCAAATTAAATGGGCAAAGGATAGATATAATTTTCATCAATAGCTATCCAAATTCAGGAATAAAAAAAGGTAAAGTTGTAGATATGGAGGCATTAACAAACTCATTAAGGAGATCTATAGAGGATTGTGAGGAGAAATTAAAGATAAAATTAAAAAAAGCCACTATCTGTTATTCTGGAGTAGATGTAAAAGGAATAGTAAGCAGTGGTACTGTAAGAGTGAGGAAAAAGATTATAACTGAAGAGGATGTGAATTTTGTAATTGATTCAGCCTCTGCCATGGTTTTACCTCCAGATAGAGAAATTTTGCATGTTTTACCAGTAGAATTCATAGTTGATGAGAACAATGGTATTAGAGATCCTGTTGGTATGAAAGGACTTAGGCTTGAAGCAAAGGTTTATATCGTTACTGCTGCTTCAAATCAAATTCAAAACATTTTAACCTGTTGTAACAAGGCAGGATTTGAAGCAGAAGAGGTAATTATTCAGGCTATAGCTTCATCAGAGGGTGTCTTAGGACAACATGATAAGGATTTTGGATGTTTAGTCTTAGATATTGGAGCAGGAACAACAGACATGACTGTGTTTTTCGATGGTTACATTAGACATGTGGCTAATACAGCAATTGCTGGTAACCACATCACCAATGATCTTGCAATAGGTCTTAAAATTACTCATTACGAAGCAGAGAGAATAAAGAAAGAGTATGGGAATGCTTTGCCTAATATTAACCTTATAAGCTATGGAAACAAATTAAATGAAAACTATTCAATAATGCAAGACTTAAAAAACAACATTTCTGAGATAGAGATTATAGGAATTGATCGGAATCCTGTTAAAATTCCATCTACTGTTATAAATGAAATAATCAATGCCCGCTGTGAGGAAGTGGTGGATATGATTAAAAAGGAGATTAGTTTATTGCCAGAAGAGGTAAGTATTTCTTCCGTCATAATGACAGGAGGGACATCTCTTTTGAGGGGTTTGGCACCTTTTGTTGAAAGTCTCATATCTCTTCCTGTGAGAATTGGAAGACCTGATGTAGGATTGATATCCCTACTTTTTGAATTGGGATTGGATGATAGCTGGGTATATGAAGATGAAAATTTAGCCAAATTTCTCACACCTGAATACTCTTCCCTTATTGGTGCTTTTATCTTTAGAGTAAGAGAGAAAATATATGGGGAGTCATATTCAGAAATGGATAGATTTTATGAAAGATTAAAAAAATTCATCAAAAGTTTGATAAAAATTTAAGGAGGTATACCATGTTTGAAATTGAAGAACAAGAGAGACCAATTGCTAAAATAAAAGTGATAGGAGTTGGCGGAGCTGGTACAAATGCTGTAAATACTATGATATCAGCTGGGGTTTATGGTGTTGAATTTATTGCTGTAAATACTGATATCCAGCATTTGGATATCTCTCTTGCTCCTATAAAAGTTCAGATTGGAAAAAGTTTAACAAGAGGGCTAGGGGCAGGTTCTGATCCTGAATTGGGAAAACAAGCAGCCTTAGAAGATAGAGATACTTTAATGTCATGTATTGAAGGTTCTGATCTTGTTTTTATTACAGCTGGAATGGGTGGTGGAACAGGAACAGGTGCTTCCCCTGTAATCGCTTCTTTAGCAAAAGACTTAGGAATTCTCACTGTTGCTGTTGTTACAAAACCTTTCTATTTTGAGGGGAAGAAGAGACTTCATAATGCTGTTGTGGGGATTAAGGAACTTAAAAAATATGTGGATACAATAATAACAATCCCAAATGATAGAATTCATCTAATAGTTGAAAAAGGTACTCCCTTAGTTAAATCCTTTGCTATTGCAAATGATATTTTAAGACAAGCAGTTCAAGGAATTTCCGATTTAATCCTAAGTCCTGGATTTATCAATAGAGATTTTGCTGATGTTAAGACAATTATTGAAAAATCTGGTAAAGCTGTTATAGGTCTTGGGACTTGCTTAAGGGAAGAGGGGGCAAAACAGGCAGCTTTGAAGGCAATTAAGAATCCTCTACTTGAAGAAACCTCTATTGAAGGTGCAAAAAGAATTCTTATTAACATCACAGGAGGATTTGATTTAACTTTAGATGAAGTGCAAGAAATTGCTTCAACAGTGCATGATATTGCTCATGAAGAGGCAAACATTATATTTGGAACTGTAATTAAACCAGAATTGGAAAACGAAATTTTTGTAACAGTAATAGCCACTGGTTTTGAGGATAAACCAGAAGAAATGGAAATTTCACAGGCTGAGAAGTGGATGCCCAAAAATTCTGGGATATCCCTTAAAGAAACAAAAAGAATTATATCTAAAAACATGAATGCCCTATCATCTTTAAAGGGAAATTCTCTTAATGCTTATTTATTCTCAGATCATGTGGATTTCGAAAAAACAGATACGAAAAAAGAGAAAGAAATAGATTTAGACAATAACTTCACCGTAAATAACAAAATAGCAAGCTCTTCTGAATTAGAGGAACAAAAATTATTTCCAACAAAGAGAGAAGAAACCACAGATTCATTAGAGGTTAACTTAACCAGTGAAAATAAGATAGAACAAAAAGCCAAAGAAAAGATAGAAATAATAAAAGAGCCTTCCTTAGAAATTCCCGAAAGTATTGAGGATGAAACAGATATTCCTGCTTACCTAAGAAAAAAAAGTAAAAATTTTAATGAGAAAGATAATTGAAAAAGTTAATTCTCTTCTTAAAAAAGAGAAAGGTACTATCAGGAAGGATCCAGGTGGTAAAATAAAAGTTTGCCTCCTTTATCCAAACATTTATAGGATTGGTATAGGTAATTTAGGTTTCCAGACAGTTTATAGACTCTTCAATGAGAGAAAAGATGTAGTTTGTGAACGAGGTTTTCTTCCTTCTGAAGAAGATTTGAAGGAATACGAGAATAAAGCGCTTTTTTCCTATGAGTCAAAGATCCCTCTTTATGAATTTGATATTATAGCTTTTAGCTTAAGTTTTGAAAACGATTATCCAAATATTATTAAAATTCTTCAGCTTTCAAAAATACCCACCTTAAGAGCAGAAAGAAAGTCCTTTCATCCTTTAGTAATAGCTGGTGGAGTAGCATGTTTTTCTAATCCTGAACCTTTTTCTGAGATTTTTGATGTAATTTTCATTGGAGAAAGTGAAGCATTAATTCATGTTTTTTTAGATAAGTATGTTAGCATAAAAAATTCTTCTTACGAAAAGGATTTTAAAGATAATTTAAAAAGGGAACTTATAAAATTAGAAGGTTTTTATATCCCGGAAGCTTATGAGGAGTTAACTGATAGTACTGGAAAAATCTATGAAAGAAAAATTTTATGGAGCAATGCACCCACTAAAATAAAAAAGGTTTATTGCAAGGATTTCCATGACAAATTCAGTTTTTCACAAATAATTACAGATGCCTCCATTTTTTCCAATATGTATTTAGTTGAGACAATGAGAGGTTGTCCTTTTCGTTGCCGCTTTTGCTTAATAGGCTATGTTTACAATCCTGTTCGCAAAGCCTCCATTGAAAAATTAAAGATAAAACTTAATGATTTTGATGATTCACAGAAAAAAACAATAGGACTTATTGCTCCATCTATCTCTGTCTATGAGGAGATAGGAGATTTAATAAAAAAGGAGAATATTGAGCTTTCCTTTACTTCTTTGAGAGCAGATGAGTTAACCATGAGAATTATTGATAATTTTCCTAAGAGAAGAACGATTACTTTAGCTCCTGAAGCAGGTTCGGAAAGGCTCAGAAGAGTTTTAAAAAAGGGGATTTCAGAGGAAGGTTTCTTAAGAATTGTAGAGAAAATTGAAAAAAAGGGAATCGAAAATCTTAAACTTTACTTTATGATAGGATTGCCTCTTGAAAGAGAGGAAGATATAGACGAAATTGTCAAATTCATAAAAAAATTGAGGACAATTTTCTCAAGAAAAATAATAGCAAGCATAAGCATTTTTGTTCCAAAACCTCATACTCCTTTTCAATGGCATAGGATGGATGACTTTGATGTTGTAAGGGAGAAATTAAAAAAACTAAAAAGAGATTCCTTGAAGATTAAAGGAGTAAATCTCTTGCATGAAGTTCCTAAATATGCTTATATGGAAGGTTATTTCTCAAGGGGGAACAGAAGTGCTTTGTCTGTAATAAAGAGAGTTTCAGATGGCGAAAATTTCGGTAAAATATTAGAAGAAGTTGAAAGTCAACTATATTCACAAAGGAATTATCAAGATATTTTGCCGTGGGATTTCATTGAACACGAGGGAATAACAAAGGAACTTTTATGGAAAGAATATAAAAAGGCCTTATCCTTCTTTGATTAGATTGTTTAATAATTCCAGAGTCTTTTCTGCAGCTCCCCTATTCCTCTGTAGGATTTCATGGGCTTTTCTCCCTAAATTTTGACTAAATTCAGAATCAGAGATAAGTTTTTTCATTATTTCTGGAAAAGAAGCTTTATCTATAATTAGGCAGGCTTTCTCTTTTGCAAATTCCTCAATGAAAGGAAAATTATTCATATGGGGACCACATATGATAGGTTTTTTCCAATAAGCAGGCTCTAAAGGATTTTGACCGCCATGGGGAATAAAACTACCTCCTATTATTGCTATATCACATATTCTATAGAGAGAACCAAGAATTCCAATCTTATCAACAAGAATTATATTTGCTTCATTATCATCTTTTAGTTTTGAGCAGAATTCCGATAATTTGAAGAGAGAGATTTTTCTCTTCATTGTAGAGAGTTTTTTTTCGATAAGAATTCTTACTTCTTCAAATCTCTCTGGGTGTCGTGGCGCTATAAGGAGCGTGCCTTTCAATTTAAGATTTAAAAAAACTTCTAAAATCATTTCCTCTTCTGGATAATGGGTACTTCCTGCCAAAATAACAGGCTTTGGAATATCATTTTCCCATTCAAAATTCATTTTTTCTAATTCAATATCAAATTTTAAATTACCTGTAACATATAATTTTTCTTCATGAGCACCAAGCTTGATAAATCTATATCTGTAGGATTCATTCTGTATGCAGATTAAAGTAAGCTTTCTTATTATGGGCTCCATGAAAAACTTTAATTTTTTATAACCCGCGAAAGATTTATCACTCAATCTTCCGTTTATGAGAATTACGGGAAATTTTTTTGAAGCAATCCATATTAGATTGGGCCAAAGCTCTGTTTCTGTGAGAATTAATGCCTTTGGATTAAAAGTTTTAATGGTTCTTTCTATTACAGAGGGCATATCAAAGGGAAGATAAATTATAGTTACAGAGAAGTCTTTAAATCTCTGAGCAGCCACCTTTTGACCAGTATCAGTAATTGTGCTTAATAGGATTTCATATTCTTGCGATAATTTTTTTATTAATGAAGATACCGCTATCACTTCTCCCACAGATACGGCATGAAACCAGATTTTAGGTTTTGGATTTGAATTTTTTTTGCTGAAAAATCCAAACTTTTCTCTTAACCATCTGTTTCTTAATTCTTTTGGCCTCTTTAGATATTCCTGGGGCAACAAAAATATAATGAAAATTGAATAAAGAAAGGTATATATCAGCAGAATAAATCTAAACATAGCCTACTTACTTCCTTTGATGCTTCTTTTTTTTGAAAATGAGTACTTATACTTTTAAGAAAGTTGATTATTTGGTTTCTGTATTGAAAGTCCTCTATTAATTTATACATTTCTTCAGATATTCTCTCCACCTTTAGGTCTTGAATAAATTCAGGAACTCTCACAGAGTTTATCTTTAAGAAGTCAGCAATTACATTAGGCAAGGAGATGTGTTTTACTCCCCTTATTAAGATTTTTCCAACTAGATAGGATAAAGGATTAACTTTATACACTACAATCATTGGAATGTTAAGAAGGGTTGCCTGCAAGGTGGCAGTACCAGAAGTGATAACTGCAAGGTCACTCATAGCAAGGGAAGTAAAGGCTTGTTCCTTAATCACTGTAACATTGCTTTTCTGCCTTATCTTGTTCATAAATTTATAAGGAAATTCAATGTTTGGGGCTTTTGGAATGATAAAATGAAACTTATTCTTATCAAATAATTCAATGATATTTACCATTAGAGGCATTTTTCTTATTATCTCTGAAGGTCTACTACCGGGCATGAGGGTTATTACTTTACCTTTTGAGATTTTAAATTTTTCTCTCAATCTCTCTTTTATATCTTCAGTTAAAGATGTATCTCCTAATTCTTTTTTCATAATTTCATACATGGGATGACCCACATATTTAACAGGAATTTTAGCCTCTCTATAAAAATGTTCTTCAAAGGGTAAAATCACAGCCATGTAATCTACATATTTTTTTAATAGCTTTATTCTACTTCTTCTCCATGCCCATATTTGAGGGCTTACATAATAAAGTACTTTTTTGCCTAAGGCTTTTGCTTTTTTGGCAAGTTTAAGATTGAAATCAGGAAAATCTATCAGTATTAAGCCATCTATTTCCTTAAGAGTTTCTTCAGCTTTTTTGAAGTTTTCTTTTAATTTCCTTATTTGTCCAAAAATCTCAAATAATCCGAAAGCATTAGTAATATGAGCAATTAGATCTACTCCAGCCTCTTTCATATGTTTTCCGCCAATCCCTAAAAGTTGAAAATTCTTTTTTAAATGACTTGCAAGAAGAGCTCCATAGAGTTCACCTGATGTCTCGCCACTTAATATTAAGAGTTTTCTTTGAGGCATCTTCTTATAATTTGGGATATTTCAAAGACTTCTTCCTCAGGAATTTCAGGATAAATTGGAAGAGCAAGGATTTCTTTTGAAACATCCTCTGCAATAGGAAAGTCTTTAGGCTTGTAACCAAGAAATGCTAAGGCAGGCTGTAAATGCATGGGTACAGGATAATAAATCACTGATGGAATTCCATAATTTTTTAAAGTTTCTTGAATTTTTTCTCTTTCTTTTGAGCGGATACAGTAGAGATGATAGACATGATAACTATTTTCCATTTCCTTAGGTGTAATAACTGCTTCATTAAGATACTTATTGTAAAGTTCAGCTTTTTTTCTTCTCATCTCGTTGTATTTATCCACATACTTAATTTTAACTCTTAAAATACCTGCCTGAATTTCATCAAGTCTTGAATTTATTCCAATCTCTTTGTGAATATATTTTCCTGATGATCCGTGGTTTCTCAATATTCTAATTTTCTCTGCTAATTCAGGATTATTTGTTACAATCATTCCTCCATCACCATAGCATCCGAGATTTTTGCTTGGATAGAAACTGAAACAGCCCAAATGGCCTAAGCTTCCCACTTTTTTATTTTTAAAAGTTGCACCAAAGGCTTGAGCAGCATCTTCAATAACCCAAAGACCATATTTATTGGCAATGGAATTTATTTTTTCCATGTTTGCAGGACATCCGAAAATATGGACAGGTATTATAGCCTTCGTGTTTGGGGTGATTTTCGCTTCAATTTTGTCAGGATCAATATTATAAGTTTTTTCTTCAATATCCACAAAGACAGGCTTTGCCCCTACATAAATTATTGCCTCAACAGTGGCAAAGAAGGTAAAGGGAGTAGTTATTACTTCATCCCCTTTTCCGATATTTAGAGCTTTTAAAGCCAAATGAAGAGCATCAGTTCCAGAGGCTACGCCAACAGCCTCCTTAACCTGAAGATAATCTTCAATTTCCTCTTCCAAGGCTTTAACATTATCTCCTAATATATAGTGAGAACTTTCAAGAATTTCATTTATGCATTTTATTATTTCATCTTTAATGCTTATATACTGAGATTTTAGATCAATGAATGGTTTCATCTGCTGTCCCTCCATTTATTTTCCTTATGATTTTCAAGACTTCTATTATCTCATCAGGCGTGGGAGCAATCTTAGAGAGAGTTTTCTTTCTCACACAATTAAGAAAATCTCTTATTTCTTCAAATAAAGGCTGTTTATCCCTCTCTTTTACCTCTATTTCTTTTAAGTTTCCCTTTCCATCAATTCTCATTATTGTCTTTTTTATTAAATCTGCATGAATTGTAAAATCTTCCTCAATAATGGAGAAAATTCTTTGATAATCAAAATTTATCCTGCTTGCAGTAAGAGTTGTTTTCAAAATTTTACTGTCTACCTCCAATTCAAGCCAGACAGTAGCAAAATCATATTTATCTGTGATTAACCTTTTAGTAAAGGCTTTTAAATCTATTAACTTTAAATTCCCTCTTGTTTTTAGAATTTTCCAGATTAAATCAAGGTCATGTATCATTAAATCAAAGGTTACAGCTGTGTCAGTAGCTCTCCCTAAGAAGGGAGAGAGTCTTTGGGCAGATATAAATAGGGGATTGTTTATGTGTTCCATCAAAGTTTTGATAACTGGGTTAAATCTCTCTATTAATCCTACTTGAAAAATTATCCCTTTCTGGAGAGCTTTTTTTATCAAAAATGAGGCTTCCTGAGGATTTTCAGTTATAGGTTTTTCTATGAAAATGTTTTTTTCTGCTTCAATTAACTTCTCTGCAATTTCTGAATGCGTGTGCGTGGGAGTAACTATAAAAAATGTTTCTGCTTTGTCAAGTAGATACCTATAATCTTGAGTTACTTTTAATCCAAATTGATAGGCAATTTCATTAGCTCTGTTAATATCTTTATCTACAATTCCTACAATTTCTGTATCTTCCATTTGAAGGAGAGTTTTAATGTGTCTTTGTCCAAAATAACCTGCTCCTATGACTGCTACTTTATGTTTCATTGATAATTTTATCTATCTCCTCCTTTGTTTTTTTGAAACCTTTTTGTCTCAAAATTGACACAATTTCTCTTGAGGCTATTTTTTTAAAAATTTTTTTTCTCCTTTTTTGATTAAGGATTTTTCCTTTTAATTCTTTTCGGAGTTTCTTTAGATATTTTAAGTATAATGCAAAATCTTTGCCATAAAAATTTTTAATTTCTCCCTTAATAGTTTTACTAATTGCTGGGAAATTAGTAGAAATAGCTATAGTAAGATCTCCTTTTTGGAGAATTGAAGGGACAATATATCTTATATTGTTAGTCCTTGCTTGAATTGAAAGATTCTCTACAGGATTTACTAAAAAAGGAGCATCTCTTAATATCTGTTCATTTACAGTAGTGTCTGAAGTGGCTGCTACAACTAATAATGCATCCTTTATATCATTAATTGAATATGATTTTTGAATGTAAGAGATTTTTTTTAATTCAACAAGTTTTTTTATTCCCTCAGTTATATCAGGACTTATGACAACAACTCTTGCTCCATATTTAAGAAGAGTTTTAATCTTTCTTTCAGCAACAGCTCCGCCTCCCACCACAACACACTTTTTGTCATGTATGTTAATAAAGATAGGGAAAAGATTTGACATCTAATGTTATGTTATTTTAATCCTTTAGTTTTTTTGTATAGGGGCTGTCAGGAAACTTTTCTCTAAGCATCATAGAATATTGGTTTACTTTATCAGAAATTTCCAATTTTTTATAGGAATCTACGAGTAAATAGAGTGTTTCATCAAGATTTTTAAAATCAGGATATTCTTTTAGAATTCCTTCAAGTCTTCCAATTGCTGCTTTATAGGACCCTTTTTTGTGATAGAATTTTCCAATTAATAATTCTCCTTCTGCTATAATATTCCTGCATTTTTGAATTCTCAGAGGAAGAATTTCTCCATAGGGATGTCTTGGATACATTTCCTGAAGCTTAAGAAATTCCTCAAGAGCTTTTTTAGCATTACCGGCTCCCCTTTCTGCGCTTTCTATTTGTCTGAAATAAGCCATTCCAATGCTGTATTGAGCATAGGGTGCATAAGTAGATTCAGGATATAGTTCAATAAACCTTCTATATTCAGTGACAGCAAGCTCAGTTTCATCTTCTTTAAGATAGGAGTCAGCTATTTTAAGTTGGGCAATAGGTGCATATTCCTTTGCTGATTCTCTATTTTTTATTTCGAGCAGAAGTTTTCTTGCTTCTTCAAATTCTTTTTTTGCGATTAATTCATCAGCTTTTTTAAGATATGCTACAGGATCAAATTCATCTTTTTTAAGGGAAGTTTTTCCACCACAGCCAGTTATGATAACAAATAGACAAATTATAAGGCTTAGGGAAACAAAAGATTCAATATTCTTTAACATAAATAACACCTCTTTTTTAAACAGTTTTTTTAATTTCAAAATCAGTTAATCCCTCACTTTTTTCCCAAATTATTTCAATACTATCAACCTTTGCATGAGGTGGACCTTCTTTACATCTTTCTATGGCAATAGATATTTTATCTTCATCTCCCTCAAAGACTGCCTCAACTCTACCATCTCGTAAATTTCTTACCCAACCTTTTAATCCTAAGGATTCTGCTACATCTTTTGTAAATGCTCTATAGAAAACACCTTGGACTCTACCACTTATGAAAAGATGGGCTCTTTTCATCTTTTACCTCCTTTAGTAACCACGCAGAATTCTAATTCTTCTCTCAGCATCAGGTTCCCAACCTCTTTTACCATCAGAAAGTTTCAGGGCTGTAATTAAATTATCAAGTGCTTCTCTTTTATTTCCTACTTGGTGATAGTCCACTCCGAGATAATAATAAAGATCTGGATTATCACTTACCAATTTTTTTGCTATCTCAAGGGTATTGATGCTTGCATTCCATTGATTTAATTTATTTTGGGCAATACCTTTTATTAGCATGGGATTAAAATATAAGCTATCAAGCATTATTGCTTTATCAGCATTGTATATTGCTTCAGTGTATTTTTGAAGGTTTAGATAAACTAAAGCACGATAAGTATAAGCCTGATTGCTTCCAAAAATTTCAATTGCTTTATTAAGAAAAATTAAGGCTTGGTTGTAATTTTTCTGCTTAATATATTTTTTAGCCTCTTCCACATAATTATATGATTCGTTGGTTGAATTTATCAAGGCTTTAATTCTACTAAATTCTGCACTATTCTGTCTTAAGCCTCTAAATCCTCCATATTGGTCAGAAATCATTTTTTTTACATTTTTTATCCTTGTATCTGGCAAAGGATGAGTGCTTAGCCACTCAACTGACCTACCTCTTTCAAGAGATTTGAATTTTTCAAACATACTAATAAGACCTCTGGGATCATAACCAGCCTCATAAGTATATCTTACTCCTAAGGCATCAGCTTCGTTTTCTTGGTCACGGCTATATTTGAGCTGAAGAAGTCCTGCAGAGACTTGGGCTAAACTCATTACTGCGGAGGCATAATCGCTACCTTGTAAAGCAATGCTCAGAATGCCAAGTAGGAAATTCATTCCATAAGTTTTCTCAAGAAATTTCGCGTGATGTCTTGCATTAATATGGCCTAATTCATGGGCAAGAACTCCTACGAGTTCGCTTTCATTTTCCATTTTGAGTAAAATTCCTCTTGTAATAAAGACTGGTCCTCCGGGTAGAGCAAAAGCATTTATATCAGAGGAATTTACTATATAAAACTGATAATTTACTCTTCTATGAGTAACAGTAGCTATTTTAGAACCTAAATTTCTAATGTAGTCTTGAACTTCTCTGTCAGGATATAAACCATCGTTTTCATTTATGGCTGAAGGAATAATCTTACGTCCAATTTCAATCTCATGTTCAGTGGAAAGTATGGTATATGTTTTTTTCCCTGATAGGGGATCCACTTCAGCTACACAAGAATAGAAAAAAATTGACAGTATACTTAAAACAAAAATTTTAAAATATTTCTTCTTCATTGACAATCTCTTTTTTAATCCTTGTCACTAACTCCTCTAAAGCTGGAAATACATCAGTTCTAAATCTCCCTGCTATAAGAACCTTCATTATATCATCACCAATATTAAGAAGTCCTTCATTTATCCACACTTTTACTGAATAAATTCCCTCTCTTTTCATTATTTCATTGACTAATACTTCAAGCTTTTTTTTGTCATAGGATAATTTGAGAGCTTTAATAGGTATGCCCTTCTTAGATGTTTCTCTCACAATGCCATTATGAATTAAGAACATACCTACTGCTTTGCTATTAGGATTTTCTTTTATCTCCCTTATCCATGCCTCAATCATAACCTCTATAGTTTAACAAAATTTTATTTCCAACTTGAATATTTTTTTAAAATTTTTGTATCTTATTAATAGCCGGAGTGGCGGAACTGGTAGACGCAAGGGACTTAAAATCCCTCGGAGGGCGACCTCCGTACGAGTTCGAGTCTCGTCTCCGGCATTATTTTTATTTGGAGGAATGATGATCAAAAAAGCAGTCCTACCAGTTGCTGGATTAGGCACTCGATTTCTTCCAGCCACAAAGGCATCTCCCAAAGAAATGCTTCCTATCTTGGACAAACCTTTAATACAATATGCTGTAGAGGAGGCTGAAAGAGTTGGTATCAAAGATTTTATATTCATTACAGGTAAACATAAGAGAGCAATAGAGGATCATTTTGACAAGGCAGTGGAGCTTGAGGAGAGATTAATTAAAGCTGGTAAACTTGATCTTTTGAAGAAAATAAACTCTTTTGAACATCTTAATTTTGCCTACATTAGACAAAAAGAGCCAAAGGGACTTGGTGATGCCATTCTTTGTGCTAAATCTTTTATAGCTGATGAGGCTTTTGCAGTCTTATTAAGTGATGATGTCATAGATCCCAATTTTTCAGTTTTAGAAAAAATGATAGCTCTTTATGAAGAGAAGAAAGCTCCTATAATAGCTTTAGAAGAAGTGTCACCAGAAGAAGTTTCCAGATATGGAATTGTAGCAGGGAAGAAAATAAGTGATGACTTTTATCTAATAGAAGATATGATTGAAAAACCTGACAAATCAAAGGCACCTTCTAATTTAGCCATTATTGGAAGGTATTTACTCACTCCATCTATTTTTAGGTATCTTGAGGGATTAACTCCAGGTAAAGGTGGAGAAATTCAGTTAACTGATGCCTTAAGAGAGTTACTCAAGGAAACACCTGTTTATGGATATAGAATAAAATGTCGAAGATATGATGCGGGAGAGAAATTTGGATATTTAAAAACAATCATTTATTTTGCCCTCTCAGATCCTGATATATCTCATGATTTTCGAAAGTTTTTAAAAGAACAGTTATCCTGTATTTGATTTCATAAAACTTTACATAAATAATCAAAAGTTAAAAAAAACTGTTAAAATTAGAAAAATAAATTTTAAGTTGGAGGCACAAATGGAAGAAATAAAACAAGATCAAGATATAAATAATAGCGAAAATATTAATGGAAAAGAGATTGAAATTCCAAATGAATTACCAGTATTAGCAGTAAGAGACATAGTAATATTTCCCTATATGATAATTCCTCTTTTCGTAGGAAGAGATATTTCCGTTAAAGCCGTCGAGCATGCTCTTAATACGAATAGATTAATTCTTCTTCTTACTCAAAAAGACTTTAATATAGAAGTTCCTCAACCGTCAGATCTATATGATATTGGTACAGTCTGTATGATCATGCGAATGCTAAGACTTCCTGATGGTAGGCTTAAAATTTTAGTTCAAGGTATAAGTAAGGCAAGAGCTATAGATTTTTATCAATCAGAGGGATTTTTTGTAGCTAAGATAGAAAAAATACAAGATGAAGTCATTAAGGAACTATCCATAGAAGATGAGGCTCTCATAAGGACAGTAAAAGAGCAGTTAGAAAAGGTAATATCCTTAGGTAAAAATATACCACCTGATGCCATGGTTATCATTGAAAATATAGATGAGCCAGGTCGTTTGGCAGATTTAATTGCTTCAAATTTAGGTTTAAAGAGTGAACAGGCTCAGGAAATTCTTGAAATTACTAATCCTAAGGACAGATTAAAAAAGATAAATGAGATCCTTAATAGAGAAATTCAGCTTTTAACAATACAACAAAAAATACAAAAAGATGCCAGAAATGAAATAGATAAAACCCAAAGAGAGTATTTTTTAAGAGAACAATTAAAAGCAATTCAGAGAGAACTTGGCGATATAGATGAAAAAGCAGAGGAAATAAATGAGTTTAGAAAGAAAATAGAAGAAGCGAAGATGCCGGAAAAGGTAAGAGAAGAAGCTGAAAAGCAACTTAAAAGATTGGAAAGAATGCATCCTGAAGCAGCAGAATCAGCCATAATCCGTACCTATTTGGAGTGGCTTACAGAACTTCCTTGGTCCAGGTCTACTGAGGATAAGCTTGATATCAAATATGCCAAGGAAGTTTTAGATAAGGAGCATTATAATCTTGAAAAAATTAAAGAAAGAATCTTGGAATATCTTAGTGTAAGAAAGTTAACTCAAAAGATTAAAGGACCTATTTTATGCTTCATTGGACCACCTGGTGTTGGTAAGACTTCTTTAGGTCGTTCAATAGCACGAGCATTGGGAAGAGAATTTGTAAGAATTTCTCTTGGTGGAGTTAGAGACGAAGCCGAAATAAGGGGACATAGAAGAACTTATGTGGGAGCACTACCGGGAAGAATAATTCAAGGAATTAAGCAGGCTGGCACTAATAACCCTGTTTTTATGCTTGATGAAATAGATAAATTAGGGATGGATTTTAGAGGAGATCCTTCTAGTGCGCTTCTTGAGGTTCTTGATCCAGAACAAAATAATAGTTTTGTTGATCACTATCTGGCGGTTCCCTTTGATTTAAGCAAAGTAATGTTTATATGTACAGGTAACATAGCAGACACTATACCATCAGCACTAAGAGATAGAATGGAGATTATATATTTGTCTGGTTACACTGAGGAAGAGAAACTTCAGATTGCGAAAAGATATCTTGTCCCCAAACAGATAGAAGAACATGGATTAAGTCCTTCCATGCTAAAAATAAGCGATGATGCTATTAGGTATATTATCACCCATTATACAAGAGAGGCAGGAGTTAGAAATCTTGAGAGGGAGATAGCAAACTTATGCAGAAAAATTGCCAAAAATATTGCCGAAGGAAAAAATAAAAAATTCCTGATTATTCCCAAGAATGTTTCAAAGTTCTTAGGAGCCCCTAAATATTTGCCAGAAGAGGAACTTAAAAAGGAAGAAATAGGTGTTGCCACAGGCCTTGCTTGGACAGAGTCTGGTGGTGATGTAATATATATTGAAGCTACTACTATGAAGGGAAAGGGTAATCTAATCCTCACAGGTCAACTTGGTGAAGTTATGAAAGAGTCTGCTCAAGCAGCATTAAGCTATGTAAAATCAAAGGCAAAAGAATTAAACATAGACGAAAAACTTTTCAGTACAACGGATCTTCATATACATGTACCTGCAGGAGCTATACCAAAGGACGGTCCCTCTGCAGGAATTACTATGGCCTGTGCAATTGCTTCTGTTTTTACTGATAGACCTCTTAGAAAAGATGTTGCCATGACTGGTGAGATTACCTTAAGAGGTAGAGTGCTTCCCATTGGAGGATTAAAAGAAAAGGTTCTTGCTGCAAAAAGGTTGGGAATTAAAACAGTTATTATTCCAAAGAGAAATAAAAAAGATCTTGAAGAATTGCCTAATTATGTAAAGGAAGGAATTAGATTTATTATCGTAGAGTCTATGGATGAAGTTTTAAAAAATGTATTTGCTGATTTAAAATCAAAATCACTTAGGAGAAGAAAAGAGGAAGAATTAGCCTAATAACTCATGAAAAAAAATGAAATTGAAATTATAGAGGAAATTAGGAAAAGATTTTCATTTCCAAAAAATTTAGGGACCGGTATAGGTGATGATTCGGCTTTTTTCAGATTAGAAAAACCCGCTCTTTTGACAGCTGATCTAATGATTGAAGATGTTCATTTTGATCTAAGTTACTTTTCTTTTTATCACCTGGGGTTTAAAATAGTCTCTGTCAATGTAAGTGACATATATGCAATGGGTGGAAAGTTTTTGGCATTTCTACTTTCACTGGGATTACCCCAGAGTATCTCAGAAGAACAATTAAATGATTTATTTGATGGCATACAGGAGGCTTTAGAACATTATAAGGGACATCTGATTGGAGGAGATATTTCTAAAAGTGAAAAAGTCATTCTTTCTGGTTTTGCTATTGGTGAATGTGATAAACCCATTCTAAGAATAGGTGCTGAGCCAGGAGACAAAATTTTTATTACAGCACCAACAGGATTGTCTTCAGCAGGGCTTAGCCTTTTAAGGGGTTTTACTGAGGAAGAAAAAAGGCAAATAAAAGAGACTAAAGACTTATCAAAATTAAATCACTTAGATGAAAAGTTTGGCTTTTCAGTGAGAAAGTTAATTCAGAGGCATCTAATGCCCCAGGCTCGGAATCCTCATAGATTTAAAAGAATTGCAAAAGCCATGATAGATATAAGCGACGGTTTATTAATTGATTTATATCGACTTTGCAAAGAAAATGCTTTGGGCGCTGAAATATATTTAGCAAGATTACCTATCTTGTCAGCAGTAGTAAAAGCTGCAGAATATACTAACACTGATCCACTGAAATTTATTCTATCTGGCGGCGAGGACTATGAGCTATTAGTAATTTCCAAAGATGAAAGAGCAGAAGATTTAGGGCTTATTCCAATTGGAAGAATAATTAAGGAAGAAGGAATATATTTAAATGATCCAGGAAAGGGAATAATTCCTTTAAAGCCGGAAGGGTGGCAGCACTTCTAATTATGAGAAACTTTACGCTTATAACCTTAGGATGTCCTAAAAATATTGTTGATTCAAGAAATTTAATAGATTCTCTAATTAAAGAGGGCTTTATATATGTGGAAGATTTTAAAAAAGCTGATTTTATTTTAATAAATACCTGCTGTTTTATTGAAGATGCAAAAGAGGAGTCCATAGAAGAAATTTTAACAGCAGCCAAGTTTAAATCTGACAGAATTCTTATAGTTTTTGGATGCCTTTCAAAAAGATACGGTCAAGAATTAAAAAGAGAAATACCTGAGATTGATGTTCTTTTTGGAATTGATGAAGAGAGTAAGATTCTGGAATATATGCAAAGATTTAAAAATGGCGTATGGGAAAATACTAAAAATCATGAATACACAGAGGAACCTCCCAGTTACAGATATATCAAAATAGCGGAAGGTTGCAGTAGAAAATGCACTTTTTGTGTAATTCCAGATATTAGAGGAAAATTCAGAAGCATCAAACCAGAAATTATATTAAAGGAGGTAGAAGGTTTTATAAAATCTGGGATTAAAGAAATAATCTTAGTGGCACAAGACATAACTCAATACGGAAAAGATCTTAAAGGATATACTTTAAAAGAACTTCTTAAAGATCTATGTCAAATTAGTGGAGACTTTTGGCTTCGACTCCTTTATCTCTATCCAACTGATGTGGATGGAAAACTTCTGCAAGTCATAAAAGATAACGATAAAATAGTAAAATATCTTGACATACCCTTACAACATTCTGAAGACAGAATTCTCAGACTCATGGGAAGGAGAGGTTCAAGGAAGGAATATCTAAGAAAAATAAGAGAAATAAAGGAAGCTATACCTGAAGTGGCATTGAGAAGCTCCTTTATCGTTGGTTTTCCAACAGAGACAGAGGATGAATTTCATGGACTTCTTGATTTCATAGAGGAAGTTCAATTCAATCATGTGGGAGCTTTTAAATACTCAAGACAAGAAGATACTATAGCTTACCATCTAAAAGGTCAAATACCAGAAAAGATTAAAGAAAGAAGATATTTTGACATCATGTCACGGCAAGCCTTGATCTCTCTTGAAAAAAATAGAAATCTTGTGGGGAGGAAATTTGATGCCTTAATAGATTATGTAGAGCCAGATATAGCTTTAGGTAGGCTCTATTGCCATGCACCAGAAATAGATGGTGTAGTAATGATAGAAAATGCTCTAAATTTAAAAGCAGGAGATAAGGTTAAAGTTCTTATCACCGAAGCTTATGATTATGATGTTAAAGGGGTTCTGGTTTAGTGAAAAGATATTTGATTCCCTTTATTTTATTTTTAACTACAATTTTTACAACACTTTTTGCAGGAGCTTTGCAGCAAGGAATAGATCTTTTTAAAGAACCTATTAGATTTTGGGAAGGTTATCCCTTTTCTTTAAGTATAATGACAATTCTACTTGGTCATGAGATGGGACATTACTATGCTTCAAAAATACATAAAACTAAGGCAACTTTACCCTATTTTATTCCAGCACCTTCAATAATTGGAACCTTTGGAGCTTTTATAAAAATGAAATCTCCTATTCTCACAAGAAAAGCCCTTATAGACATAGGAGCAACAGGACCTCTTGTTGGTTTTGTCCTCTCTATCATTGCTTCTATCATAGGATTAAAGATGTCAAAAGTTATACCAACCACAGGTCAAGAAGAATTTTTTACCTTAGGAGATTCAATTTTATTTTTTTTACTCATTAAGCTTACTATTGGAGATGTTCCTGCAGGATATGATGTTCTTCTTCACTCTGTTGCCTTTGCAGGCTGGATTGGATTATTCGTTACTTCCATGAATTTAATACCAATCGGTCAACTTGACGGAGGTCATATTTCTTATGCTTTATTTGGGAGATGGCATTTTTATATATCAAGAATTTGCCTCTTAATTATAGCTGTTACAGGAATTTTATATTGGTATGGATGGCTTGTCTGGGGATTATTACTCCTTTTTCTTGGAATAGATCATCCACCTATTTTGATTTGGGAGAGCAGTTTGTCAAAGAGTAGAAAAATTATTGGAATTTTATCTTTCATTATTTTTATTCTAACTTTCACCCCCATGCCTTTTAAATTCTGATTTAGTGAAGCTCTAAAAAACAATGAGCCTTTAAGTTTGAATATTTAAATTGTCAATCAATAAGCTTGACTAATCTTTAACAAATCCTTTATTATCAAACAATCGGGGCGTAGCGCAGCCTGGTTAGCGCACTCGCTTGGGGTGCGAGTGGTCGGCCGTTCAAATCGGCTCGCCCCGATTTTTAATTTTCCTTTTCAAAAGGTATAATTGACTAAAAAGATCCAAGGGGGTATAATTTATTTTTATGCAGGAAACACCATTAGCAGAACTAATACAACAAAGATTAAAAAAATTAGAAAATTTAAAAAATTTAGGAGTAGATCCTTACAGTGGTATCTTCACTCCTTCACTTAAAACTTCAGATATTTTTTCTCAATATGCTGATTTAGATAAAGAGGCCTTAGAGGAAAAAGACATTAATGCTTCTGTAGCTGGAAGAATTATTCTTTTGAGGGACTTTGGCAAAGCAGCCTTTGCTCATTTGCAGGATTCAAAAGGCAAGATACAGATATATTTTAGAAAAGACCTCTTGGCTGATAAATTTCAATTAGTCAAGTATATTGATATAGGTGACATAATAGGAGTGGAAGGAAGACTTTTTAGAACTAAAACTAATGAGCTAACCATAGAGGTAAAAGATTTCACTTTTTTAAGTAAATCCCTCAGGCCTTTACCTGAAAAATGGCATGGTTTAAAGGATGTGGAGGCAAGATACAGGCAGAGGTATGTGGATCTTATTGTAAATCCTTCTGTAAAAGAAACCTTCATAAAAAGGCAACAAATAATAAAATATCTAAGAGAATTTCTCGAAAATGAAGGTTTTCTTGAGGTAGAAACTCCTATGATGCATACGATAGCGGGTGGAGCAAGGGCTAAACCCTTTAAAACTTATCATGAGGCTCTGGATATGGAACTTTACCTAAGGATTGCTCCAGAACTATATTTAAAGAGACTTCTTGTGGGAGGTTTTGAAAGGGTTTTTGAAATTGGGAAAAACTTTAGAAATGAGGGAATCTCCACAAAACATAATCCAGAATTTACCATGATAGAATTCTATGTTGCCTATAAAGATTATCTATGGCTTATGGAATTTACAGAAAAACTGTTAAGTTACATTGTTGAAAAGGTTTGTGGAAACCTTAGAGTAAAATTTGGCGAATACACTATTGATTTTACACCACCCTATAGGAGACTGACACTTTACGACGCTCTCAGAGAAAAAAATGTACCAGCAGATGTTTTTGGAGATGCTGAAGCAGCAACTAAATGGGCATTAAAAAAGGGAATAGATATTCCTAAGGGAGCCACTTTATCTAAGGTATTGGATGAGATTTTTAAAGAGATTGTGGAACCAGAACTTATTCAGCCTACCTTCATAATTGATTATCCTGTTGAGCTTTCTCCTTTAGCAAAGAGGAAAAAGGAGCAGCCAGAGCTTGTGGAACGTTTTGAATTATTTATTGCTGGAAGAGAGATTGCCAATGCCTTTTCAGAGCTTAATGATCCAATTGATCAGAGGGATAGATTTCTGAAGCAAGTGCAAGAGAGACTTCAAGGTGATGAAGAAGCTCCAGAGATGGATGAAGACTTCATCAAAGCCTTAGAAGTAGGGATGCCTCCAGCGGCAGGAGAGGGCATTGGAATAGACAGATTGGTTATGCTACTTACGGATAATCAATCAATTAGAGATGTTATTCTTTTCCCCCTCTTAAGACCTGAGCCTAAATGAGACTCCCTATCTATATTGCATTAAGATACTTGAAAAGTAAAAAAAGGGGAGTATCTCTTGGCACTATAATATCCGTCAGTGGAGTAGCTTTAGGAGTAATGGCTTTGATTATTGTTATCTCTGTAATAAGTGGCTTTCATGAAGATCTTCAAAGGAAGATTCTCGGTGCACAGGCACATGCTGTTATATTAAATTTTGAAGGAGGAATTGAGAACTACACTTCTCTCATACCTAAAATAGCTAAGAATGAAGAGATTTTAGGTTATTCACCTTTTGTCATGGGACAAGTCCTCATTTCAACAACAAAGAGATCTCATGGAATTTATTTAAGAGGAATTCTTCCTGAATTTGACAGAAAAACTACAGAGATATTTAATCATATCAAATATAAGTATGAAAACTTTACTGATTTCCCTTGGATAATAATCGGAAAAGAGCTTGCTAACTTATTAGGGGTTTTACCGGGAGACACTGTTACTGTTATATCACCAATGGGTACCATTGGTCCCTTGGGAATCATACCTAAGGCAAAACAATTCATTGTAACAGGAATATTTGAAATAGGCATGTTTGAATATGATGCGAATCTTGCTATTGTAGATTTAAAAACAGCTCAAGAATTTTTTTCCTTGGGGGATAAAGTTACCGGAATACAATTAAAATTAAAAAATGTCTACAAAGCTAATATTTTAAGTGTAAATTTAACTAAAGAATTAGGAGATCCTTATTATGTTAAAGATTGGATGCAGATGAACAGGAATCTCTTTTCTGCACTAAAGCTTGAAAAATTTGCCATGTTCATAATTTTAACTTTAATTGTGATTGTGGCATGTTTTAATATAATTAGTATATTGATGGTTAATGTAACTGAAAAACAGAGAGAAATTGCAATACTTAAATCAATGGGAGCCACTGATAGATTGATAAGAAATATTTTTATGTTTCAAGGAATTATAATAGGATTCCTAGGCACAATATTGGGATTAATAGGCGGACTTTTAGTATGTGAAATTATAAAATCCTATGATATCATAAAATTGCCATCTGAAGTTTATTACTTAAGTAAATTACCTGTCAAGGTAAAATTAATAGATGTGATGATTATATCTCTATCTGCTCTCCTTATAAGCTTAATATCTACTTTATATCCAGCTCATAGAGCATCAAAAATTAACCCCATTGAAATATTGAGGTATGAATAATGTTTAAATTTATAAGAAATCTTGGATGTTTAACAATAATTCTATTGATTGTATTTTTGATAGTGTCTTTACTTTTCGGAGGCTCTAAAATAAGAGAGATAGGAGACAGAACAACTGGATTTGTTAAAAAAACTTTCCATTACGCTGCTAAAAAGGCTGACGAGATTCATGATGCTGTAAGAGAGAAATTTGAAGAAATGAGCAAGCCCTTTAAGTCAGATGAAAAAAGAGATATTAAGGACAAAAAACCTTAAGAAAAAATATATAACAAAGGCTGGGCAATTAGAAGTACTTAAGGGTATAAATCTTAATGTTTATGAAGGAGAAATGATTGCAATTACCGGCGCTTCTGGGGCTGGCAAAAGCACTCTGTTGCATATTTTAGGAACACTTGAGTTTCCCACTTCTGGTGAAATTGAATTTGATCTTCAAGGAAAAATTGATCCTACAGCTCTCTCATCTTTTGAATTATCAAAATTTCGCAATAAGTACATTGGGTTTGTCTTTCAATTTCACTATCTTTTGGCAGAATTTAATGTATTAGAAAATATTATTCTTTCAAGATTGATTGGATATGAATTTAGCAAAAATAAAGAGAGCAAGAAAGAGATTGAAGGAAAGGCATACATTCTTTTAAAAGAGTTGGGAATTCATGAGAGAGCCTTACACAAACCAAGTGAACTCTCCGGCGGTGAGCAACAAAGAGTAGCAGTTGCCAGAGCCCTTTTTAATGATCCAAAAATAATTCTTGCTGATGAACCAACAGGAAATCTTGATTCAAAAGCTGCTTATGAACTTTTTGAATTATTTAGAAAAATTAACGAGACTCGTGGAACAACCTTTGTAATAGTAACTCATAATGAAAATCTGGCGCAGAAATGCATGAGAAATTTGAAAATGATTGATGGTATGCTTATAGACTCTGCCAATCTTTAAGTGTATATCCTGCTTCTTTCAAAACTTCACTAATTTTTTCGATGGTTATTGTATTATCATCAAAGGATAAGATGGCATGTCCTATTTCTACTTGAGCATCATAAATACCCAAGGAGTTTAGGGCATCTGTAACTCTTTTCACACAGTGCCTGCAAGTCATACCGTCAATATTGATTTTAATTTTCTTCATAGTTTCCTCCTCATATGATTTTCATCCTAAATCTTTATGCCTGAAAATTTAATTATAAAAAAAGATAATAAGAAATAATTGCCTAATCCTATAACCAATGATGGTATTACGCCTAATTTTGGACTTAATAGGATAATTGAAAGGATATAAGCTAACCAGGGAGGAAGCATTATCAATAAGCTTTTTGCATAATTAAGGACATTTTTTTCTCCTGCTTCAAAATATATGAGAAGAAAGGTAATAAAAGTAATTACTGGTAAATTTGCAAAAAAAGCAGCGATTAATCCTTTAGCATGACTAGCAAAATAGCTTACTAAACTTACAATTAGACCTCCAAAAATAAAATAAAAAACATATTTTAATTCCATTTTGTATTTTATCAAAAAATTTTTGTTTTTTTCTCTCTCATGGAATGAATA
>CALLBR010000030.1 GCA_937998865.1 uncultured bacterium
AGTATACTCATAATTGGAGGTATAGGAAAACTCCCTTGATATTTTATCTTCAGTCCACCCTGTGGCCTTTAGCTTTGGCTCTACCAACTTTGCCTTAGTTTCTGCTTCGTTTAGACCTTCTCGTTGCATTTGTTATTTTTATTTTACTGAATTTGATCTATAAATTAAATAAATTAAATTTTAAGCTATAGCTCCAAAAAATACCAATTAGTCTAAAAATCTTGGAGTGGCAATTTAGGAGTAAATGGCTTGATGAAAGCCTGAAGGAATACACTCTGGCTTAAACTGAAGGAATCTTATAGTAGGTGGTATTTTGCTTTCTTTGGAAATTTTAAATTAAAATTTTTAAGTGTCCTCTTTAAGGTTAGTCTTAGAAGAATATCAAGGTATTATTTATCTTATTTTTATGGCCCTTGGTGCTGCTTTTGGAATGGCTTTCCCTGAATGGAGAGAATATTTAGAAACCCTACTTTTACCCCTTTTGGCTTTTCTTTTGTATACATCCTTTTGCCAAGTGCCTTTGGTTCATCTTCCAAGTGCCTTTATGAACTACAAACTCATAATGGCAGCCCTTATTGGAAACTTTGTAATAATCCCCATATTCATAGTCATACTTCTTATCCCTGTAGATTCCTTAGCCGTTAAGCTTGGCATATGCTTGGTTCTTTTGGTGCCTTGTACCGATTGGTTTATTACCTTTAGCCACATAGGAAAAGCAAATACAAGGCATGCTATAGCATTAACCCCCATACTGCTTTTTTTTCAAATTCTTTTACTTCCTTTCTACATGCTCATTATTTTCCCCGATATTATAACCATTGAATGGGATAAAAAAAGAATCATAAAGATTTTTCTACTCTTAATTTTATTTCCGCTATTTCTTGCCCTTTTAACTCAAAAGCTTGCCCACTATAGCAAAATTGGCTCCAAAATCCTAAACCTTACTTCATGGCTTCCAGTCCTATTGCTTAGCCTTGTTGTTTTTGTAATTTTTAGCTCACAAGTTGAGATGGTGCTTCAAATAAAAGATCTTTTTGTGCCTTTAACTTTAATATTCCTTTCATTTTTGCTCTTTGCTCTTCTGCTTAGTAAGATTCTCTCAATACTAATGAAGTTACCCACCTTAGATGGAAGGGTTTTAGGCTTTACTTTTGGGACAAGAAACTCTTTTTTAGTTCTTCCCTTAGCCCTTGCTTTGCCAGAAAATTTTCAAATAGCCGTGTTAACAATCGTATATCAGAGTCTTGTGGAGCTTATAGGTATGCTCGTATTCATAAAAATTGTGCCTAAATGGGTTTTCCCCAATTAAAATATGCTCTTAATGAAGATTTCAGAGCTTTTTTCAAGAAGGTGTTAATGGGGTTATAGAGGAAATCCTGCTAAAAAGTTTGAAAAAATCTTTTAAGCCTTTAGAATTGCCACAAGATCTGGTGCCCTTAGAGTGGAAGTGGATATTTAAAAAAATTCTAAAAGCCTCTTTTCCTTAACTGTTTTCCAAAGAAAATGATAAAATATAAATCATTTTCTAAAAGGAGTCGAAAAAATGAGAGCATCGAAACTATGGAAAGAGATTTTTAGTAATCCTCAGAATAAAAGACACTTACTTAATGAGATTGAAACCCTTGCCAAAGAGAACACAGATCCTGCAGAAATTCATTTTGGAACTTCTGGATGGCGTGGAGAAATTGGCTCAGACTTTACAATGCAAAATGTGAGAGTTCTTACAAGAGCAATTATCGATGCAGTAAAAAGCGAAGATCCCGCTGTTTTGGAAGAGTTTGGAGTTAATTCCTTTGATGAATTCAGAAAAAAAGGTGTAATTGTAGGTCATGACAACAGAATACTTGGTAAAGACTTTGCATTTGAAGTTATAGGCTTACTTCAATCGGAAGGGATATATTGTTATTATGCCGGAGAGGCTGCCACACCTGAATTCTCAGCTGCTATAGTAGAACTTGGAGCTGCAGCATCCATTAATCTAACACCAAGTCATAATCCTGCAAATTATGGAGGATTCAAACTAAATCCAGCTGATGGCGGACCAGCTCCTGAAAGCTTAACTAATACCATAGAAAAAATTGCAAATGAAATAATGAAAAAAAATCCCTCCATACCTTCTCACTTCCCAGGAAATATTAAAAAAATTGACATAACGGACCTTTACATACAATTTCTTAAAAGACAAGGACTTATTGATTTAGAGAAAATAAAAAAATTTTTAATGAAAGAAAAAAATCAAATTGCCATTGATCATATGCATGGCTCCACAAGAGGAAGGCTTGCAAGGATTTTATCCTTTAAACCAGGCAAGTTTATTTGTCTAAGAAAGGAAGAAGACCCTCTTTTTGGAGGAATATCGCCTGAGCCCAGTGAGGAAAATCTTAAACTGGCATTATCTTATCTAAAGGAAAATTGTTTAGGCTTTGCTGCTATTATAGATCCTGATGGAGACCGAGTCAGGTTTGCTGATCTAAAGAGACAAATTCCTATGAATTACTTTGGTGCTATGGCATTTCATTATCTATACCACTTCAAAGGATTAAGAGGTGTAGTGGTAAAAAGTTTAGGAACAAGTAATTTTGTTAATGCTATTGCTCAAGCATTAAATGTAGAAGTAATTGAAACTAAAGTAGGTTTCAAAAATTTTAGACCCTATTTACTCCCTCAATCCTCAAAAAAGGCAATTGTGGCTTTTGAGGAATCAGATGGAATTTCTGCTCATGGCAATACACTTGAAAAAGATGCAATTTTTGGGGTGCTTCTTGCACTTGAAATGTTAGCCACTTTTAACAAAAATCTAAGTGATTATCTTGAAGAGATAGAGAATCGTTACGGCAGATATTATTCATCCAGAACAGGAATAGAAATACCACGCGAAAGTTATGGACCTCATATAAAAAGGAATATTATGGAGTTGGGCAAAAATCTTAGAGCAGGAGATACATTAAAATTTGGGAATCTACAAAAGAAAATTCTTTCCATTAAGGATATAGATGGAATAAAAATTGTATTTGAAGATCTGTCATGGTTTATGATTCGACCTTCAGGAACAGAGCCTAAAATTCGTATATACGTAGAGACAAAGAATTTCAATGAAACAGAGCAATTAATGGAAGAAGCTAAAAGCCTTACCAAGAAAATATGTTCTGAAGGCATCCAATGTCTTATTTAGCAATATATTTACAATTCCCTCAAATAATTTTCAAAAAGATTTAGGCTTTTTTTATGCTTATCGGTAAGTTCATAATCCATGTTTTCTGTCCAGTAATAGAGAATTTCATCCTCTGTCATAAATTCTCTTAAATAGTAATCTCTTACCATTTCCGGAAGATAGGCATGGAAGGCTTTTGCTGCATAGAGGATATTTTCTTTAAATTTGATATAATGCTCATAAAGTTCATTTTGGCTATTAATGATCTCTTTTCTTATAATCCAAAGGGCAAAAACAAAGGGAAGACCTGTATGTTCATACCATAGGTTGGCAAGATCATAGACTTTCTTGCTGTTGTTAAGCTTTCTATATCTTAAAGCATCATCACCAATGAGTAAAAAAGACTCTCCTTTGTAAGGTGTGGAAGAAACATCGTAAAGGGGAGATAAACCTAAAAACTTTTCAAGGATAACTCTTAACAAAAGATGAGATGTGGCAGACTGATCAGTAAGAAGAATCCTTTGACCGTCAATTCTATTTATTTCATAGTCACTGAAAAATAGAACACTGCCCACATGTTCTTTTGAGCTTATAGATATACCATCAATGTATTCATAAAGTTCTTTGTTAAGTAAATATTCAACCGATGAGGAAGGGCTAATATCAATTAAATCATTCCGAAGTGCCCAGTTAAGTTGAGAAGGGACTCCTTTTATAAGATGAATATCATTAGAGAGTAAAGCTTCCTTTTTTAAGACATAAAATAAGGGATATACATTAGCATACTGAATCCATCCTACTTTAAGCTTCATCCTTTAATTACACCAAGAGGCTTTAGTTTTACTACTTTCATAGCTAATCCTGCATTGTGGACTACATCAACAACATTTGATACATCTTTATAGGCATCAGGCATTTCCTCTGCAAGGGTTTCTTTGCCAGAGGCTCTCACTATTATACCTCTTTCGGCAAGCTCCTCCTTAATTGATCTTCCCTTTGCTTGCTTTATTGCCTGATTTCTGCTTAAAACTCTTCCTGCACCGTGACAAATGGAACCAAAGGTCTCCTCCAAAGCCCTTGTCAATCCTACCAATACAAAAGATACTCTTCCCATATCTCCTGGGATTAAAACAGGTTGTCCTATATCTTTGTAGCAATCTGGTAAATCTGCATGTCCCTTTGGAAAAGCTCTTGTAGCACCTTTCCTGTGGACAATTAGTCTTTTTCTTTTGCCATTAATCTCATGAAATTCTTCTTTTGCTATGTTGTGGGCTACATCAAAAACAACAGTCATTGCCAGCTGCTTGGGTGAAATTTTGAAAAGTTTAAAAAATACCTCTCGTGTCCAATGGGTAAGACACTGTCTGTTTGCCCAGGCATAATTAGCAGCCCCTTTCATAGCAGAAAAATACTGCTGTCCTTCTTTGCTCCGAAAAGGTACACAGGCAAGTTCTTTATCGGGTAATTCAATATCGTATTTTTTTAGTGCCTGAAGCATTATCCTTACATAATCATCACAGATTTGATGACCAAATCCTCTGGAACCCGTATGAATCATAACAGTAACTTGTCCCTTCCAAAGCCCCATTTGGGTGGCAATCTGAGGGGCAAAAACTTCAGCCACATATTGAACTTCCAAGAAATGATTTCCAGAACCAAGAGTACCTTGCTGAGACCTTCCTCTTTCATAAGCCTTTGAACTTATTGCATCAGGATCAGCTCCATCAAGGCAGCCGTGAGATTCAATTTTCTGAAGATCCTCAGCAGCTCCAAAACCTTGTTCCACAGCCCATATGGCTCCTTTTTTTACAACTTCCCTTTCATCTTTATGAGAAAGCTTTATTTTTCCTGTGGAACCAACTCCTGAAGGTATATGGGTGTAAAGTAAATCCACAAGCTCTCTAATTTTAGGCTTTACTTCTTCATAATTTAAGTTGCTCTTGAGAAGTCTTACGCCACAGTTAATATCATATCCTACTCCACCTGGAGAGATTATACCTTCCTCTGCATCAAAGGCTGCTACTCCTCCAATAGGAAAACCATAACCAGTATGAATATCAGGCATGGCAAGAGATTTTCCTACTATGCCTGTCAGTGTTGCTACATTTGCTACTTGACGAACTGCCTCAATTTCCAGTCCCTCTTCCAAAATTTCATCTACATAGATTATTCCCTCTGTTTTCATCCCTGATACAAATCCTTTTGGGACTTTTAATCTATAGGGATCTATTCTTTCTGTTCCTTCAATTTTGGGCATACCACATCACCCTCCTCCAAGAATAATTACTTAAATTTATTATAGCCTTAAATATCAAAAATAATCTCGGCTATAAAGTGAGAGTTTTCCCTTTTTAGTTTTAGATTGTGATAGGTTGCTGCTTTCACAAGAAGTCTCCTTTCATGTTTTTGAGGATTAAATATTTCACCTTTAATCTTTCCATGAAGAGAAGTTTCATTGATTAGTAAAAACACTGATTTGCCTACAAAACCATATGCATCAAACTGAAAAATAAGTTCATTTAGAAAGCAAATTAAGAGATCTTCTATGCTTTGCTCTGTTAAGTTAATCTCAATTTCCTCTATTAGGTCTACTGTTTCTAAGTCTGTTATGAGACTGTAAAGCCCTAAAGCAGACTCTATAAAACATTCTTCAAGGGTTTTACCCTCTGCTCTTATTCCAATGTCTCCTGAAACATCAATTATTCTGTAACTCATTGAAGCTTCTTTAGAGCATCTTCAATAAATTCTCTTACTTGGGGATCTGACTCTTTTTCTAAAGCCTCCAGTAGCTGTTCCTTAGCTGAGGGATCACCAATTAACTCAAGAGCATAGGCAGCGTCACCTCTTATGTTTTTCTGTGGAGATTTAAGAAGTTCAACTATTAAGGGCACAATTGAATTTAAACTTTCAAAGTTTTTTGACTTTAATTCCTCAATAATTGCAAAAGCTCCTACTTTCAGTCTCAATCTTTCATCAGAAAGCATTTTTGCAATTAAGCTAAGCTGAGATGGTTCATGCTCAAAGAAAGTTATGATGTTTTCAAGATAACCATTGTCAAGATAATCAAAAAGTAACTTTTCAAAGGCTTCACCATCCCAATTACTAAAACCCTTGCCATTATCATTCATTTTCTCACCCATGCCAGTCAGATTTTATTCTACTTCGTCCTCTTATATATTTCTCAGCGCTAAGAGCAGCAACTGCACCCTGACTACAAGCTATAACGACCTGTCTAAAATGGGGGCTTGCAACATCTCCAGCTGCAAAAACTCCTGAAATATTTGTTTGCATAAATTCATCTACCAAGATAAATCCTCTATCATCAAGTCTTATGGATTCTCCAAGAAAATCTGTTATTGGTTGAGAACCTTGAATATAAACAAAGACTCCTGAAACTTCAATATGTCTTTCCTGTCCACTTTGATCTCTCACTAATACTGCAGTTACAAAATCTTTACCCTCAATCTCTTTTACAGTATGTGATGAAAGAATTTTAATCTTAGGATTAGAGAAAACAGCATGGTCTGGGCTCACTTTAAGTTTTGATGAAGAGGATATTAAAAAACATTCCTCCGCAAACTCTGTTAGATATTGAGCCTCTTTTGCTGCTTCTTCACTGTCACCAAGGACTGCTACTTTTTTACCTCTAAAAAAAGGAGCATCACAAACCGCACAATAACTCACACCTCTACCAAGTAATTCTCCTTCACCTTTGATTGTTGGTTTTCTTCCCATGGAACCTGTAGATATAATAATTGCTTTTCCCTTGTAGCTTCCATTCATTGTTAAAACTTCTTTAGGTTCTGAAATCAAATCTACACCTACTACCTGCTGCTCTTCATATTTTGCTCCGAAGGACAATGCTTGAGAACGAATTCTTTCTAAGAGTTCTCTGCCAGTTAAAGGTTTTTCCAAGCCCGGATAGTTTTCAATTAAAGATGCGTAAGCTAAGGCTCCAGCAGTTTTTGATTTATCAAGTATGATAGTTTTTAAATTTGCCCTAGCTGCATAAATTCCAGCTGTCAGACCAGCAGGTCCTCCTCCTATTATTATTACATCAAAAATTTCATCCATATTCTCCTCCCATAAATCTAAATTAATGTCCCCTAGATCTCATTAAAAAATCTCAAAATATTGTAATTGTTATCTCTCTGAGCTGGCTTAAATCCAGCTTGCCTGATAGCCTCTATTATTTCTTCCAGACTGACTCTATAACTTACTCCTGCAGCTCTTACAACATTTTCTTCCAGCATCGTAGAACCGAAATCATTTGCTCCAAAACGAAGTCCTATCTGAGCAATCTTAATTCCTTGCGTAACCCAAGAAACTTGAATATTTCTAAAATTATCAAGATAAATTCTACTTAATGCAAGTACGCGTAGATATTTTACGGACCCAGCTGGCATAATCTCAGGATGCTCCTCTTTAAGTTCTGTATTTCCTGGCTGAAAAGTCCAAGGAATAAAGGCGGTAAAACCACCAGTTTCATCCTGAAGTCTTCTTATAGAAGTGAGATGTTCAATTATATCCTCTTCGTTGTCAATACTTCCAAACATCATGGTGGCAGATGTTTTCATTCCCAGAAGATGGGCTTCTCGCATCACCTCTAACCATTCCTTTGACTTAACTTTTTTAGGTGACTGAATTTCTCTTACCCTATCAGAGAGAATCTCTGCACCACCTCCGGGAATGCTGTCTAGTCCTGCCTCTCTAAGTTTTGAAAGCACCTCTCTTATAGTGAGATTTTCTCTTTTTGAGAGAAAAGAAATTTCTGGAGGGGAAAAACCATGAACATGAATTTTAAAGTTCTCCTTTATAAATTTAAGCATATGGATATAAAAGTCAATGCCGAGTTCAGGATTAACTCCTCCCTGAAGAAGAATTTGAGTTCCTCCTTTCTCTAAGGTTTCTTGAATTTTTTTAGCAAGTTCCTCTTTGGAAATAACATAGGCTTCAGAATGATTATTAGGCCTCCAGAAAGCACAAAATTTACATTTGTTGATGCATATGTTTGTATAATTTATGTTTCTGTCTATTACAAAAGTTACAATCCCTTCAGGATGAAGCTTTTTGCGGACAAAATCAGCCCTTTTACCTAGTTCATACAATGATGATTCTTTTAACATCTTGAGGGCTTCTTCAGGATTAATTCTTACCATATTTTTATAATATTATAAAAGGAATCTCTCTCAACGGGAATTTTACCTGCCTCCCTTATTAAGTGAGCGAGTTCAGGAATAGAGATACCTTTTTTTGAAGGAGCTCCAGCAGAATGGGCAATTTTTTCTTCAATAACGGTTCCCTCCAGGCAATCTGCTCCAAAAAGAAGAGCAAGTTGAGCAAGCTTTTCACCAAGCATTATCCAATAAGCTTTTATATGTGGGATATTGTCAAGGAAGAGTCTTGATACGGCAATAGTTTTTAAGTCATCTAAGGCATTAAGATAGGGAATTTTAATATGAGTATTGTGAGGTTGATAACTCAAAGGTATAAAAGCAAGGAATCCTCCAGTCTCATCCTGAAGTTCTCTTAATCTGGATAAATGCTCAATTCTGTCCTCATAAGTCTCCACATGACCATAAAGCATTGTAGCATTTGTCTTAATTCCTAATTTATGGGCTACCTTCATAATTTGAAGCCATCTTTCACCAGAAATTTTTTCTGGACATATCATATTTCTTATCTTTGAATTAAAAATCTCTGCTCCACCACCTGGCAATATACTAACGCCTGCTTTCTTGAGTTTAGTGAGAGTTTCATCAATAGTTAATCCTGACTTTCTTGAAAAATAATCAATCTCTACAGCTGTAAAGGCTTTTATGGTTATTGAAGGAAACTTACTCTTTATTTCGGAAATCATATCAAGATAGTATTGGAAACTCCATTCAGGATGCAGACCAGATACAATATGTACCTCTGAAATGTAGCCAATCTTTTCCTGTGTCTGTCTAAGTTCAGAAATAATATCGTCTATTGTCAATTCATAGGCACCTTCTTGGCCTTTAGATCTGGAGAAAGCGCAAAATTTGCATCTGTTTATACAAATATTGGTAGGATTAATGTGTTGGTTAACAATAAAATAGGCTCTGTCAGAATTTATCCTTCTTGAAACTTCATTAGCCAATTCTCCAAGGGTATAAATGTCTTCTGTATTGAAAAGAGCGATCCCTTCCTCCTTAGTTAACCTTTGTCCCTTTCTTATTTTTCTCCTTATCTCCTCAAACATAAGCCTATTATAGCACTGGATTATATTAACTAACAAGAATTATTCACTTAAAAGGGAAATGACTTTTTATCGTTTACAGGGTTACAAACTTTCTTCTTGTCATTGAAGGCTATATTTTTTTCTTCTAATATTAAAAATTTGACTCTCTTTTTTCCTTTATTGCAAGCTTAAGCTTTTATTTTTCTGTCATTGCGAGAAGTCTGAAGGACTGATAAGCAATCGGCTATGGCTAATCTGTCATTACTAAAAAAAGAATTGGTTGAAAAAAAATTATTTAATCCTAAAAATGAAAATCCCCATACGGTAGTTGCTTGTTTTAAAACATAGAGAGGCAAAAGGAATTTTTTCCCAAAAGGGGATTTTTTTATTCTAATCCATTCACAGACAGGTGTTGAAAAAATTGATATAATTAAAAAGAAAGAGAAAATTTTTCCTTTAAATCTTATTAAAGGGAGGTTGAAATGAGGCTTAACTTTCTGTTTTCTTTGGTTTTATTTTTTCAACTAATACTTATTCCAGCAAATATCAATGCAGGTTCTGCTTATTATTATGATATCTGTCCTGGTTGTGGTGGAAGCGAAAATTATAACTATACCATTCCTACACCTAAACCATCTTTTGAAGGTACACAAAGAAACTGCCGTTCTGAAGAGTATGTCTGTGGACAGACCTGCTGGGATGGAAGTTATGATGGAGACAGAAGCCGTCAGGGTATGGGATACTGCCTTGACAAGATATGCACAAGAACAGTGTGCGATTAAGGATGTGATTGTAAGAGATGTTATATTTTTTATGCCTAGGAGGGAAAGTATATGAAAATTAAGAATAAGAGAGAGATTTTAAGGAGTTTATTTTTGCTGGTTTTCTTTCTTTTCATTTGTTCCAATAACGGATTCTCCATTGAGCCAAAGGATGTTGAAAATTTTACATATTATTTATCATTTTATGATGGCAAAGTGACACTTAAAAATGGTATTTTCAGGCAGTATGGTCCACCGGATAAAATTGTGGAGGTTAAAATTGAGCGTTATGAGCTTAAAGATTTAAACCATGATGGAATCAAGGATGCTGTTGTTATTCTTGTGGGGAATTATGGTGGTAGTGGCTCCTTCTATGAACTAACTGTTTTACTCTCAAAAGGTAAAGATATAGTTCAAACAGATTCTGTAGTATTAGGGGATAGAATAAAAATTGAAAAAATAATGATATCTGAAGATGTTATATTTCCTAGGATAATTGATAGAATTATAATTCATGCCCTTACGCATAGAGAGTCAGACCCTTTAACCTCTCCCAGCAAAAAAGATTTAATTTGCTTTGCTTTAGAGAGAGAAAATCTAATTCCTTGCGAAGAAATGCCAGTAGTTAGAAAACCAGCTTTATATTTATATCCAGAGAAAAAACAAACAATTACGGTAAGATTAGTTCCAAAAGGTTATATTACAAAAACTATACCCCCTTACAATGGTAAATGGATTGTTAAAGTTACACCAACGGGAAAGATTAATAACAAGTATGACTACCTTTTTTATGAAGTAAGTTTAGAAAAGCCTTATCCATTAACTAATGTAGGGTGGGTTGTACCCTACAGTGAACTATCTAAATGGTTTGATCTTTATCTGCCGAAGATGGGTTTAAATGAAAAAGAAGCTATTGACTTTAAAAATTATTGGTTGAAAGAACTTAAACCACATAAATACTATGAAATAAGGTATATGGATGAGAAATTTTTAAGTGAAAACCTGCCTGTAGAGATAAAACCAAAACCTGATACCTTTATTAGAGTATTTTTGCATTTCAAAGGTACAGACAGCAAACAAAGTCTTACAGAACCTCAAATAGTCAAAAAGGACAGAAAAGGCTTTACAGCAGTGGAATGGGGCGGTATTAAGGCGGAAGAAACTGAGAGAAACTTTAGTTTTTTAGCAACAGATTTAGGTGAGATCGTCCTCAGAGAAATAAATATAAAAGAGCACAAACTTTATGTAAGAGTTAGCTCAAAGGGATGTACAGATAAGAGCACTTTGAAAGCTGAAGTTATTAATAGCCCTAAAAGAGTTGACAAAAATATACCACATTATGAAATTACTTTTTTGAGAATAGTTCCTGACTACTGCAAAGCTTCCTTCCCAGAAGGAGTTATTGTGGAATACGATTTAAGGAAAGATTTTGGAATAAATACTAAATTACCCTACACCCTTTCCATAAAAAATTTAATTTACCCTTTGTTACCTAACGAACCTTATTTTGAATTTTTCCCCAAAACAGAAGAGCCTCTACCAGTAAACACTTTAAAAGAGGACCTCATTAAGGCTACAATTAAAGCAATAGAGATGGAAATAAAAAGGTATGAAAAAAGTAACTATTCAGACAAAAAAGAGAAGATAAGCTATCTACAAGGAGAGTTTAAAAGATTTAAAGAGATGTCACCTGATAGGTATGAGATAGAAGGGAAAAAGGAGGATGAACCTTTTTTAAATTTTAATAAATTTGGTCCTCTCATGCCACCTATTGAAAAAGAAATTGAGATTATTGTCACGGAACCCTTAAAAGTGGGTGATTTATTACACTCCAAAGGAATGACAAAATCGGGACCCTTTTATCATTTAGCTGGAATTAGCGACAAAATTGCTAAAGCTATAGAAAAAGGGACATATAAAGTAAAGATCTATCTTATCTACAAAAGGGAATATTTTGGTTTTATTCCAAACTACTACGTTTTCTTAAGTGATTTAGCAAAATAAAAGAGATATTTTAGTAAAAATTTTTGGGTTTTTTAGGAAGGTTCTCCTTATTATTTTGATAATGCAGAAAGAAGCAAAGAGGGCATGGGATACTATCCTGATAAAAATGGAGAAGAGGGGTTTTTATCTTGTAACAAAAATTTCTTGTTTGGAGGCTAAAAAATATTTTTAACAGAGTGAGTTATGGATCTGTCCTCTGCCTTGAGAGTTTTACAAGCAAACTTATATTTTTTTTGTATATAATAAAAATTAAGCAATAGAATTGGAGGTGACAGATGGGACATGTAAAGGGACTCAAATGCAGAGAGTGCGGAAGGGAATACCCTATTGAACCCATATATGTGTGTGAATTCTGTTTTGGACCTCTTGAAGCTGTATATGATTATGCGAAGATAAAAAGAGCTCTTTCAAGAAAAAGCATAGAGAGAAGGCCAAAAACTTTATGGAGATATAAAGAGCTTTTACCAATAGATGGAGAACCACAGGTAGGGCTTAATTCAGGTTTTACTCCTCTTGTAAAAGCTGAAAATTTAGCAAAATTTCTTGGAGTAAAAGAACTTTATATAAAAGATGACACTGTTGCCCATCCAACTCTTTCATTTAAAGACAGAGTCGTGGCTGTTGCTCTGACAAAAGCCAAAGAATTCGGCTTTGACACTGTGGCTTGTGCATCTACTGGAAATCTTGCCCATGCTGTATCAGCCCATGGAGCTAAATCGGGATTTAACAGATTCATTTTTATACCAGCAACCCTTGAGCAAAGTAAAATTCTTGCCTCCATTGTTTATGAGCCAAACTTAGTTGCCGTGGACGGAAATTATGATGATGTAAACAGACTTTGTAGTGAAATAGCTAACAAATATCGTTGGGCCTTTGTAAACATTAACATCCGTCCCTTTTATGCAGAAGGCTCAAAAACCATAGGTTTTGAAATAGTGGAACAACTTGGCTGGGAAGCACCTGACAGTATTGTTGTTCCTTGTGCCAGTGGTTCTTTACTCACAAAAGTGTGGAAAGCACTGAAAGAGTTTAAAGAAATTGGCATTATAAAAGAGGTAGAAACTAAAATATACGGAGCCCAAGCAACAGGATGCTCTCCTATATCTACAGCTTTTAAACAAGGTACAGATGTAATAAGACCTGTAAAACCAAATACTATAGCTAAATCCCTGGCAATTGGAAATCCTGCAGATGGTTATTATGCCTTGCAAGCTGTAAGGGAAAGTGGAGGAGCAATAGAGGATGTCTCAGATGAAGAGATTATTGATGCCATTAAACTATTGGCAAGAACTGAAGGTATTTTTGCTGAAACAGCAGGTGGAGTCACTCTCGCCACTTACATTAAACTTCTTAAAGAAGGTAAAATTGATAAAAAAGACTGCACTGTTTTATGTATCACTGGCAATGGCTTAAAAACTGCTGAAGTTTTAGATGGTAAAACAGCAGAAGTTTACCATATAAAACCAAATCTTGCTTCCTTTGAAGAAGCTTTACAAAGGATTAAAAATAAGGAGGGCAAATAAAGATGGCAGTAAAAGTTTTAATACCTACACCACTTCAAAAAATTACTGGTGGTAAAGATATGGTTGAAGCAGAGCCTGGTAAAATTATAGATATAATCAACTCACTTGATAAAACTTATCCAGGGCTTGCAGAAAGACTCTGTCAGGATGGTAAGATAAGAAGGTTTATCAACATATTTGTAAATGAGGAAGATATAAGATTTCTTCAAGGAGAAGAAACAATAGTGAAAGACGGTGATGAAGTTTCAATTGTCCCTGCAATAGCAGGAGGGTGCTTTTGAAGGAGGAAGATATGTCAGAATTAAAAAAATTAAGAGTAAGACTTACTTTTCCTCAAGAATTAATTAAAGAACCTGTACTTTTTAGAATGGCAAAAAAATTTGATGTTATGCCAAATATTCGAAGAGCAAGAGTAACAGATACCTTTGGAGAGATGATTCTTGAACTCGAAGGCTTAGAAGAAAATCTTGAACAAGGTATAAACTCGTTGAGAGAGCAAGGAGTGGTAGTTGAATTAATAGAAGGAGATATTATTGAGTAGCCATGGATACTAAATCTACATGGAAAGGAATAATAAGGGAATATATAGATTTTTTCCCTATAACAGAAAAAACCCCTATAGTTACTCTTTTAGAAGGAAATACTCCCCTTGTAGGTGTAAACAATCTTACGAAAAAACTCAATTTAAATCTGAATTTATATCTAAAGTTTGATGGTGCAAACCCCTCAGGTTCTTTTAAAGACAGAGGCATGACATTAGCCATCTCAAAAGCCTTAGAGGAAGGTGCAAAGGCTATAATATGTGCATCCACTGGAAACACCTCAGCATCAGCTTCAGCCTATGCAGCAAGAGCAGGAATTAAGGCAATTGTGCTTATTCCAGAGGGCAAGATTGCTACAGGAAAACTTGTTCAGGCTATGGTTCATGGAGCCTTTGTTATACAAGTAAAGGGAAATTTTGATCAAGCATTAAACATTGTTCGAGAATTGGTTAAAGAGTACCCCATAACTCTTGTAAACTCTATTAATCCTTACAGAATTGAAGGGCAGAAATCAGCTGCCTTTGAGGTTTGTGACCAATTAGGAAGAGTTCCTGACTATCATGCCCTTCCAGTAGGGAATGCCGGGAATATAACTGCTTATTGGAGAGGATATAAAGAATACAAAGAAAAAGGAAAAATCCAAAGTTTACCAAAGATGCTGGGATTTCAAGCAGCTGGTGCAGCTCCTATTGTTCTTGGTCATCCTGTGGAAAAACCTGAAACAGTGGCAACAGCCATAAGAATTGGAAATCCTGCAAGCTGGAAAACAGCTTTACAAGCCCTAGATGAATCAGGAGGAACCATAGATATTGTCTCTGATGAAGAAATTCTTGAAGCTCAAAAAATGATTGCTTCCTATGAAGGGATCTTCTGTGAACCGGCTTCTGCTGCATCTGTAGCTGGAGTTATTAAACTCTACAAAGGTGGGTATTTCAAAGAAAATAGTACTGTAGTGTGTACCCTCACAGGCAATGGACTAAAAGATCCCGATATTGTTTTCAAAATAGCTGAAAAACCAGTGGCTTTGCCTGCAGAATTAAACAGTGTAAGAGATTTCGTGGAGAAGATTTTATGAAATACATCGTAATTGTACCGGATGGAGCAGCAGATTATCCCCTGGAGGAGCTTGGAGGTAAAACACCTCTTCAAGTAGCAAAAACACCTCATATGGATTTTCTAGCATCCCATGGAATCGTAGGCTCTGTAAGAAATATACCTGATGGCTTTTCTCCAGGAAGCGATGTGGCTAACCTAAGCATTCTCGGTTATGATCCAAGAACCTACTACACTGGCAGGGCACCTTTAGAGGCTGTAAGTATGGGACTGAGTCTATCAAAAAAAGATGTGGCTTTCCGATGCAATCTTGTGAGCTTGAAATTTTTAGATAAAAAGAGAATTTTTATGGATGATTACTCAGCTGGGCATATTACAACGGAAGAAGCAAAAATTCTTATAGAAGAGATTGATAAAAAACTGGGAAGTGATTCATTAAAATTTTATCCTGGTGTAAGCTATAGACATATTATGATCTGGAAAGAAGGCACAGAAGACCTTGAATGCACACCTCCTCATGACATTACGGGCAGAGAAATAATGAGATATCTTCCCATAGGGAAAAATGCTGATTTTCTCAAAGATTTGATTTTTAAATCTATGGAAATTCTAAGGGACCACGAAATAAATAAAAAGAGAATTGCCGAAGGTAAGAGACCAGCAAACAGCATCTGGCTTTGGGGACAAGGAAAAACACCAAATCTTCCAACTTTTAGAGAAAAATACAATCTAAGTGGAGCACTTATATCAGCTGTTGATTTAACTAAAGGACTTGGAATACTCGCAGGCTTTCATATAATTAATGTGCCAGGAGCTACAGGATGGATTGACACTAATTATGAAGGCAAAGCAGATTATGCTTTACAAGCACTTGAAAAAGTAGATTTTGTCTATATTCATATTGAAGCACCTGATGAAGCAGGACATCAAGGTGACTACAAATTAAAAATTAAAGCTTTGGAGAATATTGATAAAATTCTAATAGGCAAAATAATAAAAGAGGCAGAAAGAAGATTTGGAGAATTTAAAATACTTCTACTTCCCGATCATCCTACACCTGTAAAAGTAAGAACTCATACATCAGATCCTGTTCCTTTTGTTATTTATGAAGGAAATCAAAATAAGCATGTTCATAATCGAGAATTCTCAGAGACAATCCTAACCTGCCCAGAAATAGAAATTGAAGAAGGCTATAAACTTATGAATTTATTTCTGAAAAAAACATGACTGATTTTATCCATATTCTTCTCCATATAGATAAATATTTAGAAACCCTTTTTGAGCAAGTGGGGCTATGGATATACATAGTTCTATTCTTTATCATTTTCTCAGAGACAGGTTTTGTAGTTACTCCTTTTCTTCCGGGAGATTCTCTTTTATTTGCAGTAGGAGCTCTTTCCTCCCGAGAATTTATTTGTCCTTGGACTTCAGTACTAATTTTAAGTTTAGCAGCCACTTTGGGTAATACTGTTAACTATCATATAGGTAAATGGGTAGGCCCAAAAATTTTCTATAAGGAAAATTCAAAATTATTAAATAAAAAACATCTCCAAAGCACTGCCATTTTTTATGAAAAACATGGTGCAAAAACAATAATAATAGCAAGATTCCTTCCAATAATTAGAACTTTTGCACCTTTTGTGGCAGGAATTGGAAGAATGCGATATATTAAATTTCAAATATATAATGTTTTAAGTAGCATACTTTGGAGTGGCTCTTTTATTACAGTTGGATATTTATTTGGGAATTTACCCTTTGTAAAACAAAATTTTTCCTTCTTTATTTTAAGTATTATCATCCTTTCGGTTCTTCCCAGCCTTTGGAAAGTAATTAACAGGAAAGAAATAAAATGATACCAATTAGAGATTGCCTTCCGAGAAGATATACACCTTATATGACATGGTTTATCATTGCTTTAAATACGTTTATCTTTCTTTTCGAAGTAATGTTAACAAAGGAGGATTTAGATTATCTTTTCCATATTTTTGGTATAATTCCTGCAAGATACATGCTAATAGAAAGCCTTCCTTTAGATCCTCTTTACTATTTACCTTTTCTTACAAGTCAATTTATGCACGGCGGATGGTTTCATTTAATTAGCAATATGTGGATTATGTGGATTTTTGCTGATAATGTGGAAGATAAAATGGGTTCTTTTAGGTTTTTAATATTTTATCTTCTCTGTGGATTTGGAGCAGGTTGGATACACTGTTTAACTAACCCAACATCGGTTATTCCAACAATAGGAGCTTCTGGTGCCATCTCAGGAGTTTTGGGTGCCTATATGCTAATGTTTCCCCATGCAAGAGTTATTACGCTATTTCCAATCTTATTTTTGCCCTTTTTCTTTGCTCTGCCAGCTATCTTTTACATACTAATGTGGTTTTTCATACAACTTTTTTCAGGTCTTGGTTCACTGCTAACCCCTCAGGATGTGGGAGGAGTTGCTTGGTGGGCTCATGTAGGAGGATTTATTTTTGGAGTAGCATTGCACAAAATTTTTGTAATTAAAAAGAGACTTAGACTCTACGATGACGAATTTGATTACTATTGTGCCTGGGGTAGATGGTTTTAAAAGAGATATCTTACCTCTACAAACCTTTTGAATTGTTTTTAAATCTTCAGGACTGAAGCTCTGATAATTCTACTTCTTCAGGATAACCATATGCCTTTATGCCATTTTCTCTGGCAAAAGCTATTGCTCTGCTATCTATCATTGGTGAAATGATAAGCATCTTATTAACAACTCTGCCTTCCTTCTTCTCAAAAATTTTTACCTTCCTAAGAAAAGTAGCTAACTCTTCCTTGCTTATTGATGATTTTATCTCAGCTACTACAACAATACCATCTTTTATAATCAGGTCAAGCTCTATTTGATCAGGTTTTCCGAATACAAAACCTTCTTCATCGAAGGCTTTATATCTTTCAACTTTTACAGGAAAATTTTCCTCCAGTATGCCCTTTATTGCTTCTCTAAAGGAGCCTTCTGCTCTAAGTCCCCATCTTGCACCAATAGCACCTATGCCCGTGTCATATTTTTTATGAAGTAATTTTATTTCATTAAGGATGGAATTTATAACTTTCTGATTTTCTTCCCACCTCTTTTGATTTTCTTCCCACTTTTTCTGATTTTCTAATCTTTCTATTCTTAGTTCCTCTATGAGTTTGTCGATTCTGTCTTCAGTCTTTTTTTTATCAGCAAATTTCTCGGAAGAAATACGAAGGATAAATTCTCTTATTTCAGGATCTTTCTTAATCAGTCGAGGTACTTCTGTGAAAATTATCTTTTTAATTTCTGATCTTTTAAGAATAGTTCCGTTTGATTTCTTCATACTAAATGCTTACATATATTAATTAAAATTGTCAAGGTAGTCTTAGGATAATTTTCTTTCCCACTCAAGTGCTGTTTTAATTATATAATTTAAATCATCATATTTAGGTATCCAACCCATTAATTCCTTTATTTTTTTTGTATCTGCTACAAGCTCTGGAGGATCCCCTTCTCTTCGATGAGTTTCAATTACCTTAAAATCTACTCCAGAAACTTTTTTAGTAGCCTCTACAACTTCCCTAACAGAGTATCCGTGACCATAACCACAGTTGAATACATCGCTTTGTCCTTTCTCTATTAAATATTCAAGGGCTAAAAGGTGAGCAAAAGCTATGTCTTCAACATGAATATAATCCCTTATACAAGTGCCATCTTTTGTGGGATAATCTGTACCATATATCTCCAGATGTGGTCTTTTACCAAGAGCAGTCTTTACGGCAAGAGTTATAAGATGAGTTGCATCGGCTCTTTTTTGACCTAATTGGCCTCTGCTATCAGCACCAGCAACATTAAAATATCGCAAAGATATGTATTTAAAATCCTCTGCCTGAGCTAAATCAAAAAGCACATTTTCAACCATGGCTTTAGATCGACCATAAGGATTTATAGGAGCAAGAATGGCATTTTCACTCACAGGAGATTTTTCTGGAATTCCATAAACAGCTGCAGATGAGGAAAATATGAAGTTTTTAACCTTATGTTTCAAACAAACATCCAATAAATTTAATGTGTTACAAAAATTATTTTTATAGTACTTTAAAGGATCTTTTACAGATTCGGGCACTACAATATAAGCTGCAAAATGCATTACTGCATGAGGTCTAAAGGTATGGAAAATTTTATCCAAACTTTCTCTGTCAGATAAATCTAAAATTATCAGCTCACCATAAACAACCGATTCTTTATGCCCATGGGAAAGGTTGTCAATGGTAAGAACTGAATAACCCCTTTGTCCAAGAGCTTTTACTACATGGCTTCCAATATAACCTGCTCCTCCTGTTACGAGAACTCTTATAGTTTTATCCATCTAAAAAGCCTCCTTTTTTGAAGTAAAAAATCTTAGGTTACATTTCTCTATTTAGGGATTGAAAGAACATAAAATTTTATCTAAATGTCTTTTTCCTTTTCAATCTGTTCTTTATCTTGGCCATGATACCTTTAAATGTGATGGACCCTGATAATTAAAAAAATTACCTGTCATCAAGAATTTCATTCCCCTGAATTCTTAATGACAGGTAAGGGTATTTGGTACAAAAATATAATTGGTCATTTATAAAATTGGCAGATACCTTTCAATCTCGTAAGGGAAAATTCTTATTCGATAATCATCCCATTCCTTTTTTTTGCTTTCAATAAGATTGGTAAAAATATGCTCACCTAAGGTTTCCTTTAAAAGCTCGCTTTTTTCTGCATATTCTATAGCTTCAATAAGACTTCCAGGAAGATTATCAATTCCAAGAGCTTTTCTTTCATCAGCATCAAGGTGATATACATCCTTTTCGATTGGCTCAGGAAGCTTATATTTCTTATCAACTCCAGTGAGTCCAGCATTGAGCATGCAAGCAAAGGCAAGATAAGGATTGCAGGCTGGATCAGGGCTTCTTAATTCAATTCGTGTTGCCTTTTCTTTACCCGGTTTGTAAAGGGGAACTCTTATTAAGGCAGACCTATTTCTTCTTGCCCAACAGATATAAACAGGAGCTTCATAACCTGGTACCAATCTTTTATAGGAATTAACCCATTGATTAAGCACCAGTGTAATCTCCTTTATATGTTTAAGAAGTCCGGCAATATAACTTTTGGCTATTTCTGAAAGGTAATAGGGATCCTTGGAATTAAAGAAGGCATTTTTATCCCCTTTAAAAAGAGACTGATGGGTATGCATACCGCTTCCATTTTGACCAAAAAGAGGTTTTGGCATAAAAGTGGCGTAAACACCGTTTTGCTTTGCTATCTCTTTTACTACAACTCTATAGGTCATAACAATATCAGCCATGGTCAATGCTTCAGCATATCTAAGATCAATCTCATGTTGACTTGGTGCAACCTCATGATGAGAATACTCTACTTTAATTCCCATCTGCTCTAATGCTAATATAGTATCTCTACGTAGATCCTCAGCAGCATCAAGGGGATAATCAAAATAACCACCTTCATCTAAAATTTCTGTTCCTTTATCTGTTTTAAAGTAGAAAAATTCAAGCTCAGGTCCAATGTAAAAAGTATATCCTTTTTTGGCAGCCTTTTCTAAATTAACTTTTAAAATATATCTCGGATCTCCTTTGTAAGGAGTTCCATCAGGCTCAAAGATGTCACAAAACATCCTCGCAACAGGTCTTTCTTTTGGTCTCCAGGGTAAAACGGCAAAAGTTGTTGGATCAGGTCTGGCTATCATATCTGATTCATCAATTCGAGCAAAGCCATGGATTGATGAACCGTCAAACCCCATACCTTCTGAGAAGGCTACTTCCAATTCTTCAACAGGCACTGCAAAACTCTTTAGTTGACCAAGAATATCTGTAAACCAAAGCCTTACAAACTTAATATCCATTTCCTTAACTAAATTCATTACATCTTTTTCATCTCTCGGTTTTGAATAAGTCATAAAGTCCTCCTCTTGAGTTTTTTGCTAAAAATCTCTCTCTTAATAAATTTATTAAATCTTAACAGTTATTAACAAGTAACACAAATATTTTTTTGGACGGCAAATGATTACCATATAATAACATGTAATAATATCACTAAATAGAGAGTTTTGTCAATAAAATTTTATAAATTTAAGGTATTGACAAAACTATGAAGATATAGATAACATAATCAAAAGGCAACCTTTTGCCGACAATTTTAAATTTTTGGAGATTTAGGATGTGTAGATTAGCAGCCATAACCTCAGCTGACTTTTTTTCACCCATGGAAAACATTCTTGCCCTTGAGATAATGAAAGAAGGACATGATGCTTCAGGTCTTGGGATAACACTTAAAGATTTAGAAGGCTTTGGGGATCTGAAAGAATTTCCAATTCTTTCTGGAATTTGTTCTTAGAAAGGATTGGAAATACTTGATGCCTATATGGAGGAAAGGAGTTTTAAGCTTCTCCATAGATGGAGGCCTAAAATAAAACCTGTAAAAGGTATTGTCCCCAGAGATTTTTATTTTGCTGCTTTCTATGATTATCCTGAAGAATGGAAGTACAAATCCTTCGAAGAAAAAGAAATGCTCCTAATGAATACAAGATTAGCTTTAAGAAAAATGGGTGAAAGTGATGAATCTATAATAATTTTCTCTTTTTATCCTGATGTTATTACTTTGAAGGAAGTAGGCGATCCCCTAAAAGTTGCTGAATTCTTTGGAATTGACAAAGATATCCTAAAAGCTAAAATAATCTTTGCACAGGGACGGCAAAATACAAACTATCAAATTTGCCTTTACGCCTGTCATCCTTTCTTTATTCAAGGATATTGTACCATGACAAATGGTGAAAATACAGCTTTTGTTCCCATAAGAGAGTTTCTAATGAGTAGAGGCTTTCCTGGTTACATGGGATACAACTCAGATAGTGAGGTTTTCTGCCATATTTTGCACTATAGCCATAAAAAACTCGGTTTTCCTCTTAGTTATTAAAAGGACATTATTACTCCCCTTAAATGGGAAGAGACAGAGCAAAGACCTGACAGAGAAGCCTTAGCACTTCTAAAACAATCTCTCAGGCCTTTGTGCATTGATGGTCCAAATATGGTAATCGGCTTGATTCCTGATGGAACATGCTTCATGGTGCAAGATTCCAAAAAACTCAGACCAGGGGTTGTAGGAGGAGCTAAGGGTAAATATGCACTAATGTCTGAAGTTTGTGGATTAGATAAGGCAATTCCAGAACGGGATAAGTCAAAAGACATTTATCCCATGAAGTATGAAATGGTGATAGTTTCACCAGAAGCAAAGGAGGTAAAAGTATGGAACCAGCTACAGGCTTAAAGCTTGATTTTAATCATAAATTAACGATGAAAGAGTTTCCCTATATTGTAAGATGGAGAGAAGATCGTTGTAAAAGGTGCGGTCAGTGCACTGCAGTGTGTCCAAATGGAGCAATAAAACCAACAGTCAAATACATGAGAGTCATTGAATCTGGAGGCGATACTCCAAAAACCAAAACCTGTAAGAAGAATCATACATGTTATTTAACAAGTTAACAATATGGAAAACTACTGCAAAGGCTGTGCCATGTGCTCTCTTGTATGCCCAAATAATGCTATTGAGCCTGAGTATAATCCTCAGAACAAATTTCTTTTCTATAAAAATCGTGATGGAGAGGGATACAAAAGAGGCGGAAGAAGAAATGACTCCGGCGTATCTACTCTTGATAGGCTCAAATTTACTAGGATTTCAATGCTAACAGACCCTGCCTTAGATGCTGGAAGGCATGAATTCAGAGTGCGTTCATACATAGGAAGAATACTTCCACCAGAAGAACTACCTTTAAAAGTTGAGAATGGCAGACTTGTCTTAGATAAATCTTCAGGCAAATTTATACCTCCTGTAAGAGAAATTTACCCCATAATGATTGAAAGCATTTCAATAGGAGCCCTTTCACCTTACATGTGGGAAGGTCTTGCTATGGGTGTGGCATATTTAAATGAAGTGGAAGGCTTACCAGTTGTTATGTGTTCTGGAGAAGGAGGATTCCCTCCAAGACTTTTAAAATCAAGATATGTAAAATATTTTATTCTTCAAATTGCCTCAGGTTATTTTGGATGGGACAGTATAATTCACACTTTACCATACATGATAGAAGATCCGGCAGCAATAGAGATAAAATATGGTCAAGGAGCAAAACTAGGAGATGGTGGCTTACTTATGGCTCCAAAAGTAATAAAACTTATAGCAGAAATAAGAGGAGTTCCAAAATATGTGGATCTTCCTTCACCACCTACTCATCAAACAAAATATTCCATTGAAGAAGCTGTAATGAAGATGATTCAATCTATGTCAATGGCTTTCGGATTTAGAATTCCTGTTTATCCAAAAATTTCAGGCACAAAAACTGCAAAGGCTGTGCTTAATAATCTTGCAAGAAATCCCTATGCTTCTGCTTTATGTATAGATGGAGAAGATGGCGGCACTGGAGCAGCTTACAATGTATCGCTTGATAAAATGGGACATCCTATAGCCTCAAATATTAGAGAATGTTATCTTGATCTTGTAAAACAAGGGAAACAGAACGAATTACCCCTTATTGCAGCAGGCGGTATCGGCAAAAAAGGGAATCTTGCTGCCAATGCCGCAGCTTTAATAATGCTTGGAGCATCAGCTGTTGCTATAGGAAAATACATAATGCAGGCAACAGCTGATTGTCTTGGAGATGAGTATAACCGTTGTAACTTATGCAATACAGGTAAATGTCCAAGAGGAATAACAACACAAGACCCAAAGCTTTATAGGCGTCTTGATCCAGAAAAAGTAGCAGAAAGACTGGTAGAGGTATTTAAGGCTGCTGACGTAGAACTTCGTAAAATATTAGCTCCTATGGGAAGAAGCACGGAATTACCAATAGGAATGTCTGATGGTTTAAGTATAGATGATAAAGCAATGGCAGAAAGATTGGAGATTAGCTATGCTTGCTAAGAGGAGAGAAAAAAGAAAAGCTCCAAAAATTGGCTTACATGAGTCTATTATATCTTATGAAGAGGCAGTTAAATGGAAGGATGGAAAAACAGTAACCATTTATGGGAATGTAAAAGGTAAAAGAATTCCCTCAAGGATTTTGGAAGAATTTATTCAGGAATCAGTCAAAGAGGGAGCCAGAAATCTTCACATCTATGCAGATGGTCAACATGGAATAGGTGGAAGAATTTATTCCCAGGGACAACCAGTAAAAGTAACCATAGAAGGACCCGTTGGACAGAGATGTGGATCTATGGGAATGTTTGGAACTGAAATTTTGGTTAAAGGAAGTGTTTCCGATGATGTAGGTTGGCTTAATTGTGGTGCAAAGATAACAGTGCTTGGAGATGC
>CALLBR010000031.1 GCA_937998865.1 uncultured bacterium
TCATATCTGTAATAAGAAAACTAAGATGAGGGAGCAACCTCTTTTAATATACGATTGGTCTACAGCAATTCTACACCTTGATGCCGATGGATTTTTTGCTTCCGTAGAGCAGGCTACAAACCCCTATTTGAAAGGAAAACCTGTTGTAGTAGGAGTAGAAATTGGTTTTCCTATGGAGAGATTGGATTAAAGATAAGGGAAACAATAAAAATTGTAAAGCCAGAGCCTAAGTCCCAATTTAAATCCATAAAAGAGAGAATCTATGGTCAAGTTATAGAAAATTTGACAATGCCTTTTTAAAAGCAAGGAGACATGACTTGTGCACAAAGAGACTTATAATATTCCTCAGAACAAAGGATTTTAGAGATTAAACCCAAGATCTCCTTTTTTGAAGATCTTTTAAAGGCTCAAAAATATAAAAAATCTATAAAAAATTGATTCTCTAAAAGTTAAATTTGTTACAGACATAGTAAAAGAAGGCTTTTCAATAACTAAAATAGAAAGACAGAGAGAAAAAAATAGGAATCCCCATATAAAAAATGGAGGTTTAGTCTAATGGTGAAAGGCTTTTTTCTATTAAATTTCTTAGACGCCCTATACGGAAATTTAGTATTATCTCTATAAATCGCTCCTGCTCAAAGGGATTGTCTCTGAACCAAAAGAGATGACTTATGCAATTACAATCACTGGAACCAAAATTTGGAATGTTACTGTGGGCAATCCTCTCTAATGCTTTTGCTAAGGCACATTCTAAAGATATAGATGACCTAATTGGTATTGCTTTAATTCTGTCAAGATAGGGAATAAAATAATCTATATGCCATCTTTTTGTCTTTTTTACAGATAGATGTCTTTTAACCCTGGAAACCAAGGAATTCATCCCTGAACCAACATAAACATAGTAACCAGCTTTAAAGTAAATCTTTCCAAGGCTACCTACTCTTAGGCTTATTCCCTTAGGAAGCCTTCCACAGAGTAGGTATGCTCCTTTGTCAACAGCCTCTTTGTCATAAATATCCCAGGGTATTTTAAGTTCTCTAACATACTCAAAGGTCATATCTTCTTTCCAATTCACAGAGATGGCTTTTATTAATAGGTTATTACGATACTTTGAAAGGGCTTCTGAAAAATTAGGATCTGTATGAAAATCAGGAAGGAAAAATTTTGCATAAGGAAAATTAACAATAAAAAGTATCCCTCCTTTATTCTTAGCTAAAGTTTCAAGATGTAGCCTACCTCTTTCAGTAACTGCATCAGGAAACATGGCAATGTTTTCATGAAAAAGAGTGCAGGACTTTACCTCCAGAGGAAATTTTTGAGAATTCTTTTCCAATAGAAAATCAATTCTATGCCTGTCTATTTTATATTCCCTTCTTTTTACTTTCAATTCTTTTAAATCTTCTATGAAACCACCTTTAAGAATAAATTCTGCCACTTCATTTATATAGTGAGTATTAAGACAGATTAGAGTTTTGTGCCTTAAAGCTGCCCACACCGTATAGGGTAATCCTTTTTCCCTCTTGCTTAAGTATAGGATGCGACCAGGGATGAGAATTTCCCATAATCTGCCAGGATTTGGAAGATAGGCTAATACTTTACTATCTTCCATTTGGCATTCAATGGTGAATCTATTGATTCTCCTTATAAAATGAGACTTTTTAAATAACAAGGGATCCTACTCCTTAATTTTAAACTGGAAATTTTATTATTTTTCAATTTGATATATAATATCAAATTTATTGAGCTAGGGATTTCATATTTTGCATATTATGAAGCTTGCACTTAATTTTAGATGCTTTCAGTGAGCTTGCTTAGAAAAGCTATCTCCTTGCAGTGAAAGAAAAGATGTCAGAATAACACTTGAAGAAGTCTTTTCTCCTCTGTTCAGGAAAATAGAATATAATCCAATAGGAAGTTCCTTTATAAAACCCTTCCTCTAAGAGAATAAGAAGTAATTAAGAGGCTTAAGGAGGAGCTTAAACATAAGGAATTAATTAGCATGGCTTATTTTAAAAATTCTCTGATTTATTAAATGGAGCTGAGGGGAGTCGAACCCCCGACCTCTTGAATGCCATTCAAGCGCTCTCCCAACTGAGCTACAGCCCCGACTTTCAAAATTAACATATTCCGTAGTGATTTTGTCAATAAGTATTAATTTTTAAAATATTTTTGAGGTATAATTAAAAAACGTCCAAGAAGAGGTGAGCATGTCAAAATTTTACATTTTTCTAATTCTCCTTTTCTTAACAATTATCGGAATTTTTGCCATGGAAAACAAAGATTCAATTGTTGTTAAAGTACCTTTTAGCTCTGCTTATGAAATGCCTAAGATAGGCTTAATACTCCTTTCAGTAACCATGGGTGCTTTTTTTGTTTTCCTAGTTTTTTTCATCAGAGATACTTCTAATTTCATTAGCAGAATCCAATCACAAAAGAGAGTAAAAAAAGAAGAGAGAATTAAGGAACATTATGCAAGAGCCCTAAATGCCATCATAAGGGAAAAATTAACGGAGGCTAAAGAATCACTACAAGAAGTTTTAAAAGAAGAACCAGAGCATATTGATGCCTTAATTAGATTGGGAGATTTGGCAATGAGAGAGGAAGACTATAAAAGTGCTCTCAAATACTATAAAAAAGCCTATGAACTTGATCCTAAAAATATTATTCCCCTATTGTCCTTGGAAGATATGATGGAAAAAATTAATGATAGTGAACTTGCTCTAAAATACCTGGAACAAATTTTAAGCCTTGAGCCAGACAATTTATTGGCTCATTATAAAATGAGAAATATTCTGGAAAAAATGGAAAAATGGCAAGAACTCATTAATATTCAGAAAAAAATTATAAAACTAGTGCCGGACTCTAAAAAACAAGAAGAGGAAAAGAAATTAATAGGATACACCTATGAGTATGGTAGAGTAAGTTTGGAGCAGGGAGATATAGAAAACGCTGAAAGAATTTTTACATCTCTAATTAAATCTAATCCTGCTTTCATTCCCTCCTATTTAGGGATGGTGGAAGTTCATATTTCAAAAGGTGAAATTGAAGAGGCTATAAACTTGATTGATAAAGTTTACAATGAGCAAAAATCAAAAATATTACTTCTCAGACTTGAAGATCTTCTTATTAGTATTGGTGATCCCAAAAGGCTAATACAATTTTATCTTAGAGCAATAAACAATTCACCTGATGATATGGAGCTAAAGTTCCTTCTTGGAAGGCTTTACTATCGCCTGGAAATGATTGATGATGCTATGGAAATTTTAGAATCCTTAGACACAACCACCTGCAATAATCCAAAGCTAAATTGCATTAGAGGATATCTATATTTAAGGAGAAATCAAATCAACAAAGCCATTGCTGAATTTAAAAATCTATGCCCAGAAAATCAGGTTTCAACAATTAATTATAGATGTAAAGTTTGTAATTCGCTTTTTGATGAATGGGCTGGAAGATGTAGTATTTGTGAGTCTTGGAACAGCTTTCAAATTGATATAAATAGCTGCGAATATTCAAAATGATTTTTTCTTTCCTTTCAAAAAAGAGAAAAATCGTGATAGACACCAGCGTCTTTATAAATCCAGATATTAGAGATCAATTCGGTAAAACTCCTGAAGATGCTGTTAATGAATTTTTAAAAATAATAAAAAATAGAAAAAATTTTGAGTTTTATATGCCCACTTCTGTATACAAAGAGTTAATGCATTTCTTGGACTCTAAGAGATTATCAAGAGATTTTTATTATTACATAAGGACTAAATCACCAGATAAACACAGAATTTTATGTCCAGCTATATTTTTTTATGAATTAGTAGAGGAAATGAGAAACAGAATTAATAGGGGACTTCGAGTTGCAGAAAATTCTATTAGAAGTGTATCTCAGAAAGGAGTAGATGAGACAATCAAAGATTTAAGAAAAAAATACAGAGAAGCCTTAAGAGAAGGAATTATTGACAGTAAGGAGGATGTAGATTTAATTTTTCTATCTCTTGAGCTTAAAGCCTCCTTGGTTACAGGAGATCAGGGGCTTATAAGTTGGGCTGATAAACTTGGGATAGAATGGCTCATACCTTATAAATTCAAGGATTTCCTCTTATCATCGATTTAATGAGTTATTAATTCATAACCATTTGACTTTATGACCTTACAATAGTGCATTATAATTCTATGGATATATTCCAAAAAATTGCAGAAGAAAAAATTCGTGAAGCCATGGAACAGGGGCTTTTTGATGATCTTCCAAATAAAGGAAAACCCTTAAAATTTGAAGATGAAAGCTGGGTACCGGAAGATTTAAGGCTCGCATATAAAATTTTGAAAAATGCTGGTTGT
>CALLBR010000032.1 GCA_937998865.1 uncultured bacterium
AAAATTCAAATTTATCTACCATCACATGATGAGGAACAACATAAAAACCACTTATCTCACCTCTAAAAACAATCCAATCCATCTCCATAACATGAAACAGACATCCCCATTTCTCTAATCCATTTACAACACAATAACTCTGTCCTTTAGCATTAACATAAGAATTTATTTCAACCTTTATTTTTTTAATTTCAAAAGCCTTTTTTAACTCTCGAATTAATCCCCTATTTTGTATTGCAAATTGAATACTACCTCTTTCCTTTACCTTTATCATTTTAATTTAATTTAAATTATTTACAATTTCATTTTATCACCCAACTCAAACATTATTCTTATCGCAACACATGCAATATCTTTCGCCTCTTCGTAAATTCTTACCGGATCAACATTGTTTTTTTTGACCTCATCCCACAACTCATCACATTCCTCCAACAAAACAGAATAACCTTCATGATAACTATTATAATTATCTGGGTGCTTTTCTTTGACTTCCTGAATTTGTAACAACAAATCTTTTAAAGCAAATGACCTATCATCATTATTAATTTGCTTCAATAACTTCTTTAACCTTTTTTTCTCTTTCTTTTTCATATCACTTATCTACTATATTATAAACTCGACATTTACCAACACCCCAATCAAAGAAACTTCCTCAACAACTACAAATATAATATTTGTTAATTATCTTCATTATCTTTTTGAGTTAATGGTATAATCACTAAAACGGCATTTCATCGACGACTCCCAACACCTTTAATAACTCGTTAGATTTAGGATGATTCTTTACTATCCCCTCTACAGCATCCCCGTTTATATACCGCCCTACCATTTTCTCTATTTCACTAAACATTGCAATCAAATCATCTCTTAACTCAATCGCTTCTTCTTTTGTCATTTCTATTCTGACACTTGATACACTACTTTTCATAATTTATCTATTTCTCTATTTATATAATCTAAATCCCTTTCCACTGATCCAATCAAAACATCATAAACGACATTATAAATATTCTTATTATTATCCCCTCTAATATTTATCCTCTTACAGCCCGTCCCCAAATTACCGAAAGACAATTCAATATTAGATATATTGGTATTTTTTTTAAGATCCTCTAATAAATTTTTTAACTTTTTTTCTTTCTCATAAAGATAGTTTGCTTTTTCAATTTCTTCTCTTTTCATAATCCCTTACTTATCTTATTTTTTAATTCTTCAAAAACTTTATCACTGATCTCCTTAATTTTTTCCGGCTCAATACCTATCGCTCTTTGTTGCTCATCATCCAATAAAGGCAATAATTTACACATTTCCTCATCATACCTCTCTACTACTTCAAACAACCATTGACACGTCCTTATTAATTGTTCAACATCTAAAGGAACAATATTTAAACTGTCCTTCAATACCGCTTCTCTTAAATGGTTCAACTCAAAGAAAACCCCGTGTTTCAATGGATCAATTTTATTCTCTTTTCCTGACATCAATTTTTATTTAAACTAAAACATCATATTCCTCTAGTATTTCCTTCTCATAGATCATCGTTAAAACATCAGCGCAATCATGATAAGTATTAGCAATGAAATCTCTCTTATACTTCGTAACGTGCTTGTGATGTTCCGGGAATCTTTCTTCCCAATCTATCGGAAACTCAATATATTTTGTAACCCCTGTATTATTTGTAATTATCCTACTTTCTTTATTCCCTGATTGATGAAATGGCAAAACCTCTACCAATGTCGCTGCCTCTTCAATCCTTCTACCAAATCCCTCACCTCCGTTATTACTTTCAATATGCATTTCCCTAGTTCTGCATCTTGACAACATCAAAGGTACTTTTTCCTCATTAATTTTCATAGCTTCTTGATTATAAACCATGTCAGTAACTAAAATCCTTTTCTCATTATTGTCATCTAAAACAACATCATAACAAACAGAATTCAAATAATCTTTTCCCTTATCTGCTGTATCTGTACAATTACCTTTTTTAATTACTCTTGCTGGAATCTTTGAATATCTTTTGAACTCTCCATATAATAATCCCTCTTTACTCATCGGATTACCTTGATTCATGCAATTGAACTCATGCTCATTTCTTTTTCTCTCTGTTTTTAGCTTTTTAATTCCATGTCTTTCCTCCCACAAAGCACAATCCATTTCTCTAGAATCAAACTCAGTTTTGTTTGATTCTTTGATAGCCTCAAAATTAATCTTTATCCATACATCTGGGTTATCTCTAATCGCTTCTAATATCTCCTCAAATGATCCACATTCCACATAATCACTTGTTTCCTCTATGAACCCAATCAAATCTTCTTCGTGCCACCTTGTGAAAACTATTAACTGCTGACTATTATTGTGAAGCCTCTTTTGAATTACAGATGTATATAAATCGGTTACTTGTTTTCTGATTACTGGTGAATTACCTTCAATTGAACTCTTATATAAATCGTCCATAATCATCAAATCAACAGGGTCACCCGTTAACGATCCATTACGTCCAATTGCTTTTAAAGAACCTTTTTTATCTACTATCTCAAACTCCTCTGACGTTTGAACATAAGCACTTGATTGATTTGCTTTTGGTGAATCTGCTAAAAAAGTTTCAGGAAATATTTTATCATACTCCTCGCTACTTATTATCCTTTGTACTTGTCTATTAAATTTTTTCGCAAATGTACTGGAATAAGATGCAATTGCTATTTTAGTGTCTGGTCTATCCCCCAACACATAAGACGGCAATATTCTTGTTGAACCTTCTGATTTTCCATGCTGAGGAGGCATTGTAATAATCAGGTTCTTAATTTGCTCTTTCGCAAACATATCCAACACCTGATAATAAACTAAATGGAAAGATTTCCAGACGTTACCCGGATAAATACGCTTTGCGTAATCAATTAAATTTCTCCTCGCTTTCTCTCTTCTTACATCCTCTACATTAATCCTCATTCCCCTCTGCCGCTCTCTCTAATTCATCTAAAGCCTCATCCGACAACTTACCCAAATCAACAATCTTTCCTGTAACCTCTTTCCCCTTTGTCGTATGATCAATATGATTCACGTTTTTAAAGTTCTCAGGATCAGTATTATTCAACATATATTGCAGAAATCCATCACTACAATACACCTTCCTCTTTGTAACTGTCTTTGACTTAATTTCAGGTCTACTAACAATCTTCTCTTCTCCTCCCTCTACAACCTTAACCATCTTCCTCTCATATTCAATCTTCTCTTCCTCTATTTCATGCCCCTCTAATCGCTTAAACGCTAATTGCTTTGATAAATCTCTTATTCTTTCCATTCGAGTCTTATCCGCCTCCTTAATTCCATCCGATAGTTCCGAATGATCTCTCATCCAATCATAGTATGTACTAACTCCAATTCCTACTTGTTGACAAATTTCTGATACCGTTAAATCAGTGTTTTTCCTGAAATTGATAATCAACTCAAACATTTCTAACGTCTTCTTTCCATTGACATTATTTCTTAAACTTCCATCCGTTCCGCTCATTGAACTAAACTTTAATTATGCATTGCCTTATTCATTAGGCTTTAAGCAAATATACTCGATTTAGACAAAATACTTCAATCCTAATTTCTCGCACTTCAATTTTAACTCTTTAGGGTTTCTTATTACATGCAAATATCTTCCAATAATAAAAACCACCACACCTATCTTTCTTCCCTTTAAAGAATCATTAATATTTGTCACTATTTCTCTCATAATGACTTTGCAATTTTCATCATCATTTATAATACCATGATGATCATTAAAATTCATCAACGAATAAAAAAGACACTCATAATCATAACTAACCATATGCGTACTCATGCCCATCTGTATACCCCTTTCCATATCCTTCCTCCTTTCCGTGATTATACATAGTTTCTTTAATCAAATCATGGTACTCCATTAAACCCATGACCTCAGAATCTTTCACTTTACTCCATTTCACCTCCGCCTTACTCAAATCTGTGTAAATTCGGTTCTCGACAATCTCAGTGCCGACAACCACAACATAAAAATCTTTCAACATCATTATTTCCTCTTTTTAAATATTTCTTCCCAATTATAAGAGGTTTGATTAGTACTATCTAAAACACATTTCAAATCTTCTATCAACAATCCATCAAATCCACTACTTGTTTTTTCTTGATTAATCTCCAAAAAACATGCCCTATCATTTCCACAACCTATACACTTAAATTTTCTCGTTTCTATACTTATAATTCCCCCAATGCCTTTTTTAACCTCACTCATATTTCTCTCTTTTAAATTCATTTTTTAAAAATTTATTGTAACAACTTGATTTTACTATTCATTAATGACAAATCACCCATATCATCTACCTCTTTAATCATTTTTTCTAATGTTGAATTAGATGCTAATTTTATTCGAGTTATCAAAGTTTCAATTTCTATCTCAAATTTAGCTTTTTCAGCATCCAACATTTCTTTTTTAGCTCTGTACTCTTTCAAAAGATTTTTGTAATCTTCTGGAATTTCAAAAAAATCAACAAGTTTAAAAAACACTTTATCTTTAGAACCAGAACCCCATGAATTACCCAACCAATCATCCCTATCCGTTCCTTTCAATGCTTTTTGTAAAACCAATTCTTTTATTTCTTTATTGCTTTTTATTTCAAAATCCCCTGACATTACCTTATGAAAAATGAACATTGAAAGGCTTGGTGGTTGTTCTTCATCTGACAATTTAAAGCTATCTCTTTTTATTTTAGCTTTATTCTCGATTTGATCTACTAAGAAATTTCTTTGCGCTTGATTCATTTTAATAATTTTTACACACTTTTTACACTGACTTTCAATTGGCATATTTATGAAATGCTCATACACCATATTGTTATTTAATATTACTTGATTCTTTTAAAATTTCTTTTGCATGATCTTCTGATAAATACTTTTTACTATGCAATTTATCATAACAACTATCAAAATATCTTACAACACAATAATTATCATTTACTACACTTTTCATCTTTTCCATCTTGAAATAATTTCAACTGTTCTACAATCTTTTTTTTACACCCTTTGGGATCAATACACCCACCCAACAAAAAGCAAGTATAGCACTCTTTTTTACACAAACTTTATTTGATTTAATCTCCTTGCAATTCTTGCCATTTTTGAATACTTCCCATGCTTATCAAAAAATCCCCTGCAACAAAGTATCATGCGTTTTATGACAAATGAAATATTTTTGTATTTCAATACACTCCTCAATAATCATATCCTTTCTTTATTTACTTACCATTTCCCAACCTCGATCAAATGGTTTATCTACACGCTAATATTCTTATATTTTTACTTTAGTAGCAAGCGAGGTGTATCTCTCGTATTAAAGCCCTTAGGTAATTGGAACAAAAAAAGAAAAGCCCCGCGCGCTTTAAGTTTTTCAAACTTTTATTTGGATTTTAATTTGCGCAATTTTTCTTGCTCATCTTTAATCCTCTGTTCTTGTTTTTCAATATCGTTTAGTCTTTCTTTTTTTAGAAGTTCAGCTCTCTTAATCTTAAGTTCATCAGTTAAATATGCGTCTGGCAATAAGTCGGTTCTCCTCAAATCGTAATCACTTATTTCATCTTTATCTCTCACAATTTGTTTGCATATTTCTAATATCTCATCTTCCGTAGCGTTAAACACCATCCCATATTTCGGGTTTATATTTTCACTAAAGATATTCCTACCTTCCCAATCAAGCTTACATACCCATTCATTAAATTTACCTTCCCAAATATCCAAACTGTAAGAAATTCTTAAGCTTCTTTTTTCTTTATCTTCGGTCAGTGTGAAAGGTTTATAATCACTAAAAACAGTTATGCTTTTAGCTTTTAAAATCTCACTTCTATTTATTACATGTTTCTCAATATCGGTCTTGTATTTTTCACTTTCTCTTAATTCAGCTTTGGCAACCCTTATTTGTGTTTCAATTTCTGCAAGCTCTTTATTTTTAGCCTCTGTTTTTTCGATAATCTTAATTAAATCATCGTGTTTCTTCTCAATAGGTGGTTTTGTAAATACTTCTTTTACCACTTCTTTTACTCCGCAAGGCTCATCGTGTTCATTGCCTTCATAATCGCTGTAAACGTACATTCTTTCAATTATAAATTGTCCGTTCTCTAAAGTTTCGTGAAGCTCTACTGCTTCTCCATTTCTTAAATAAGCTGTCTTTTCCATAATATTTAGTTTATTAATAATTTAAAATAAAATCCCCACGCTTCGCTTTTCTTTTTTTTAGTGCTTAGTTCGGGATGTGAGGTAATTAAACCGCCAGCTACTAACAATTTATAAAATTAACCCTACCGGTCGCTACGCTTAATCTTATAACCATCGTTATAAGCCATTTAATTCCGAAAGGTTAACTATCTCTTTGCTACGGTTTCTACGAAGTATGTCCATACTATTATGTAATTGTGGTATTCCCATAAGTAGTGATTTTTCTACCCAGTAATACCTTCCTATCTCATAAGTGAATTTATTTTCATTAAGTATAAATCCAGCGTCTTTTAAAAACTGTTTTGCAAAAGGTATTACTTCTGGTTTGTCAATTTTAATCTTTATCTCGAAGTTTTTAAAACGGCTTATAACAACGTGTATATCAAATTGCTCTTTCTTACTTTTTGTTGTTTTCCCCATATCGTAAAATCCTAAATATTTAAATTGTTTTCTCATAATTTATTTGTGGCAACTTGGCATACACAAAACGTTACCCACAATAAATAAATAAGCGTTCGGTACTTTTTTTAGTTCCACCTATCACTCCATTTGCACTAAATGTACTTTTTGCTTCTTTCTGCCATACGCAAACGAAATCATTAGGTGCATTATATTCACTTACGTACACTTTATTCCCTTGTTTACTTTTAGTTCGTACCCAATCCCAAAACAAAATATGGTCAAATTTATTATTGTATTTGGTAGTTCCTTCGTATGGTGGGTCACAGTATATAATGCTATTTTCGGGTATATCTAAATCGGTAAAAGAGGTATTTGTAAATTCAACACCTTTCAAATTTGGCACTTGCTTCATTATATTATTACAATGTTCTCGCCAATAATCTCTTTTACCTTGCTTATCTCTTCTATAACCAGCGTACCATTTGCCACCATACGAGTTAAAGCCTATATATCCATTAAGTGCTTTACTAATTTTTGTTTTGTTATCCTTTGCATTTTTATAATCTTCCTCACTTACATCCAAAGGCGGTTGCCAATTTTCGTAAACAAGGGCTTTCCACATCTCAATAAGTTCTGTATGTATATCGTTTGCTATTCGGTTTCCTGTTACTTTGTCAATTAAGTTCATACCGCCCGCAAATGGCTCAACATAGTACTGCCCTTTAGTTCTGTCTTTTAATATAATTGGTAGTAATTCTTTAGCAAATCTATTTTTGCTTCCCATATATTTCATAGGTCTGTGATTATTTTCCTTATTTATTAACTGTGGGTAACAATATGTATAATCTATTGCTACTTAATGCTATTTCAAAGGTCTATTAATATTTATTTTGTTTATGTTTTACTCAAAGTTTCATCGTACCTAAACGCAACATATCATACATTCAACGTTAACTACAAATAAAAATTGCGCTCACTGTTGCGTCGTTACGCACGTTCTATTTTAGTTTTTATAATCCTATATTCGTTTGTTTCGTGTTCTTTTAGTTTCTTTCTACTAAAGGTTGTATATAAGTTGTCTATCGGTATTTTAAGATCATTAGAAAGGTTTTTAACACTTCCAAATATTCTTACTTCATTAGTTTGTTTATTTATATGTACGTATGCCATTTTAGATTTTATATAAAAATTGCTAATCTTTTCAAACCGTTATTTTCTATCTTAAAAGATTTGTTTTTATCTGACCATCTTTTTAATTTATCATAATCTAAAGATTCGCTTATCTTATCTTTTAATATAACGTTAAAATAAGGTTTACTGCCCATAAATTTAACCCCAGTAAAATGATCGCATAAATCTAACCTTAAACCTATTTGTTCTTCTATTATCGTTAAGGTTTCTTTTCTTTTATTAATTAAGTTCATATCCTTCTTTTATGTATCCGCATCCACCTATTACAATTTGCTTACCGTCTTTCATAATTTCTAGTTTTTTAATTATTACAATACAAATATAATTAACATATATGTAATACACAGGTAAAAATACAAATATTTTAAATTATTTTGTAATTTCAACATTTAAAGCCAAGTATTAAGGAGTTTGTAGCTATCGCGCCACGCCATTTTTATCAGTAGTTAACAATGTGTAAAATTAATATTTGCCCAAAAGGAAAAAACGAAATCTTACACTAGACGTTATTCGTAACTTAGTCCCACAAAAAGGGGTTCTGTCTTTTTTCATACAATCCAACTACACCATACATAATTAATCCAAAAAACAAGATTAATAAGATATATATATAGCTTAAAGGATTTATAGGGTTAAGTCTGTAAGCATCAAAGTATCCCCTACCTAATCTCGGCAACCCTTTTTTGCTACGTTCTTCATTTGATACTTTTTGTAAAATTTTTAATTTTATTGCTAATTTTTCCATCTTTTAAATTTAAATACGCATAACACTATATAAAAATAATGTATGCTTATGGCTTTATTAAAGGTTATTTTTTATTTACTTACTATTCTATTATCACTCAACAAACACTGATCACACCTTTTCTTACAAACTTTAAATCCCATTATTTCAAATTTTGAATCCACTTAACTAAAAAATTAAACTCTATTCCCTTTGCTAAATTATTGCTTACCAATACTAACAATTCTAAATATGAATGTCTAGTATCGTTTTTTATTTTACACTCTCTTATCAATAACCCACCCTTTTCTCTTGTTATTGACGTAACTCTAATTTTCTCTTCAATTTCTCTAACCTGACTTTTTAATCTTGACTCTCTAAAAAACTTTTTTGTAAATCCTATCATAACAAATCATATTCTTTCATTTTTGAAAACTCCCTCTTTAAATCTAATCTATCATCTGAAAACAGATGAAGTATTCTAAATTTAGCATCTCTAAAAAACTCAAATACTTCGCTCACTTCATATAAAACATCATACTTCCCTACCTCCCAATCTGTCTTTTCAATACACGAATTATCGCCATCAATAACCACCTTATAATTCAATTTTTCCACTACACTACTCATTATTATTCAATTTAAAAATTAAACCATCTATTTCTCTTTTTAACCTTTCGACCTCTATTTTTAAACCCCTGTTTTTACCATTGATCTTATCAACATCTTTCAACAAATCTTTCACAATCTTATCTCTTCTATCAGATTTATTCATTTTCATTCTTTTCTCCTGAACATTGAATATCTCTTTATCCTTCAATTTGATCTGATTTAGTAAATCATTTATTTTTTGGTTTTGAGCTTTAATAAATTCACTTTGCGCCTCAACTCTTGAATTAACTATTTTCAACTCTTTGTCAAGATTCACACACCTTAACCAATATTTCTCTTCTTTCCTTAATTCCTCCGACTCGAAATAATTAAAATTAAATTTTTCCACACTATTTATTTAAAATTAGAAAAAGCCCAAATTAATGGGCATTAATTACGATCTGAAAGCGTCTTTAACTTTTTCAAATTGGTCTTTTGACATAATCTTTTTCATTATTCTCTCACAATCTTTCAACTGTTTTTCCAATGAAAAACCGTTATTTAATCCTCTATCAATCGTTTTGCTGAATTCAATAAAATCAAACCTCTCAGCCATAAACTCTAAAAACCTATTAAAATACTCCTCATTCATCCACTCTTCATAATACAATCCTTTCAACATTTCATGAACCTCCTCTCTATACTTCATTGTTATTGGCAATCCTCCCGGATCAACAACAAAACCATGGATTTCAAAAGGATTATAAACGGTGGGAAACATTGGAGGCCATACATTACCCATTAAACCTACATATAACTCACCTCCACTTTCATTGATTTTTTTCAACTCCTCCTCTGTCAATTTCCACTTAGCAAATATAAACGGCATATTAGTTTCACTATCTACACATTTGCATGCTACAATGTCATGAGTATTAGGATTATTATTTGCTCCTAATACCATGTTTGCCTCTTCAAATTTCTCTGAATTCATTTTATATAAATTTTACGTTTTCAATTAATACTCTCTCAATTAATCCTTCATTTGTTCTTATCAGACAATTTGTATATTGCCCAACACCATCATTCAACTCCTCATAATCCACACCAAACCCCATAAACAATCCCTCATTACAAAAATCATCCTCAAATCTATTCGTTCCTTTTTTCCATTTTGTAATTGTATTCCCAACCAAAGAATCATATTTACTTTCCACTGCAATTCCTCTTATCCATTTTTTAAACAAAACCTTCTCCATTACCTGATCTCATCTTTAAAGTTCACACTATGCCTCTTCATCTCTTCCTCTAAATCCTGCAATAACAATTTACCAAAATTCCTCCATCTCAAAACATCTTTTCTCATGAAATTTTTCAAGTCACTGATTTTATCAACTCCTGCACCCCTGAGAGTATTTATGATCCTTTTATGCCTATGACCCTTATTAAAAATATCCTCAATAAGAGTTTCAGGGCTTTTTAACCTTAATGATTCTCTCTTATCTAATAGAACATTACACCCTGTAATTATTTGCCTTAATTCGTAATCACTACACACTTCTAAAAGCCTTTCTATCTTAAAATCCATACTATTTTATTTATAAATTCAACTTAATTGTAAACTCGTTTGCTTTTCTTTTTCAATACTTTGGTGTAACCACAATACTTTACATCATCATCAACAATTATAGGTCTTAGACTCATCATTAAAGGGAACTTATTTATAGACTCTGATAATTTTTGCAATTGGTTAGGCTCAATATATCTAGGATTATTTGGGTTTTCTCTGATCTCACTTAAATTCATATCTCTTAAATTTAAAAAAGCTCCCTATTTAGGAGCTTTCTTTATCCTGATTAAAACTTTTTTTAACTCTCTTTTTTGGTGACAGAAGAGCCGTTTTTAGCAACAATAGAGCCGTTTTTAAACTGAAATTTATTTCCATCCTTTATATCCCATCCATTAGATTTATTCAGGACTTTTTCAGCTAAACTTTTTTCATGGGCAACCTCTCTCTGTTTGTCTTTACCATCTTTTTTCTTTTCAATTAATTCTACAAATACCTCTTGTGACATATTAACTTGGTTTAATTTCTGTTAATGGATCAAAACCATCCTCTGGTCTTACAATATCTCTTGTTCCAAACCACCCATCAGGTAAGAAAAATTTCAGCATCATCATTTCTTGATCAACTAAATTCTCTCCTTTTGAAGGACTTTTTGCTCTAAAAGTTCTTGGTGAAATCTTAATGCCAGCATGTCCGTTTGTTCCAACTTTTCTAGCCATAATTTTACCTCTACTATCAACCCTATACACAGTTAAATTTTTCGCACACGCTAAGTTTTTCAACGCTGCGTACTGTTCTGGCGAAGGGGTTCTAATTACCGCTGTTACTAATTGCGGTCCTTCACCCACAGCTATAGATGCCCCGTCAAAATTTTCAGAATCATCTAAATCATCTGGCTCTGTAAAATTGACCTTTTCTAATTCAGGAGTTATTACAACCTTTGTATTATCCACAGCATCAGGCAAAGCCGTCCAGCTTGTCTCCTCTTCTATACCATTCACACCATTTACAAACGTATTATTTGCATCATCTAAAATTTGAAAAATAAATCTAGCGTCTTTTACCCAAACAGGGGTACAAACATTAAAAGGGACTGTTTCCAAAGTTTGGTCTCCCTCGCAATTGCAATCAAATGACATATTAAATATTTTTAGTACTAAAAAACCTTATCCAAATCTAGCTATAAACGTAATTATTAACAAATTAATAAAATTCTTCGCTTTTGATTTCTCTATATACATCTCTTAACAATTGCTTCCTTTCTTGAAATTCTTCGTATTGCTCCTGCTTGTCATGCTCTTCCGGTAACCCTAAAATTATATTACCCTTAAATAGCTTTAACTCTGGATAAGTCCCCTTTGGCAAAATATGTAAAAATTGCCAATGCCATTGCCAATGCCCCTCTCTATACAGTGGTTTATATGACAATTCAGAAAATGGAGTCCTTTCTGCAATGATTTCCTTAAACATTGTTTTTTGATTGTATTTTTTAGGTAAATCATTTTTCAGAAAAGACTTCAAATCATTTTTTAACTTTTCTTTATTCACCTACTTCTCCCTCTTCCTCATCTTCTGGAAACATATCTAATTGAGCTTTTTTGTTCATGAACACATATTCATAAACCTCTTCCTCAATCTTATCACAAATTTCCTGCAATTCTTCACCATACTCCTGATTTCCAAAATGCAAAGGTTTTGTATTAATTGCGTTACCCTCATATGTCCCCATTATTACAACTTTATCTCTTTCTTTCCCACTAAAAGAAATTCCATTAACAGATATTTTGCTAATCATTTCTTCAGTGAATTGTTTGGCATACTTTTTCTGCGCTGCGCTTGCACTAAAATTTGAACCATTAACTAAAGACTCAAATAAAGTATATCCATAAAAACTACCCAACCTTATTATCAACTTATCAAACAAACTTAATAAATCAGGATGAGGCACTATTGGTTGTGGTCCCTTATATGGTATTTCATAACTCTCATTATCTGCCGTAAGCATTGCAATCCCTTCAAAATCTAATGATGCTTTATCCTTAGATTTTGCCATTTTCAATTTAAAACTATCCTTCTTTGGTTTTACAAACATTCTATTATTTATTTAATTAAAAATTAACTACTAAAATTATTAGGGTTCTCTATGAAATAATCATACTCCGTACCCGCTAACATTTTTACAAACTCAACAAACTCGACTAATTCTATTCTATTAAGCTCGTAAACGCTTTTAACCCTCACTAAATCAAATCCTCCACTCTCTTCTTTATCAATCTCCTCCAACATGATAGGACACATTTTTCTTAGTTTCTCATCAGTGCTTTTCAATGATAAGTATTCACCATCCACTTTTTTGAAAATATTTTGAAAATCAGGTACTATTTTTTTCATATAATACCCAATAAGACTTTTTGATCCATTCCCCGGAAAAACTACCGCACTCATGATTGCATTACTACCGGGAAATTTCCCAAAAAAATTCATCATTTCATCTTTATTACTAATTAGTGGAACGCCTTTATCATTTACCTTAACTATCACAGAAAAATTAGTATTCCTCATTTCCCCTTCTTTTATTTCTATCTAATCCACAAGACATACAAACACCTAAACTTTCGCTCAAATCTGAAAACAGATAACCACAATTATCACAAACCCTTTTTTCTTTTGGAAACTCTCTTACTTTTAATTTATTTGCAAATTCATCAATATTTCCTCCGTGTCTATCTTTCAAAGATAATTTTTCTTTTAAATGAGTTCCTAATTGCTTTACAAACACCGGAATATAATTTGCTTTACAATCAGATATTATTTTCTCATACCACTCTAACTCACTTTCCCTATACAAATACTTTCCATTTTTATTTCCAATATCTTCTCCTATGATTGGCTCTATGCTTAAAAACTTAAACTTACAATTCATATTAGCTTTTTTTTATAATGATCTTGTATTTTTTTCATCTCTTGTAAATAATATTCCTCTGCATCAATATTATTCTCTAATGCTATTTGAAAACACAAACCTCTGAATTTTTGAGAAGGTGATTTTCCGTTATCATCGACACCTAAATTAGTATTTTTCATACCGTCCTCAACTTGCTTTTTTATCTGATCCCCTGAAAAAGCAAAAAAACCACTGACTCCAATCAATTGAATCTCTGTTAATTTATTGATTTCTTCTTTAGTCGCAACTGTTATTTTATTGATTGTTTTTAACCTATCTACCTTTAAAAACTTTCCTTCTAATATTATCATACTAATTATATTTTAATACAAACTCTATTCTCGGATTCATCTTTGAGACACTTTTTTGTGCTGTTATCTTAATGCAATCCCTATCGTTTTTTATCCAACAATTCTTTTGAAGACAATCCAAAATTCCTTTAAAACAATTATCTAAATCACTCCTCTTACTTTTAAAATAAACGATTAGACCTAAATGAAATTGTCCATTTATTCTTGGGTTGGAATATTCTAATAACTGCAATGCAAATTCAGTTTCCCACTGCTTCATCTCCTTTGATTTATACATAATAGCCCTTAATTTAGTGTTATTCCCTCCAATAACCCCTATTTTATACTGATTTGATTTTGATAGACACTGACCCAAAATAACTATCTTTTTCGTCTCTTTTTTAAACATTCCTATTACTATTTGTGGGCATATCTGGACTCGAACCAGAATAAACAACCTTTGCAGGATTCGGCAACCAATTCCTCATTACGCCTTATGCCCAAATTCTTCTCTTAAATCAATTTCTAATTCAATCGCTTCTTTGAAAAACTCAACTATTTTTCTCTCCATACACTTCCTTTCACTACCAAAATCAATAGCCGTGTTTTTAACTCCCTTATTGTGATCTTTTGAAATACTCCTTTTATAGAAATCATTTTTAAATCCGTTTGCCATAATCTCTACATAATATGCACTTCGGTCTTCTTTACTTATTTCTAGTTCCTCATCTAAAAACCCCCTTTCTAGCAACTTATTATAATAAATAGAAACAGAAGAAAACATTGGTTTTACACCATCTTTTTTATACTCATCAAATTTATCTAATAAATCATTTACGAAATAGTCATTTGTTTTTTGTTTTTCTTCTTCTGATATCTGATTGGTTTCAGAAGGCAATAATTTATACGCCTTACTCCAAACTTTATTTCTATACTCCTTAAAAGCATTCAGGACACGGCAAACATATTCAACACTAAATGATTGATAATGATTTTTCTCCACCTTATTTCCTGATCCTTTAGGTAAATACTCATCTAATTTACCAACATTCAATAACTCAAAAGCCAACTCTACTTCCTTATATGATAATTCTGAGTAATATTTTTTTAACAATTCCATGAACCTCATTGCATCATAGACTGCATCATCACCTCCCCAATTTTTCAAACCTAAATCCCGGACTATGAATTTTAATGTTTGCTTAATTTCTTCTTTTAATTCTCCATCATCTAAACTTTTTATTGGCTTTCTGGAATTCAATAACCCATCTCCAATAATTGAAGCGTTTGCAACACTGCATTCAATTTCACTTAATCCCTTTTGTACTATTTCGTTTGATAAAACTATAAATTTCCTCTCCGAATTCTTTATTAAATTCTCAGATATTTCCGTTTTTTCTCTTAAAACAATATTACTCATGACCGATTAAAAAAAGTTAACATATCATCTTTTTTCTCCACCTGATCTCCCAAATATTTTATTTGATTCTTTCTGTTATCCCCATCAATGAAATTTTGAACCGTTCCAACCCATCCTTTAAAATTTCTTTTTACTCCTGTTTTAGTGTTAGACCATCTTTTCACCTTTTCTAAATAATAATTAAGGTCAATATTCAACTCTAAAATCTCCTTAAACTCTTTCAAATTTTCAAATAAAAATTCTTTTTTAGAATAAACATCTGAATTCTCAAAAATACTTTTTGAAGATTTATTGATCTTTGTTTTTGGGAATAAATCTGATTCTACGTTAGTAGAATATGTATTATTAGTTACTGTACTATTATCCTTACACTTTTCTAAATACCCCCCTTTAATATTTTCAATACCCCCCTTTAAAAAATTAAATACCCTAAATTCATCAACCTTAATGATTCTTTTTACTATCTGTTTTCCATTCTTTACAAGCTCAATTTTTATTAATTCTTTCTCCTTCAATGAATTAATAATTTGGCTGCATCTAGTTTTCCCTACTCCAAAAAAATCACTGAAATATTGATTGTTTGCATAACAACCTTCCTCATTATCTAATGACTGAATTTCCACTAAAAAAACCTTTTCCATAATGCTTAAATCATTACATAACCAAACATCACGGGGAATCCATATTCCCTCAAATCTTCTTCCTTTATCTACTATCATCCCAAATAAAAAAACCTTAATCAGCCTTTTGCTGGGGCCTCACTTCCAACTACTCAGCCAATTAAGGTTATTAATTTCTTTTTGCTCATTTTGTGAGACCTGAGCTTTATTTCAAATATAACTAATTTTAACCAAAAAATACTAATTGATTAACCATATCAACGCATCTTATGCCATTTCCAGAATCAATAACTACTGTATCGAACTCTTTTTTAAACCCTTTTGTGAACTTAACTATCTTCCCTATCCGGAAAATTTTTTCGTTGTACTTATAACCACACTTTCTACCTATCACTTTTTACAATTTGAAATTTTAACAACTTATTTATTTCTGTTTGATCCTCAATATCAAAAATATATTGATTTTCATTCCCATAACGACACAAACCTAAAATTTCGTTTTCTTTCATATCCTTCTCTCTCTGTAATTCTTTGATTTTTATTTGCAACTCAGAAATTTCATTAGTCAATTTTAGCTTCAATCGACTTCTTTCTAATTTTCTCCAACTCATTTTAAACCCTTTGTTTTTTCATTTCAATCTTAGCCATTTGGTCACACCAATCATTAATATAGTGTCTTGGTGTTTTTGTGTGCAAATGAGCTTTTACATGTCTACAATCTACTTTTTTCGCTCCATCGTAACTATTTATTATCTCCCATATTAAATCGGTTACATCGTCCTTATTTTTCCTTTTGATCCTTTCAATACAATAAGTACTGTCGGTATTTATAAACAACCTATCTATTCTCTTAATATTTCGATTCTTTTTAAGCATATACAATGCATTTGCAATTGCTTTAAGCTCTGCATCACTAGAATTTTCAGGACTTTTTATTATACCACTTCCTTTATAAGTGAAGTAATCGCATTTTATCCAGAAAGCAAAACCGCCTAACTTACCATATTTTCTACTTTTTGAATAACTAGCATCTGTATTAATTGTAACTCTAATCATTTCACCAAATTAATCCTTGCTTCTCATTTTTTGACTCTATATTTTTTATACATACATCCAAAATTGATTTGCCTGTCACATAATCCACTAAATTTCTAGCTATCTTCCTTTTATCTTGCTCTCCTTTATAATCGGTTAAATCGATTTCATGAAAATCCATTAGCTTATTTATTTCATCTTCTTGCTTCATCTTATGAGGTCTCATTTTTATGTTTTTATCTAAATTGAAATTACTCCAAAACAGATGTCTGCCTATTTTTTTTGCTTTTATCAACGGCTTGTAAAAAGGTATTACATTTTCAACTATGTAATACCCAGAAAAATAATTATCTAAAAACAATATTTCTTCATACAGTTTTAAATCTGGATAAACAGGATTTACCACATCATATCTTTTTTTACTAAACCAAAATCTTGCTCTACTATGGCTTGGACATGGGGGTGAACTCCATATAATATCATATTTAAAAAAATTACTTTTCAAATATTCGTGAGCATCCCCAATTATCACCTCATCAAAAGGAAATCTTTCCTTATACATTCTAGCCAATTCCGGATCATTTTCTACTGCTGTTACCTTTACATTACTACCCCATTTATACCTATTCCCTCCCAAACAAGCATAAAGATTTAAAACTTCATATTTCATAAAAAAAAAGGGCTTTTACACCCCATGATAATTTATAATTTAACCCCTGATTTACCAAAAATTTCTTTTGTGTATAGATTGATAAAATGCTGCTGAAATCCTCTACTACAATCCGGCAAATTAGTTTTATAATGCTCATTCTCCTCAATCAACATCGTACAGATATCAAACAAACTTCTATCAATATGATTCTCGCTAATCAATATCTCTTTCTTATCAATATTAATTTTAGCTAATGTGTTTTTATCACCAAATACACCAAAAACAAAATTCAACTCTTCATCTATGAAATATCCAGCATCAAAAAGAATGCTCTTTGCTTCTAAAACCCTATCTAACAACTCGTAATTATGAACCTCAAAGAAATCTCCAATTTTATCTGCTACTCTTAAAGCCCCGACACCTTCAAATTTCGTGGTTAATGCTTTATAGACATTTTTAGGCACTGTAATCATCCCTCCTGTATCAATATCTAACCCTCTATTATTGATCTCATCCAAAGCCTCTTGGTGAATCAATTTAGCATTACCTATTGCTTTACTCCAACTCTTTCCAAACTGCCCATCCCCAAAATAATCCCATCCGTAATCCATTGTAGCCTCATAATGGTCTTTTTCTTTCCTACAATTTTCTAAAAAATAAGTAGCTGCTTTTTCATCGAAATCACAAATGCAATTGTAAACATCCAATGAAAGACTCCCCATATATTGCCTCATCTCATTTATCCTAGCGTTTTTAATATCGTAACTAAAAACGCTTTTTTGCTCTGACTCATGAATCAATATTCCATGCTTATAAATCTTCATTTTCTCCCCGGAAGGATGAACCGCAAACCTTTGATTTTCAAACATAGGAACATGACCAACAATAAAGTATTTAGACCAATTGTTATAGACCTGCAAAAATTCTGGTGTCAACTCTATATAAAATTGAGTTTTTCCCAACTTTTTCTCATAATCAACAAAAACTTCACTTTCCTCTACTATTCCATAAACCTCATCTCCTTCATCTAAAGCATTTGAATACAGTTCCCTAACAATCATCCAATGCTCCCACTCTAATCCCATTCTATCAGTAATTGATGTTCTTTCACCATCAACCAGTAAAATATTAAACAACTCTCCTGCAATCTCCTCCTCTTTCACTTCAATATTTACTTTATCTCCGTCAATGATTATATGATAATCAATTTCTTTCCTGACAAGAAAAGCCAAAACATACTTTAACCCAGTACCGAACTGACCTATTTTAAATTTACTATTAGTCTTAGTTGATCCACCCATAAGACCAACCAATCTAATATCCAACAATCCTTTATTTTCAATTTTTAAAAACTTTTTCATTTTCTACACTTTTTCTTTATTGATTATGACTCAAAACTAAGGAATAAAAAAAAGATAACAAAGCTAATCGTTATCTTTTTTTGATAATTGTTAATCCTTACTTAAAATGATTTTTTACGTATTGAAAAGCCTCTCCCCTCTCTTTTATAATGTCAATAACTTTTTTATCCCTATGGATTGTAAATTTAGTTACATCCTTTTCTTTAATTATTCTTGCTTTGTTAACCTCATCCTCATAACTCTCAACAGAAAGAAAAGATAAATTTGCACTTTCTATTTCTGAGCAATATAACTGGAATTGAATTTGATTGTAATTAGACTTGAATCTTTTTTTTATGAACTCAATTTGATCCTTTTCATTCAATAATTTAGCCGGTCTAATTATCCCTAAATAATCCGTCAACCAAATAGTTTTTAATTCATCAAAATCAACAATCTTTCCTCTTTCTACCTTTGCATAATCAATTGTTGATATAAAAACGTCTAACTCTTTTGATTGACATTTATATTGAGCATAATAACCATCCTCTAAAAAATTCAAATAATTATCCTCTAATATTGCACCCGTTCTTAATGCATCAATAGGACTAGCATAAGCATTGTAATAAGGTGGGTTTTCATCAACAAACTTTGTCCACAATTTTGCATACCCTTTTGTTTGTCTCCCAGACAAAAGTTCTTTTACATCTCCACTCCCTATTTTCATAATCATATTAATCCTTTCTTTTTATATGTATCATAAATAGTATTGACCTGATTTTTATTTAGATCATTCAAAACAGCAACATTAAAATGCTTTAATATCTCAACCCTTGCTTTTTCATGATCTTCAAAATAATTAAATATAACCTTCTTTCTATCGTCTAATGTAGCGACAGATTTGTTTTCAGGGCTTTTATCCTTGTCTGGGTCTTCTCCTGTCTGGATTTTATAAGCGTTCAATAAAGCGTACTTTCTAGCATAAGTAGATGCTTTACCAAATCCTTTATCATTTGAATCAATCCCTTTCCCAAATGTTTCAATATCAACAAAAATTCCCTCTTTATCTAAATCATAGATTCTCACAGTCATTTTGATATTATCATGAAACGTCAACTTTTCCTCTCCTTTGTTATTAAGAGTTTTTATAACCTCAGAACTGACTAACTCCTGTTTTAATGGCATTGAAAGCAATCTATATTTAGTTTCTGCTTTTTTGACTGCATCTGTTACCGCATAATCACTTACTGCTTTATATGCATAACTCCCTTTCCCCACCATCATATCTTTTTCAATATTACCTACTTCATTAGATACCATTTGAATTTTCTCAAATATTGAAAGCTCACTAATTTTTCTATCACTCATAACTAATCAATTAATTTAAACTCTTTATCATGTTTCGACTCGAACCCAAACAAAAAATTAGCATCTACACCAGTCTCTTTGCATATTGTAACTATTTGCTCAAACTCATATTTTTTGTACTCTTTAATCATCCTGTCTATTGCAACAGATGCCCCATTTCCTTTTCTACTTGGAAAAAGAATTCTACCTAAATTAGCCTTACTTAACACATTCACATGTAAAGGCTTTCCTTTAGACTCGTTTTTACTTTTTTGTCTAAAGTTTTGCAATTTTATTGCATCCTGTATTCTTATCCTTACAATATTATGCATTACCATTCCTGCATGTTCATTAAACTATTCAACTGATTTTTTAAATCTTCAATATCCTCCATAAGACTCTCACGTACATCTAAACGATTTTCATTTTCTAATTCAATGTTAAGGTTTTCTATTTGATCCTGTAAATCATCTATACCTAAACTCAAACCGATTACATTACTACTTCTCATATTCCTGAATAAATTTTTAAAAATACAACAACAAACCAAACCACCAAAATCCAATTTTCTTTAATTTTTTTCATTTTTATCTCTTTTAATTATATATACAATATTATATGTTTAGGATAACTTTAACAAGCGAAAAGACATAAAAAAAGGAGCGAATTTTGGGTTTTCGCTCCTTTAGGGATTAAAAGAGAATAGTGGCTCTCTAAAGTGTAGATATGCAAATATAACACTAAACCTTAAAACAACCTGAATAATTCTTATTTAATCCCAAACTCATATCTTATTACAAATAAACCAAAAGCAAAAGCAATATTATATCCATTTCCGTCCGCGTTGATTTGTTTTTTTAAATAACCCCACACTTTCCATTTATTATGCTTGCTTTTGTAAAAATGTATATAAATCATATCCCTATTTTGTGTAAAATGTTGCAACTAAACCTCTTCTAAATTTCCTTTTATAAATATCCTCAACAGAATTTAACGCCTTTCGACATGTATCGACAGCCAATTTATCATCACCTAATATATCAGCCAATTTATTAACCGTCACAATTTGATCTAAACATTTCCCCACATAATTCCTCCCATTTACTTTTATGTTAAAGTCTTTTGTAACCCACTCAATTACTTCCTCATCACTTAACTCACTAATCAATTTCATAACAATAAATTTAAAAGAGCCTCCTCTATTAGAGGCTCTTAAACCAAAATTAAACCAACATTCCAACGGCTAAATCATAAGCCTTTTTATCTGATCTCATTAGACCACCAAACACTTTTGAGTCTTCCCTTGTCTCGTTTCTACCTCCTTTATGAGTTGTATAATGAGTAATCCCGTTTAACAATCCCCAAACATTTAACCCTTTATAACTACACTCCTCAATGATAGACTCCTCAATGCTTTTGATTTTATTCAATTTCCTAGTGCTTACCTCCTTTGAGGTATAATTACCTTCAACATCTTTTCCAATCAAACTCATGTCAACTTCTACAATCCCCTCAATCATTTGTCTGATATCTTCTTTTCTTATTTCTTTTTCAATCATTAAATCAATTTCATTTTCCATTTTTTTCTCCTCTGACTTAACAACTTCAAAACCTCTCAATGCATCATCCAACATTTTTCTCATATTGGTAGTATGTCTAATGCTTGTTTTCTTATCCGCAATCCATCTTGTTTGCCCATTCGTGCAACTTAAAACCAAACTTCCTAATGCCAACCTCAAAGAACCTGTGCCGTCATGAGTATTTGTGATCCTGATATTTTTTTCAACCACATCTCCAACCTCTTTGTATTCCAATAATTTATCAGAACCCTTTAAATCAACTGATACTCTTTTTCCATCAGCATAACAATTTGGATTTTTCATTTTATAACCCGTCTCCTCAGATAATTTATAAGCCAGTTCAATCATTTCAGAGTTTTGAAAAACTTCATACTGTTTTGTGCAAGTTCCTAAACAACTTCTATTATCCGATCTTACAGCCCCAAAGAATCCTGTTTCCGTTCCATCGGGCAACAAAAGATTTTCTTTAGTCACTTTCCAATTTAAACCACCATTTTCTAATGTTTCAAAAATTTGTTCTTCTACACTTTTCATAACTATTTTTCTTTATTGATTATAACTCAAAACTAAGGAATAAAAAAAAGATAACAAAGCTAATCGTTATCTTTTTTTGATAATTGTTAAATAATGTGGTTTATTATTTTTGTGATGTTTTTATTTTACTACCCCCCATATATACACCAATTAAAGGAATAACGTTTTTAACAGCCCTTTCTCCGAAATAGAAAACAATTACTATTCCACATATTAAGTTAAATAGCTTTTTAATGCTTTCATCTTCCGGCAACTCATAATAACCCATAAAAACCATTATAGCAGTAAACCCCACTCCATAACTAAACAAAGGCCTAAATGCTGCCCTTAAAAAAACTATGATATTTCCTATCAATCCAAATCCTTTTAATTCGCTTGCAGTACCCTCTAATTTTATAGTTCTTTCATTGAAACCTTTTTCAATTTCAATTGATTTCTCTAATGCCTCTAACTCTTGTTTATGTATTACCTCCTGCGCTTTTAAATTGAATTGATTTTTTTCTTCTTTGGTATGTATGAACTCATCAGCTAAATCCTTGACATTTTTTATCAATCCTCCCTGCCCGGAAAATATACCTTTTATTAATCCTCCAATTTTACTCATGACTATTTATGTAATTTACGATTGCTTTGAAATGCATTTTTGCAATTCTTTCTCTTCCTTCATCAGACATTATAAACGCCAAATCTTTTTGATGATCCATAAAGAAGTTTTCCGTTAAGACTGCTGGGCAAATTGTGTTTCTCAAAATATAGAATTGACTTTCTTTATCATTATCTCCATCACTGACATCTTTTCTCATTCTAAATTCTGGAAATTCTTTAGCAGCCTCACTAAAAAAATACTCTGCTATATTATCGCTTTCCGTCTCTCCTATACTTGTAAATATTTCCCATCCCGTTCCTCCTCCTGCGTTTGCGTGAATAGAAACTAAGAAGCAATCTTTATACAATTTTTGAAGGTTATTAGCTCTTTCACACCTTTCAAATAAACTAACATCATTTTTTTCAGGTACTAGCTCAAAATATTTAATACCTTCCTTTTTCAACATTTTCATTAATCTGCAAACAATATCTCTATTGAATTCATATTCATATAAAGCTACTTTTCTCGGACTTGTCAATAAACCTTTGGGGCTTCTCTTACCTTTTGTTTCCGCTCCATGTCCATTATCTAATATAACTTTCATATTTTTCCATTTATGTTTATTTTACTAAAAGCTTGATCGTAAAACTCTACGGTCCCTATATTTAATGAATTCTTTCTGTTTTTACTTGTATCATATCCTTTTTTAATTTTAACTTCTTTCCCATTTATTTGTATATCATCATGGACACTTAAAGACCTCATAGCATCATGAGCATATTCATCAAAAAAGAAACTCTCTAACTTCAACACCTTTTTACTCCTATTTTTTTGAATCCTTATATTTTCAGTTGTTTGCTCAAAATATTCTTTTATTTCATATTCTCCATTTGAATCCACCTCGTTTAAATGAATCCTAACCTTATTTTTAAAGTTTGGTAATTCACTATAAACATAATTATCTCTATTTGAGCTGTGTCTATATTCTAAATAAATTGTTTCCTCTTGATGTCCCTCTTTTGAGAATTCAAAATAATTACTAATTAACAAAACATCGTTTGTGTTCTCATCATAGAGAATGAATCTATAATTACACGCCTCTGATAAGAATAATTCATTTGGAGTATATGAGAAATAATAATTCTTATCTTGATCATTTACTCCAACCTCATTTACTATTAAAAAATTATCTCTAACTATATCATATCCCCTCATTATAGCAATTCTAACTTTTTCCCTATTTATATAATCACTATCCTTAAAATTAACCTGTATTGAAAATTCCTCATTTGGTGAAATGATAGGTATATAACACAAATTATTTCTAAGAAATCCATTTGGTAAATAATCTTGCACACCTCTTTCACACGAACAAAAAGACATTGAATTTATATCTTGAATCTTCACATTATTAACCCTGCTAAAATGATAGAAGTTATTGTAATTTATACTTCTATCCTCTTTACATGGAGGGGTTAACAATCTTATTTCAATCACTAAATTAACATCTCCCCCGGGATGTATAAAAGACTCAAATCCTTGTTCTCCTTCTGATGTTGCTTTTACATTAAAGCTTGACTGACTTTCTACGAATAAACTTATTTCTCCACCTTCTATATTTTCTATCGTATTTACTACACCATCTATATTTAACTCCAATTCATCTAATCTTTCAATTGAATCTCCAAACGAGTTAAAGAATCGAATAACTAAATTTTCTGAAAACTCTATTGAATAACCTCTAAACAGAGAAATTGTGTTTTCTAATTCAATTGAAACTCCATAAAAATCTCCTAATTCACTCATGACTGATTATAATTTGGTATTATATTGATCCTTAATTTTATGAATTGAAAAGACAAATCATTTTCGTTAGATACATCATATCCAGACTCTCCGGTATATTTACCACTTCCATCAATTCTCATAGGGTAATTGAAAGTAAACTTTTTCCAAACACCGTCAAATATTCTGTCTGCTCCTGCTGTTTGAGCCTCGAAAGTTAGTCTGTTTGGATTTGCTAATAAATTATTAGAATCAATAACATTGTTTAGAAAATCAGAAACCCCATTGAATCTAATAATCACATTAATTCTAATCTGTCTTAAATCTATTTCTTTTGACTCCCTAAATCCACTACTACTTGTATTAACTAGATTGATCGCTGAATTCACATTGAATATTGTATTACTTTCGCTTTCTGGGTCTAAACCCCACTCTTGTGAACTTCTGTTTTGTAGATTTCCAGTTTTTACAGACCCAATATTAACTCCTTGAAATCCAGAACCAATTAGCGGACTATCTTCCCTAACCAAAAATTCCAATTTCTCTATGTCTCCTAGCCATAAAGGATCACTTTCTATAGTTGAAATATTTTCAATCGAACCTACTAACGTTGACTCTCTTATGGAATTATTTATATTGAACTCTACCCCACTGCAAATGGTTCTTGTTAATTGATTAGACTCCATTCTACTATTTGGTAAAGATGTTATGTTTACCCCTGTATTTATTAAGATACTATTCGATATAAAAGAAGTGTTGTTAAGGAATAAAGGAGCTGGATCACCTAAAAGACTAGTTATATTTAAATTGCAGTTTAAAAATTTGCATTTATTATATGAACTCCTCATTTGTCCCCTACTTATCAATTGCCTGTTTTCCCCTCCAATAAACGTACAATCTGTAAAATTTCCCCTTTGATTAAAGGAATTATTAGCAATTACATTTAACAAAAATCCTGTGAAAATAATATTTTCAACCGCCCCCCCTTGATTTGAAGGTAACCCAGAAAAGCAAACGCTTTGATTTTGATTTAATGCACTTATTATAACTATTCCGTCCCCCTTTATATTTCTTGATCCTAAATTTAAATTCTCTTCTGAGTATATTCCTGTTCCGATTACTAACGTTTGCCCTGCTCCTAGAACTGCCAACCCTCCTCTAATAGTCAATTTAGGAAAGTCAGGTGTATTTCCTGCATTGCTATCGCTTCCAGACTTACTCACATAAATATTTCCTGATTCTCTAAATTCGTTCATAACTCACTTTTCATTTCCTCTAACTTTAATAACTCTTTTTCTATATTTTCTTTCCAAAATATGGTGGAAGAATTTATGAATTTCAAAGCTATATTTTTTTGATCAATTGTATACAATACTCCATTAATCTTAACTTCAACAACAGACTCTAAAACATTAAATGACAACTCTTTTACTTGTGCTGTTGGTATTTTTGATATCTCAGTTAAATCATTAACATCTGAGTCTACTTTGTTTTTTTTATTTAAAATAGCCCCTAATTTCTCATAATAATCTGCCTCTTTTATTTCTATCTCTTGTATATTCTCAGCATAATTATACTCCTCATCTGAATCAACCGATGCTTTTAGTTTAATAACCCCTTTTGATATACCGAATAGCTCTATCTCATCAACTATTTTTGCATGTTCATACCCTTCTACAATTTCATATTTTAATCTCTTTCCACTATCTGCGTACCCTAGCAACAATATTGGTTCATCAACATTTAATTTTACACTTATATACTGTTCTATTATTATGTTTTGTTCTTTCATTTTATTATCGTTTTTCCCATATTTCTAATTCAACCCTTAAATTAACAGGGTTATATTTTATATCCATGGGGAATCCTTCTTTTAATACCCCATTATTATCTTGAAACTCCAAGAATCCATAATTAATGTCCTCCATAGATTCTCCAACCATAGCCTCTTTAAACCTCTTAAATGTTATAAAATCCATGTAGCAAAACAAATTATAAATATAATCACCAAAAATTTCTGGATCATATTCTCTTAACCTTTCTAATTCGAAATTTTGATTCTCTCTTATTATATCACTATTATTTACACACTCTTGATTAAGATACTGTTTTTCAAAGAAATAATTATTTTTTCCGCTTGTGAATTTAATAGTTTCTCTATCTTCTTTCTTTATTAAACCTGATCCAAACCAACTAAAATTATTTATAAGAAAATTTGTAGGCGTATGGTCTATATTATACTCACTATAAATATCTCCACCATTAGATACATTTAGAAACCCTGTTAATCTTTCAGGTAGAAACACATCTATATCAAAATATACTTCATAATCATTAATTATTTGCACTCCTACTCCTCCGATTGGTTCTACTGTTGAAATTGTTGTTGAGTTTTCATCTTCATTAAAAATAACTTTCTTAATATTAAATGTTCCTACACCAACATGTGTTATAGTACTTATTTTATCTGCGAAATCACCTAAATACAGTCCTCCATAAACAAATTCATTTACTACTCGATTTACATTACCTATAAAACCCGGTATATTTCTATCTGAACCTTTAATTGGATTTACATCATTATGTCTTTGGCATTTTATAATAAAAGTATCATCGTCTTTCTCATCCGATTCATCGGAAGTATCAATAAAACTTAACCTCCTCAACCTTTCTATCTCAAAGGAATCAGTTCCGACATCTGTTATTAAACTTAATTTATTTTTGTCTTTTTCGATAGGAGTTAAATAATTTCTTATAGTATTAAAACCGTTTATTGAATTGTTCTCATTTTCCTCTGCATACACATTAAATCCTAATTCTATTTCATTAAAAATCACATTTTTGTTAAATTTTCTTATTACTGGATTCTCAATATTATCAAGAGACATTATTTTTTTATTTTGAAAGAAAAAATTATTTTTTTCTATTAAAACTCTGGTTATTTTCTCATTAGTATCTGTCTCAAATCCTATACCCGGCTCTCTAATTAAACTAATCCCAGCACCATATCTAAACTTTATAAAATCAATTATCTTTTTTATAGAACTTCTAATTTTTCGTCCATCTTCTTGCTTCCAAAAAATTATATCTGTAGGCTCATTACCTTTAGCAACTATTTCATTTATGTATTTATAATCAAGATTATTAAATCTAACTTTCTCTCCCTTACTATAAAATCTTTCGTTTTCATAATCCTCATTTATAAAATTCCTTATTGCAAACCCGTTTGTTATAAAATTAAGGGCTGCACAACCATCTTCCCCATTTTGTTCTTCACTTTCTAATAAATTTGATTTCAATATCATCCCACTCCCAATCTTCCCGTAAATCATAAAATCTATTTCCGCACTTCCACTATTTGTATATACTAACTCATTTCCCTTAAAAGCCCCCTGAACCTCTATCAGGCTTAAAACACCATCTAATGCAAATATTTTTCCCTTTGCTCTGCTTTCTTTACCTATTACAATTTGCCCAACTTGAAAATTTCCAGTTAGATTAATATAATGTATTCTGATCTCACCCACTCCATTCCCACTAATTGCTTTTTGTATTAGCCTATTTAAAACGTCATATATAAATCCTCCCTTCGCATTAGATACAGGAAATCTTTGGTTTGTGTTTATTATTGCAAAACCTGACAATACTTCTATAGATCGAAATAAAAAATTAAATGCTTGCGCTCGATTAAATCCCCCTACACCAAAAAACCACTGAAATCCATAATAAATCTCATCTCCTCCATTTAATTGTAACTCATCATCATATTCCACAAAAACATTGTCCTGAAAAACGCTTGTATTCAAACTCCCTGTTGTGAACAATTCCGTTCTATCTACAAAAACCCCGTTATTAACCCTCCATATATAAATATTTAATGCTGTTATTTCATCAAAATTTCCCGTCTGTCCGCTTAAGCTTATACCCTCTGTATCTAATACAAAACTAATTGTATGATTAATTCTAATTCTTACCCTTGCATTAACTTCTGTTTTGTATAAATGAAGCTTATTTCTCACTATTGGATTTTGATTCACATGCAATCCCTGTAACCCATTGTTTATAACACCTTCTTCATATTGCATGTAAATATTCCCATAATCACTAAAATCTTTTAAATCTTTAGTTGATTGATTAAATCCAGCTATACCCCATAAACTTCCTAGGTCTAAATTATTATTAAAAAAACTATCTTCTATTAATATCTCAGAATCTTTATTGTTTTTAATTCCTTCTAATTCATAAACTTTAGAATGCAATGGCAGATTAAATAAATCAAAATTTTGAATTTTATTCCCACTCAAATCAACATTAGATTCAATATCATTCTCAACATCAAATCTAGTTCTCAATAATTCACCAAAATAAATTCTCTTAACCCTGAAGTATACTTGATCATCTTCCTCCTCCATACTTGAAGGAATTATATTTCCTTCGTATATTTTTACATATTCTTCCTGAATTAGTAAAGAAAAAACAAGCATTATATTAGAATCGCTACCATTTACCTTTATAATTTCATCAATTGCATAAAAAGCTCCATTATGATGATCAAATCCAACAAAACTCTCTTCATCTCCAAACTCAAAATTACTTCCTCCCCTATCTTCCAATTCCCTTAAAACATTTATTATAATTGAACTGAATCCAGTGGTTTCCGGTATTTCGAGTATATTGTTTTCAGTTAAAAAAACACTATCAACATCGACTAACTCGAATTTACTCTTTATATCAAATAACCCTAATGCCATTTTAAAATCTATTTTCTTCCTTAATTTCTTTTTTTATTGTTCCTCCTCTTCTTATATCTTTTCCTAAACCATTTCTACCAAACTTAAAATTATGTATCTCAATATTTTTCGTGATTTCTAAAAGACTCTCTTTTACTTTATCGTTACTGCTTTTGATTACCCTCTCTAACTGTTGATTTTGATTGTTTTTTCTATTTCTTACCTCTTTTTCTAAAAGAATTGAACCGCTATCATCCCCTTTCTTTCTTGAATTAAGAATATTTTCAGTAATAGCATTTGTTAAAATCGTTGATCCTTCTGGTATATCTCTCAACTCCGCAGAATCACCAGTTAAATACATCCTACCATTAGGCTCTAAAACTATCTCTCTTCCTTCCTCGCCTACAAAAGCAAGTCCTCCCGGTGCATTATCTGTACCGCCTGAAAAAGCAGGGATTGGAGCGGCTGCTATTGCTGCCGTTCTTAATGCTCCAAAAGCTGCTGTCGCTATCCCAAAAGGCAACCCCACTGGCAAACCTCCAGCATTTCTAACTGCTTTAATTGTTGCTGCTGCTGTATCTATTAGAGATTGACTTATTGCCAATGCTTTTTGAAAAACAGCAACTCTTCTACTTCTCCTAATTTGCTCTTCTTCTATCTTTTCCTTTTCTGCATCAAATCTTTTCTCTATAGCCTCTCTTTGTGTTGCGTTTTCACCTACTATCGCGAGTTCCCTTTCCCTCTCTTGCTCCAACCTATCAATTCTCAAATCACTCTCTTGCTGTCTTCTTTCATTGATATTACTGAATAATTGACCTATTTGGTTTCCCCATTGTGACACCTGACCTGACAAATCAGAAAGGAAGTTTTGCGCCCTTAATAATTGTAAATCTTGCAGCTTCTTTAAAGATTCATCTGTTTTATCTGTTGCTTTTTTTATCTCAACTGGTATTTGTTCGATTCCTTCTGTTTTTATTTCTATTGTCTTAGGAGTAATTTCTATTTCTTTAATCTTTTTAAACCCTTTTATCTTTCTCCCTATAGATTTCTCCTCCTTTTCGTCTAATCCTAAAATTATCCTTAACTGATCAGCTCTTTCTTTGATACTATTTTTTAACCCGTCTCCTCCTTGGATTAAAGCTCTAATTCTTGATATCTCACCATCAATTAAACTAATTCTTTCCTCGTTAAATTTAACTTCATCACTGCTTTGTTTCGCTCTAAAAACAAGTAACTGAGCATTCTTTTTTTGTGCCTCTGTTAAATCTCCCGTTTTCCCAACTAAATTCTCAATACTCGATGTGTCATTTAGCTTTTCGTTCTTTTGTATTAAAACGCTTTGCTCCTTTTGTAAATCAATGACTTGTTGAGCTAATTTTATTTGATTCTCCGATATCTTTTGCAAATTCTCCTCCTGTTGCCTCAAAAGGATCGTATTCAATATCTCTGTATTTACTTGCTTTTGAATTTTTGCTAACTCCTCTTTTGTCGTTTTTTCAGTTATTAAAGCTGGTAAATAATCTTTATACTCTGTATTTAACTGATTTATTATCTTTCTACTTTCCTCCTCCGTTGGATTAAGTTTGATCAATACCCCTATCAACGCATTAAACTCCTGTCTTTGCAACTCTAATGATGACGTTTGCTTTTCTATATCGGGCGTTATTTCCCCTAATATTTTCGTTAAACTTTGAAGAGTTCCCCGGATGAAAGAAGCTATTAAACCATCTCCTTTTTCTATACCTAACAAAAAACCCTCCCATGCGGAACTTAATAATTTAATATCTCCTGTTAAAGTATCTAATTGCTCTTTTGCAAACCTTTCCGCTGTCCCTGCTGCGTTTTCTAAAGCCTTCTCATTCTCATTGATCTTATCTGTATTATTTGCAATTACACTAGCAACAACCGCTCCTCTTTTTCCAAACAATTCATTAGCTGCTGATAGCCTATCTGTAGAATCATTTATAATATCCATAGCATCCTCCCACGTTAACCCTTTATCAGAAAGATCAATGAATATATTTCTCAATGCAGTTGCTGCCACAGATGCATCAATATTATTATCAACCGCTACGCCTAAAATTGCGTTTTGTCTTTCTAAACTGACATTTACCGCTTTTGCAGCAGGAGAAACAATAGATAATGCTGTTTCAAGTTTCGAGAAATTAAAAGCAGATATTTGAGTTGTTTTTGTTAATATATCAGCAACTTTTTTGCTTTCACTGGCTTCTAATTGAAATGCGTTTAACTGCCCCGCTACCAATCCTGCTGCACTTGCTAAATCCGTTCCTAATGCTGTGGCTGCACTCAGAATCCCAGGAGTCATTTTAATAATATTTTCCTGACTTACCCCTAATCTTGCTAATTCTGTTTGTGCTTTAGCAACTTGTGAAGCTGAAAACTCCGTGCTTTTTCCTAATTCTAATTGCTGCTCTCTTAATTCTGCCGTCTCCTCGCTTGTCTTACCTAGAATACTATTTAAAACACTGTTTGTATCTTGGAAATCTCTGAACGTTTTTATAGCTCTTCCGATACCGTTTATAAGCCCCGTCACCGCAACTAATACTGCTGTAAATTTCACACTTATAGCACTTAGAAATTTAGGATAATTTGCAACACTTCTTTGAAATTGTCCTGCATTTTTATCAATCCTTTTCAACTTCCTATCAAGTGCTGTGACTTCTTTATTTAATCTCCTCGCTTCTTTTGATGATTCTCCCTGTTCTAAAGCAGCTTTTTTATAACTATTTCTTAGATCAATTAACCTTTTACTCTCTTTCTCATACAAGGTTATTAATCCTAAAGATTGTTTTGCGCTCTCTTTTAACTCTTTGTTTCTTTCCTGAATTTTTACCTTAACTTTAGCAATATCTTTAGCCTGATCCTTATTTAAACCGCTTAATCTTTTCTTTAATCTTTCCTCTTCTTTTTGAAGCTTCAAAGTTTCGTCAGTTGATTTTTTTAATTTATCCTGATCGTCTCTTAACTTCAATATAGATTTATCTAAATCGGATATTTTCTTTTTTAAGTCACCATATTGTAATGCGGTTATTTCGCTTTGCGCTGCTATTTCTTTGAGCCTTTCCCTGTTTGTTTCTAAAGTGACATTTAATCCGTCTGTTTGCTCTTTTAACTGCTTAGATTTCTCAACGATTTTTTTAACCGATGTAGAATATTTTGATCTTGATTGAACTACTTTTTTTATAAAGTTCTCATAGACCTCATCAAACCTCAATAATAATTCTATCGCTTCTCTTAATTGGCTATCATCTTCTAAATCTAATAGCTCCTTCCATCCATTACTCATAAATAGCTATTTAATTGCACTTAATGCAATTTAGCCATTTTTAACCTTTATTATTTGATTTCTTCTTTTTCCTGTAATGCTCTATTCTTTGCTGAAACTCAAACACAGATAACTTTTTAGGATTTCTAACACCCATTTCCTCCATTAAAGCAACCATCTCTTCAAATGCTAAATCCTTTTGATTCAAATAATTATTCTCTTGATTAGACCTGAATTCTTTTGGTTTTTGTAATGACAACAAATAATTATCTACAATTTTTACTATTTTCCTCTGTCTTTCCGCTCCTTCTTCATTACCTCCATAATCCATGATTACAGAATTGTTTTGAGCAATTACTTTTCTTAGAATCTCACTGTAAATATTAACTAATCCACTATCTCCATATCTTTCCGGGAAATAAGATTTAAGCTCTCTGTGAATTTTTTTTTTACTTGGTTGATCTCGGATAATATCATTGATTTTGTTAATCCATTATCTGATAAAAACTTAATTGTTGTTTTTAAATTGTTTTCACTAAAATCATTTACCTCTTCTCCATTGATACTTTTAATCATTGGAATGATACAAAAACTATTAACGTCTAATCCTTTAATTATCATATAATAGTTATTCATCAAGTTCCTTTGCTCCTCTATAGCTTCCTGCACCTTACCGTTAGAAAGATTTTGGTTTATTAGTGAATGATGCTTATAAACGGAATTCATAGTTGACCCAACACCGCTATCTAACAAAAACAATCTTTCCATTTCATGGTCTCTTTCTGCTGAAATCTCTTTTATTGAATCGTACAAAACAACCTTAGTTCTTTTCGAACCTTTTCTCAAAACTAAATCCCTCATTATCTTTTTTAGTTAATTGTTAATATTGTTAATAATCCCATTACAACGATACATAAAACAATGCCCGTGTATTTTATCGCTGAATTGATTTTATCCACTTCAAACTCATATCTTTCGCTTTTATACCAACTGCACATATTTTTAACACCCTTCATAATAATAACACTTAAAATCGAACCTTAAACCCCTGTAAGGGTAATAAAGGAATTGAGTGTTTGTGGTATCAAAACTAAAACCCTCGAATATATTATCAGGCTCATCATATACACTTTTCAACTCTACCCCCATTACACAACCACCGTTTAAACTTTCTGGATATCTAGCGTTTCCGCTTTGCTTTATGATATCCCTTTTTATCTCCTCTATAAAATCCTCATCCCTATCACAATCGACCTCGTTTAAATTCATCCAAAAAATACAACTAATCTCTCTTGTGAACTTATTTCTAATCCTTTCCTTATAATCCTCTGACTTCTCATTATCATGAGCAATGAAGAAACAATATGATTTATAATTATCCACCTCTAACAAGTTTGCAAAATCATATCCCTCCTTAACAAATATCCCCGGGTAGATATACTTTCTTTCACTTCTGAATTGATCATCTTTATCCTTTGTATTATTATGGCTCATATAAACCGCTCTGCCAAAAGATTTTTCCAACCAATCGAACTCCTTAAATTTTTCTTGTAATCCATTAACCACCATATCTATTCCAAAAGGATTAGACACAATATATTCAGGTAAATTTTTTATTGAGTTTGGTGTTAGTCTTTTCATAGTATTTTTCTAATTCTTTCTTTTACTCCCGGTGTTAATTTTTCTCTTAATTCCTTTTTACTTTCATCAGTCAAACCAAATATTTTAGCACCATAATTATGAATCATTAAATCGGTTTTATCATCATCGCCATCAAACAAATATTTTTTTTCGTTTAATATTGGCTTTATCCCTTGGTGAAAATCCCCTGTTTCAAACAGAACAATTTTACCCGGTGCTTGCGGTTGTTTAGAATCTTTTACATAATTAGGCATTTCACTACCATCACTTTTCTCTCCTCTTAATAACTGATCCCTATTAAGATCAGCCATAAAATTCCTGTTTTCATTAGCCTCTGTTCTTATTATACCTTCTATCCCATTAAGAATATTTTCTATTTTCTCTATAGCCTGAATTATTACGCTCATGATAATGTACCTAATCCTGCAATTATATCTTCACTTCCATCATCGCAAGGGAAACAACTTTCCCCTAGTCCTGATAAATCAAAGCTAAGTGATTTTACCGAACTTTGGTAATTATCGTAAACCGTTCCATAAACTCCCTTTGAATGAAATAACTCTTTTTTAGCCTCGTTTTTTAACTGGTTTGCGAGGTTATTACTTCCTCTTGTATTGTACGCCATACTACTAAGTAATTTCATTGCCACAGACTGCTTTAAACAACTCTCAAACAAATCCTCTTCCATAGCAATAGCATTACCTATATCGCACTTGGTAGTTATGTTGAGATTTAACCCATAATTTTCTGTATATGATTCCGATACCTCCGCAGGATCAAACCCGTCATCAATTACACTCTCATCAACCGAAAATCCAGTCACAAAAATAAAATTACTCCACTGCTTATAATACTCATTCCACTTATGATATTTACTATCTGGCATTTCGTTCCATATAATCCTCATTTTTATAGCTCTTCCGCCTAATGATAATAATTGGCTTTGTCTATACCCTAAATAAAAATCTCCTCCTACATCATGTAAATCTGATTCATAACGCAATATGTTGTCTTCATTGATATTACTCCACACACTGCTTTTAGATTTATTATGATTAATCACAAACGTTGTTAACGGCTCTTGCTGCGAACTATGATACAACAAAACATTAAGACCATTGAAATTCCCTTCAAAATGATGTCCTATTTTATTGATAATGGTAACTAAAGAGCTTTCACCTTTTTTTTGCCTGATCTTTAAACCTACAAATTCATTTTCTCCCCTAACTATATCGTCATAATCTGGTTCGCCACTAAAAAGCAATATCCTGTCGTAAATAGATTTCACAACACTCCTTACCTTTTTATAATTCATCCAATCATCAATCATTTTATCTATTCCAGAATAAACCGATTTTATAAGATAATCACTTAATTCATCTATTTCACTCCAATAATCTTCGTCTGTCGGTGGGTTTCCTCCTTTAGATTCTGAATCATTTACATATTCATAATTCACACCGTTAAAAGCAACTTTTGACCCTTTCTTATAAATACCGTTTGCATCATTATCTGCCGTGTAATCTGGATATTTATAATGAGCGAAATTTTTTATTGACTGATCAATATTCTCTATGCTTTCTAATAAGCTATGAGCATCATTAAAATAAAGACCACTCCTCGACTCTAATAAACACTCGGCTAATAGTGGATATTCTGGATTGCTAGTTTGATAAAAACCAACCAACCCAAACAAATCCTCTCTTAATTTTCTTCTATCTACTATCATAATTCGTATTCGTCAATGTACTTTTTATCAAAACCTAAATTTTTGCCCTCCCTAATAAATAACCTCATTTTTTCCTGATCAAATGTAAATGCGTTATTTCCTTGTATTAACTCTTTAGGAGTCCAATGAACCCTTAAATTTATTTTTCTGTTTTGACACAAATTTATGACTTCATCTACATTCATGTTTGCAATTTTCATACTCCTCGCATCCCACACCCTTTTTGCTACGTCAAACATGTTTTTTAAATCACCTTCATTTTTTCTCTCAGGTCTATCTCTATGTAAAACCAAATCAACTTCTAAAATATCATTTCGTGACCATAAATAATCGGATTCATGACCGTTATCAATTCCACCATCTCCCCACTCCTCAACCTCTCCTTCATTATTAGGATATCTTGTGTCTTTTGCCACACTCATCACAAAAGGAGCATTTGCACTGTGCCATATCTTCTTTTTATAACCTTCAAAATCACCACTCCACTCATCCGACCGGAAAGAAACATTTTCTTTGTAATTGTATGAGAAAGCAGAAACATACATTATCTTCCCTAAATGATTGATTTTATCAAAATCTTTTTCCGTGATAAATTCATTTATCTTTTTCAAAAGATTATTTGATGTTCCAATTGATTTCCTACCACCAACAAAAGACAATCCAAATCTTTTTATTATATATCCCCACCTCACCTTTTCTCCTTTAAATGCTGACCTCTCTAATATGTCTTTATTACTTACCGACCCATAAGCCCTTTCTAATTCATCCCATTTATTTAGCATTACAAAAGGCAACATTAAAGAGCCTGTACTTGTCCCATCACCTATATCATATTTGATATTTCTTTGTGATAATCGTCCAACAGTAACCGCTCCGTTTTCTCCTCCTCCTGCGATTGATATGGCTTTTAATTTTTTCATTTAATTATGATTGATATTAAGAATTCAAACGTTTTATTTCCTTCTGTATTAACTATTGTATTTAGAAATCCATGTTGCACATGATTTATATTGTTAGCATCTTCCTGAATTTTCGCAATCAAAACACTATTTACTCCTGATCTTTTCCACCCGTTGAAATGATTGTCAATACTAGTTAAATATTGTACTGTTTCATGTTCTGTTAATAACGGATGATATAACGCCATCTCTGTCATTTCTCTTATCTTTTTCTCTCTGGCGTTTACATGTATTTCTGATACATCCGCTAACTCTCCATCATGATTATTAATGATACTTTTCAATACTAATTTATCGTTTTCACTGGCATCAACTTCAAAATCAACATATATTCTTCCTTTTGTGATATAAGGAGGCGTTAAATAATTACTGATTACACTAGCCCTGATTTCTAAATCTAGTTTTTCAATATTTACTTTATTATTTAACGTTTCTGAAATTTTATAAATATAAGCTATCATAATTATTTGGTTTTAACTTCCAATTACCTCAACTAATTCTTCAATTTCTACAACCACTCCCCAAATACTTGCTAAATTCCCATTTTCACTTCCTGCAAATTGCAAAGATAAATTATTATTCCCGACGCTTGTCGGATTAACTATAAATGTCTTGCTAAATGAATAAATCTGGTTTGTCCCTCTTCCATCTAAACTTATTCCTGCTGTATCTTTTGGCTCTTGTCTATGAACATCACTTTCAGTTAAAACATTTTGAATCCGGCTATCTGCAAAATTTATTAAAGTTCTTAAATCCTGACCACCATCATTAACAGACCAATTGTAATCTACCTTTATTTTATGTTGTGCTATCCTTTGTATATTGATATCTACTCCTAATTTTTCCGTGAAAACATTTGAATTATTGATCTGCAACGAACTACTTAGAATCACCTGATTCAAACACGGAATAAAATTTGATCCATTCCACCTTAAAACTGAATTGTTAATTATTGACACCCCGGACAAATCAACATCACTATGAACTCCTATTGATGCATTTATATCTTGTCTTTCTTGACTAGTTATTATTTCTCCACTTCCTGCATTGTTTACATCATTATGAATTGTAACACTCCCTTCATCCCCTGAAACCCTATTATTTGTTTCGGTTGTGATATTACTAGCGTTTTGAGCTATTGCGGTATCTTGGTTAGAATTTACAAGGATCATTGAATTAACGGTATCAGTAGTTACCCCTAATCTTGTTATGACCTCTTCTAAATCATTTGTCCAAACACTTCCATTCCATATATAAATGCTTTGTCCCGGCTTTCTATTGAAGAAATAAACACCCTGACCATACTCAACAAAAACCGTTTCGTTTATTTGTGGATTAGGCGCAACATTTGCGATATCATCAAAATTAGAAGCTCTGTAATTTGTTACTAACCCACTACCTACATCACTATCCTGAAAAAAAAAAGTATCTAAGTCGTTAATTAGATTTTCTAAAGATGTGTAGTTATTACCGTCTTTATCTAACCACTCATTAAAATGTCTTTCTTGACCATCTACATATCTACCATTCCCAACATTCCAAACACCAACACTATCTTCATTGACATGCAATTGATGAGTGTATTTTGTAACAATCTCATTTTCTACTTTAAACCTTCCCGGAATGAACTCTATTATTCTAGCCATGATGTAAATATAAAAAAAGCCCAACTAAAAAACATTAGAAGGGCTTATAATCAAAATTTGAAGAAAAATACTACAATTGACCAAAAGCAAATAATGGCGTTTCGTCTGCTGTTGATATTGGTGCTACCTGTGGACTTAGATCAATTGACACCTCCCACTCTGTTAATTCATCCTGACTATTACCGTTTTGGTCATCTGTATCTGCTCTTTCTGTGTAACCATGAACAGCAAATGATAATCCTGTCATTGGATCAACAATGCTTGAAAATCCTCCTAAGTAAGAATCAAAGTTCCCTTTTCCTTGTCTGTTTTGCTTTGGAATCCAATCCAAAATACCAGTCATTCCAGCAGGCGCAGCAAAAGCCAACCCATTTAAATAATTGCCGTCTGCAATTTCAATAGACTCTTTTGCATCAAAACCTCCAAACTGAAACCCTAAGTTTGTTGAGTTACCGTTACCCTGATTTGCTTTGAATTCATGAGTCGAATATAATAGTGAACTCAAAATAATATCAAAACTTCCTCTTCCATACTTCTCCTGCCTGAATACTGATTTAATGATGTTCAAGAATTCATCAGCATCACCGGACGCAATTTCATACACATTATTTGCTACATTAAAATTGGCTCTTTGAAGAGTCCCAGATGGTGGCGCACTAATCCCATTTTTACTTGTATCAAGGAATCCAACAAGCCCCGTTTCAATATCTTCATGAAGGTTAATGAAAGCATTTTGAAACTCGTGCGCTAACATCTCAGCATCTGACAATAAGTTATTATCCGATCTCTTTAGAGATGTTGAAAAATTATCCACATAACTATCATAAGCAATATCAACTTCTTGAGTATCTGAATTCCCCCCAGTATGATTGTGTGTCCTGCTTCCAGTTGTCGCCCTTTTAGCTCTTTGTTTTAAATATGCTTTCGTGGGTCTGTCCTCACGATCCCTTAAAGTCTTCAAGTCAGGAATTAAAAACTGCCTATTTTTCATAAGCATCATCAATACTGAACTTGGTTTTTCTTTCATCTCGGCTTTTTGGAAATTCTCATTTATCATTACCTGAGCCTTTGCCAATACCGATGCTGCATAATCTGCCATTTATAATTAATTTTTCGTTGAAATACTTTTTTAAGAACAAATACACTGCCATTCACTAGGTATTACATCACCTTTTCAATTCAAATATAGCACATATTCAAATAAATAAAAAAACCCAGTACTTTACGCACCGGGCTTTTATGAACAACCAACCACCTATTAAAAACTACTCATCAAACTCAAACTCCTCTTTACTCTCTGATGCATCACTATTCGCATCATTTATATATCCTCTCGCTTCCTGAGACAATGGGTTAATATTATTCTCTTCAAAATACTTACTCATATCAGACATTTTTCTGATCTTTTTAGGATCGGAAAAACCACCGCCTCCGGTATCGTCATCATTCTCTCTTCCTTCCTTCCCGTTTCTCCATTTCTTTTCTGTCTGAAAATCACTAATAGCATCCTTAAATCCTACATTTTCTCTTGTCTTAGTTTTAAGAACTTCCCCGTTTTTCGTTACTACCTCTTTCCCTTCATCATCATATCCGAACGACATTTTACTTTGCATAATAGTTAAAGCATCGTCTTTCGTCATCCCCACGGGTAAATCACTTGTGATAAACTGCTCTAAGGAGCTTCTTATTTTTAACCCTTGATATTTCTGATTGCTCTCGTTAATCTTATTATCCTTTTCCAATATCTCATCCCTTAGTTTTTCGATATCTGTTTCGAGAGTTTTTATCTTAGGTTCGGGACTTAGCTTTTCATCTTCAATAACCTTATCCTTAAACTTCTTAATGAAATCCTCTGGCTTCCTTCCCTCATAATCTAATCCCACTTTTTCCTTTAAGTACTTGATTGTTTTGTTAGTTCCAGTTTTTACACCATCGTCGTACTTTTCCTTTCTCTCCTTATCAATTGAATCTTCGTACTTTTCCCATTCCTCATCTGTGAAATGTTTCTTTGTTTTGATATCAATTTTTTTTTCCTCTTCACTGGAAATTGCATTTGCCAAATCATCGGCAGAAATCCCGGCAGTTACCGCCAAAGATTTAATCATTTCTTTACTTAACATACTTTCTTTTGCTTTTCATTGAAATCCTACTCCTACCTATAATAAGAATTAAGAATAATGATATTAATTTTTTCATAGGAGTAAGATAATTAATTACAATAATTTACTTTTCCTTTTTACCGAAAATCTTTTTTAGGATATTACTAATAATCGTTTCTTCTTTATTAGAATCAACCACTTTAATCCCCAAAATTTCAGCCTCCTTTGCTAACTCATCCCTTTTCTTTTTCGAAAGCTCATCTTTCTTTTTCTCTTCTGTTACTTCCTCTATGTATTTACCACTTTCGATAATATACCTATCACCCCCTTGTTTTGCTTTTTCAAAAGTCGAATCCATAACGGAAGTTTCACGAATGAATTTCCCTTTTTTGTTAGAAACTGATCTAACCACCGCTTTCCCTTTTTTCTCTTTTTTAATCTCTGCTTTGTAAATTTTTACTCTTTTCATTTTATATAAAATTTGATTAATCAATTAATTCCTTATCTGCTAAATTAACACCTTTTATAAACTCTTCAAATTCCTTTTTTAAGACATCAATCTTTTTCATCAATACCTCATCCTCGCTTAACCCTGTCCACCATTCGGAAAAGAACACTTTTCTTTTTAACCATTCATCATCAATTAATCCTTTCAGCTTTACGAAATCTTCATGTAAAAACGGCTCTAATTTCATACCCTTTAACATGATTGATAACATTTCAGGATCATTCATAAACTCAGATTGATAATATTGAGAAAGGATATGATTAAGCGTTGATTTTGGAGAACCGTTATTTTTAGCCTTAACATATTTTTCCCATATCTTCTCAGGGTCTTCTACTAAATATCTTCTACCATAAGCAGTTGAATTCCCTTTGTAAGCCTCTTTGTAATAAAACTCACCGATCAAATCAACCATCTTTTGCTCCATATCCTGAAAAGCATCTGTGAAAAATTCGAGGCTATCGTTTTTAGGCTGGACATTTAAAAATGCTGCTGTTGCTGTTGGGTTTTCACTATCCTCATGAGACGTACCCCACATGGTAAAACTCATAAGCATCCAAATAAAATTTAATTCTGTCCTTTGCTCTTCTGGTATTTCTAAAGGAGGCACAACATACCCGGCAACATTTGGAGCAATTGTGGGAGAATCTTTTGTCTTTGGTGTATTTAACAACATCACATCACTCACATCTTTCTTTAATACCGCTCCCGTTCCTTTACATGGTTTGCACTTTTCCTCTCCTACCCATCCAGCTCCCTTACATGATTTACATTTTTTCATGTACATCCAGAAAAAAGGAAACCCATGTAAAAACTCGTGGATAGACTTAATTGTATTTGTTCTTAGATACTTCTCTGCTAATTCAATCACTAAATCTAATGGCGAATCACTATATTTTAACTCATCGTTAAGAATATTTGAATTTACTATTGCAGGCACTTTTTCCCAATTATTCTCCAACTTCTCTACCCTCTTTATTAAATCCCCATCTCTGAAAAATATATAATCATACTGATCATCGAAAAATCTATAGTACTCTCCCGGCATCTCATTCCCATCCTCTCTATATTTTTTGAATGGCTCAAACAACACCCAATCAACAACTCTTCCTTCTGTGCTATAATTTCTTATACTTTGGATTGATTTAATTGTTGGGTATGTCTTCAAACCGTCTTTACTCACTTCAAAGAATACAAGCCCAGAAGGGTCTGAATAAAATTTGTTTGCCTGAATCATTTGAATCCATTTTCTCAATGAATACCCATATCTAACATCTTGAAGCTTTTTGATTAACTCTTTTTTTGTCTTTTCACCAGAAACATTGTAAATCTTACTACCTCCTTTAGCTGTAAATATTTTATCAACTGGACGTAATAAATTTGCAATCATGAATTTATTCGAAATAGCAAACTTTTTTCTTAATTCAAATTGCTCCTGATTTTCAAAACCTTCTACTTTTTGCAAATGCTCTTCAACCCCTCTTTTGTTTACATGAACATTTAAAACAGCCTGCTTTTCTTTTGCTTCTTTGATGAATTTAGGCTGACCCTTTTTTATGATCTCAATTATATCCTTTTCCTTAACAATCATCTCTAAATTATTTACTTAAATAATAACTAACACCCACAACTAAAGCAAAATCTTTATATACCTCCCTTTCTGATCCTATCTTTATTCCTTGATTATCTGTTATCAATACATCTCTCTTAAATCCATTTAAAGCACTCTTTATTCCTAAATCAAATTTCAACCACTCAAAACCAACAGAAACACCACCTAAAACGCTTACCCTGTTTTTTTCGTACCAAACATCATTAAAAACACGATCTACTACTGTACCCATCAGAAAATCAATAATTCCAACGCTTTTAGATACTTCTAATATTACTCCTCCCTGATTTACATTTCTATTTATTGCTAATTCCCCTGAGAATATCAAATCAATCTTATCTCCCTTTGATTTATAACCTCCTCTTAAATAATGATATCCAATACCCTCTTCACGCTTATCATTTAAAACTCCCGATCCTAAACCAAAAAAAACCTGAGCATTTACATTCAGGCTAAAAAACATTAATACAACCACTAAACTTTTCATCTTTATCTCTTTTTACTTAAAACATAATTTCTAACTGCTCCTATTCCCTGTCCTCCTGTTGCGCCCGTTATCAATATCATTTTTGTTTCGATACCTACAGGCATTTGAAAGAACAATTCATAAGAAACAACCAATGCTAACAACTTCATACAAATTGAACTAGTCCAGAAAATTAAAAGACCATTCATATCTTTTGCATTTAATACACCGTCTCCGTTTTCAATACCGCTTTTGACCCAATTTCTAAAACCCTTTGAAATTATTGCTGCAAATTCAGGCAACCACATCATCACGTTAATAAACCAAAATATAAAATATGGAGGCTCTACCGCCACATTAACCGCTATCTGCATCAACGGGAAAGCAGATAGGTTGTAAACATTCATTGTTAAAAATCTTGTTAGCATTAAAAACTTCGCCATAATTAGTTATTTCCTTTTAACTCTATATAAATCGACCGACAACATACACAAAGCTATAATAAAAGGCAATAACGGAATTGTACCATGAAACAACCAATACTCTACGACTCTGAATATTTGATAAAGATACAGCCATTTTGTCAATTTCTGTAAATCATAAAAACTATTCCATTTATGAATCACCCAACACATTAACACATAAATCAATAATTCCGATGTCTCGAAAACATACCAATACAATTTCTGCTCAAAATCATCGAATAGAAATAAATCATACTTCTTTCTACTGATTACGGGGAAACATAACAAAAATATCCACCACAGTATCGGATATACTGCAATGGATATAATGATAATTTTTAATCTTAATTTACTAATCACGGTCTGGTCTTTCTTCATCTGGATTCTGTCCACCGCTTCCCTCATCAATCATATCCAAACTTAAATTCACAATCTGATCAATAACCTCTATAGGTGTTTTATCCGTTTGGCTTTCTGTTGTGATTTTTGCAATAGCAGCTATCAACAACTTACCTTCTTTAGTAGATGTATTGATATCATCAACATCTACAATAAAACTTTTGCTTCCGTTTAATGCAAACAATTCCTCCGGCGTTATCTCTCTACTCGAAATCTCAAATTGACTTCTCGGACACCATGAAATATATCCGTCTGGATATTTTACTAAATAACCATGAATCTCCTGAACATCATCGCTTATTTCTTTTCCTCCTCTTGTAAGGAAATCACGATTTGTCATTGGTTTTGCATCAACAATTTTTGTTGTAATGTACTTTCTCATTTTAAAATTATATTTAAGATTTATTATAAAAATTCAAATTTATCTACCATCACATGATGAGGAACAACATAAAAACCACTTATCTCACCTCTAAAAACAATCCAATCCATCTCCATAACATGAAACAGACATCCCCATTTCTCTAATCCATTTACAACACAATAACTCT
>CALLBR010000033.1 GCA_937998865.1 uncultured bacterium
TGGAAAGATGGTAAACCGCAAGATAGCGACGGAATTGGAGGTTTCTTCAAATACCAAATCCTTGAACAATACGAAGATGCCTTGGATAATATCGAGTTAAAAGAAAACTCTCAAATGCTAAAACTTTTTAAAGATGAATATCTCTTAAAATACTTCCTTGATATTGAGACAAATGAAAGCCCTTACCTTTTGAATGTGAGAATGCTAAAAAATCCGTTTTCTTACAAGTTAAAAGTGAATTTATCGGAAGTTGGAGAACCAGAGGAAATGGTAGTGGATATACCAGAGACGTTTAATTACCTTTTGGGGATAAGAACTAAAAAGGTAAAAGTAAAGAATAATAAAAGAAAATATTTGTTTATTCTCGGGGAAAAGGAAGGAGATAGTATTGGTATTGTTTGGAGGGAGTACGATGATAATTGGACTAAGGATGATTTTAAAGAAGATAAAGAGTTTATAGTAAAGGAGTTAAGAGATTGGGAACCGAATATTGTTTATGTAAATGGGCAAAGTGTTTTGACAGATAATTTTGGAGATCATAAAGTAGAAATAAGGTATATAGAACCTGAGTTTAAAAAACTAATGGAGAGGTAAAATGGAAGAGTCGGTGAAACAAAAAGTTTTTAAAGCTGTAAAGGAATTTCTAAGGGATAAACCAGAGGGAGCTCGTTATTCAGAAATAATTAAATTTTTAAAAGAGAATATTCCTAATGTTCCAGAAAATACTTTTCATGGTGCTGTTTGGGATTTTAGACAAAGAATAATTAAAGGGAAAGAAAAAGAAGTTGTAATACCAGAAAGAGGACTTTACATACTTTCTGAATTTCAAAAATCACAATTACAGCCTAGTGAAAAGATAAAAATAAAAGAAGAAGATTTCTACGAAAAATTTGCAGATTATCTTGTGAATGAACTTGAAGAATGTACAAAAGCGATTCCGTTAGGTGGTGCAAAATTTCAAGATAAATGGGGAACTCCTGATGTTTTAGGTGTTTATAAGTTTTCTGAAGCAGATCCCATTAGACCCCCATTAGAAATCGTTAGTGCTGAAATAAAAGTTGACGTAAGTCAACTAGTAACTGCTTTTGGACAATCTTGCTCCTATAAGGTTTTTAGTCATAAAGTGTATTTGGTTATACCCCAACAATCTGAAAGTGATATACCAAGACTTGAATCTCTCTGCATGAGGTTTGGAATAGGTTTAATACTATTTGACAAAGATGATATGGAAAATCCTAAATTTCAAATAAGAACGAGAGCAATGAAAAGTGAACCAGATTACTTTTATGTAAATCTTTATATTCAAAGACTTTCTAAAGAAGAAATTAAGAAGTTATTGGGGTAGGTATGGAGAAAAGTACCTTGATTTAGAGGGGTAAAGTATGAAAATAGAAAAGTACCTTGTACTTAATAAGTATTTGCTTTCACTTTTTGGAGTAGAGGAATTTGGAGAAATAAAAGAAAATATGAAAGATGCTCGTCTTGGTATTGATGAGAATGGAAGAACTTACTTTGTAAATGTTTTAATATCGGCTTTTGGAAGAAAAAAAATTTCTGATAGTGACTTGCTTAGGTATGATCAAAACATACAAAATTATGTAAGGAAAATAAGCAAAAGACGAGAGTTTATTAATTTAAGGTATTTCCAATACTTAGCGGTAATTTTTACAGAGATTGTACTTGATAAGTTAAAGAATGAAAAAGATAGGTTTTTGGTAGAACTTAACGAGTTTTTGGAGAATTATAAGAAAAAACAAAGTATAGATTTTGTAAATTCTTTTACCGAAGAAAATTTAAAAAAGCTTGCTTTCTGGATGGCAACTGGTTCTGGTAAAACTTTGATAATGCATATTAATTATTATCAGTTTATGAACTATAAATTGTTCTCTCCTGATAGTATTATCCTTATTACTCCAAACGAAGGGCTTTCAAGGCAGCATTTTGAAGAACTTCAGAAAAGTGGTATTCCATGTAGGCTTTATACAGGTAGTTTAAACGGAGGCTTAAAAAGTGAAGGAGAGGTTTTGATTATAGAGATTACAAAAATTGCGAAGGAAAAAAAAGGTAAAGGACAAACTATCTCTGTTGATGCCTTTGAAGGTAGTAATCTCCTGTTTGTAGATGAAGGGCATAAAGGTAGGAGGACAGAAGAGCAAAAATGGGCGCAATTAAGAAATGAACTTGCTAAGAAAGGCTTTACTTTTGAATACAGTGCCACCTTTGGACAAATCTTATCTGAAGCTAACATAGACACACTTAAAGAGTACGCTAAATCAATCATATTTGACTATTCCTACAAATACTTCTACCTGGATGGATATGGCAAGGACTTTACTGTCTTGAATGTGAAGAAAGGCGGATTTTCTCCACAGGAATTTCAGGAAGGAATGTTTGTGGCAAATCTTCTTTCCTTTTATGAACAGATTCTTCTTTACGATGAAAATGAAAAGTTGGCAAAAGAATACAACCTGGAAAAACCTTTGTGGATTTTTGTAGGTACTACCGTAACTGGACAAGGAGAGAAATCTGATGTTATTCAGATCGTGGAGTTTGTAAAAAGAGTAATAGATGATGAAACATGGCTAAAAAATTGGATAGAAAAAATTCTTACTGGCAAGTCAAACTTAAAAGATGAAAATGGCAAAGATGTCTTTGAGGAAAAGTTTAAGTATCTTAGGGAAAGAGGTGTTGACCTTGACAGTCTATACAAAAAGATTTTCGGCGGGAAAGGAAGTCTTAAATTGTATGAGTTGAAAAATGCTGAAGGAGAGATTGGATTAAAAGTTGGAGAAAAGGAATACTTCGGTGTTATAAACATTGGATATGTTTCTGATTTTAAAAAACAATTGGAGAAGAAAAATATTAAAGTTGAACAAGATGTGTTATCAGGCTCTCTTTTTGATGACATTAAAAAGGAAAATTCAAAAATTAATATCCTCATCGGCTCAAAGAAATTTATTGAAGGGTGGGATACTTGGCGTGTCTCTTCAATGGGGCTTTTGAATATAGGCAAAGGACAAGGACCTCAGATTATTCAGCTCTTTGGAAGAGGAGTAAGGCTTAAAGGTAAGGAAATGTCTTTAAAAAGAAGTAGTGAAAATTCTGTTGTTAAACCTCTGGAGATGCTTAATATTTATGGGGTAAAGGCTGACTACTTAGACAAATTCTTAGAAGCAATAAGACTTGAAGAGGTAGAATTTGAAAAAATTGATGTACCTATAACTTTCCAACATAAAAACGAATGGGAAAAACTTTATTTACCTTCAAAACCTAAAGATAAATTTGAAGATAAAAAAATTTTAAGCTTGTATGTGGACGAAAATATCCATTTTACGGTTGATTTGTTACCTAAGGTGTCAGTGTATGTTTCAGAAGAAAGAAATCAGGAAGGAATAAAAAGCAAGAAACTTAAACCAGAAGATAAAGGTTTTAGATTCCCAGAAGATAAAATTGAGTTATTACAATGGGAAAATATTTGGCAAGAAATAGTTCATTTTAAAACACTTAGAAGTTACTGGAACTTAACTTTTAAGGAAAGTACTCTTAAAGAGATTCTTCTGTTTGGTAGGTACACTGTTTTATCACTCCCTGAGATTTTTGAAATCAAAAACATGAGAGATTTAAAAAGACTTGAAGATATTGCTTTGCTGATTATTAAAAAGTACATAGACCTTTTCTACGGGAAGAATGCTAGGATTTTTGAGACTGAAAATTTGAGCTGTGAAAAGTTAAAAACTGAGTCAATTTTTACTGTTTTTGAAAAGCCAAACCAAGAGTATGGCTATACAATCCAAATAAAGAAGAATAGCGATTTGATTAAAATAATAAAAAAAATCTCAAATAATATAGCCAAACTTCTCAAAGAAGATCTCGAAGAAGATAAAGAAACTTTACTGAGGGTTTATTTAGATTGTTCTCTTTATGTGCCATTATTGCTTCAAAATGAAAAAATAGATAGAATCATTCCAGCCGGGTTAGTAAAAAGTGAAGCAGAATTTATAAAGGGGTTTAGGGCTTATCTAGAATCAGAAGGGAGGAAGCTTAATGCTAAAGTTTTCCTTTTGAGGAATTATCCTTTCTCTGGGGTAGGGTTTCAGCTTAAATGGTCGAGGTTTTTCCCTGACTTTATTTTGTGGTTAATAAAAAAAGACAACGAAAACAAACAAAAGATTGTCTTTATTGATCCAAAAGGTTTAGAATATACAAAAGGACTAGACGACGAAAAGATTCAATTAAGCAAAAAGCTAAAAGACTTAACCCTCAAACTTAACGGAAAAGATATATTTTTAGACTCTTTCATTGTCTCTAAGACTCCATATGATGATTTAATAAAAGGTATGA
>CALLBR010000034.1 GCA_937998865.1 uncultured bacterium
CGGAGAGGGAGGGATTCGAACCCTCGGTAGGGTGTAACCCTACAGCGGTTTTCGAGACCGCCCCAATCATCCGCTCTGGCACCTCTCCAAAAGTTTATAATAAATTATATCATATGGAAAAAGTCGTAGTTGCTATGAGTGGAGGGATAGACTCTTCAGTAGCTGCCTACTTACTGAAGGAAAAGGGAATGGCAGTGGAGGGAGTTTTCTTTTTAATGTTTGACGAACCTTCAAATTTAGACTTCCTTAAAAAAACAGCAAACTATCTCCAGATAAAGCTTCATATGGAAGATGTAAGAGAAAAATTTGAAAAGGAAGTTATGCAGCCCTTTTTTGAAGGCTATAAAAAAGGTATTACTCCCAATCCCTGTGTAATATGTAACAAAAAGATAAAATTCCCAATGCTTAAACTTGTAGCTGAGCGCCTTCAAGCCCGCTACTTTGCTACAGGTCATTACGCAAGAATAGAGAACCATAACAACGTCCCTCATCTACTAAAAGGCATTGACAAAAAGAAGGATCAATCCTATTTTTTATATAGTATAGACAGAACTTTACTGTCTCAGCTTATATTTCCCTTAGGAACCTATACTAAGCAGCAAACAAGGCAAATAGCAGAAAAAATAGGAATTCCATCAACACAAGCAGAGGAAAGCACAGAGGTATGTTTTCTAAAAAACAAAAGATATTACGACTTTATAAAACCTTTTAAAGAAGGTCCTATAATTGAAATGTCTACAGGGAAAATTTTAGGTAAACATAGAGGAATTCATCTCTATACTATGGGGCAGAGAAAAAGATTAGGAATTTCATCGCCCTATCCTCTTTATGTGGTAAAAATAGATCCCATGGAGAATGCTATTTATGTTGACAGAAAGGAGAAAGCCTTTTTGAGAGAATTTTTTGTGCATGAATTGAATTGGCTTTCTCCTATAAAAACCCCCTTTAATTGCCATGTAAAAATTCGTTATGCTATGGAACCTGAGGAAGCTTTAGTTGTACTTATTGACGAAGACACGGTAAAAGTAACTTTTCATGAACCTCAATTTGCTCCAACACCGGGACAGAGTGCAGTTTTCTATAGAGGAGATTTTGTATTAGGAGGTGGCGTAATCAAGGCATTAGAGCAAGACTTCTAAGAGCTTTTGTTTCATCAATCCCAAACATTATGTTCATATTTTGTATTGCCTGACCGGAGGCTCCCTTTACAAGATTATCTATAGCAGAGATAAGAATAAGCCTTCCTGTTCTTTCGTTGACTATGGCACCTATGAAACAATAATTTGTGCCTTTTACATATTTTATGGCTGGAACTTCTCCTTCTGACATTATCTTTACGAAAGGCTCATTTTCGTATGCTTCTTCAAGTATCTCTATGGCTTCCTTTGTGTTGATTTTTTTATTTAGTTTGCCGTAAATAGTAGATAAAATTCCCCGATTTACTGGTAAAAGATGAGTTGTAAAGTCTATTGTTATTTCTCTTCCAGAGGCAGAACTTAATTCTTGTTCAATTTCAGGTGTATGTCTGTGCTTTGCAACATTGTAGGCTCTAAAATCTTCGTTAACTTCACAATAAGTAAGAGCTACCTCTGCTTTTCTTCCAGCACCAGAAGTTCCTGATTTTGAATCTACTACGATTGTATCTGGAAGTATTAAATCTCTCTTTAAGAAGGGATATAAGGGCAATATAACACTTGTAGGATAACAACCAGGGTTCGCAATAAGTTTAGCTTCCTTTATTTTTTCTCTGTATATTTCCGGTAATCCATAGACAGCCTCTTTTAAAAGATGAGGATAAGAATGAGGAAGTTTATACCATTTTTCATAGGTTATGGGATCTTTAATTCTGTAGTCAGCAGAAAGATCTATGACTTTATTGCCAGCTTCTAAAAGGCTTGCAACCACTTTTTGAGACTTTCCATGAGGAAGAGCAAGAAAATATACATGGGCTCTATCTTTTATGTTCTCTATATCTAGATTTTCAAATTTAAGGTTTTTATAAATGTGAAAAGCAGGGAAGAGCTCCTTTACGCTCATCCCTGCTGATTTTTCACTTGTAACACCAACTATCTCAACATCTTCATGATTGGCAAGAATTCTTAGAAGTTCACTTCCTGTGTAACCACTTCCACCACATATAAAAACTCTGAGCATTTTATCTCTTGGAGAATTGGAATCTCTTCCTTGCCTTTGGTTGACCGTATTTCTTTCTCTCTACTTCTCTTGGATCTCTGGTAAGAAGTCCCTCTTTTTTAAGTTTTGGCTTAAGGTCTGGATTTATATTTACAAGGGCTCTGGCAATACCATGTCTAACAGCTCCTGCCTGTCCGCTAAGTCCTCCGCCATCAACAGTTATTATGGCGTCGTATTTACCTGCTACACCTGCTACCTGAAAGGGCTGCATGAGTATCATCCTTAGTGTCTCTCTGGGGAAATATTCTTCAATTGATTTTTCATTTACGATTATTTTACCTGATCCAGGAACTAACTTAACTCTTGCAATTGATCTCTTTCTTCTTCCTGTAGCTAAATATTCAATAGCCATATTCTCTCACCTCATCTTTTACTTAATTGAATTGGTTCTGGATTTTGGGCTTTATGGGGATGTTCTGAGCCTCTGTAGACTTTCAGTTTCTTTATCATCTTTTTACCCAATCTTGTTTTTGGAAGCATTCCCCATACAGCATCAATAATAACCTCTTCAGGTTCTTTTTCAAGTCTTTCTTTTAAGGTTTCTGCCTTGAGATTTCCTATGTAACCAGTGTGATGATAATAGATCTTGTCCGTTAATTTTTTACCTGTTACTCTAATTTTTTCAGCATTAATTACCACAACAAAATCACCGTTGTCTACATTTGGGGTATAGGTAGGTTTGTGCTTTCCCATTAAGATTTTAGCAATTCTTGATGCAAATCTACCCAAGGTTTGACCTGTAGCATCTGCCATATACCAATTTCTCTTAGTCTCTTCCTTTTTAACAAAAGCTGTTTTCATCTGTATACCTCTCCTTAAAGAGAATTTTTATAGAAACTAAAATTATAATTTACTTTAAAATTTAACTATTTGTCAAATTTTTTCCTTTAAGGTCTTACTTCTAAGGTAAGCCTTGGGAAAGGGATTTTAAAAAAGCCTTTTTTCATTGCGTCTATGTCTTTTCTCTCTTTCCATGAAGGCAAAAATTAAAATTCTATACTTTTCCAATCATTCCAAGCCTACCTATCCCTACCCTTTGTCATTTAAAGCCCTCTCTCTTTCCCGTCATTTCAAGCCAAACCTCCTTCATCTCCTTTCAAGCCAAACATACTTCATGTCATTGCAAGCCTGACCTCCTTCATGTCATTGCGAGCCTGCCATTAGGCAGGCGAAGCAATCCCCCTGCAACCTTTCCTCCTGAAGAGGAAGACCAAGAGATTGCTTCGGCTTCTGACGCATCCTCGCAATGACAAGAAAGGAGGGTCATTAAGAGGCTCACGAAGTAAGGAGTGGCAATCAGCTCCACTTAGGAATTTTTAGAAAAATTTTTTATTTAGTAATTTACCATACGAGTTTGTATCATTTGAGCCTGTGGTGTGAGTGGATCTCTTACACATTCAACATCTCTAAAGAATCTAAAACGAGAAGAAACTTTATCTATAATAGATTTAGAAAAAATTAGATTAAAGCCACTAGTTATGTTTATATTTAGTGATCTGTCTTCTGGAAAGTTTCTTATTAAAAAACCTCGTAGGTCTTGACTTGATGCATTCTGCCATCTTAAATAAGTAATATCCTCTCCATACCATACTCCCCAAATGTATACAGTACCAGATGGAGAATCTGTTCTAACTGTTGTGTTATTTGATATAAAAAGAATAGGATTTGGATTTCCTGAGGAGTCTCTTCCAAGATTTAAACTTATACCTGAGCCATACCATCCGCACCAGAAGTTATTACTATCACAGGCGTTTAGAGAAGAAGTGTCTGTATTTCTAGGACAATTAGGACAGGCATAGGCATAAACATAGATAAGAGAATTTAAAATTCTTACTGAACTGCCGTTTGCAAATCTTAAACTTCTTGCGATTATTACATTAGGATTATTATCTTCTGTAGAATTGCCTATGGTCACATTACCGTTAAAAATTAGATTTTTTTGAGTATTTACATTATTTGTCTCATTAATGTCTGTAACTCCAATTATGATTCTTGAATTATTAATTGTGGCGCCAGCATTCACAGTTACATTATTTGTGGAGACTATTCGAGCATAATTTATGTTTTCCAAAGTTGTTAATCCTGAAGAATATATTTTGAAATTAGATGCACTATTTAAAGTTGTATTGGCATTCGTGTATACTTCGAAATTATTCGTATTATCGTTAAAGGTAGAATTGGCATTAGTGTAAAGTATGAAGTTTTCTGCTCCATTAAAAATTGTGTTATAATTTTGAGCATAAATTTTTATTTTGCTATCACCTCTCCTTCCATTACCTGATATGTATGTAGGTGATCTCCTTAATCTTATTTCATTACATGAAAGATATTGATTGCTTAAATTAATACCACCAGTGGTATTAAATTCACAACTAGAGGGTAAATTTGGAGGAGTAGGAATGGCAGGTAAACTTATTAGAGGAATCCCGTATTTATTGCTATTTTGTTGAAAATTGATGAATTTATGAGGTGGTGTAGGTATTGCATCAGGATCCCTTCCGTAATCATATTCCAAATAATCAAGCAGGCTTTGATTACAAGAATTATCACCATATTTATTGAAACATTTTACCTTAAAAAATATTCTTGACAAGTCACCTTGACTAAGATTAAGTACAGGCTCTTGTCCGTATACTCCTGTCCCACCATTGTCAGAATTACAATATCTGGGGGTTACAGAAGTTGAGATATTTCCTGAAGCAATAAAAGCTGGAACTAAACAATTATTTTCTCTGTCACATCCAGAGAGTCTGGCATTTCCTAAGGTAGCATTAACTCTACCTCTTACTGTATAGAGACCTACACCATAATATCCCTGAAAAATTGAAGTCCTTACAACTTTTGAGTTTGCGTATGAACCTTCGGAACTAACAAACCAGATGTTTTTCCCCCCAAACATTATTCTATAGGAATAATTCACATTACCTATGGTACCCGTTTCTGTTCTATCACTACCTCCTGATCCTGTTCTATTGATATAATCAAAGGCTAATAGAAGACCTGCATTCGAAGCTTTATCTGCCAAGTTATATTTTACATCTGCCTGGGTTGTTTTCATGTTAGTCATAACAACATAAGCTCCAGTACCTCCTATTATGAAGATAATAAGAGACAACACTAAGACAGTAACTAAAGAAAATCCTCTATTATTCATCCTTACCTCCCAAAAAACCTTGTAAGAGGAAATATTTGCCCATTTAATCCTCTCACTTCCATATCAATCCTAATTCCTTGACTAACAATCTGAGCTTTAAAGGAATTTACAGGAATAATGGGCTGAGGAGGTTCATTATCATTACAGTCCGTTGCCATATCTTTTGCTTCCATATATAACCAGAGATTATTATTGTCCTGAGAATTTTGTGTACAGAACAACCTTATCCTATGAGGAACTCTCATAATTATCTCTCCACCTTCAAAACTATAGATATCAGTTAGGTTACCATTTTCATCTCTTAAAAAACCATTAAGAATAATTGCTGTTGGTGAGATGGTGGCATTAGGCTCTAATGTTCCATCAGTGCAAACAAGATTATTACTACTGAGTCCAGAAATAGAAAAAATCAGAGGTTTATAAATATTAGGATTTTCCTTATCACTTATAAACTTAGCACCTCTTTTTATATGATAGCAATTTTGTCTTTGAACATTGGAAAGTCTACAACTTTTAACATTCATCAAAATAGGTTGCTCTATAGTAGGGAGGTGTATAAAACCATTTCCATAGAGATTAGCATAGAAATGAATTTCATCACAGGGATTGTTCTCGTTTATTGTTATACACAAAGAGCTTGGTGGAGGATAAGTAAAACTACCACCTCCACTATTACAACTTGTAATTAAGGTACATTGTGAAGGATCTTGATTACTACAAGGCGTTGAAGTTCCCCATCTTTGCATTAGCCATTCAAGCTGTGCCATACCCACTTTTGCGATTTCTTTCACATCAGATGTATCTTTTGTCCTTTTGAATACTCTATCAGTAGTAATGTATAATGAAGTTATTGCTCCTAAAACTATTATGCTCACTGCAATGGCAACCATTATCTCCGCAAGAGTTAATCCTCTGTTGTCGTGTAAAAGTTTTTTCATTTTATCCTATCCTTGAGGGAAATTACATACTAAATCTCTTAAAACCATTGTCCTGCCACTTACAGAAGCTGTAGCAGTTATCTCTGCACAGGCAGATTGACCAGAGCCCAGAGTTGGTGGTTGTGGTGGTGGATTACCAGTGATTGTTACATTAACAGAGAGACCTCCACAGTTGATTACTATTGAATCTCTTGAAGGATCTGCTCTTTTTGCCTCTATGCCAGAAGATGCAGCTTGTAGTAGACAAGTAGATATTAAATCATCTCTGGTATACTTAGTAAACATTGTAGTTAAACCAATAACTCCCATGACTAATATTGCCACTAATAACACTGACATTAAAGCTTCAAGCAAAGAAAAACCTTTGTTACTTTCTATTATTATCTTTATTAATTCTAACCTCCTCATTAGCAACCACCGCTTCCCTTCTGGATTCTTATGGCACCAAATCTACTAATAACTACTTTATAATATGAATCGCCGTTTGTAAGACAAACATTACCATTGAAGATATCAAAACCTCTTGGATCAAAGGCAGCTCCTGAGCCAGATAGGGAAACAAAGGCATCGTTAATGTTTAATCTATTTAGATCTTGACCATTACAAATATTAGATCTTCTTGTTTCCATGTTGACAATTCTGAGAGTTTTGTTATTAGCTACACATAAGCCTACATTAATGCTCCTTTCCATAGCTGTAATTTTTGCCCATCTAACCAGATTTTCCATTGATGAGGTATATTCAATATATTTATAGGTTCTGTACATTTTGTTTATTTGAGGAACTGCAATTGCAGAAAGAATTGAAATTAGTGCAATTACTACCATTAACTCAACAAAGGAAAAACCTCTATTTTTTAAATATTTAATCATTTTAATTAAGTTTATCACAAATTAGAAATTTCAACAAGATAATTTGCGTCTCTTAATCATTATATTATTATAGAAGCCTGAAGAAAGTGTGAAAATTTTGTTAATTCTAAAAAAAGGATTTAAGAGATAAGGAAGAGCTTGTCTTGCAATTAAGATAAAAATTACCCTTGTAATTCTTTAAAGTCTACTTCTTCAGGATAACCATAAACTTCTATTTCATAGGAAGTAGCAAAAGCCTTTGCGGAAGTGTCAACCATAGGTGAAATTAAAATTTTACGTCGGACTGATTTTCCCTCTTTTTCTTCATAAAATTTTACTTTTTTTAAAAAGATAGCTATATCAGCTTTGCTCAAAGAAGACTTTATCTCTCCTGCAATAACCTCTCCATCTTTGATAATTATATCAAGCTCTATTTGGTCAGGTCTTCCAAAGACAATCCCTTCTTCATCCTTTGCCTGATATCTTATGACTTTTACAGGGAAGCTTTCCTCAAGAATTCCTTTTATTGCCTCTCTGAAAGATGACTCAGCCCTTAGTCCCCATCTTGCTCCAAGAGCGCCTATGGAGGTGTCATGTTTTCTATGGAGAATTTTTATCTCCTCTAAAATTGATTTTATAACTTTCTGATTCTCCTCCCACCTCTTGTTCCATTCTACCTCTAGTTTTTCAAGTCGCTTCTGATTCTCCTCCCACCTCTTCTCAGAGTCCTCTCTCATTAATTGTATTTCTCTTAAGATCTTCTCAAAGCGATCTTCTGTTTGTTTTTTATCAGCAAACCTCTCTTGCATAAGACGAAAAATAAGCTCCCTCGTTTTAGCATCCCTTTTAATAAGTTTTGGAAGCTCTGTTATGATAATTTTTTTTATTTCTTCCTTAGTTAACTTTTCATTCCCCATGATTTATTATACATTAATCAAAAAAAATCAAACCTCCTTTCTATGCTAACAACAGCCCTAAAAGCCAAAGACAAAAAAAGAACAAATAAGAAACTCCGCCGAATGCAAGCCATCTCTTATTAAGAGGCTTTGCAAACCCTTTAAAAATCACAATAATTAATGAGGTAATCCAACCTAAAAGAGAAAAAACTGTAACAATGCTCCAAAAGCAAGAGGGTGCATGATGGTAATTTAGAATTTCAAGTTGTGCCTGAAAAATTCTCTCATATTCCTCCTTTTTCCCTTGCTCTCCTTTATTTTTCAATGTTGCTCTCAAATCTGCTATCTTTGGTTTAAGCTCATCTATTACCTCCTCGTAAGGTTGATAGAAGCTCCTTATCTGAATAAGACTACTACGCAAGGTTTCATAACAGTAATTTTTCTCCTTTTCTTCCAGAAATCCCTCACAAATTGACAACAACTCTTTTACTGCTCTTTCGGTGTAAGGACTTAAAGGAAAATGATTTAAAATAACCCTCTCATAAGCCTTCACTTTCTCTAATCCCACACTTTTTTTCACTTCCTTTTCATGAAGAACTTGATAATAAAAGTTCCTCACAAAAAGCAAAAGCAAAATAAAGATAATAAAAAATATGCTAAAGATTACATATTTACGGTAAAAGAAAGGCTTTTCGCCGATCATTGTAATTAATTATCCTTTCATAAAGTTCCAAATATTTTTCATTTTCTTTGCCAATTATAACATTAACCCTATAAGGTTCCTGAATGCTACCGTATCTAATAGTTGTATCAAGCCTAAAAACTCCCTCAGGCTTTTTAGGTATAATTGAGCTTGCTATGTTTAAATAAGCAAGTGCCACAAACCTACATTGAGCAAAGGTGAGAGGATCGTCAGTTCCGTGAGTGAGACAATAAGAGGGGGTTAGAAATTTCTCTAAGGAGACAACTTCTAAGGAATTTATTTTTTCCTTTTGTAGTCCGCTTTCTTTCAATATATAAAAATAGGATAAAACATAGGGTTTTGTATGAGCCACCTCATGAAGAGGATGAATTTCATTAAGTCCGATTGTGGAGAAATATCTGCCTTCCTTTATTAAAGCAATAATATCCCTTTTGTATACCTCTGGAAATAAAGCTTCATAAAGCTTCTGCGGTTTACATCCCTCTAAGTTCCAATCCAGTGATTCATAACGGAATACCACCGTATGGCATACATCATCTCTATACCTACCAACAAGCTTCAAATACCAAGTGTCAAAACTTTTATTATCACCGTAGGTATTTAAGACTGCTGAAATTGGCATTGTGGATAGCAAATCTTTACTGTAGTAGTAAAGAGACCAATTATTTGCCTGAGATGTTTGGGTGTATCTCATTGGGATGAAAATTAATGTTAAGAAAACAAATAACAATGGTATTACTCTATGCAGTAGCTTGAACTTCTTAATTTTCTCTGTAAGAAAGTATATTCCTGCTACAAAAAAAATTACATAAAAGCAAAAGGCAGGCAAAAAATATTGATTCCCCACTATGTATAGCATCCCTTCATTGCCTTCAATACTTCCACTAAAGGTAAGCTTAGACAGAACAAAGGAAAACATTAAAAAGGCTGAGAAAAGAAAGAGGAAGAGCTTTCCTTTTGTTCTGAGGATATGAAAGGCTCCCAGAATAAAAAAAAGAAGAGTTATATACCCAAAGTTTGCATCAATCATGTAAAGGAAATTTTTAGAAGCGCTAAGTAAGTCTTCCATGGTTGAAAAAGCTGAAGTTAATACTCGAAGAGACTCCCCTTCTCTGTAAAATTTTCTCAAAATTATATCCATGAAATTTAGGGCAAACCCTTCTTTTCTCACAACAGCAAAGGCATCCTTAAGATTTCTCAAATAAATATGGAGGTTAATGGAAAACCCAATTAAGAAAAAAATAAGGGAGAGAGGAAGAGCTCTCAAAAAAGGCTTAAAATAAAAGAGAGCTACTATAGCCAGAGGAAGGGTCATAAAAAGGGCTGTATGATGAAGTCCTGTGGATATGCCAAGTAAGAAGGCACAAAGATAGGCATATCTTCTGTCAAAGCCTTCCTTTAAAACCTTCATCCCAAGAAAAGTAAGTAGTGTAACTAGGAAAAGATTTAAAGGGTAGAACTTACCTATAATGGTCTGAAAATAAAAAGAATAGGATACACCAAGAAATAAAATGCCCATAAGAGGGAAAATTTTTAGGTAAAAAGATTCTTTTTTAATTAAACCTTCTCTTTCATTGAAGGAAAAAAGCTCCTTAATGATATGGTATAGCATTAAAAGAGAGAGAATTGAAAAGAGGGGTGGTAAAAGAGAAATACGAAATCCTATGTTGCTAAAGGGTAAAAAAGTGATAAGTTTGCCTAACTCACTGTAGAGAGGATAACCTGGTGAATGGGCAATACCAAGAAAATAAGAAGCTGTTATAAGGCCACCTGCATCTCCGCTTGGAAGTATAGGATTAAGGGAAAAGAGGTATATTATTATTAATGAGCTAAAAAGGATTATTGCAAATAACTCTGCCTGTATTCTCATTATATTCACATTCAAAAGGACCTATGGGAGAGGATGCTCTAAGTTTAAGAGGTGTAGTACCATTAATTTCAATTGATTGGGTATTTGGTGATTTTATACAATTGGCTACCACAAAATTTATGTTAGCATTTTCACTTTGAGTGTTTCTTGCAATGTCGTTTATGCAGTTTCTTAAGTCAGAAAGAAGCTGTGCCCTTACAGAATTAACTTTATACTTGTTGTATTGAACTATGGCAATAGAGGCAAGTATGCCAATAATTAAAATCACTATAAGTAACTCTACGAAGGTAAACCCTTTTAAACCTTTTATTTTTAACTTTTTCACCAAAAAACTTCCATCTTTAGATAAATATAAATCTGGGGGGATTATCCCCCCT
>CALLBR010000035.1 GCA_937998865.1 uncultured bacterium
CAAAAGAGATATCCCTTGCAGTGGATCAGTCAGCCCAGACAGCAAGTGACATAGCAAGACTGGGTGGGGAGCTTAAAACAGCTATTGATAAATTTAGGGTTTAAAATCAATATTTTCAATATTAAGTCCTTGCGGGGACAATCCTGAAAAGGTCCTTGCAAGGACTTTTACTTTATAGTAGCATCCTAGGATTTTCAGGGGGCACCTAAAGATTTCTTGCAACAGGGGATTGCTTCGCAGTCATTACGGACTGCTCGCAAGGACGGAAAGAGGAGGCTTTTTCGTAAAAAATGTTGCCTTTAACTTTTCTAAAAATAGAAAAATTAGTAAATAAAGTAATTTGTATGTTAAAATTTAAAATACCTCCTGAAGATGAAAAAGACTATTTTTTTCCACGAGATAAAGGAAGAATGCGGAGTCTTCGGGATTTTTGGACATCCCGAAGCTGCTAACTTAACCTATCTTGGTCTTTACGCATTGCAGCATAGAGGACAAGAAGGTGCTGGAATATGTTCCTCTGATGGAACAAAACTTTATCTGGAAAAATCCTTGGGTCTTGTAGCCGAAATATTTAATGAAAAGGTAATAAAAAAACTTCCAGGTCACATTGCAATAGGACATAATAGATATTCCACCACTGGTTCAAGCACTTTGGAGAATGTACAACCTCTAATGGCAACCTATAGCTTAGGAAGCATAGCAATAGCTCATAATGGAAATCTAATAGATATTGATACTCTTAGAGAAAAATTAGAAAAAGATGGTGCAATTTTCCAAAGCACTTCCGATAGCGAAATCATTCTTCATCTCATAGCAAGAGCAAAAAGTGGGCAACCTATAGAGAGAATTGCAAATGCAGTAAGACAAGTATCTGGAGCCTTCTCCTTACTTCTTATGACAGAAAAAGAGTTAATCGCCATTCGAGACCCTTATGGAATAAGACCTCTTGCCTTAGGTTCACTTCATAATGCTTATGTCGTGGCTTCTGAAACCTGTGCCTTTGACTTAATTGGAGCGAATTATATGAGAGATATTTATCCAGGAGAAATGTTGATAATCAATGAAAACGGATTAAACTCTATCAAGATATTTAATTCGGCTAAACCTGCTCATTGTGTTTTTGAGTTTATCTATTTTGCAAGACCAGACAGCTATATTTTTGACCATATTTGCGTAAATACAATAAGAAAAGAACTTGGAAGACAGTTAGCAAGAGAACATTCCATTGAGGCAGACCTTGTTATTCCAGTTCCCGATTCAGGTGTGCCCGCAGCATTGGGATATGCGGAAGAAAGCGGAATTCCCTTTGAGTTTGGATTAATAAGAAATCACTATGTGGGAAGAACTTTTATAGAACCAAAACAAAGCATCAGACATTTTGGAGTAAAAGTAAAGCTAAATCCAGTAAGAGATGCCTTAAAAGATAAGAGAGTTATAGTTATTGATGATTCAATAGTTCGAGGAACGACCTCAAAAAAAATTGTAAAGATGATAAGAGAACTGGGCGGTGCAAAAGAAGTTCATATGAGAATAAGTTCTCCACCTACCATAGGACCTTGTTTTTACGGAATAGATACTCCTACAAGACAAGAACTCATTGCCTCTTCCCATAAGATTGAAGAAATTAGAAAGTATACCACAGCTGATTCTCTTGGTTATCTTAGCATTGAAGGCTTAAAAAAGGTAATTCCTAATGCTGACCTTTTCTGTATGGCCTGTTTTAATTGTAAGTATCCTATAGATTTCCAATCTGAGAAAATAAATCAACTGGAGCTTTTTGAATGAATCTGAAGCCTTTGGAAAACATATTTAGAGTAAATTTAAAAGTAAAACCCAGTGAAAGAGTTCTCCTATTTACTGATCTTATAAGAGAGGATGAGAGTCTTTCTGCTGAGGAAAAACAAAGAAGAGAAGCTATTAAGGATGTTGCATTAGAACTAAAAGAAATTGGTATCTCCCTATGTAAAGAGATAATCTATTTCGAATATCCAGCTACTGGTTCTCATGGCATTGAACCACCTGAGAAAGTGTGGGAACTTGCTTTCGGAAAAGAAGCTATAAAGAAGCTTAAAGAAAAAGGCTTTTTAGAAAAACTTCTTTCAAAAAATATTACAAAAGGAGAAATTTATGAAATTAGAAAGATTATAAAAGCTTACTGTACTCATGCAGTAAATGCAGTTATTGCACTTTCAAACTTTTCTACAAGTCATACCAACTTTAGAGACCTTCTAACAAAAGTTTGTGGAACAAGATATGCAAGCATGCCACTTTTTGATCCATCAATGCTCATAGGAGCAATGATGGCAGATTGGGAAGAAGTCCATAAAAGATCAGAAAAAATAAAGAGACTTCTTGATAAAGTGGAGAGAATAGAAATAGAAACTCCAAATGGTACAAAAATAACCTTTGCTAAAGGCAGAAGAAAAGTCCACATTGACTCAGGAATCCTAATACGCAAAGGCTCCTTCGGGAATCTTCCTGCAGGCGAAGTATTCCTTGCACCTTTAGAAAACACTTCAGAGGGTAGACTCGTAATAGAATGGGCACCTACAAGAAAACTTGAGGCTCCTATTATTTTAAATGTTGAAAATGGAAAAGTGGTCTCCATTGAAGGAGAGGAACCTTACAGAGAAGAACTGGAAAAAAAGCTAAAGGAAAGGTTAGAAAACAGAAACATTGCAGAGCTTGGAATTGGAACAAACGATAAAGCAACTAAACCAGACAATATACTTGAATCAGAGAAAATCCTTGGAACAATTCACATTGCCTTAGGTGATAATTCTTCCTTTGGCGGGAAAGTGAGGACTCCCTTTCATCAAGATTTTATTTTTTTTGAACCAACTCTCACGGGATTTACTGACAAGGAGGAAGAAATAAAAATTCTTCAAAGAGGCTTTCTTCTGATATAATATCCTTTATGAAGGCAAAAATAGAATTAGAATTGAAAAATGTGCCTTTAGAGAAAGTTCACCGAAGACTATTGGAATTTTTACAGACACTTAAAGAATTAGACATAGTTGAAGATGGTAAAATTGAGATATATACACCAGATGGTATTGTAACTGATAAGTGTATACTTCAAAATAACAAAGTAGTAGCCTGAAGAAGAAATCCTCTGCTGTAAGCAGAGAGAGCAAAAATGTCCATAAAAATCATAAGCCAGAACAAAAAAGCCTATGCAGACTTCTTTATTGACGAAACAATAGAGGCAGGTATAGTACTCACAGGAACAGAGGTAAAATCTCTTAGAGATGGTAAAGCAAATTTAAAAGACAGTTATGTAATCATCAAAGACAATGAAGCATGGTTACTTAATTGTCACATAAGTCCCTATAGTCATGGTAATATTTTCAACCACGATCCTTTAAGGACAAGAAAACTATTGCTACATCGTAAAGAAATTGAGAGATTGAAAGGAAAAATACAGCAGCAGGGTTATACATTAATCCCTCTGAAACTATACTTTAAAGGTCCTTATGTAAAAGTTGAAATTGCTCTTGCCAGAGGTAGAAAGAAATATGAAAAAAGAGATATAATTAAAAAAAGAGAAGCTCAAAGAGAGATTGAGCGTGCCTTAAAGAATAAATGATCTTTAACAAGGGGGCGAAAGGACTCGACGGAGGTAGTGAGGGCTAAGCTGCATGCCGTGGTTCCTGCCGCCACGTAAAAAAGGTGGGGAAAACACAACTGCCAACAACGAATTGGCACTCGCTGCTTAATTAAAAGCAGCCGTCTTCCTAAGTTCTGCTCTGAGGCTTGGGAAAGGCGTCATAAATCAGAGCTACTCTTAAGCATTTAACCCGATGCTTAAGGGGAATCCTAAGGGTTGTAGGAGCTTAGAAAGCCAGTGGAAGGGCGAGCTAAGTTCCGAAATCTAAAACTTCCACTAAGCATGTAGATGCTTAGAAGTAGCACCTTCGGACGCGGGTTCGATTCCCGCCGCCTCCACCAAAATTTAATACATCATTTCTTTTCAATGTTTAATTTTTGTTGCAAAGCTAGATAAACAATCCTACTTATCCTTTTAGAATTGGTGAGATTGCTTAGGGTATCTGAATTAGTCCTCGCAATGAAAAATCCTTTTGTGCACTCCAAATTCCGAGAGATAGATTTGATTCTTATTTTCCCTCTCTAACAATTATTGATCCCTCTCCTAATAAGGGTGAGAGTTTTCAGATTTAAAGTCCTGTTGAGAGAGACAAGTTGTAAGGTCTTATATTTCTATGTTATATTTTATTAAAGACTTTTATAGGAGGTGAAATAGATGCACACTCTTAAAACGCTTGTGTTAATGGTTTTTCTAACTGTATTTTTCATTTTTGTAGGATCATTAATAGGAGGTAAACAGGGTGCAACTATTGCACTTATTATGGCATTAGGAATGAACTTTTTTGCCTATTTCTTTAGCCATAAAATAGTGCTATCTATGTATGGAGCAAGAGAAGTTACTGAAGCTGAAGCTCCGGAATTGTACTCTATCGTAAGAAGGCTTGCTACAAAAAGTGGCTTACCAATGCCCAAGGTTTATATTATTGAATCAGAACAACCCAATGCCTTTGCCACTGGAAGATCTCCAAAACACGGAGTAGTAGCTGTAACCACTGGAATAATGAGAATACTTTCAAGGGAGGAACTTGAGGGTGTTATTGGACATGAACTTGCTCACATTAAACATAGAGATATTTTAATTAGCACTATAGCTGCAACTATAGCAGGTGCAATATCATATCTTGCTCAAATGGCAATGTGGGCAAATATCTTTGGTAGAAGTGATGACGAAGAAGGTGGACATCCTATTATAGCCCTCTTAATGATGATAATAGCTCCTTTAATTGCTATGATTATTCAACTTGCCATAAGTAGGTCAAGAGAATATGCAGCTGATGAAGAGGGAGCAGAGATTGCTGGGAATCCTCTTTATCTTGCTAATGCTCTTAAAAAGCTTCACTATGCCTCTCAAGCAATACCTATGGATGCAAATCCCGGAACAGCTCATCTCTTCATAGTTAATCCCCTATCAGGAAGATCCATAATGAAACTTCTTAGCACTCATCCTCCAATTGAAGAGAGAATTGAAAGACTTGAAGCAATGGCAAGGAAAAGGAGCAGATTCTAATGGCAAAGGTGCTCTTATTGATGGGAAGTGACAGTGACTTGGAAGTCATGAAAAAAGCCTTAAAAGTCTTCAGAGAATTAGAAATTCCTTTTGAGATAGAAGTTTGCTCAGCCCATAGAACACCTGATAGAGCTAAAAAATATGCAGAAGAAGCTGAACAAAAGGGTATAGAAATTATCATTGCAGCAGCAGGGATGGCAGCCCATCTGGCTGGTTTCATTGCTGCTCATACCACACTACCTGTAATAGGAGTTCCAATTGCTAGCGGCTCTCTTAATGGTATTGATGCTCTTCTTTCCACTGTTCAAATGCCAGCGGGTATACCTGTAGCCACTGTAGCAATAAATGGTGCAGAAAATTCTGCTTGGTTAGCATGTGAGATATTGGCAACTAAATATCCCGAAATAAGGGAAAAACTAAAGCTGAAAAGACAGGAAATGTACAATAAGGTTATTAGTAAGTCCGAAAAGATAAAAAGAGAAGTAGAGGTCAACTAAAATAGCTAAAGTTTACGGTAATACAACCGGTCTAAAAAGTAGTATAATTCACCAATTAGAAAAACTTTACCGAAAAAGACAACCTCCCGAATTAATTTTAACTTCAGATTTTGCAAGGAATCTCTGCAGTTTATCCCATGAGATTAATCGTCAAATAGGTGTTTTAGTGGATAGGACTGGAAATGTTACCCATTTAATAATTGGTACTGCTAATTCTATTCTTATTCCTGAACTTAACAGTTTCCCTCTAGGGAAAAAACCTTTAAGAGGTTTGAGATACATTCACACTCACTTAAACAAAGAACTACCAAACAGAGAGGACATTGCTGATTTAAGGCTTCTTAGGTTCGATCTTCTTGCGGTTTTAACTCATGAAAAGGGAGCTCCAGAGCAGATTTTCATATTACATCTCCTTCCTAATGGTAAGGATAAAGAGTTTGAGCAAATTTCTTCAAAGTTCTTTAACTTACAATTCAATTTCAAAGAGTTTATTACCAACCTTGAAGAGGAAATGGAGAGAGTAAGAGCAATTAATGTTTCTGACAACATGGAAAGAGCTATTTTAATTAGTGTTTCAACGGCACCTAAATATGTTCTTGAAGAAAACATAGAAGAATTAGAGCAACTTGCCAGATCTGATGATTTAGTAGTTATTGATAAGGTAATTCAAAGAGTAAAGGAAATAAATTCAAAATATCTTCTTGGAGAGGGTAAACTTAAAGATTTAATCATAAAAGCCATGGACAGAGGTGCTACTCTTTTGGTTTTTGATCAAAACCTAACACCATCTCAAATTAGAGCAATAGGAGAAATGACGGAGTTAAAGGTTATAGATAGAAGTCAGCTTATTCTTGACATTTTTGCAAAAAGAGCTCATTCCACAGAGGGAAAAGTTCAAGTAGAGCTTGCTCAGCTAAGGTATATACTTCCAAGGCTAACTGGAAAAGGAACTGCCATGTCTCGTCTTGCTGGAGGAATAGGAGGTCGAGGTCCAGGTGAGACGAAACTTGAGATAGACAGAAGAAGAATAAAGGAAAGAATTCATCACCTTGAAAAGGAGCTACAAAAGCTTAATCGTGCAAGACAACAGAGAAAAAAAAGGAGGAAAGAATTATCAATACCTATAGTATCGATAATTGGATATACAAATTCTGGGAAATCAACGCTTTTAAATGTTTTAACCAAAAGCCATGTTTTTGTAGAAGACAAGATGTTTGCCACCCTTGATACAGCATCAAGACGATTAAAATTCCCTGAGGAAAAAGAATTAATTATCACTGATACTGTTGGTTTTATAAGAGACCTTCCTGAAGATTTAGTATCTGCCTTCAAATCAACTTTAGAGGAATTGGAAGATGCTGATTTGCTAATCCATCTTGTTGATATTTCAAATCCTCAAATGGAAAATCACATTGAATCAGTAAACAATATTCTTAAGGAATTAAATCTTCATACAAAGCAAAAAATAATGGTATTCAACAAAATTGACAAAGTTAGTACTCAAGAGGTAATTCAACTATGTAAAAGATATGATGCCATAGGAATCTCTGCCTTAGACAAAAAAACCCTTTTGCCTTTGATAGAAGAAATAAAGAATAGACTTTGGCAGGAAAAGATTACTTATAACGCTCTACTTTAAATTTATATATTTCTACATCAGAGTCAAAGGGAGAGATTCCTGCTTTAAGTTTGGCTATCTTTAACTGTTCATCAACAGTATTAACACCCTCTATATCAGGAAGCAGTAAGCCTCTTTGCCACCCTTTCATAACAATCACGCCATATTTTTTGGGATCCAGTTCAGTAAGATCTCTGACAGGTTCTGGTGGACTAAGTATATCTACGGAAAATTCAAGATCTGGTAGTTCTTCCTCTTGAATAGGAGAAAATCGAGGATCTTGTGTAGCAGCTGCTATGGCATTTCTTACGATCTCTTCATATATGTTCTCAGTAGTTGGTAGAAAAGTGCCGATACATCCTCGTAGTTGACCTCTTTTTTTAATAGATACAAAGACTCCTGCTTTTTTATTCATTTCCTCTGGAATTTTAGAAGGTGGAGAGGGTATTGTGCCTTTTCTTATATATTCTTCAACAGTTTTCTTTGCTAATTCTACAAAAGGGTTCATATTAAAGTATAACATAATTTAAGGAATATTCCTTTCCATGAAAAAGAGGATTTCAATATTTTCTCTATTTATTGGAAAAACAATCCTTTCAAGGATTGATAGAGAATAAACCTTTGTGAGACTCTTTAACTCTTATTAGGTTTCAAAAAGGTCTATGAAAGGTTTGATAAATTTTATGGAATTATTCAATAATATTAGCAATGTTAGAATATTTAGATGGTACAATTAATGAAGAACAAAAAAGGAAGATTCTAGAAATTTTTTCTCCCTATCCTGGCATTTTAAAGAATGTTGAAGAATTAATTAGTAAACTTGAGAGAAGCTTTCATAGTCAGTACATTTCCTATGAAATTGAGACTCACTTTGTAAAATACTTCAATTATTATTTAAGGCATTCTGAAGGATTTGAAGCTACAAAATTTTTATTTAATTATTTAATAAGATGTCTTAACAAAATAGAGACAAAAGAGAGTTGTATAAAATCAATACTGAGAATGGTTTTGAAGTTAATTGAGGAATGTGATTTACAAACTCAGAATTTTCTGAGCATCGCAAGGGATATTTTTAATTACTTATCTTCAGAAGAGATATCATCTTATCTTCCCAGACTTGATAGCCTTAGAGTAATTGGTAAAACAATATTAAAAATTCAAACAAGAGATGAAAAATTTTTGCATGATTTTACTCGCTTATACAAAAGATATTTAATTAGTCTCTATGATGAAATCAATTCAATTATAGATCCTGTAAAATATCACAAAGAGATATTTTTACAGGGGTTTCCTTATGCTGAGAAGGCTTATTCTTTTCTTTATAAAGAGATACAAGAAAATACCATGAGAATAAAAAACAATGATGAGCTCAGTGAATTAATAAAAGTTCCTGCAGGAATTGAGATCTTTAACATATTTAGAGAGCTTCACAAACAATTTATTAACTCCGGAGACATTTGGCTTGATCTTTCAAACAGAATTTACTATTTCTTCTGGTTAACGGAAAATGAGATTCTTTCTGATTTATACGATTTTTCTATACGAGAAATAGGGAAGAACATAAAGAATTCTTTTCCCTCTTTAGCCTCTATTTCAGATAAAAAGATTTTGGATTTATTAGAAAAAATTTTCATAAAGCTAAATTCCTTTTTTAATATCAATACGGATGCTGTTTTATTTTGTCTTGAAGAAATTGGAGAAGCAGTTTTCAATTCTAATAACAAAGAAATAATAGATTTTTATGTAGAATCCCTCATATCTTTGGGCTTTCAATATCCAAAAATTAGTGGATTTTCTGAAGAATATATCGGCACTGACAATAGAAATCATTTAAGAAATCTTAGACTGTGGATAAATCTAATATCCAAAAAACCGATACTTTCAAAAGATCTTATATCTTCTCTCAGTATTTATCTTTTCTTTGGTGATGTACACATTAAGGATACAGACTTCTTCCAAAGGGATATAACAAAGTTACTTAATTCAGAAATTAATCCTCTTTTCTATCTAATCAAGCCCATATTAAGAAAATTTCCAGTTTACTTTAATGAAATAAATGCAGAGGGACAATTAAGAACAGTCTCCACTGAGGTAGACGAGATTTTCAAAAGAAAAGATCCATTAATTCATTTCATCAGAAAACAAGTTCATGTAGAGAGTAGTCCCTTAATTTTGGAATTAATTAAGGAATCTATAAAATTCTACATAGAGAAAGAAACTTCTGCACTGAAAAAATACCTGCCTGTGGAAATAATAACTTCCTTAAACTATGAAAAGGAACATTTTAAAGAAATGGGCAAAATATTTAAAAATCTTATAGAAGACTTTAGTTCTCTAGAAAAACTTTTGATTAGTCCTGTAGAGACTATAAGAGCTACACTGCAAACATATGATGGTTTAGCAGAGTATAAGACAAAGGCTTTACTAATAATTAGACTCTATCAACTCCTCTTTAGCAAGTACCATATTGATTACTGTGAATTGGAGAATTTTCTTAAAGAGACTCTATATTTAGGGCTTCCTGATGGTTCATATTTAATGGAAATCTTAAAGGATTCACCTCTTCATAAGAAAGTTGAGAACCTCTTGATTTATCTTGAGGATTTAAAGGAGATAATAGTTTCAGATCAAAAATATGAAGCCTTTGAAGACATAGCTCACAAAAGGCATATTGCAGCTGGTATTCCCTCTGTTTATGGTAGGTATAGTGAAAGAAAGTTTAACGCTTTGTCTGTGTATTTGAGACTTGAGAATTTGCTTAACAGTTTTCTTGATGAGATTGAGCAATCCCTTAATCTGGAGTTAATAACAAGAGCAACTCTTTTCAGAATAGAGAAATATCTTAAACTTTTTTCAAGAATCTTAGAACTAAATGGAATTTCTTCTCAAAAATTTACAAATGCTCTTGACATGCTAACTGTAGCCTTAGAAATAAGAAGATTTACTTTTTCTCAATATATGGATATTTTTAGAAGTCTCGCAGAATCAGTAAGTGATATTGTTAACACTTATTGTACTGCTCCTTATAAGAAATGGCTACGAAAAGTGATTCCAAAAATTTATAATTTTTCAGAAAAAACAGAATTGGAAAATTTTGAATTTATTAACTCCTCTTCAGAAAAATTTTTGAGAGATATAGTGATGCAATATCCAGGATTAAATCAGCTTGATAGAATTATTGGAAGAATAATCAAAACAGCCTACGATCAAGCAGAGAAACTTACACATAAAGAGCTTGATCTTCTTATGACTTATGATCCAAAGAAAATTCTTTGCGATATCTATAGTCCAAGAAAGGAGATAAATGATAGGATCCATCTTGGCAACAAGGGACATAATCTTATAAAATTAGCTACAAAAGAAATTCCTGTACCTCCGGGTTTTATTATTACTACTGAGGTATTCAGATGTAGAGAGGTTATAAATAACTTTAAACCTGCTTATTTAAATTTTGAAAAGGAGTTAAAAGAGGCAATAAAGAGGCTTGAGGCAATAACAAAAAAAGAATTTGGTAATCCCTCCAACCCTTTACTTGTGTCTGTAAGAAGCGGAGGAGCTATCTCCATGCCGGGCATGATGAATTCTTTTTTGAATGTGGGTCTGAATGAGCAAATTGCGGAGGGTTTAAGTAATCAAACTGGTAAACCTTGGTTTGTATGGGATAGTTACAGAAGATTTCTACAATGTTGGGGAATGTCCTTTGGTTTAGATAGAGATGAATTTGATAATTTAATGAATTTCTATAAGAAGAAATACAGAGTGGAGTTTAAAATTCAATTCTCACCATCTCAAATGAAAGAAGTTGCTCTTGCCTATAAAGAATTTATTCTTTCAATGGGTATAAAAATAGAGGAAGATCCAATGAATCAACTTCTTATTGCAATCAATCAAGTTTTTAATTCCTGGAATTCCACTAAAGCAAAAGCCTACAGGGAGATTCTTGGGATATCAGAAGATTGGGGAACAGCAGTGGTGGTTCAGAAGATGGTCTTTGGTAACCTGGACATAAATGCTGGCTCTGGTGTATTGTTTACAAGAAATCCAAAGGACACTTCTGATAAGCTTGTTTTATGGGGAGATTATACTCCCGGTGCTCAAGGTGAGGATATTGTATCTGGACTTGTTAACACTTTTCCTATTTCCATTGAACAAAAAATTTTTGAAGGTAGAAAAGGTGAAAAGTCCTTAGAAGAAACTTTTCCTGAAATTTATAAAACTCTTTTTGAGATTGCTGATAAGCTTATAACAAAGGAAAAGTGGGATCATCAGGAAATGGAGTTTACCTTCGAAGGTAGAGGAAGAGGTGATTTATATATTCTACAGACAAGAGAGATGAGTTATTCAAAAGGTGAGATGATTACGGTATTTTTGCCATCACCAGCATTAAATGAAAGCAAGGTGGGTACAGGGATTGGTGTAAGCGGAGGTGCCTTGTCAGGAAGATTAGTTTTCGATGTAGATGATATTAATTTAATTAAATCTCATGAACCAAATGTACCTGTCATACTCGTTAGAGCAGATACAGTTCCTGATGACATTGTACACATAGCAAAGGCAGATGGTTTATTAACTGCAAGAGGGGGATCTACCTCTCACGCTTCCATAATTGCTACAAAACTTGGTAAAACTTGTGTTGTTGGTTTTTCAAAGATGATTGTGCAGGAAAATGAAAAAAAGTGTAAAATAGGAAAGAGAATACTAAAAAGAGGTGATTATATAAGCATTGACGGTAGAAGCGGATTAGTATATTTAGGCAAGCATGAAACTCATAATATTTACCTTTCAATGGATTATCTGTAATTTTAATAGGAGGGTAAAATGGAAGAGGCAATTTTAGGTATTAATGGTTTGGGTAGAATAGGCAAACTTACCCTTTGGCATCACATAGGAAGGAAACACTTTTCAAAAATAGTTATAAATACCGGTAGAAAAGTAGGAAATTCACTAAAAGATTTAGCTTTTTATATTGAACATGACTCCACTTACGGTAGACTTCATAATTATCTATATGGTTATAAACATAAAAGTGTCATTGAAAAAATAGACGAGTCAAACTCTACATTAATAATTGACGGTATACCTGTAAAAGTTTTAACAGATAGCAGAAATCCCAAGGATATCGGATGGGAAAGGGAGGGAGTCAAACTTGTTGTTGATACAACCGGTAAATTTTTGGATCCTACTATGCCATCTGATGCAAAGGAGGGTTCCGTAAGAGGACATCTTGATTCTGGAGCTTATAAAGTATTAGTTAGCGCACCCTTCAAAATAAAAGATAAGACAAAAGAAATTCCTGAAGACTCTATTACAGTTATTATGGGAATTAATGAGGAAAGCTACGACAGTAAAAAACATTTAATCGTCTCTGGTGCTTCCTGCACAACCACTTGTCTTGCTCACATGATAAAACCTCTTTTACACTATTTCGGTGCCGAGAGGATTTTAAGTATCTCTATGGCCACAGTACATGCAATAACAGCCTCTCAGCAAGTTCTTGACAGAGTTCCAAAAACAGATGCTAAAGACCTAAGGAAGATTCGTTCAGCCATGAACAATATAATACTTACCAGTACGGGAGCAGCTAAGACTCTTGCTCTTGTTTTGCCTGAAATGAAAAATATAGGTTTCATAGCTCAATCAGTAAGGGTTCCCATCATAACAGGATCTTTGATAATTCTTGTTGTTGCCTTTAGAGATGAAGAAGGAAATATAATAACCGGAGATTTAATAAATAGAATTTATATAGAAGCTTCGGAAAGGGAAAAGAGAGGCTATCTTCTCTTTACGGATGATCAAAAGGTATCAACAGATATTGTTGGATTTTTTGGTCCTGCTGCTATAATTGAAGGAAGTGAAACTCACACAAGAACTGCTATGGTAACTCTTGACATATCTAAAATGTGTTCTATAGGTGCTCCAGCAGTGGATAAATTACAGATTCCCATTACACAAGCTGTGATTTATGGTTGGTATGATAATGAACTTGGAAGTTATACTAATATGTTAGGAGATTTAACAGTTAAAGTGGCAGAGGATTTGTATTAAATTTTGGAATCTATAAAAAAATATGACCCAGCAAAATTTAAAAAAAATAAAATTGTCAAAGAAAAACAAACATGATCTTGCTATTCTTAAATACACCAAAATTATAGAACAACAGCCTGATAACTATCAAGCTTATAAAGAAAGAGGAAATGCCTATTACAGAAAAAAGCTATATCATTTAGCAATAGCTGATTATACAAAGGCTATAGAATTAAAACCAGACTATTTTCTTGCTTACAACAATAGAGGAATTGTCTATTCTGTCTTAGGTTTATATGAACTTGCTATAGCAGACTATAACAAAGCCATTGAATTAAAACCCAATAATGGTATGCCTTATAACAACAGAGGTTTTACCTTTCTACTGATGGGAAAAATTGAAGAGGCTGAAAGAGACATAAGAAAGTCAGTAGAATTAAATCCAAACAATATTTATGCCTTAAATAGCATGGCTGAACTTTATGCGGCAAAAGGAATGCCCGAAGAAGCTTGTAAGTGGCTCCTTAAGGCAATTGAAAAAGGCTATAACAACTGGAATTATTTAAAAACTTCAAAAACCTATGAGCCTATAAGAAATCATCCTACCTTTAAGGCTATCATTGATAAAGTTATTGATAAAAAAATTTAAATGCAATACAAATTAATCATATTTACACTCCTAGTTTCCGTATTAATTCACTTGGGCTTAATTATATTATTTGGCAACATAGAAATTGATTTATCCTATTTTGATTTTATCGATGCTTACATAGTTAAAAATGAAAATCCTTATAAAATCTCTCAAAAAGCTAAAGCGCCCCTAAAAGATACTAATACAATTGAGCAAAAGGTGGAAGGAGAGGAAACAGGAGCAAAAGAGAATATTATCCCAAATGGAGAGGAGGTAAGGGATTTGGTAGAAAATTCATCTGCACAATCCTTGGGAAAAATTGAGGAAGAAAAGTCACACTCTTTTTATCATGAAAGACTAACAAAATTTATAAATGAAAGAATGAGATTTGATGTTTATTGGATGGGGATTTATGCTGGTTCAGCTTATGTTTTTGTGGAGGGAAATTCCGAGACTATTAAAATAACTTCTGAGGTAAAATCAGCCTCTTTTATCTCTAATTTTTACTATGTTCATGATAAAGCTGAAAGTAATATTGAAAGTGGAAAACCAAAATATTTTAGGCTCATACAGATTGAAGGTAAACACAGAGGAGACAAAGAGATTAAATTTGATTATGATTCTGGTGAGATAATTTTTATAAACAACATTAAAAACAAAATGTCAATTCATAAGGGAATTGATAAAGTTTTTATGGATGTACTTTCAGGATTTTTTTATCTTAGAACTCTCTCTATGAGCGGAAAAGATAGCATATACATTGATATTTTTGATAGTGATAAATTTGCTACAGTGGAAATAAAGATCTTAAGGGAAGAAAAAATTGAGACATATGATGGAAAAGAAATTTCAGCTTTGCTAATAAAACCAGAACTAACAACTGAGGGTTTGTTCAAAAGAAAGGGTGATATTTTTATTTGGATAAGTAATGATGATAAAAAAATTCCCTTGAGGATTGAAACAAAAGTACCGGTTGGTAAAATTACTGCGGAATTAAAGGAATACAAAAAAAATTAAAATGCCTCAAGACTTCATTATACTTAAAGGTGTAAGGCAACATAATCTAAAAAACTTTGATTTAAAAATTCCAAGAAACCATATTATTGTTGTAACAGGACCTTCAGGCTCTGGAAAGTCTTCATTAGTTATTGATACAATATATGCCGAAGCTCATAGGAGATTTTTACAAAGCTTACCTATAGAGTCAAGGATTATTTTTGAGGAATTTCAGAAACCTGATGTAGATTATATTGAGGGTCTATCTCCCTCTATCTCTATTGAGCAAAAAACTATTTCCAAAAGCCCTCGTTCAACTGTAGGAACAATCACAGAGGTCTATGATTATTTGAGGCTTCTTTATTCAAAAATTGGAAAAGCCTTTTGTCCTAAGTGTGGCAGAGCTTTAATTTCTCAGGATTTAGATCAAATTTTGGATGCATTATTAAGTTTGCCAGCTGGTACTAAAATTCAGCTACTCTCTCCAATAGTTATAGAGAAGAAAGGTGAACACAAGGCAGAAATTGAGAGAGCCAAAGCTGAGGGGTTTATAAGAGCTAGAGTAGATGGTAAAGTGATTGATTTAACTGGAGAAATATCTCTTGATAAAAATAAAAGACATACAATAGAACTCGTTGTTGATAGAGTAGTAATTGGAGAGAAATACAAGAAACAGATTAGAAGAGCTCTTCAACAGGCTCTTCAGTACTCACCCACCGTGATTGTGAATGTTGTAAACGAAGGAAAGGATCTCCTTTTTAGCTCTCAGTTAGCTTGTCCTACTTGCGGTATAAACTTACCAACTGTAGATCCCAAGTTATTCTCTTTCAATAGTAAGTATGGAGCTTGTCCAAGATGTAAAGGATTGGGATATGAAAACCTGAGTGAAGAAGAGGAAGATTTGCTCAATAAGGACTTAAAAGTATGTCATTTTTGTGATGGAAGCAGACTAAGGAAAGAAGCGCTAGCAATAAAGATTGGGAATAAAAATATTGCTGAATTGTCAAATATGTCCATAGAGGAACTTCATAATTTTCTAAAAAATTTAGAGCTCTCCTCTTATGAAAGAAAAATTTCTGAGAGAATCCTAAAAGAGATATTCATAAAATTAGGATTCCTTGAAAAAATTGGACTTTCCTATTTAACTCTGAACAGGACATCTTTTACTCTTTCAGGAGGTGAAGCCCAGAGAATTAGGCTTTCTACTCAACTAGGCTCTCATTTAAGCGGAGTTCTCTATATTCTCGATGAACCAAGTGTAGGTCTTCATCCAAAGGATTGTCATAGAATAATTGAGAGTTTTATAGAGCTAAAAGGGAGAAATAATTCTTTAATTATTGTTGAACATGACGAGCTAACTATAAAAAATGCTGATTTAGTTATTGAACTAGGACCAGAGGGTGGTAAAAAGGGTGGCTTCTTAATGAATGTATCAACTCCTGAAGAATTGGTAAATAATCCTGACTCCCTTACAGGAAGGTATTTATCAAAGATCAATTCAATTCCTGTTCCAAAGAATAGAAGAAAGGGTAAAGGATACATAAAAATAAAAGGTGCCAGTGCTTTCAACCTTAAAAACATAGATGTAAAAATTCCTTTAGGTGTCTTTGTTTGCATAACAGGTGTAGCTGGATCTGGTAAAAGCACTTTAGTTTTTGAAATCTTATACAAAACTCTTATGCAATATCTATATAAATCTAATCTAAAGCCAGGTAATTTTCGCTCTATAGAAGGAATTGAAAACATTGATAAGGTAGTCTATATTGATCAGAATCCCATTGGTAGAACTTCTCGTTCTACTCCTGCCACATATACAGGAGTTATGAAAGAAATAAGAGATCTTTTTTCACAACTTCCTGAGGCAAAAATAAGAGGATTTACTAAGTCAAGATTTAGTTTTAATTTACCTGCAGGTAGTTGTCAGTCCTGTCAAGGTGACGGAGTAAAAAGGATAAAGATGCATCTTTTACCAGATGTGTATGTATTATGTGATGTTTGTAAAGGTAAAAGATACAATGAGGAAACCTTAAGAATTAAGTACAGAGATAAAGACATTTCACAGGTTCTTAATATGACTGTGAGTGAGGCTTTAGAATTTTTTTCTTCCATACCAAAATTGAGGAACAAATTAAAATTAATGGAAGAGATAGGTTTGGGTTACATAAGTTTGGGGCAATCAGCTACAACTTTATCAGGTGGTGAGGCTCAAAGAATAAAATTAGCAAAGGAACTAAGTAAAAAACCAACAGGTAAAACCCTCTATATCCTTGATGAGCCTACAACAGGCCTTCATATGATTGACATAGAGCGACTTCTTTCAATAATTCAAAAACTTGTAGATTTAGGTAATACAGTTATAGTAATAGAGCATGACTTGGACATTATAAAATGTGCTGATTACATAATAGATTTAGGCCCTGAAGGCGGCAATAAGGGAGGTTACTTAGTAGCAGAAGGAACTCCTAAAGAAGTAGCTATGAATGATAAATCTTATACAGGTAGGTATTTAAAAGAAAAACTAAGTCTATGAGAGAGGAATTAATTATAGGCATCGAAAATGAAGGTAAAAGACTTGATCAGTTTTTATCAGAGACCCTAAAAATAAGCAGGGCAAAGGCTCAAGAATTAATTGAAAAAAACTATGTAAAGATTAATAATTCTTACAAGCAAAAAAGCTATAGGCTAAAGATAAATGATAAATTAGAATTGTTACTTCCTGAAAGCTATACAAGAGAGGTTATCACTGATTTCTTAATCCCTCAAAATATTCCTATTGAAATCCTATACGAAGACGAGTATCTTGTAGTTTTATCAAAGCCACCAGGAATGGTAGTTTATCCATGCTTAGGCCACAGAGATGGTACACTCATGAATGCTGTAGCCTATCATTTCAAAAAACTTGCCTCTGTAGGTGGACCTCTCAGACCAGGGGTAGTTCATCGTCTTGACAAAGACACATCTGGAGCAATAATAATTGCCTTAGATGATAATGCTTACTATAGATTAATTGAAATGTTTAAAAAGAGATTGATAAGAAAGGAATATTTAACCTTGGCATATGGGGAGGTGAGGGATTATGGAAAAATTACCTCTCCTATTGGAAGATCTACTAAGGACAGAAAAAAGATGTCAACTAAAGCAAAAAATCTAAAAGAAGCAATTACGGAATGGAGAGTTATTAAAAGATTTGCCAATTGTTCTTTACTTAAGGTCCGTATTATTACTGGAAGGACACACCAAATAAGAGTTCATTTCTCCTCCATGGGACATCCCATTTTGGGTGATTCTCTCTATGGCCGAAAGACTTATTTAGAATTAAAAAAGGAGAAAATAAAAATACCCAGACAAATGTTACATGCCCATGAAATAGAATTCATACATCCCTTAAAAGAGGAGATAATATCACTGGAAGCACCTATACCAAAGGATATGGGAGATATTTTGAAAATACTTGAGGGCGAATATGGCTTTAGACAGTAAATTATTAGAGGAAATATTAGATAACACAGAAGGATTTTTCCTATGTCTAAGATGTGGAGAGTGTTGCTACAGTTGGTCAGTTAGTTTTGATTCAGGATACATAAAAGGAGAAAATGAAAAATGTCCTTATTTAGATGAAATAGGATTTGATGGAGATAGATGGAAAGAAGCATCCTGCAGAATCTATCTTAATAGACCTAAGCAATGTATGGATTTCAAAATAAGCTTTGCAACACTTTGTCCCATAGGATTATGGAAATGGTCAAAAATAAAGAATACTCAAGGAGAAACTAAGCTTCCCTTGAGAATAAAAAAAATCTTTGATTTCCTACAAAAGGAAAAATAACATCATAATTCTTAAAAAGAATTTCGTTTCTAGTTTCCTGGAAGGGTTAAAAATTTATTTTCCTATTCTTATACTCATTAGTATGCAGATGAAAGGATAATTTTTTATGATTAGTTTTTTCTGATAGTAATTTTTGATAAAATAATAGAAAAGTCCAATGGAGGAAGGTCCATGAATATTTCAAACAAAGATGTGGATATTGTAAGGGGAGATATTCTATATGATGATGGTGTCCATAAGTTTATATGGCTTGGTTGGGAAGAGCATGAGGAAGAAGGTCTTGTTCAGGTTAATCAATATTTAATTGAGAGTAATGGAGTGGGTCTTATTCTCGATCCTGGCGGTGTTCATGTGTTTCCAAGAGTAGTAGCCAATGTGTCTCGGTATTTAGAGCTTGAAAAAATTCAGCATTTATTTTTTTCTCATCAAGATCCTGATGTTTCATCTGGTGTTGCTTTATGGCTAAGTGTTACAAACGCTAAAGTCTATATATCTAAATGGTGGGTTAGATTTCTTCCTCATTATGGAATCTTTGATATGAGTAAAATAGTGCCTATTGATGAGAGTGGAGGAAAAATCAGTTTACCAAGTGGAGTTACTTTAGAAATAATTCCTGCACATTTTCTTCATTCTGTTGCTAATTTTCATGTTTATGATCCGCGTTCAAAAATACTCTTTACAGGAGATCTTGGAGCAGCAATATTTCCAAAGGGACAGAGATATACTTTCGTAGAGGATTTTAATAGTCATTTAAAATTAATGGAAGGATTTCACAGGAGATATCTTGCCTCTAATAGTGTTATAAGAAAATATCTTGATAGAATCTCAAGGCTTGATATTGAAATAGTAGCTCCTCAACATGGAGCTATAATACATAAGAAAGAGGATGTGAAGAAGTTTTTTAATTGGTTAAGTGGTTTGAAATGTGGAGTAGACATTGCAGATGAATTTTACAGATAGGAGGAATAAATGTTTTTTAAGAAGAGAAAAAAAATAAAAGAGGACAAAAGAAATGTTGATACAAATCTATCTCTTATAAAAACTCTATCATCAGGTATAGTAAAATCTAATCTTGTTGGTTCAACAATATCAAATACTATGGGTCTAATCGATTCAAATTTTTCCAGAATAAGAGATGAAGTCTCCTCAATTGCCACTGCTATGGAAGAGATAGATACTACTATTAGAGACATGTCCAAGAGTGTGGCTTCAATTAATGAAGAAGTAAAAGATATGGTTGCACAAAACGAAATGATGGATAAAGAACTGGAGGAAAGAGTCAAAGACATAGAATCTCACAATGAAAAAATTATTGAAGTAGTAGAAAACATTAAAGACCTTGGAAATGCCACGGAAAATATTGGTAATGTAGTAACAGCCATTTCCGATGTGGCTGACCAGACTAATCTTTTAGCTCTCAATGCTTCCATTGAAGCTGCAAGGGTAGGTGAGGCTGGAAGAGGCTTTGCAGTTGTAGCTGATGAAATCAGAAAGCTTTCTCAAAAAACTGAAGCTTTGACAAAAGACATTAGTAAAATTCTTGGTAATCTAAGAGATAGAGTTACTTCTGCAGTAAGTGAAGTAGAAAAAATAAGAGAGCTTTTTTCAAATATTGAGGAAGACATGAGAAACATAAGAAAATCCTTTGAGAAAACAAAAATCATGTCTGATACTGTAGGCGATGCTGTTAACACTCTTTCTACTGCCATTGAAGAACAAAGCCAAGTTTTAACTGACGTTTCTAAGAGAATTACAAATACTGCCTCCATGTTAAACGAGACTTACAAAGTATTCTCAACAGTAATAAAGGTAAATGATGAAATTTCTAAGCTTACAAAATTTTAAAAAATGAAAACAGACTCTTACATATTATCTCTTTGCCCTCACTGTAATGAAAAGGGGGAGTTCAGTAAATGGGAAAAAATAGTAGATAAGATATCCGAGATTCTGTCCTCAAAAATCTCCCTTAGGGTTGAGGATAATTTTATTTATGAAAATAAGGTAGATGATACCATTCAAATTTACTATGCAAATCCTGACAAAGCCATAAAGCTTTTAGAAAAAGGTTATATTCCTTTAGCTAAACTGAAGAACACAAAAGAGTTTATATGTAGTATAAAATCAAAAAATTATAACCCCTCCAAGGAATCTACAACGGTAGCTTTAATAAATAGCAGATTTTTCTTTTTACCTCTTCTTTTTTACAGAAAAGAGTTTAAGAGATTTAATATTCTCCTTTTTCAAAGTCATGAAGAGGTAATTAAAGCTGTAAGAGAGAATAAAGCAGATATAGGTTTTATTTTTGAAAAATTATTAGATAATTTTAAAAACGAAGAATCCTTTGAAATTTCCTATGAATTCTGTTTTCCGGTAGAACATTACATTTTTATTCATCCAGAGTTATCCCACTTAAAAGAAAAAATTCTATTAATTGATGAATTTGAAAAAGTCTCTCCAGAGGAGATAGAGAGATTGAAAATGCTTTTTAGTCAGCTTGATGGTCTTTTAAAAGAGTGGGCTTATAATGATATAGCAGAGGCTATATTATCATCACCTAATTTTGGCATAGTAATCTATCATGAAAAAATCTCCTTTTTTAATGAATATACAAAGATTTTACTTGGTTACTCTGATGAGGAACTCTATAAAATGAGCAGTATTGATCTTGTCTTTCCAGAAGACAGACAAAAGGTTATGAGAAACAGAGAGAGAAGATTAAGAGGAGAAAAATTTTCAGAGATATATGATATTCGCTTTCTTAGAAAGGACGGTTCAATAGTTTTTGTTGAATGCATCTCAAACACGATACTTTTTAAGGGGCTTTATTCAGGATTCTTAGTCTTCTATGACATAACTGAAAGAAAATATAATGAGAAGGCTAGAGAAATACTTACGGAGATTAATAACATAATAATTCAGAGTCTTACAGAGGAGGACATATACGTTGGAATATGTAAGAGTCTTGTAGAAAAATTCAATTTTGCTTTAGCTTGGGTTGCTTTTTTAGATTACGAAAATCAAAAAATTATTCCAAAATATTTTGCAGGAGATGATAGAGGACTTTTTGATATCTATGATTTCAGATTAGCCGATACAGAAACTCTCACAAATAAATCTATTGCAAATGGTGAAATTATCATAAATCCTGATTCAAGAGATTATGCAAAAAAAGTAAGCTGCGCACAAGAACTTGTAAAGAGAAATTTTATGTCAAGTTGTACTATTCCCATATTTAAATCTGGTAAAGTTACATCTCTTTTGAAAATTTATTCTCAACACCCAAAATTTTTTAATGAAATCACCTTAGACATATTTAAGGAGATTCAAAAAGATATATCTTTTGCTATAGATAGAGTAGAGAGAATAAGGCACAATACAATAATATCAGAGGCTATAAAAAATTCTGACACGTGGATACTTATTACTGATGAGAGGGGGAGAATTTTATATGTAAACGAGGCAGTTGAAAGAATAAGTGGCTATAAGAAAGAAGAACTCATTGGAGAAAATCCAAGAATATTTAAATCAGGACTAAATCCTCCTGAATTTTATGAAAAAATGTGGGAAACCATTCTATCAGGTAAAACTTTCGAGGCAATAACTCCAAATAGAAAAAAAAGTGGTGAAATTTTCCATGCAGATCTCAAAATAATACCTGTAAAACTCCCAGGGAATCTTCTTCGATTTGTTGCTGTGGCAAGGGACATAACTCGAGAGTTAAACCTCTCTGAGAGTCTCATAAGACTTCAGCAGAATGATGCTTTAACTGATTTGCTCAATTTTAATGGTTTTTATGAAAAAGTCTCCAAAAAATTATCAGAAATAAAAGGATTTGGAATGCTGGTTTTAATTGATATTTACGAAATGACTCAAATAAATAAAATATATGGAATTAATAGGGGTGACAAATTTTTAAAGGAGTTTGCAGCTAATTTAAAAAAGGCTTTTCCAGACACAAACTGCATAGCAAGACTGGCTGCTGATACTTTTGGTGTATTTATTGAAGCTGAACTCTTAGAGGATGTATATAGAAATTATGCCAAAATATACGAATTAATCGACATAATCTATGAAATTGAAAATGAAAGAATTTCAGCAACTATAAATGCTGCGATAGCTCTTTTCCCTAAAGATGGGCAAGATTTTAAAAGTCTTTATGAGAGAGCAGACATTACTTTGCAGAAATGCAGAAAAAAAGGACCTGGAGTTATTCAGTTTTTTGATCCCGAAATGGAAAAGGAAGTAGAGAATAGATGGGAAATTTATAATTTAATAAAGAAAGCAGTAGAAAATAGTCTATTTGTTTTCTATTATCAGCCATATTTCTATACCAATTCTTTAAAATTAGCCGGTTGTGAGGCTCTTGTTCGAATAATCGATAAAAGTGGCAAAATCTATACCCCAAATCTTTTCATAGATTATTTAGAAAATAGTTTTTACCTGGAAAAATTTGAAAGATGGGCCATTAAGGAGATAGTTGAAAAAATTGAAAATTGGGGAATAAATATTTCTCTTAATATCTCAGGAAAGACCTTTGTAAAACCAGTTTTCCAAACTATTTTAACCATGATCCCAGATAAAATTAGAGAAAAGCTTACAATAGAGATTACAGAGAGAATTTTCATAGATAATACGGAAATTGTAAAAGAAACTTTGAAAAATATAAAAACAATAGAGTCTCCACCAAAAATTGCCATGGATGATTTTGGAACAGGTTATTCATCAATTAGTTATCTTAAAGATTTACCCATAGATATTGTGAAAATAGATAGAACTTTTATAAAAGATATGACAGAGGACAAAAATAGTTTAGCCATTGTTCAGACAATCATTGAACTTGCAAGGAGGCTTGATAAAAAGACCCTCGCAGAGGGAGTGGAGACAGAAAAACAATTTGAGCTTCTTAAGGAATTTGGTTGTGATTTAGTTCAAGGATTTCTTTTTGCAAAGCCTATTCCAGAAGAAGAATTATTGAAGATGATTAAATCATCCTCTGCAACCTAAAGCTTTGCCAGAAATTAGCAATCCGAGGTTGCCAAGAGGCGTTAGCAACCGAGGCAATTTGTATTTCATGTCTCTACGGA
>CALLBR010000036.1 GCA_937998865.1 uncultured bacterium
AACCCAAGTAGCTGAGTAATCTCTGCATAGGAGGGCATTCTTCCCTTTTCTTGATAAAAGAGATTAATTTGATTAATCCTATCCCTGAGCTTTTCATCATGCATAGTAAAATTATAATTGAACTTTCGTTCACTGTCAAGACCCAACCTTTTCCTAGGTTTCAACCTTTATAAATTATGGACATTTTTGACATTTATCCTTTTTCACTTAGATAATCTAAGGTAGTGTTTCATCCACAGAGATATAGATACTATAGAATATCAGATACTAACCAAGATTCTTATGAAACAGAACTTTATTATGAATTACACAGAGGTTGTTATCTCTAAGGTTATCCTGTATAGTGCTGTTGTACTTCTGCCAGAATAGTTAAAATTGTGTCTATAAGGGGATTACTTTATAAATGGGTAAAAATAGGGCTTTGAGAGGAAAACTAAAAAGGAGGTTTATTTAAAGATTAGGATTAGAGGAAATTTAAAAGCTTGAATTAAAGGAAAAAATAAATTTAGTAGCTGCAATCATGTTGAATACTCCGAGAATAAGGAGAGGGATCCTTCTATTCGTAAATATATAAAAATAGTTTTTCTACCCAATCCTTTTCTGATAAAAATAAAACGTGGTTTTCTATGTATTCCTCTTGTGAAGGAGGATTATTCATACCTTTTATCAAATTCTTATATGAAGTCTTCGAGACAAGGAAAGAATCTAAAGATATATCTTTTCCATTAAGCTTGAGGGTTAAATCTTTTATTAAAAGATTAGTCACCAGCTAGTACTTGACATCACTCTCTTGGCAATGATTATATACATTATGTTCGGATTCATTGATGGTGGCAACATGTTAGAGACCCTTATAAAGGGCATCTTAAGGTGCAAGGGTTTCTATAAGTCCAGGGCATATTATTGTCTATGAACCAAGGGATGAAAGGAGAAGTTAACTTTCAGAGACCTATAAGGTTAAAACAACTCCTTTAAGTAAAGAAATCGCCAGCCTTTCACGGATAATAATACTTGCTGTAAAACCTCAGAATAAGGAAGCTGTGCTTGATGAGATAAAAGATCTTATCAATCCAGAAAATGTAATAGTCTCTGTTGTTTTAGGCATAACCATACCTTATATCCAGTCAAAACTCAAGACTGACAGGATTATCAGGGTGATGCTCAATAACCCTGCCTTAATTGGAGAGGGCATTTCAGTGTATTCCCCCTGTGAATGCTTTACAGGCAGGGATATTGATACTTTTAGAGAGATTATTTTCTGCTTGCAGGGTGATTAGCCTTTCTGAAAGATAAATGAATGCAGTTACATCACTTTCAAGAAGTGGCCCAAGTATTATATCATATTTTGCAGAGGCAATAATAGAGGCAGGTATTAAGACAGGGCTTTCACAAGGGTTGGCAAAGGAATTATATATCCAGACCCTTGCAAGGATATTAATTCTCATTCAGACAGGTCTCATACCTCAGAGATTAAGTGAGATGGGAACCTTACCAGGGGTCATAAACCAGGCAGGGCTTAATTTTCTTAACAGCATGGATTTTAAGTCCCACATAGTAGATACAATCCTTGCTTCAAAAAAAGGCTGAAAAGCTTTCTCTGTAAACAGCATAAAAGAACAGCAGGTTTAAAAGTTTTGAAAGGGTTAAACAGTTTAATGCCTTGAATTGTTGATAGAATTGTGTGATATACCGAAATGCTCTTATCGCCACACCTTAGTAGAACGACAGTTAACAGTCCGAAAGTAGGACCGACTCATCCTTCACCTCTTCACCTACAAGGTGATTGTTCAAGGTGAACTTTAGTATTGAGAATGCATTTCTATCGGAAAATTGAGGATACGACAATGCGATTAATATATTGAAATGTGACACATATTTTATGTTTTAAAATGTGAAATATATGGTAGTTTTCTTCTTAAGGATGAGAGCATTTTAAGGAGGAGGCTATGCAGAAAAGATACGTTATCACGGAGGAAGAGATGATAGGGTATGAAGTTTTAAGTGATATGGTTTCGGGCATTTAAGTCTCAAAGAGCCTAAAGACCTTCCTGCCCTGAGGCATATCAATCAGGGATTCCTTATAAACCTGTTTTCCAATTCAAGCTGTAATAATCCTATAGCAGCAGGAAGTTTCATAAGAAGCCAGATCTATACAAGGCAGGAAAAAAAGAGGACATCTTAGACCAAGTTCAGCAGGGCTAGAAGGGCAGCCCTGCTGTGAGATAGGCATAATGGCTTTAATCTTACCATAAGGAGGTCTGCAAGCTGGCTTGTGAGCCTTACACCTTCCTCAATCTTTTTTATGTCCATAGTTTATAAACTCCCTGTCTGTTATTATCAGGTCAACCAGCTTATCATGAGGCTAAAGGGGTATCTGTTCCATAATCTGTTCATCATAGGCAAGGGCAACTATGGTGGGTTAATTAAAATTTTGTCTATTAATGGGATAATTTATTAATGGTAAAGAGACAAATAGAGATTATAAGAAAAAAAGGCATCAAAAGTAAAAGTAAAACTAAGGATGAGGAAGTTTATGCAAAGATGAAGGAATTGGTATTAGAAGGGATACTGTAGGAGATCTCAAGGATTGATTCAAGGGAGAGGATAAGATTAATATCTGCCATCTTATTGAATGAGCTTATGAGGAAGGAAAGTTATTTAAGGGAGAGCCTTGTCAACAAGGCAAATGGCTACCATTAGATACATTTAGCCTGTTTTTTTAGACAACTTAAGAATTTAAGTGCCAAGGGATATAAAAGGTGAGTTCATAAAAGCCATCCTTACATTTGAATGGCAGAGTGCTGATAAGAGTTTTGAGGGAGATTTTCTGGCTATTGCATCTACCGAGGATCAGAGAGCGAAGAGGAATGGCTTGAAATGATAAATGACCTGATAAATAGGGAATTTAAGAGGGTAAAATAGTATGAGATGATTTTCCTTTTATTTTCCCTGCCATAAAGGCATTCTCTCCAAAGATAGACTATCAACTCTGTCTTGTTAACATGCAAAGGAATTTTAAGAAAAAAATCTCAAAAGAAGATGCAAAGGCCCTTTATTAAGAACTGTTTTGATAAAGAATAAGGATTTTGAAAAATATCAAGTAGCCAGCCTATATAAAGGTATTACCTTTGAAGAAAGAGCAGCATCTTAACTATCTGGAATATGCAAAGGCAGTTCGGAGACATATCTATACAAAGAGTATAGTGGAGAAAATAAATAGCAGGGTATAGCTTGTGAGGTAAAATACAGGTTCATATTTTCAATTGTGTCCATTTCCTTTTCATAAAACCCTTGAAATCACAAGAGCTTTTTATATAATTTAACTGTTGCATCTGCTTGGGTTACTCTCCTTTCTTTTTGAGGATATAGAGGGCATAATACCCTTTCTGATGCAACAATTTCTATAGTAGGGGAACCCTTGCGGTTACCCTAAAGAGGGCAGGGGTAAGCCCTGACCCTCTTTGCTCGTAGGTGCGGAGTTTAGGGCTGGTAACAGAGGTATACCTTTAAAAATATTCATATTTTATGATAAGCTTGTGAAAAAATTTTAATCTTTGCAATGACACTGAGGTGAGTAAATGAGTTTTGTAGTGCCGCTAAAAGTTAAAAGTGGTGTCATACGAAACATCAAGCAACTATGTGAAATCTTTAATGCAGAATACGGTGAAATACTTAAATTCATTGAAACAGGTCAGCTGGAGAGATTCTTCCAGGATCTTCACAGGCGTGATTTAAAGGATATAATTGTATCAATGAAAAAGGAAGGTAAAAATAGTGTTGAAATAGCCAGACAACTTGCAAACATCTTAAAAATAAAGCTTCAAATAGCCGAAGACCTCTGTCTCTTAGAAGACTTAGTAAAACCAACAGATGACCTCTCTGAATTGTTAAGGAGTAAGAGGGTTTCACTGAATCTTCCTTCGGGGAAATGGTCAGTGGGGGAGACTTTAATAACATCTTCAAAGAAAATTACTGGCTCTGGTTGTGATAAGACAGGGCTTTTACTTGATAAAAGTATCATTGACATTGCCTCTAACCAGGAGTTAGTGTTTGAAAGTATTACATTTAAAAGTTTAAATAAAATAGTGTAATCCTCATAAAGAGTGGTCAAGTAATATTTAAAGATACTTTTCTGGAAGATGTGGCAATAAAAGCAGAAAACAATGCCAAAGTAAAGTTTACAAAGGGGGTTTTTGTCTTTACTTCTTCATCAAAACAAGACAATCTTAGTGCTATCACCATTGATGACAACGCCGAGGTTGAGATTCCCGAGGATGTAAAATTTGAAAAAATAGTTATACCTGTAACCATACGTAATTCACAAATTGACACAGAAAGGCTGAATAGATGGTATGCAAACAAGGAGATTTATACCTTTTCTAAACACACACTGCCATTATTATATGAATGTGGAATAGTTGATTTTTCAGAATTGCTTTTCAATCTTCATCATTTAAAAATAGGAGGAAAAGTTGAGTTATCTAAACCACTAGAGATATCTGAAGGAGAATACTCAATAGAGGGTGATGGAGAGCTTGAAATAATAGCTAAAGCTGGTTGTGCCTTTAATATAAAGACAGGAGGGGTATTAAATCTAAAAAATTTAACAGTAACCACTGAGGATAAAGATAAAGCTCTGATTAATGCAGAAGGAGGTGAATTAAACATAGTAAGCACTACCTTGAGGGGTGGCATGAATTGCCTGCTGTTAAAAGGCACTAAAGTATCTGTAAAAGATTCTTCTATTATAGATGCAAATGGTACTGGTCTTAAGGCTTCTTCCTCAAAGATAATATTAGAGAGAAGCACGATTAAAAACAACAGGGGCAATGGTATTAATGTTCATGAAAAATCCTCAATAGAGATATGAGGCTGCACAATTAATAAAAATGGTAAGGAGTTGGCAGATTATCCTCAGGTGTGGATAGAGGATTCAAAACTATCTATGAAAGATACAGTTGTAAGTGATTCAGTTGATGGAACAGGTATCTAACTTCTTAAACAATCCAGTGCAACTCTGACTGGATGTGAGGTTAATAATAATTTTTCTGATGGTATATTTTTCTATAACTCTAAAGGAAGGATAGGCCAGTGGAAAGTGTTATATAGTTCCTTCATAGGGTTAGTTATTTTAGGAGCTCAGTAGGAGCATCAATACTACAAATTCTTTGCTCTCATTTTGCAGGTAAAAGGGTACTTGAATTGATATCAAAGTCTTACACTCAGATTAAAATAAATGACAGTAAAAGTGAAGTATTAATTCAGGAGTCCACTATAAAAGGATTGATAAAAACATACTCAAAAAATATTAAAGTCATAGATAGCAATGTGTCAGGAGGCATAAGTTATGAATGATCGTAAGTCTATATGGGCAAATTTTCTTACTAATTTACACGAATCTTTCATTAGAGAAATGCATGAAATTGAGAGAAATTTCATTTCAATTGTTATAACAATCATTAGCAGTACAGGAATTTTTGGTTTTGGCTTAAAATTATACCTTGGGCAACCGCATGAGCAGAATTACATATTTTTTACAGTAACAACAGCTGGTGCCATTGCTTTACAGTTAATTGTTATTTTTATGTCCAATATACAGGCTTATTCCTATCGGAAGAGCCAGATTATTCTATCAAAGATAGAGAAGGAAATTGAAAAATTAACTCAAGAGAAAATTTTTAATAATATTCTCCCTGCTAATTGGAACTACTGTGATAGAGTTGGAAAATGTGAATCAGCAGAGCCACCAGAAATTTTTTTTATTTTTTAAGTGCGTTGCATTATTGACCATTATCTTCATGCTTGCCCTTTATTTGGAATTAAGTTTGCTTAAGATTGTTATTCAAGAGATTAATCAAATCATATACTTAATCCTTATTGCTTCCAGCCTATTGTTTGTAGTTATCTTAATATCCTTTCTAAACGCTTTATATGGTCATTTTCAGTATCTTTGAAATGTAAAAATTTCAGTGGATATGCCATTAAATTAAAAAAATTCTGCAATGCATATTCAGAACAAACTTCTATAAAATGTGAATCAGATAGGGATTGCTAAGATGGGCAAACGAGATTCAATAACACAAATCAGTGATTATATCTTTGCAGGGTTTAAATTCTTATATCTATACACAACAGAGGAACTAAAGACACTGGAAATACTTAAAGAGGTTGCACAGGAAATAGAGGCAGAAAAGATATATACCTATTATACGGTCAGAGGGCTGGAATGTGAAAAGGACAAAAAGCTTAAATACTGGAAAAAGGAATACAAACAAAACATTTACATGGCGCTTGACTTTATCTCTGAAAGCATTGAGGTAAAATCTCTGGCAATCTTTAAAGATATTTATAACCTTTTTGAAACAGACAGAACACTGGCAAGGGCTTTTAAAAACTGCATAGAAAACATATTAACTAAAAAAATTCCTGTAACCTTGATTGCTATTTCTCCAGTATTGCAAATTCCTCCAGAAATAGAAAAAGAGACAGTTGTAGTAGATATTCCTTTACCATCAAGAGATGAGATTAAGGAATTGCTTGAAAAATTTTTAAAAGACACAGGATTTTCTGGTGTCCCTGAAAGCTTAAAATCAAAACTCATAGAGGCATTAAATGGTGTCACGGAGGTGGAGATAAGGAATATACTTCAATTGTGCGTGCAAGATGGTGAGATTAATGAAGATGATATTAATACAATTATTGAGCAGAAGAAACAGCTTATTAGAAAGGGTGGGGTATTAGAGTTTATAAAACCCGAGGAAAATATTGATGATATCGGTGGACTAGAGTTCTTAAAGGAATGGTTAAGGCAAAAGAAGTTTATATTTGACAATATTGAAAAGGCAAAACAATTTGGAGTTGATTTACCAAAGGGCATTCTTTTATATGGAATGCCTGGATGTGACAAATCACTCACATCAAAGGTTACGGCAAATTATTTTGAAATGCCTCTTTTGAGGCTTAATATGGGAATAATTATGGGACCCTATGTGGGGCAATCTGAAGAAAATATGAGAAAGGCTATAAAACTGGCTGAATCCATAGCACCATCTGTTCTGTGGATTGATGAGCTTTAGAAAGCTTTCGCTGGCATAAAAGGCAGTACCACAGGAGGCTCTGCAGAGATTTCAGCGAGAATATTTGGAACGATACTAACTTGGATGCAAGAGAAGAAAAAAACCAGTTTTTGTTGTTGCTACCGCAAACAACATAGAAGGAATGCCACCAGAGTTTTTAAGAAAAGGTAGATTTGATGAGATATTCTTTGTAAACTTCCCAAAAGAAGCAGAGATTGAAGAAATCATCAAAGTTCATATTAGAAAAAGACATAAAACTGACTGGCTGGAAAAAATAGATATAAAAAAATTTATTAAGAAGATGGAGAAAAAAAGATTTTCAGGTGCAGATGTGGAGGCTGTGGTGAAAGAGGCTGTTGAAACAGCTTTTGTGGAAAAAAGAAACGATGTCACAACCGATGATTTCCTGAAAAT
>CALLBR010000037.1 GCA_937998865.1 uncultured bacterium
GGTAAGGGCATCTTGGATGTCTTTACACTAATTGTTTTTTTATTAAATTCCTTAAAAACTAATAATTATCAAGAGGGAGGTTTGTTATGAGCGTAGTACCAGGTCAACCCAATGCAAGTTCAGCCACAGGAACTCGCAACAGAGTTTCTGACCCAGCACCCTATTCAGGAATTTGTTCAGTATGCCTTGATGGGTGTCCAGGATTTTGTGAAGTAGGAAAATCATCCTTCAGAGGAAGAGAAGTTGTTTATCCGGGTCCTTTTGGTAAAGTAACAGCAGGTGCAACAAAAAAATACCCTGTTGATTATTCCCATATCAATATCCAAGGCACCTGTGTTGGAGCAGTTGGAGTAGAGCCAGATCCTGATAAGGCAACATTCCCAGCAGTGAACATTGAAAGAGAAATAGGAAAAGATTATAAAATTAAACTTCGTATTCCTATATTCACTGGAGCTCTGGGCTCAACAGATATTGCTAAAGATAACTGGGAAGGACTTGCCATAGGTGCAGCAATTTCAGGAATTATGGTAGTTATTGGTGAAAATATAGTTGGAATGGATCCCAAGGCAGAATTTGATAAAAAAGGCAAGGTTACAAATTCCCCTGAATTGGAAAGAAGAGTAAAATGCTTTAAAGATTGGTATGATGGTTATGGAGAAATTATTCTTCAACAAAATGTAGAGGATACAAGGCTTGCCTCTGCTGAATACGCCATTGAAAAACTGGGTGTTACCTGTATTGAGCTTAAATGGGGTCAAGGTGCAAAAGACATTGGTGGTGAGGTTAAGCTTAAAAGTTTAGAAAGAGCCCTTGAACTTAAAAAAAGAGGATATATCGTTTTACCAGATCCTGAAGATCCAGTCTTTCAAAAAGCATACAAAGCCGGTGAATTCAAGGAATTTGAGAGACACTCAAGACTTGGAATGGTTGATTATGAAAGCTTTGAAAAAGCAGTTAAACATTACAGAAAAGCAGGAGCAAAGTTTGTATCATTAAAAACAGGTGCTTATAGAATCACTGATTTAGCAAGAGCCTTAAGATTTGCCTCTGATGCTGGAATTGACCTTGTAACAATTGATGGTGCTGGTGGTGGAACAGGTATGAGTCCTTGGAGAATGATGAATGAATGGGGTATTCCCACAATTTATTTACAGTCCATTGCCTATAACTTTGCAAAACAGCTTGCTGAAAAGAAAAAATATGTTCCAGATCTTGCCATTGCAGGAGGATTCTCACTGGAAGACCACATATTCAAAGCCCTTGCCTTAGGCGCACCTTACTTTAAAGCAGTATGCATGGGAAGAGCCCTTATGATTCCAGCTTTTGTTGGCAAGAATATTCAGAAATGGCATGGAGATGGAAAACTCCCTGCAGAAATAGCAAAATATGGTAACTCTGTGGAAGAAATATTTATTACTTCAGAAATTCTAAAAAACAAATATGGAAAAGCCTTTAAGAAACTTCCCTGGGGTGCCATAGCTATGTATACCTTTGTGGATAGATTAACTCTTGGCTTAAAACAGCTTATGGCAGGTGCGAGAAAATTCTCCATTGAATACATTGACAGAAATGACATTGTTGCATTAACAAAAGAAGCAGCGGAAGTAACAGGAATTCCCTATCTAATGGAAGCTGATATGGAAGAAGCCCAAAAAATTCTCTTAGATTAAACTTCTTTAAGGAGAGGCCTTTGCCTCTCCTCTTTTCCTCTTTTTTATTACCTTGCCATATGGTTACTTTTTACCGTATGTTGACAAAATTTTAATAAAAAAGTATAATTTAAAAGCTAATGTAAATTACATGAAAACAGAACATTATAGAATATTAGAAAAATCAAAAATTACAGATTTTTTAGATAAACTAAACACTATTTCTAAAGTTGCTGCTCCTGTCTACAAAGGATTTAATAATTATGCTTTTCAGACCATAAAATCTGCAGAAGAGGTGAGTTTAAAATACATTCCTACAGTAATTCCACCAAAAAAATATTTCTTACCTACAAATGAAAGTTTATTAGAATTTTCTTTAGGAAATGAATTAAAGGTGGAACCTACTGTAGAATATGAAAATCTCATTCTTTTTGGTGTCCATACCTGTGATATAGCTGGAATAAGATGCCTAAATATGGTTCTATCAGATAAACCAAAAGATACAGCTTATCTCATTAGAAAGAAACATATAACAATAATAGGTCTTGAATGTAATGACTACTGCGATGAATTTGCCAGTTGTGCTTTTGTAGGAGCTCATTTACCCACAACAGGATATGACTTAATGTTTACAGAACTTGAAGATTATTTCATAGTTCATATCCATTCTTCTAAAGGTTCTGATATTATTGAAAAAACTGGATTATTTAAACCTGCCCAAACAATTTCTATGGAGGAGCTTAAAGCTTTAAGAGAGAAAAAATCAGCTATATTTAACAATGAAATTCCTACCGAAAGAAGATATCTACCAGATCTTTTTGATCGCTCTTTTAATGCATCAATATGGAAAGAACTGGAGCAAAAATGCCTAAGTTGTGGTAATTGTACTGCTGTATGCCCTACTTGTTATTGTTTTGATATTAAGGAAAATGTAGATTTAAGTTTAAAAGTAGGTGAGAGATACAGAGTATGGTTTTCCTGTCAACTTGATCCTTTTGCTAAAGTGGCAGGTGGTATTGACTTTAGGAGAGAGAGATCTGCAAGACAGAGACATAGATTTTATAGAAAATTTAGATATCACATTGACCGTTATGGAATGGTATTTTGTACAGGTTGTGGTAGATGTTCTCGCACTTGTATGGCAGGAATAAAACTCAAAGAAGTTCTTACATCCCTAATTAGAGAATCAGAGGCAAAGATATGGCGAAAGTGGTTATAAAAGACTCTCCTTACAACCTCAAAAAAGCTAAAATATTAGACATAAAACCCTTAACAGAAAAAGAAAAATTATTCAAGTTAGTTTTTGAAGATAAAACCTGGCTTGATTTTGAACCAGGACAGTTTATTATGGTCTCTCTAATGGGTATTGGTGAAATCCCTATTTCTGTTTGTTCCTCGCCACTTAACAGACATTACTTTGAAATCTGCGTAAGAGCAGTAGGTAAAGTTACAAACTCATTACATAAATTAAATGGGGGCGACATAATTGGGGTAAGAGGTCCTTACGGAAATGGTTTTCCCATAAAAATGATAGAGGGACATGATTTATTGATAATTGCAGGAGGATTGGGTATCGCTCCCTTGAGATCATTGATATTATATTCTATTGATAATCGAAGAGATTTTGGAGAGATACACATACTCTTTGGATGTAAAACACCAGGGGAACTTCTTTTTGAAGAAGAAATTGAAGAATGGAGTAAAAGACTGGATATTCACTTTGCTTGCACAGTGGACAGAGCAGATCCTGATTGGAAAGGAAATGTAGGGTTAATTACCTCCTTAATTCCAGGTGTTGATTTAGATCCTACGAACACTTATGCTGCCGTAGTCGGACCACCTGTCATGTATAAATTTGTCATAAAAGAGCTTCTTGCAAAAGGATTACCCGTAGACCAAATTCTTCTAAGCTTTGAAAGACATATGAAGTGCGGAATGGGAAAGTGTGGAAGATGTCAAATTCAGAATCTTTATTGCTGTAAAGACGGTCCTGTTTTCACATTTAAGGAAATAATGGATATGGCAGAGGCGCTATAATGAGCAAACCAAAGGTTGCATTTTTTGATTTTGCTTGCTGCGAAGGATGTCAACTTCAAGTTGCCAATATTGGAGAACCTTTACTTGATGTACTTGATATTGTTCAAATTGTTGAATTCAGAGAAGTTATGTCTGAAAAATGGAATGGAGATTTTGATGTGGCTTTTGTTGAAGGTAGCATAACTGACGAGCATGCAGTAGAGAGAATAAAAAAAATTAGAGAGAGAAGTAAAATCTTAGTTGCTTTGGGTTCTTGTGCCACAATTGGTGGTGTGAATGGTATGAAAAATTCTTTTGACCTTGAAGAAGTAGGAAAATATGTTTATGGTGAATCCTATAAATTTTTCCCTACTCTTCATACAAAAGCTGTTCATCAGGTGGTACCAGTTGATTATTTTATAAATGGATGCCCTATATATCAACCTGAATTTTTAACAGTGCTAAAATGTATACTTCAAGGGATTCCCTATTATGTGCCTGAGTATCCTGTATGTGTAGAATGCAAACTTAATGAAAATGTATGCATGTATGATAGAGGAGTTACTTGTATGGGACCTGTTACAAAGGCGGGATGTAACTCTTGGTGCATAAACAATGGGAACATATGTTATGGTTGTAGAGGTCTTACAATAAACCCTAATACAGAAGGATTAAAAGAAGTTTTAAAAAACTATAAAATTCCTGAAGATTTTTTAATTAAAAAAATTGAAATGTATAATAAATGTAAGGAGTTTGATAAATCGTGAATGGGAATCTAACCATCAATGTTACCTATTTAACACGAGTGGAAGGTCATGGAAACATTGTTGTGGAAGTTAAGGATGGAAAACTTCAGATATGTAAGCTCGAAATTGTTGAATCACCCAGATTTTTTGAAGCATTCCTGAGAGGCAGGTCTATTTATGAAGCTCCTCATATTACATCAAGAATTTGCGGAATTTGCGCCTGTGGACATACTCTTGCCTCAATTCAAGCAGCAGAGGATGCCTTAGGAATTAAACCCACAGAACAGACTATACTCCTAAGAAAGTTACTCCTTCATTATGAAGAGCTTGATAGCCATATTCTTCACATATATCTCCTTGTTGCTCCAGATTTATTGGGTGTTCCCAGCTTTGTTCCTCTTATTAAATCAAATCCTGAGCTTGTCAGAAGAGCCTTAAAAATGAAAAGACTTTGCAATGAACTATGTGACATACTAGTGGGCAGGCATGTTCATCCTATATCTGCTGTTGTAGGTGGATTTACAAAACTTCCTTCTTACAATGATCTTGAAGAAATGCATAAAAGACTTACAGAATTAAGATCAGATATTGAAAGTACTGTTGAGTTTTTTAGCAAAATCACTTTCCCAATTTTTGAAAGAGACACAGAATATGTTGCCCTTGTAAATGATGAAGATGAATATCCTCTACTTTACGGAGACATTGGCTCCACTGATGGATACAGAGTTAGCAAATATGAATACAAAAATGTTACAAACGAATTCATAGTTCCCTATGCTACTGCCAAAAGAACTAAATGGCATAGAGAGTCCTACGCAGTTGGTGCTTTAGCAAGATTTAATCTTAACCATGAAAAGCTCCATCCAAAAGCAAAGGAAGCAGCAGTAACCTTAAATTTAAAACCAAAGTGCATAAACCCCTATTTAAATACAGTTGCTCAGATAGTGGAATGCGTTCATTGTGTTGAAGATGCTTTAAGAATTATTGAAACTTTATGGCAAAAAGGGATCGATTACGACGAAGTTGTAATACCTGATATAAATGAGAAAGGTATTTTACCTCAGCGTGCAGGAGAAGGTGTAGGTGCTGTTGAAGTTCCAAGAGGCTTGTTAATTCATCATTATGAATGCGATGAAAGAGGCATATTCAGAAATGCAAACTGTGTTATTCCAACAAATCAAAATACCCACAACATAGAACTTGACATGTTAAAACTTGTTCCTGAGATTATAAATCAGTCTCAGGAAGAAATTACCCTTGCCATTGAAATGCTTGTCCGTGCCTATGACCCATGTATTTCCTGCTCAGTTCATATGGTTAAGGTTAATTTTAAATAAAGCCGTCTTACACTATGAATCTTCTTTCTTTTCCTCAAAGGAATCTTATACAAGCCTTAAAAAGAGCATACCAAAGATGTAGTCCTTGTATTCAGAGGCATCAATCTTGCATTTAAGAATATCAGCAGCCTTAAATAGATGTGTTTCAAACTGTCTTAGTGTTATTTTTTTGTGATTCATAGTTTTACCTCTTCTAGATTTTTTTTAACTAATAAGTTAATAATAATTTTTCCCTCTCTTTCCTTTTTTTGGATATTATGTTACTCTCTCAAGGGCCTCTAAATGATTTCCATGTAAACTTCTTCGTCATTTTTTTTTTATTTCCCATATATTACATTTCACTTTTTATGGACAAGCAATATCTCAAGGAAGAGGCTATCCAAAAAGATAAATTATTTTAATATGTGAAACGATTTAATTAAGAAAGGTTGAAAGGGTGATTGCTTCGTCCTCTCCCTAGCTCATATTTGGGCTAGTCATTGCAATTACGGAATAAGGGATGTAATTGTAAGAGGAGCGAGGCAAACTCCTATTTTGATGGCTATTTTTACAGAGTATTCTGGTCAACCTAAAGGGCATTGAAATAGCGTTAAGGGTATAGGAAGGATGAAAAAGTGCCTATTGACATTAAGAATAATAGATGGTAAAAATTAGGAGAGAGGAAAGAGCTAAACTATAATTTATAATTTACTTAGGAGGTCATTGTGGAAATAGAGA
>CALLBR010000038.1 GCA_937998865.1 uncultured bacterium
TCATATCTGTAATAAGAAAACTAAGATGAGGGAGCAACCTCTTTTAATATACGATTGGTCTACAGCAATTCTACACCTTGATGCCGATGGATTTTTTGCTTCCGTAGAGCAGGCTACAAACCCCTATTTGAAAGGAAAACCGGTTGTAGTAGGAGTAGAAAGAGGGATGGCAACAGCAGTAAGCTATGAGGCAAAAGAAAGAGGGATAAAGAGAGGCATGTTAATAGGAGAGATAAAGAAAATCTGTCCTGATACAGTTTTTATAGAGTCTGACTATGAAAAATATTCCCTCTTTTCAGTGAGAATGTTTGAGATTCTAAGAAGGTTCTCTCCGGAAGTGGAGGAATACTCTATAGATGAAGCTTTTGTTGATCTTACAGGTTTAAGAAGAGTTTACAGGTGTTCCTATGGAGAGATTGGATTAAAGGTAAAGGAAACAATAAAGAGAGAATTAGGCATAACCGTATCAGTAGGAGTAAGCTTGACAAAGGTTCTTTCAAAAATAGCATCAAAACATAAAAAACCTGATGGGATTACAGTTATTCCCGGCAGACAAATCCATCTCTATTTAAAAAACCTTCCCTTAGAAAAAGTCTGGGGCATAGGACCAAACACAGCAGCTTACTGTAAAAAACTCGGAATCAATACAGCCCTTGATTTTGCAAAAAAAGAAGAGTCCTTTATAAAAAAACACTTTACAAAGCCTCACTATGAAATATGGCATGAGCTTAATGGAAGAAGCATATACCCTGTAAATCCAGAACCTAAGTCCAACTATAAATCCATAAGCAAAGCAAAAAGTTTTACTCCTACAAAGGAAAAAGAGAGAATCTATGGTCAACTTATAGAAAATATTGACAATGCCTTTTTTAAAGCAAGGAGATATGGCCTGTGCACAAAGACACTTATAATATTCCTCAGAACACAAGAGTTTAGGGATAAAGCTTGTGAGATAAACTTAACAGCTTATACGAATTATCCAGAAGATGTATTTCCTCTCATAAGAAAAGCCTTTGAAATAATCTATGAAGAGGGAACTCTTTATAGACAGACAGGAGTTATTTTACTGGAGCTAAAATCAAGCATAAATAAACAGATCTCTCTTTTTGAAGATGTTGTAAAGGCTCAAAAAATGGAAAAACTTTATAAAACTATTGATTCTCTAAGAGTTAAATTTGGTAGAGATATAATAAAACACGGCTCTACACTAATGAGAGTAGAAAAGGCAAAGAGAAAACAAAAAATAGGAATTCCTATCTTAAAAATGGAAGGCTCAGTCCTTTCTGGAAAGCCCGAAAATAATTTGTCTATTTAAAATTTATTGTGGCTCATCTGGAGTAACTTTTTTTACAAAAGAATTCCGGCAAAAAGTTTGATTACAAAAATATCCCTCTCAAAAATTTACTTAATTCTTTTTGTAATGATTTCCCACATCATAATGAAAAATGATCCATTACCCCTTAATAGCGCAAAGTTGTGTAACTCATACAGAATATTGCAATATTTTTCAATATTTCTATGTAAAAGAACTTTCAAAATTTTTTGTTAGAATAACAAATTAAACCTGAATTTAAAAAATCAAAATCTTACTCTCAAGGAGATTGTAGATGAGAAAATTTTTTCTTTTTTATCATTCTTTATTGTTCTTCTTAGCTGGATTTGCTCCTGCTGGAGTTGTCAGGATAACTTCAGATCTACAGCAAAATGTATCATCTTACAAACATCCTTGTAAATATTTCAGAAATTATGGGTGTAAGCACCTTTGGAAGGATAATGTTTGGAGCATTAGCAGGTAAAGCATTTGTTAGAGCAAATTTAGAACTGATCAATACAGGGGAAAATAAAAAAATAGGAATCCTTGAAGGTGAAGGAATGTCTTTGGAGGATTCTATGTTTGCTGGAAGAACTTCTTAAACCTTAGATAAACAGGCTAAACAAATTTTGGGAAATATAGCTAAGAATAAGGAAAGGAGCTGACCGATGAGAGTATTTAAGGGCTCTGTTGATGACTCAATGCCTCAGCTGTCCGCTACTAAAGCTTGTGAAGACCTTGCTAAAAAAATAGCTAAAGAAATTAAACAAAATGTTCTGAGATTAAATTAATAAAAGCAATAATAAAAAAAGAAGGAGGTATTTATGAGACAATCTATCAATCTCAAAGTTTTAGCACTACTTATGATCTTTGTATTTTTTACCTCAGGCTGCGCTCATATGATGAATGCCATTGAACATGCAGATCTGCAGACAAAGCTTACAATGACTAACACCATATTTCTTGATCCTGTAACTAAAGCTAAAAACAGAACTATCTATGTATCGGTCAATAATACCTCTGAATTACAAGAGGTAGACACAGGAATGTTAGGTCAGTTACTGGCAAGCAAATTATCTGCAAAGGATTACCAAATAGTAACTGATCCTACTCAAGCAGGTTATATAATTCAGATTAATGTGCTTTACATGGACTACGTAAGACAGACAGGAACTCAGGAGGGAGGATTAACAGGAGCATTAGCAGGTGCAACAGGTGGAGCCCTACTTGGTCAAAGTAGAGACACCTCTATAGCTTTAGGTATAATTGGTGGTGTTGTAGGTGGCTTAGGTGGAGCGCTTATTGGTAAGGCAATCAAAGTAGAAACCTATGCAGGTTCTATTGATCTGCAAATACAAGAGAAGACAGACAAACCAGTAACAGGACAAATTGTAACTAGTGCTTCACAAGGTACCTCTACCACCATAGAGACAAAGCAAGAAATTAACACTGATCGTCAAATTTACAGAACACGGATTAATTGCATAGCTCAACAAACAAATATTGATAAAAATGAAGCCGCTAAGGTAATCATGGATAAACTGTCCACCCAGATTGCCCAAATGTTCTAAAAGGGGAATAAAGATAGAGGGGAAGGCTCAGATAAGCTTTCCTCTCTTCAATCTTAATTTTGAAAAATAACATGATTTTTCTTCTTTCATTCTAATTAATCAAATCTATTTCGCAACAGACTCTCACTCTCTATTATCATAGTATGCTTTTTTCTCGTAGACATTTCTTTTCAAAATTTCACTATTTAAGTATAAAATACATCAATTTTCCTCTAAAGAATATATTTCCGGTTTTCTTGGAATTTTTTTGATGATACAAAAGAAAAAATTTTTATATAATATACAGTTAGCCTAATAAAATATAGCACCGACTCCATAAACCTGGTATTGAAGGTTTGGGTCGGCAGTTATAGATATATTAAGCAAAAAATATGGAAATGCTTATAATACTACTTTCTCTGTTTTTATTAGTAATATTTCTCTTTGCTTATCATAAATCTTTTAGGGAAGCCAGAAACTATCTTTTAGAACTTGGAGCTGTAAACTTTAAGGCATTATTTTTTCCCTATCTGTCCGCTGAGCTAATGTGGAATGGTTTAAGGGTAAAAATCTGGGTGTCAGGACTAAGAAGAAATTTTAAGCTTTATGTAAGCTTTCCTTCAAAAATAGAGGGTTACTTAAGATTATGGACTCCTGATTTGTTTGATAGAATTTTAGGAAGCAAATTAGAGAATAGCTTCGCTCAAGAATTTGAAGATTCTCTCTGGGTAAAAAGAGTGCTAAATAAAATTAATTTAAAGTCCATTGAAAAATTTTTCAAAGATACAGGCATTCATTCCTTTGAAATAAGAAAGGGAGAATTAAGATGTAGCTGGCAAATTAAAAAGAAAATTTCCCAAATCGACAAAGCTAATATTTACAACGCTTTAAATCAGCTGAAAGAGTTTGATTCCTTATTAATCGAAGTTCCTAAATCAACTGATAGAGAGGGTTTGAGATGCTGGCTTAGTCTTAAAGTTCCTCTGTTACTGACTGCTTTATTTTTATTTCTGGCATTAATTGGAAATTTCTGGAAATATCTAGTTCTCTGTACTTTAGACCTTTTATATCTTGGTTTAAAAATTTTTGGTTTTCTATATCTTCTTTATTTGACCTTAATAATCTTTTTTGTGGCTAACAGAAGTTTTTTCCCAAGAATCTTTCTTAACACTACTCTTTCCTTTATGGTGTTTTATTTTATTACTTCCCTCTTTTTTCTTAGCTTCATAAATGGAAAATTTGATACCTCGACCCCAGAGGTTAAAAAGGACATTATTGCTTCAAAATATATTCACCCCAAAAGAGGAAAAGAGATAATCTTAAAAGAACTACATGGTCGGAAAAGATATTGTGAACCTTTGAAAGTATCAGATAGTTTCTATAAGAGGGCAAAGATAGGGGATAAAGTAGAATACGAGACCAAAACTGGATTTTTAGGTGTAGAATGGAAGTGCTCGAGCATAAGACTTCTCACTCCTTAACTATATAGCTTTAGCTGAATACCAGCCTAAATTTCCATATTCTAGTGTAAATTAAAAATTAAAGAAAGAAACCTCCCAGTTCTCCTCATTATAAACTCTTAGATAGGATATAAAAATTGCAAATACCCAGAAATACTCATACCACAGCATTGAAGGAATAAATCAATATTTCAAAGTCTTGGATATCAAAAACTTTTACCTTTAATTGCTTATCACATTTTTATCCCTGTACGTGTTATAATTATATTAAATAAATTTTAAGGATTGCGCCCATAGCTCAGTTGGATAGAGCGTCGGACTACGAATCCGCAGGTCGGGGGTTCAAATCCTCCTGGGCGCATTTAAAAATCATTTTATACATCAAAATTTTCACTGTTTTCTTTGGTAAAATTAATTATTAATTCATTAGATGAAACCTTCACTGATGCCACATCTTATAAAGCCCAGACTGTACATTAAGCATTACTCTTCCTATCTCTTTTAAATCTATAAAAATAAAAGCAGTAAAGGAGGACCTTTCCTTTTTCTTCAATAAGCAATACACTCAGAAAAAATCATTTAATTTCGCCCCAAATGCCTAAAAGATTTAATATTGGCATATGAAAATTAACTTCAACTTCTCTTTTCTATCTGACAGGTCCATCATAACGAGTATCTAAAGAATAAATCTTGGCACTGCTATCTTGTAACTCCCATAATAGTATGGGACAATCATGTGTATGTTGAGTAAAGGAAGAGCAATTCTCATTATGTTCTAGAGTATGTTCATAAAAACTATAAAATATTTGAGGTTCTTAAGGCTTAAAACTTTTAATAAAACTATGGGACTCTGAAGATTCATATTTCCAAAAGCCTATACTGGTATAAGAACTTTTTGAAGATTGTAACAACTTTCAGTATATTGATGATAATTTTTTTAGACTCCCTATCCCACTAGCTATTATAGAGTCAACACAAAAGGTATAATCCCTCTTATAAATTGAAATTATTGCTCTGCCAATTCTACACGACGATTTTTGGCATGACCTTCATCAATTTTGTTTGTTGCGACAGGAGCAAGACAACCCAATCCATAGGCTTTTAATCTATCTGGGGATATTTTATACTTTGTTATAAGCTCTTTTGTTACCTCATCTGCCCTTGCCTTTGAAATTTTCATGTTGTAATCAAAAGTGCCAAAATTATCGGTATGACCAACCACATATAGCTTTAGTCCTTTGTTTTCCCGAAGAAGCTTTGCTATCTCTCTTATAGCTGGCTGGGACTCTGCTTTAATATCTGCCTTGTCAAAATCAAATCTTGTAAACCTTGGATGGTCTTTACAACCAGGCTTTTCATTTTGTGCAAAAAGTGGAGAAAATAAAAAAATTAAAGGAAGTATTAAAAATAAAATTAAACTTTTTCTAATCTTAAACTCCTTTTAATAGCTATTAAATATCACATCATTCCTCTCATAGTAAATGTGCTAACAAATACTGCTGAAGTGATTACTCCTATTAGGATGTAAACTAATATTGTTAGCACGATAACTACAATAAAATAAACAAGAGCTTTATCCTTTGGGGTATTCATTAAAAGAGGTAACCCTAAATAAAAAAGATAAATTCCATAAATACCTGCCAAAATAACAAGGATAGAAAGTGGTGGTATTATATAAAGTACTCCAGCTATCCATGAAGGAGTCATTGAGAAAACCACAGCCTTAAAGGCATTTGTAAGATTTTGTTCAGAACCAAAACTTGGTGCTAATACATTAGCAATCAAAGCCACAATATAAAGTCCTATAAGAGATAAAACATAGTAAACTATGGAATATCCGAGAGCTGTTAGTATATCAATTCTGAAGGTAACTCCCATTACAGAATATCCTATGAGTGCATTACCAATAAACGAAGCTATTACAGGTATTGCTGCGAGAATTACCGCATAGGAAAGATAAAGCTCTCCTATGCTAACCTGCTCATTTTTAATTTCAGCCCATGTCTGAGAAGGTTTTAAAATTATATTTTTTGCTCTCTCTACTATACTCATAATAAAACCCCCTTATTTACATTCTCCTAACCATTTACCCTTCATTGTCATTGTAAATATCATATCTTTTTGTTTTGTCTTTATCATTCCATCAAAAGTTGTTCCCTTGTAGGTAACCGTACCTTCTGTTGTAACAGGACCTTCTGGATTTTTACATTCCACAATCCAGGACACTGTGTTTCCTTTAATTTCACTCTTTTTGAATTTACAGTCTTGATTCGGCTCTACTTTCTGAGGAACAGCATTATCTTTGGTTATGCACTGAGTGGTAGTCTGAGAAGGCATTTTAATAGGCAATTTCCCTGTAGCTTCCATAGTAGTTGTAATCTCCCAAAGCCCCTCTTTAATGTCACTTACACTTACTCTTTCTTCTTTAAAGGTTTTTTCCTTCTCTCCTTCCTCTTTTTTGGAACAGGCTGTGAATATGACAGAGAAACAGATAATAGTAAAAACAAAAAACTTAAACATTTTTACCTCCTTTTTTTGAAAGGCGCAAAAATCCTTCCTTTTTTTGGATTGTATCAGTTAATAGATTCTTTGTCAACTGTTATTATAGCCTCCTTCAAACAAACCTGGACGACGAGACTGCTTCAACCTCTCAAATCTCATGCTGGCAATTAAAAAAGGAGGGAAATTATTGCAAGTGTAGAGCAATCGACTAAACATTCCTCTTTTCCAAGTTTTTACCTCAAAAGGTTGCAATAAGATTGCTAAGCCTGCCAAAAAGCAGAATCGTAATGAGACCCTCCTCTGTCATTGCTAGCAGAGAAACAGTGTAGCGAAGCAATCTAATAGTCCGCACTTTTTTATGAAAAACCCTACAAAGTGATTGCCACAGCTCCCCTAGTGAGCCTCCCATTAATAAAAAATCGTCCTCCCAACAATGGATTGCTTTGCCTTTACTTCAGAAGTTTGAATCAATTATACAAATGGATAAAGATTGACTCTGGTTTCAAAAGGGATAAATGTTGTATAATTCTTTCATATGCAGAAAATCGCTGTTATTGATATTGATAACACCTTATGGGATTTTGCTTCAGTTCTATATGAGGAGCTCATAAAAATTAATCCTAATGTGCCTAATCCTCTACATTGGCATAAATGGGATTTTTGGATGGATTACATTGATACAAAAACTTTTTATGAAATAATATGCAAAATTCATAGAAGACAAGATACATTCGAAGCTTATCCTGATGCAAAGTTTTTTCTTCGTGAATTAAAAGAATCAGGCTATAAAATCATCATTGCAAGCCATAGAGAAGAAGAAAGTAGGATACCGACTATTAATTGGCTTAACAAGAATAAGCTAAGTTTTGATGAGTTGCATCTAAGTTTTGATAAAACAGTTCTGCTTTGTAGTTGTGAAATAATTGTTGATGATTCTCCTCAAATACTTCAAAAAGCTGCAGAACGAAGGGTTATAGCAACAGGTCTTGAGTTTCCCTGGAACAAAAGCAATGGCTTTAAACTATTTAAGAATCTTTCTCAGATATTAGCATACCTGAGCCAAATAAGATTCCGTTAAACTCGTAAACTAATTTAATTTTGAAAATAAAAGGGTTAAATACCAATAAAATAATAAGGTGCTTCAATTTTTAATTAAGAGGGATAATTACTTTTTTATGTATCCAGAGATGAAAATATCTTCTCTTAACTTTTTTACGGTTAAATTTTCGATTTGGTAGGCTTCATTCAATTTTCTGTAGAAATTACCGCCTACACAAGGAAATGAGTCTTTTCCCCCAATTATCTTAGGAGCAATAAAAATCATTAGCTTATCAACTATTTTGTCTTTAAGAGCATATGCATTCAGTGAAGAGCCACCTTCTATCATAACAGACATTATGCCTCTTTTACCAAGTTCTTTCATTAGCCAATAAAGGTCTATTCTTTCTGAATTATTCTCAACAATCTCAACCCCTTGACTTAGAAGAACCTTTGCTTTCTGAGAATTTGCCAAACCAGCTTTTACTACGGCAATAGTTTTGGGCGGAGGGTTATAGACATTGTAAGTAGTAGGAATTTTTAATTCAGGATCAATTATTACTCTTACTGGATCTTTACCTCCTTTAATTCGACATGTAAGTTGAGGATTATCTGTCAATACAGTTCCAGAAGCTGTAAGAAGAGCATCTACTTGAGAGCGTAGTTTATGAACTAATTTTCTGGACTCTTCAGAGGTTATCCATTTTGATTCACCCTCAGGTGTGGCGATTTTACCATCTAAGGTCATGGCAATCTTAAGAATTACAAAGGGCATTTTCGTTGTTATATATTTAATATAAAATTCATTCAATTTTTTTGCTGATGATTCAAGAATCCCTTCCCTTACCTCAATGCCATTTTGTTTGAGAAATTCTATCCCTTTTCCATTTACCTCAGGATTAGGATCACGCATAGCAATCACAACCCTTTTAATACCTGACTTTATAATGGCTTCAGTGCATGGTGGAGTTCTCTTATTTTTATGGCAGCATGGTTCTAAAGTGACATAAAGTGTTGCATTTTCTAAATTTTGAGAGGATTTCATTATAGCTTCTGCTTCTGCATGAGGCATGCCTGCCTTTTTATGATATCCTTCAGAGATTATTCTGTCGTCTTTTACAATTACGGCACCAACCATAGGATTGGGAGATGTTCTGTAATTTGCTTTTTTAGCTAAATATAAGGCTCTTTTCATGAAAAATTCATCTTTCATGATCAATTTATCCATTTTTAACTATTTTATCATACTTTAGATAAATTAGCTTTGCTTGAAATGA
>CALLBR010000039.1 GCA_937998865.1 uncultured bacterium
GGCATCGGTAATGGTATCTCACTTATAATATTTGCTGGTATTGTAGCAAGATTTCCAAACGCAATATTTTATACATATAACCTTGTCAAGACAGGTGAATTGTCTATATTCTTTGTACTTATTTTAGTGGTTGTGATGGTGGCTGTTGTGGCAGGTATAATATTTATTGAAAGAGGACAGAGAAGAATTCCTATTCAATATGCCAAGAGAGTTATTGGAAGAAAAATGTATGGAGGATACACCACTTATTTACCATTAAAAATAAATTCTGCTGGTGTAATTCCCCCAATTTTTGCTTCATCCGTATTAATGTTCCCTGCTACCATTGCAGGTTTTATAGCTATTCCCTGGGTTCAAGAACTATCAAAACAGCTTGCACCAGGAAGTTTTTTGCACATAATTTTATATGTAGGTTTAATTATTTTCTTCACTTATTTTTATACAGCTGTTATTTACAATCCAGTAGAAATTGCTGAAAATTTGCAGAAAAATGGTGGATTTATAACAGGTGTAAGGCCTGGACAAAAAACTTCAGAGTATATCTATAGAGTTCTGTCTCGTCTCACCTTCATAGGAGCTTTATATCTCAGTGCTGTATGCGTATTGCCGGAAATACTAATTTCACAGTTTAAAGTTCCCTTTTATTTTGGCGGAACATCCCTTTTAATTGCAGTGGGAGTGGCTCTTGATACAGTATCTCAGATTGAAACTCATATGATTAGTAGATCCTACGACGGCTTTTTCAAGAAATTCAGGATAAAGGGTAGGAAGGATTAATTCTTAGTGATAATAATAAAAAATTCTGAAGAGATAGATAAAATAAGAAAAGCCTGTTTTATTGTGGCAAAGGTATTAGAAGAATTAAAAGGATATATAAAAGAGGGAATTTCTACAAAAGACATAGAAAAGTTCATTGAAAACTTAATTATTAAAATGGGTGGTATACCAGCATTTAAGGGTTATAGAGGATATCCAGCAAGTGCCTGTATTTCATTGAATGACCAGGTAGTTCATGGTATACCCTCTGAAAAGGTATTTATTAAAGATGGAGATGTGGTCAGTGTAGATGTGGGTGTTATAAAGGATGGATTTTATGGTGACGCAGCTTATACATACGGCATAGGAGGAGTTTCAGAGAAGACAAAAAAACTTCTTACTGTAACAAAAGAATCTCTATATAAGGGGATTGAAAAAGCTATAGCTGGAAATAGGGTAGGAGATATATCAGCTGCCATTCAAAAACATGTGGAGAGTAATGGTTTTTCAGTTGTTAGAGCTTTTGTAGGCCACGGGATAGGACGGTCACTCCATGAAGATCCTCAAATACCTAATTTTGGTAAAGAAAAAACAGGAGTCAAACTTAGAAAAGGTATGACTTTAGCAATAGAACCAATGGTAAACATGGGCACCCATGAAGTAACTATTTTAGAAGATGGCTGGACAGCTGTTACAAAGGACGGTTCATTGTCAGCACATTTTGAGCATACCATTGCAATTACTGATGGTGAACCTGAAATCTTGACTAAATTATAAAATAATAGATATATTAACAAGTTAAGATGCCGAAAGAAGATCACATAGAAATGCAGGGAACTATTGAGGAAGCCTTACCAAATGCAATGTTCAAGGTAAGGTTAGACAATGGGCATTTAATTTTAGCTTATGTTTCTGGCAAAATGAGGATGCATTTTATAAAAATTTTACCGGGAGATAAAGTTCTTGTTGAAATGTCTCCTTACGATCTTACAAAGGGTAGAATAATTTACAGATTCAAATAGGAGGTGTAATTTGAAAGTAAGAGCATCTGTTAAAAGAGTTTGTTCAAAGTGTAAGGTAATAAAAAGAAAGGGAGTAATAAGAGTAATTTGTGAAAATCCAAAGCACAAACAGAGACAGGGCTAAGGAAGGAGAAAAAATATGGCAAGAATAGCAGGTGTAGATATACCTAAAAATGAAAGAGTAGAAATAGGATTAACAAGAATATTCGGTATTGGTAGAAGCCTTTCTAATTCAATTCTAAGAGAGACAGGTATTGACCCTAATAAAAGGGTAAAGGATCTAACCGATGAAGAGATAGTAAAAATAAGAAATGAAATAGAGAGGAAGTATAAGGTTGAAGGAGAATTAAGAAAAGAAATTTCGATGAACATTAAAAGATTGATAGATATTGGTTGTTATAGAGGAATGAGGCATGCTGCCAATTTACCAGTGAGAGGACAAAGGACAAGAACTAATGCAAGGACGAGAAAAGGTCCTAGAAGAAAATTGATAAAGAAAAAATAATTAAGGAGGTTATATAGATTAATGGCACAGAAAAGAAAAGGTATAAAAAAAATTAAAAAAAATGTTCCTCATGGAATAGCCCATGTACAGACATCATTTAATAACACTATAATTACAGTAACAGATCTCAATGGAAATGTTTTAGCTTGGGCATCAGCTGGAAGTTGTGGTTTTAAAGGTTCAAGAAAAGGAACTCCCTATGCAGCTCAAATAGCAGCAGAGACAGTAGCTAAAAGGGTATCTGAAATGGGAATGAAGCAGATTGATGTGCTTATAAAAGGTCCTGGTGCTGGGCGAGAGACAGCTATAAGAGCATTGCAGGCTGCAGGTTTAGAGATAAATCTCATAAAGGATGTAACACCTGTTCCTCATAATGGGTGCAGACCTCCAAAGAGAAGGAGGGTGTAAATGGCTAGATATATAGGTCCATTATGTAGATTATGCAGAAGGGAAGGAATGAAATTATTCTTAAAAGGTACAAGATGTTATACAGAGAAATGTGCTTTTGAAAGGAGAAAATATCCTCCAGGTCAACATGGTCATAATAGAGCAAAATTATCCGATTATGGTTTGCAATTGAGAGAAAAACAAAAGGTTAAAAGAATATACGGGATAATGGAGAGACAATTTAAGAATTACTTTGAAAAGGCAACTAAAATGAAGGGAGTAACTGGTGAAAATCTGCTTAAACTACTTGAGAGACGATTAGATAATGTTATTTACAGAATGGGTTTTGCAATAAACAGAAGACAAGCAAGGCAATTAGTAAAACACGGATATTTTTTAGTGAATAGTAGAAAAGTTAATATTCCTTCCTATTTACTGAAACCTGGAGATGTGGTAGAAGTCGTTGCGAAAGGAAAAGAAAAAGATTTAATAAAGGATAATTTGGCAATGGCAGAGCAAAGAGGTTTTCCTGCTTGGACAGAGATTAATATGGAAGAGATGAAAGGTAAGTTTTTAAGAATTCCAGAAAGAGATGAAATTCAATTACCAGTTCATGAACAGTTGATTGTAGAGTTCTATTCCAAGTAGTATTAATTTATTCAATTGGAGGATTTATATGAGTTTTTATAAAGAATTTCAAATGCCAAAAAGGGTAGAGTTTGACAGTGAGACTCTAACTGAGACATATGGCAAATTGATTATTGAACCTCTGGAGAGAGGTTATGGAACAACCATAGGGAATTCCTTAAGAAGAGTGTTACTTTCATCCATAGAGGGAGCAGCTATATACGCAATAAGGATAAATGGAGTTTTACATGAGATAAGTTCAATTCCCGGCATAAAGGAAGATGTCATAGACATAGTTTTAAATATAAAAAGGATAAGAATTAAATATATTTCGGAAGTATCTGACAAAAAAATAGCAACTATAAAAGTGAAAGGACCTGGTGATGTATACGCTAAGGACATAATAACAGACGGAACCTATGAAATTTTAAATAAAGACCAATATATTTGCTCCTTAGATCAAGATACAGAATTAGAAATGTATCTCTATTTAAGAAAAGGTAGAGGATATATTCCCTCTGAATTAATTAAAGATGATGATTTGCCGGTAGACGCAATAACTATAGATGCCCTATTTAGTCCTTTGAAAAAGGTAAACTTTAGGGTTGAAAAAACAAGAGTCGGTGAGTTAACTGATTATGATAAATTAGTCCTTGAACTTTGGACTGATGGTAGTATAACTCCAGAAAAAGCTATTTCAGAAGCTTCAGATATTCTTATCAGGCATTTTGACATTCTTAAATTCAAATCATCTCATGAAAGTATAATCACAGAGCAAAAAGAATTGGAAATAAATGATAAGAAAATAGAGGATTATGACAAATTAAGTGAAAATGTATTGAAACCCATAGAGGATCTTGAATTATCAGTAAGAGCTTATAACTGCCTTAAAAGTGCTGGAATCAATTTAATTGCCGAATTAATACAGAAAACAGAGAATGATCTTATGAAAACTAAAAATTTTGGTAAACGTTCCTTAGAAGAGATAAAAGAGGTATTAGGCAAGCAAGGTCTAAAATTAGGAATGAAATTAGAACCAGAACTTCTTGAAAAGTTAAATGAGAAAGTTCAAAGGGGGTAAACATAATGAGACATAGAGTTGATGGAAGGCATTTTGGTAGAACAGCAAACCAGAGGAAGGCTCTTTTAAGAAACCTTTTAGCCTCTTTGATTAAATATGAAAGGATAGAAACAACTGTTGCTAAAGCGAAGGCTGTAAGGGAACTTGCCGAAAGACTTGTAACTTTTGGAAAAAAGGGAGATTTGCATTCAAGAAGACTCGCCCTTTCCTATTTGCCTAATAAGGAACTTATAAGAAAGCTATTTACTGACATTGCACCTCGTTTTTCTGATAGGAATGGAGGATATGTACGAGTTGTAAGGACTGGCTTTCGCATAAAAGATAGTGCTCCTATGGCAATCCTTGAATTTGTTGATTATTCAAAACCTAAAAAAGAAAATAAAAAAGAAGAAAAAAAGAAAGACTAATTTGACAGAAATCTACTAAATTTGCTATTTTTAAATAATTCCTGGGTAGCTCAGCCGGCAGAGCGGGTGGCTGTTAACCACTTGGTCGGGGGTTCGAATCCCTCCCCAGGAGTTTAAATTTTAAAAATGTTCTCTCGGATGCTTAGCATCCTCAGGATGAAATAATGGAGGAATTAAATGCCAAGAGTAAAAGGTGGATTTAAAACTAGACGTTACCATAAAAAAATACTTTCTCAGGCAAAGGGTTATTACAGCGGAAGACATCGTAGCTATAAAGTAGCAGCCAAAGCAGTTGAAAAAGCACTAGAACACTCTTACAAGGATAGAAGACTTAAAAAAAGAGATTTTAGGTCTCTCTGGATTACAAGAATTAATGCTGCTGCAAGAATGTTTGGACTAACCTATAGCCAATTTATGAGCGGACTTAAAAAAGCTAATATTAGCCTTAATAGAAAAATCCTTGCAGACATTGCTTATAATGATATTCAATCTTTTAAGGAAATAGTTGAGAGAGTAAAACCTTTTGTGAAAGCTGCATAAATGGAAGATCCCCTTAAACAAGAGTTTCTTATAGATCTAAATAAAATAGATTCTTTACAAGCCCTTCTTAATACGAAAGCTAAATATATAGGGAAAAAGGGTATTTTAACTGAAAAAATAAAAAGTCTTGGTCAACTTCCACAGGAGGAAAGAAAAGCTCAAGGTAAGCTTTTGAATGAACTCAAAAATTTTATTGAAGAGCAAATCAAACATAAAGAATCAGAGCTCAAACAGCAACAGATAAGGGAATCTTTAACTCGAGACTATATTGATATAACTTTTCCTGGGAAGGATTATTATTTTGGTGGAAGTCATCCTGTAAATAAAACCCTTCTTGAAATAATTGATATTTTTAGTGAGCTTGGCTTTACAATCGAAGAGGGACCTGAGGTAGAACTTGATTACTATAATTTTGAAGCTCTCAATATCCCTAAGAATCATCCGGCAAGAGACATGCAGGATACATTTTATGTGAACGAAGATGTAGTCTTGAGGACTCATACTTCACCTGTGCAAGTAAGAGTTATGGAAAAGAAAAAGCCACCTTTAAGATTTATTTCACCTGGGAAAGTATATAGATGTGATTCTGATGTTACTCATACTCCTATGTTTCATCAAGTAGAGGGGCTAATGGTGGATGAACAAGTATCCTTTTCTAATCTAAAAGGAATCCTCATATATTTTTTACAAAGATTTTTTGGTGAGAAAATACCTGTGAGATTTAGACCAAGTTTTTTCCCCTTTACAGAGCCCTCCACTGAGATAGATATAGGGTGTATTATCTGTGGAGCTAAAGGCTGTAGAGTATGTAAAGGCACAGGTTGGCTTGAAGTTCTTGGAGCTGGAATGGTTCATCCAAATGTCTTCAAATTTGCAGGATATCCTGACAAAAGGTATACAGGTTTTGCCTTCGGAATGGGAGTAGAGAGACTCACCATGCTTAAATATGGCATAGATGACATAAGACTTTTCTTTGACAATGACATAAGATTTTTGAGGCAATTCTGATGAGAGTTCCTTTAAGTTGGTTAAAAGAATACCTTGAAGGACAGATAGATGATAATATTATTGCTGACTCTCTTACTATGGCAGGTCTAGAGGTTGCAGCTTTAGAGCATATAGATAGAGATAAGGTTTTAGAGATTGAAGTAACACCAAACAGGTCTGATTGTCTAAGTATAATTGGGATTGCAAGGGAAGTAAAAGCTATATTTGATTTAAAACTAAAAAAACCAGTTTTCAACATTGAAAAGGAACTTAAAGGAAGCAACTTTAATATTATCATTGCAAACTCTGAATTATGTTATCGTTATGCTGCTAGGATTGTAAAAGGAATAAAAGTAGGGCCTTCACCAGAATGGCTCAAGGAGCGAATAGAAAAATGTGGAATTCGATCCATCAATAATATTGTAGATATAACTAATTACGTTTTGCTTGAGTATGGTCATCCTCTTCATGCCTTTGATCTTGATCTTCTTGAAGGAAACTGCATAAGAGTTGGAACTCCTGCAGACTTTGGTAAAGAAGAGGAAGAAATGGAAACACTTGATGGAGTGAAGAGAAAATTATCCAGAGAGGATCTCCTAATTTGGGATGGCATTAAACCTATTGCGATTGCTGGAGTAATGGGGGGTGCAAACACTGAAGTCACTGATAAAACTAAGAATATACTTATTGAAAGTGCTTACTTTAAACCTGAATCAATAAGAAGAACTTCAAAAAGGCTTGGTCTTATTACAGAAGCCTCTTATAGATTTGAAAGAGGTACTGATATAGAAGACCTCATAGAAGCTCTTGATAGAGCAGCTTTTTTAATTAAGGAAATTGCTGGCGGAGATATTTATGAGATTATAGACGTATATCCAAAAAAGATTCCTCAAGTCAAAATATCTTTCAGCACTCAAAAACTTAGTCAATTTATAGGAGTTAACTTAAAAGAGGATGAAATAATAAACATACTTAATCGTCTCCATATAAAGGTGCATAAAGAAGGAGATTTCTATATTGCCCTTGTTCCATCTCATAGACAGGATTTATCCATGCCTGAAGATATTGCTGAAGAAGTAGCAAGAATATTTGGTTATGATAAAATTCCTGCTGAGTTACCCGAGGTATTTAAACCCGTCTTTGAAGATGTAGAATCTTCGAAGAAAAGAAGATTTTTAAGAAGTATAAGAAATTTTATTATAAATCTTGGCTTTAATGAGGCTGTTAATTTTAGTTTTATTTCGCCAGAAGAGCTTAATATTTTTGAAATACCCGAAAATGATTTAAGAAGAAAATATGTATCCCTTTTAAATCCTCTCAGGCAAGAAGAATCAATATTGAGAACTATGCTAATGCCTGGACTTTTAAGAAATGTGGAGAGAAATACCTCCAGAGGAATAGATTCAGTAAGAGTCTTTGAAATAGGAAAAGTCTTTTTCAAAAATGATGAGACTATACTGCCCACGGAAGATATTCACTTAGGAATTATTTTAAAAAAAGAAGAAGATTACAAAAATCCTTTTAAGGAAGATCCCTATGATTTCTTTGCATTAAAGGGAGTATTAGATGGTTTATTTAGACATCTAAAAATTGAAAATCTTCTTTACCATAGAAGCAAAGAATCTTTTTTACATAAGGGTCAATCAGCGGATATTTTTGTAAAGGGAGATAAAATTGGATTTATAGGCATAATTTCTCCTCGTGTCTTATCAAAGTATGATTTTAAAACAAAACCTCATATTTGCATGGCAGAGATAAACCTTGAAAAGCTTTTTAGTATTCATTCTAAAAATTGTTCACTTAACTACAAACCATTTTCCATGTATCCGCCTGTAAAGCGAGATACAGCCCTTTTAATCTCAAAGGATTTTGAAGCTCAAAAGCTACTTGATTTGATAAAAAAATATGGAAGTGATTTAATTGAAGATTTCTATATTTTCGATATTTACAAAGGTAAAGGAATTCCCGAGGGAAAACAAAATATTGCTTTCCGAGTCATCTATAGAGCCTTTGATAGGACTCTTAAATCAGAAGAAGTTACGGAATTGCATACTAAGCTTATTGAAAGAATAATCTCAGAAACAGGCGCAGAGATAAGGTCTTAATAATTAAAGGTCTTATTATTTTTCTTTTATGGGAATTCTAATTATAAAGGTACTACCTTTGTCAATTTCACTTTCCACAGATATGAATCCTCTATAGTATTGTACTATTGTTAGAGCAACAGTTAGTCCAAGTCCTGGTCCATAAATTTTGGAAGTAAAAAAAGGATCGAATATTTTTTTTATAATTTCCTTCGGAATTCCCTTGCCCGTGTCGGAAATTTGAATTAACAAATCATTTTCAGCTTTCTTTAAGGAAATCCTTAATAACTTTTTATCCTTTTTTTCCATAGCTTCAATGGAATTCCTTATGATGTTTCTCAAGACGATTTTTAAATGTTCTTTATCAATATAAATGATTAATGAAGGGTCTTGAAAATCTGTCTCTACCTCAATTGATTTTTCTTCTATTTCTTTTGAGAATTCCTCTAAAACTTCTTCTATTATCCTCACCACATGAACATTTTCAAGAAAACCGATAGCAATCATTTTAAGAGTGAGTATTTCTCTTAAAAGCTTTTCTAATCTTTCAGATTCTTGAAGTATTGTCATTAAGTAGGGTTTATTAGGATCTCCGGCTGGCAAGTTGTCATATACCTTCTTTGCAAAACCAGCAATACTTACTATGGGATTTCTTATTTCGTGGGAGAGACTATCAATTAGCTTTCTTATTGACTCTGTCCTTTCTTCCTCTATAATTTTTTCTGCTGTCTCTTTCTTTATAAGAAGAGAACGAATTCTGGCGGATAGTTCCCTATAGTCAAAAGGTTTAGGAACATAATCATCAGCCCCTATATCAAGTCCCTTCACTTTACTTTCTACATCTGACTTTGCTGTTAGCATTATAATAGGTATAAATTTTGTTTTTTCATCAGACTTTAAACGTTTACAAACTTCGTATCCATCAAGCTTGGGCATCATCACATCGAGTATAATAATATCAGGGTAAGATTCATAGACTTTCTGCAAGGCTTCCTCACCGTCATAGGCTTCTTTAGTAATGTATCCCTCAGCCTTGAGTCTTTTTCGAAGGAGTTCTACTGTGTCCATATTATCGTCTACTATTAAAATTGTGTGTGTGTTGTCGCTCATTTGTCTTTTAGGTAAATTCTTATTTGATTAGGTAATTCTCTAACATTAATTGGTTTTGATATATAACCGTCGCAGCCTGCTTGAAGAGCTTTTTCTTGATCTCCTCGCATGGCATGGGCAGTAAAGGCTATAATGGGAATATCTTTAAAATCAGCTCTCTCTTTGAGTCTTCTTGTTGCTTCGTAACCGTCAATTTTAGGAATTGATATATCCATAAGTATAAGATCTGGCCTATAAGCAATGGCTTTTGCAATTGCCTCTTCTCCATCCACTGCTTCTATTATTTCATAGTCATGTTTTTTTAGTGTTTTTTTAACCAATTCTCTGGAGTCCTCATTGTCATCCACAACAAGAATTCTTTTCATTTCTTAGCCTCCGATTCTTCTTAGACTATTCCTTAGTTCATTAATAAGTTCTTCCTCTGAAAAGAGATCTTTATTTATTATATCCTTAATCCGACCATCAAGTTCCTCTTTTTCTTTCTCACTTAACTCTTTGTTTGTTAGAGCAATTATTGGAACTTCTTTTAGTTCCGGTGAAATTTTTATAAAATCAATAAAATCAAAAGCACTACTAAGGGGATCTGTTATGTTAACAATTACAAGATCAGGTTTTTGAGATTGGACTATATTAATAGCTTCTTTACTGTTTAAGGCTCCATACACCTCATAACCGCTTTCCTTTAGGGTCTGTGATATCTCTCTATTTGTCTTTTCATCTCTTTCTAAAAGGAAAACCTTCCTAATGGACCTATATTTTTCTAAGTTTTTAATTTTTCTTAGGAGTAAATTGCCATCCAGAGGCTTTACAAAGTAATCTGTTGCACCGAGGCTAAAGCCGAGAGTTTTGTTATCTATTATAGATACTATTATCACTGGAATATCTTTTGTCTCTGGATCTTCTTTTAATTCTTTTAATACTTGCCATCCGTCTTTTTTGGGCATCATTATGTCAAGAGTGATGGCAATGGGTTTTATCTCTTTTACTTTATTGATCGCCTCTTCGCTACTGAGTATTCCAATTACTTTGTAATCCTTTTCTAAATATTTTTTTATCAAATCTATGGCATCAGGATTGTCATCAATAGCTAAAACAACCTTCTCCTTTTCTGAGGTTTTGGCAGGATATGTTAAGGTAGATTCTTTGTGTAACACAAGATCTCTTACTACTTCACAGATTTTGCAAGCATCTATTTTCTCTGGATATGAACCAATTTTTATTCCTTTACAATGGGTTCCCAGTACAATCCAACATCTTTTTTCTGGTGAACCATACTCAGGGCAATTAACATGGCCACACTGAGTATAATCCCAACATCTTACTAATTTGCCTTCGTAGGAGGGTTCTTGTAGAAAAACTTCCTTGGGAACTTCGAAATATCGAGATAGCTCCTCAGCCATTTTTTCTTCAATTACTGGATCAGGTTTTTCAAAGATTTCTCTCTTAAAAGGTAACAAAACATAAAAAGTACTGCCTTTGCCTACTTCACTTTCAGCCCAAACCATACCTTTATGTAAAGCTACTAAACCTCTAACAATACTTAATCCAAGTCCTGTACCTTCATATTGTCTTGTTGTGGAGATATCAGCCTGGGCAAATTTATCGAAAATTTTATCAAGATCTTCCTTTTTAATCCCTATCCCTGTATCAGTAACTGAAATTTCGATAAATTGAGGATTACCCTCTTTGTCTAAACCTCTTTCAGAGACTTTCGCTCTTATACTTATTCCTCCTTCGTGAGTGAATTTCACGGCATTTGATAAAAGATTGATGAGAATTTGTTTAGTTTTATCTTCGTCCACATATAGTTTTTCAGCTCCTGCTTCAATTGAGAGGGAAAAAGTTAATCCTTTTTTTGCAATTAAGGGTTCAAAAGTAACCATGATATTATCAATAATTTCTCTTAAATATACTTCTTTAGGTCTAAGTTCGATCTTGCCTGACTCAATTTTTGAAATATCAAGAACATCGTTTATTAACTGAAGGAGGTGTTTAGCATTTGCAGAAACTTTTTTAAGAGAGGCCTTTTGGTCATCATTGAGGGGGCCATCAACTTCATCAAGAAGTAATTCTGTGTAGCCAATTATGGCATTCATAGGAGTTCTTAATTCATGTGACATGTTTGCGATGAAAGCAGATTTAAGTGTATCAAGTTCTTTTAGTTGTTTATTCGCTTTTTGAAGTAAAGCCACTAGTTCTTCTCTTTCCTCAAGAAGTTTGGCTCTTCGGGTTAATTCCTTTTCAAGTTCCATCTTAGATTTAGCAACCTCATTAACCATGTGGTTAAAAGTCTCTGTTAAGGTGCCAATCTCATCAGAGGGATATTTATCTATTGTAGTCATCTCTCCTTTTGCAAATTTGTGGGCAGCATCAACGAGATTATTGAGGGGTTTTCGGATGAATTTACTTACTACTATATTAGTCGTTAAAATTGCTAATAAAGAAGCAAAAATTGTAAGAGCCAGTGATCTATTTCTTTGCGCCATGACTGTCTTGTAAACATCCTCTACATCTGTTTTCATGACTAATGCACCGAGAACTTTTCTTGAAGAACCATGACAGTGATAACATTCGGGTGCATTTTTAATAGGAAGTATGGAAATTAAATTACGTTTACCTTCTATCTTGATAATGGAAGAGTATCTCGATAGAGCTTCCTCTTTAAGGCTTTTTTTCATTGTATTATTAAAAGTTTCATTTTGAATTATATTATGTATTGAGTCATTTAAATATATCTTGTCAGAGGTAAAGGATATAATTCCGTTAAAATCTGTTAGAAATACTTTAATTTTTTTATACTTTTGACCAATTTCCTCTAAATCTCTATGAATAGCTTCACTGTCACCAACAGTTAAGGGGTGTTTCATTGTTGCATATATGGTATCTAAAACTTCATTGTTACCCTCTTCAACTAATCGCATTCTATCGCCTACACCAAAATATATTCTGAAGGTTATTTCAATAATCATTACGAGTATAATTATTCCAATAATAGTGATCATAATTTTGTTGCCAATTTTTTGAGTAATGAACTTAAACATTAATGGGCTCCTCCATATAAGAGAGGCTTAAATCGAAATGCTCTGACTCTTTCTTCTGTATGGCAAGGTTCACATATTTTAATGGTGAAATTTCTCTTTATGTATTTAGGGTTTTTTGTTTCCACATGTTTCTTTCCAGGACCGTGGCATACTTCACATCCAGTATTTTTAAGATGAGGAGTTTTCTCAACTGAGATAAAACCACCTTTTTGCCCATAGGCTGTTGTATGGCATTGATAGCATGTTTTTAATTCCTCTTGTGTTATTTTATTTTTCATTTTTTCTACTGCTTCAAAAGAACGAGACATTCTTGAATATTTAATAAAATTTTCGTATTGAATTGTATGGCAATTTTTACATCTTTCAGTTCCCACATACTCTGAAAGAGTTATGGTTGGTGTAAGGAGAAAAATTAAAAAAGTAAGTAGAAATTTCATATTAAAAGAATATCAAACAAAGTAGAAATTTGTAAACTCTTAAGAGATAGAGTTTCGTTAATTTTTGAAATGATAATTTGATGAGATTGTTTCAGGCATTGGAAAGAGTTCTTCATAATACATAATTTCCAATGACACCCCTAGATGATTGCTTCTCAGAATATGATAAGAAGTCCATTAGGTAAAGAGATTGAGATATCAAAAAAGAAAGAGTGAAACATTAAACTTCTATTTCAGAGTAAGTTGAAATTTTAGGATTTATTTTAAAGCTATTCTCTCAATTTTTAGGGCTTTTCCTGTAGAATTGTCAATTTCTAAATATACTGCTGAAAATATTGAGGGAGCCGTGGCAACCTCAAATTTTTTTGGCATTTGAGTTAGAAACTTTTCTATTACCTCTTCTTTTTTAAATCCTATAACAGAATTTTCAGGTCCTGTCATGCCTACATCAGTAATGCAGGCTGTTCCTTTTGGTAAAATTTTTTCATCAGCAGTCTGAACATGGGTATGAGTGCCTATAATTGCACTTACCTTACCATCAAAATAATGGGCAAAGGCAATTTTTTCTGATGTAGCTTCTCCATGAAAATCAATGATAATGACATTAGTTTCTTTTTTGACTCTTTCTAATTCTTTTTTTGTTACTCTGAAAGGACAATCCAGAACATTCATAAAAATCCTTCCAGATACATTTATGACAGCCACTAAATTATTTTTCTTTGTTTTTAATAAAATAATGCCCGATCCAGGAACTTCATCGGGATAGTTTATAGGTCTTAGAATTCGATGTTCTTTTGCGATGTAGGACACTGCTTCTTTTTTGTCCCATACATGGTTTCCCGTAGTTATAATATCTATGCCATAAGAGAAGAGCTCCTCTGCTGTCTCCTGCGTAATACCAAAACCTCCAGCACTATTTTCTCCATTAGCTACTACTAATTCTAAATCATATTTTTCGGTAAGTTTTGGCAGAAGAGCTTTAACAATCTGTCTTCCTGGCTTTCCTACAATATCGCCAATAAATAGAATTCTTACTGGATTACTATTTAGCATATTCGATAAATCTTGACTCTCTTATTACTGTTACTTTTATCTGTCCTGGATAGCTAAGCTCTTTTTCAATTCTTTTGCTTAGTTCTCTAGCAAGAAGAGCACATTCTTCATCGGATAATATATCAGGCCTTACAATAAGCCTTACTTCTCTTCCAGCCTGAATGGCATAACTAGTCTGAACTCCCTGAAAGGACATAGCAAGTTCCTCTAACTTGGTTAGTCTTTTAATGTAACTCTCTATAGTCTCTCTTCTTACTCCGGGCCGTGCAGCTGAAAGGGCGTCTGCTGCTGCTACAAGAGCAGATTCTACACAGCTGAATTCCACATCTTCGTGATGTGATAATATGGCATTTATGACTTCTTCAGACTCACCATATTTTCTTGCAAGCATGGCACCAATTTCTTGGTGAGATCCCTCCATTTCATGGTCTACTGCTTTACCAATATCATGAAGAAGTCCTGCTCTTTTTGCTAAATTCACATTTACCCCTATTTCCCCTGCCATAATTCCGCTTAACCAAGCTACCTCTTTTGAGTGCTGGAGAACATTTTGACCATAAGAGGTTCTATATTTAAGTCTTCCAATAAGTTTAATAATTTCAGGATGTATACCACTTAGACCAAGCTCAAATACAGCTTTCTCTCCTTCTTCTCTTATGGATATATCCACATCTCTACGGGCTTTCTCTACTACTTCTTCAATTCTTGCTGGATGAATTCTGCCATCGGCGATCAATCTTTCAAGAGCTATCCTTGCAACCTCTCTTCTTATAGGATCAAAAGAGGAGAGGATAACCAGCTCGGGAGTATCATCAACCACAAGGTCCACACCTGTTAAAGCTTCAAAAGCTCTTATGTTTCTGCCTTCTCTTCCGATTATTCTACCTTTCATTTCATCGCTAGGCAAACTTACTGCAGTAACTGTGGCATCTACTACGTAATCACTAGCATATCTCTGCACAGCGAGGCTTAATATTTCTTTAGCCTTTTTATCTGCTTCCTGCTTTGCTTCTTCCTCAATCCTCTTGATAAGTTTTGCAGCTTCAAATTTGGCTTCTTGTTCAATTTTTCTGAATAACTCCTGTCTTGCCTCTTCTTCTTTCATGTTTGCTATTTTTTCTAATAAATTTTGTTGTTCTTTAATTAATTGTTTGTAATAATTTTCCTTGTCCAGAATCTGTTTTTCTCTTGAGATAAGTTCTTTTTCTATTCTATTTAATTCAGCTTCTTTTCTTTCAACTTGTTCTAATTTTCTGTCCAGTAACTCTTCTTTTTGACGGAGCCTTTTTTCTTGATAAGATATCTCCTTAGTTTTCTCTTTGATCTCTTTGTCTGCCTCAGATTTCAATTGGTATACCACTTCTTTAGCTGTAAGATGGGCTTCTTTTTTTATTGCCTCTGCTTCCTTTTTAGCTTCTTCTATTATTCTCTGCACTTCCTCATGAATTTTTAATTTTTCCTCGCTTATTTTACTCTTTTTATAGAGATATAAAACATAACCGGCACCAACACCAGCAACGATAGATAAAAGAATATATATAATGAATTCCATAAGAACACCTCCAAAAAGGTTAATATTTAGGCTTCCTTATAGGAATATGATGAAGTGGATAGAGAAATCTATAAAGATTTAGATTATTATTAAACTCTTTTGTATCTATCTTAAAGTGGACTAATCCACCATCATCATATCCCCGCCCTGCCGTGTGGTCGGAAAGTTAGATCCCACTCGGACAAGTGGGTGCCTTGTAGGTAGGTTAGGCTTCCTCCGCAGAGGCATGCTCACCCGCTACCTACGCTGGCTCCCTAACGGACCTAACTGCCGGATCCCCTTTTCCTCCATCACGCACAGGGCAGGAAGCCTTTATTATTTTATACCAAAAAAGGATAAAGATATGCAATCTTTTGAATTAAAATTATAAATGTCTCTTTAATACTTTTATTTGCGCTGAAAAATGCTGGCTCTTCAATTATTAAAAATTAAAGATTTTACTTATAAAATAAAAGAGTTTTGTCTAAAAGAGTGTATTAGGGGATAAAATAATATCTTAACCCTCCACCAATACTCCATTCATTATAGCTACCTGAAATGTTTCCTTTTCCCTGTACATATATTGAGATATTTTTTGTTATATTATGTCTTCCTGAGATTTCAAAGCTTCCACCAAATTTTGATTTTTTCTCACTTTCATAGTAACCTTTAAGGTCTCCAAGGGCTGAGGAACCAAATAAACTTAAATTTTCTGAAAACTTTGGATAATGGGGACTTGAATCATTTCTGTAATAAATATAGCCCAGAGAGGCTTTTATATCCAATGCAATGCCACAACATTCTTTAACTTGATATCTAAAGGTAGGTCCTAACATGGTAAAAATTTGGGGACTAAAATAACCACCATGACCATAGGTGAAAAAGTTACTATTTCTGTTAAAGTGTTTAACTACAAAAAAAGCTCCAATGTCAAATTGTTTTTTTTCATCCAACAAGATAGTTTTCCCTATACTAATATTACCTCCCAGATAATAGTTTTCCCATACATTTTTACCCCAAATGTAGTCAAATTCTCCAGAGATAGTAAGCCAATAGGAGTTTGATAAATCAAAATTTATGCCTCCATTAATTCCTGTTTTTATTACTCTGCCCCACTTAGAAGAAGAGTAAGGGTCCTTTTGTCCTTGTATAGAAAGTATTGACTCTTCTGTTGAATTTTGATGGAGATTAATATAAAAATTCTTATAATCCAAATTTAAAGAAAATAGAAGCATTGGTGAGACAGTACCATTAAGAGGAGTTGAACTAATAGAAAATAAAATATGAGGATAACCTTCTATTTCATAAAATATTTCAGGCTGAAAAAGCCACTTGGAGGTAATGGGACTGTTTTTTTGAGGCTCTCCGTTAAGGTATCTATAATATTTACCCACATAGGGTGCACTGCTTAAGGAACCTGAATTAACATATTTTGGAATTAATCTTAAGCTTAGAACTTTCCCTTCTCTTATTGGATAATGAAGAGAAAAAGGTATTGTTAACTCACTTAGTTTTGATAATCCCTGATCTCCTGACTTAAATCTAAAAGTACTTCCAAACTGGAAAGAAGGAAACTGCTCTCTCCAGTAACAGGCTTTATTGTTTAAGGAGTCCACATGGGAGGCTAATAAGGGGAAACCTTCGTTGCAATACCATTCAGCAGCCTTTTGTTTTGATATGGTATCTGATTGTTTGGAAAGCTTCTTTATTGTACTGAAGGCTTTGGAGTAATTTTTATCATTAAGTTCTCTGTTAGCTTTTCTTAAAAAGGCATCAGCCTTTAAAAGATTAAGTTTATCTGAGGAGATTTTGCTTTTTTCAATTAGATCTATTAATTCTTGGTCTTTATTTAAGTCATTGTAACAGTAAGCAATTCCAAGTAAATACTCTTCCTTAGGTTCTTTTTGGTAAAGTTCAGAAAATAGATTTAATGCTTTTTCATATTCTCTCCCGTTATAGTAATGCCATGCTAAAAGAGTTTTAGCTGTAATATCTTGTGGTGAGATTTTTAATATTTCTTTAGCGATTTTTTCCATCTCTGGAGAAGACTTGTCTTTTTCACTAATAAGGGAGGAAAGTTCATAGAGTATTCCTAACCTGAGCTCAGGTTCAATGTTACAAGGGAGTAGTTTCTCAAAAGTCTTCTTAGATGCTTCGTATTCATTGAAATTTCTTAATTTCTGGGCAGTATTAAAAAAGATTTCTGGATTAAGGCAGTTATATAAATATCTCTCATTTTTCATCAAGAAATCTAAAAAAACTGATTTTTCTTGTGAATCTTCAATTGCTTTAAAACTCTTTGTAATGATCCCTTTATGAATTTCATTTAAGTAGTCCTTGCCTTCTTCATCACTGAGGCTTAAAGCATATTGCTCTGCTTCCACGTAATTTTCCATCTTTATTGAGATCTCAATAATGTTTTTTAATACTTCCTTTTCTCTATAAGGGATTTTGTAGAGATACTGAAAATGTTTGAGTGCTTCTTCGAAGAGTCTTTGATTTTTTAGGGAATAAGCAAGTCCAAGTCTTGCAGATAGAGCCATATCTCTATTCTGTGATTCTATAAGAGTGAAAAATTTATTTGAGGCTTCTTCATATTTTCCCTCTTCATAGGATTCCCATGCCTTTTTTAAAACTGAATTTTCTATAATTTTTCTATCTATCTTTTTTGTTATAGGTTCTGCTTTGGGTTTTTCAATGACTATTTTTTCTTGCTTTTTTATTAGTGGTTGCTCCAAGGAAGTTTTATCAGGTTGCATAGGGCTTTGAATAATCTTTGTAGATTCACCAAATTTCTCAATCTTAATAATATGTTCCTGCTTTTCCTCTTGCCCATAAATATTGCTAATCAGGATAAGACTAAATAAAATAAGAAGTAATGCCTTCATCTCTCCTCCCATTTAAGAATTAAGAGGGAAAGAGTAAAGGAGTAGTAATTTTTCTCTTCCTGCATTTTCCTAAACCCTGTATCTTTTAGTTTTTCCCCTAGCTGAGTCTTTCCAATTTTTTTTGCCAAGTAAGAAAATATTAAATAATGCATAGCCATAGCATCTTGAGAAGAAAGTCTTCCATCCTTTAGGTTTAAGTCCTTTGGAATATAGTTAATTTTTTCTGTGAGTTCTAAAAAATTTCTAAATTTTTCCAAAATTTTATTTTCCTTAGCCATAACTGCATAAAGAGGTATTCTAATTGCCTCAAAACCAAAAATACTCTCTCTGTCATCAGGCAGAGTTATGGTATTATTATTCTGTATGACAATCCAATCAGCAGGAAGGCTATACTGCCCAAAATTAACTTTTTCTAAAAATCTTATACTTTCAGAATAAAAATTTTCCCAAAAATCTTTATCACTAATGGCTGCAAATGCTTTATAGGCTGGCAGAATATAGTAGGAAGGATTAAGAATCAAAGATTCTCCCTTTTGAAAACCAAAATATCCTGGTAAAAGATATTGGTAACTGTCTCTCTTAATTATCAAAAGCTCCTTTATATCCTTAATAATTGCCTTTGCTTCATTTATAAATTCCTCCTTACGCCATTTTTCTCCAGCCAGGCATAAGGCATAGGCAACTAAAGTATCTCCATCTGTGGCATTATTGTAGTCTAAGACTGTCCATTTACCAGAGATATGCTTTCCCCAGCTCCAGGAGAGGAGATTATCGCCTTTTCTTTTTTGAAGGTTAAATTTCGTCCAATTCCACAGTTTTTCAAAGGTCTCTTTATCATCAAACAAAACACTAAGTAGCATTCCATAGCCTTGTGCTTCAGAATGAGTAATAGAGTTATTTTGAAAGTCTATAACTCTACCATCCTCTGAGATAAAGTTTTTTTTGTAGTATATCCATTTATCTATAAGCATATCTGCAAAGGCATATTTATGAAAAAAGATAACTAAAAACACAAATAAAATTTTATTTTTCAGATTCATTTAGCCTTTTCCTTTTAAAGCTTTGTAAAGCTCTGTAAATAAAGTAAGCCAAGATTGTAATCAAAATTATCATTAAAATTGTAAAAGCCATAGGATGGGCATAAATCCAAGCATATAAACCTGAAAAAATTCCCATATTGCCTACATAATAAACTCTATCAGTATAGTAGGAAGATACAGTCTCTTCAGGATTTTGAGGATCAAAAATAGTTAAGGCACCACCTACTTTTGCCGTAAAGGAAGGCTCCCAGAGGGGATCAACTCCCTTTATAAGAGATTCCTCATCAGAGGCTGTAAAAATAATGGAGGTTTTTCTACTTTCATAGGGAGATTCAAACTCTGAAAGCACTGTCCATTTACCATCCTGTTTACCGGAGAAATTGATACTGGATTTAGTAAAGACAAACTCTGACTTTGACTTAAAAATTGGTAAAAATTTCTCAATAAAGGCTCTAAACTTTGAATTTAAACTGGTTTCACCCTTTTCAAAATGTTTCACAAGATAGTAGATAAAACTACCTCCTTGTTGTATTTGGATGCCAGCTGAGTTAAGAAAATCTTTTGGAGTTTTTTCATAAGAGCCCACTAAAAGAATATTTTTATTTTTCAATTTTTTTATGTCATAAGAAACTTTAATGCCAAAAGGAACATATCCAGCTCTTTGAGCAGATAAGGCAACAAGATTTATAGCAGCAGACAAAGTCTTATTGTCTTGGTCTGTTATGAAAAGCCCTGTGTTGCTAAAATCTGCTGGTTTAGAAAAGGGAAAGGCATCTGTAAAAAATAATGATAAATTAGGCATTTCTGTCCAAGAGGGCATATTAGGTAATGATAGCTTTGAATCCTCAAAAATAGTAAGTTGAAGATTCTCTGTCTGCACAAACTCACAGTACCCTGTTATAAGAGGAGACAAAACTGCTGTAAAAGTTATCAAATTATAGCCTGGCTTAAATAAACTTAAGGGTAAGTCAATAATGTAATTCCTTATTAATCCTCCTTTTATGTTATCAAGGTGAATTGAGGCTACGTATTTACCATTTATTTGAAGGTTAAGGCTGCTGTCTTTTCTCATCCCACTTCCATAACTAAAATTAAGCTTCAGGGATATGAAAGAATTTGGTTTAAGAAATACATAAGAAGGTAGTCTAAAATCCAATGTTGTGGACTTTGCACCAACTCCTCTAAAGTTTGTGTTGAAGAAGTTCAAATCTCTAAAAGAATATTCATAACCTGGAAGCAAAACTCCTCTTCCAGCAGGAGCATTTTTAGGGACTAAGTTTATATTATCAATCTTCATATACTGAACTTGTGGGAAAGGAAAATTAATGGAGGAAAAGGCTAATACGGATTTTCTGAGCTCTTCATAATTGTCTCCCTTAAGGATAATGTAAGCATAATAGGGATCATCCTTTGGAGCAATAATTTTTATAATACTTCCTTTTTCTTGAATAGAGTCTCCTATAGTTTCCCTAATAAATTCACTTTCACCAATTATGATATTGTCAATACCCTTTTTTACTTTCTCGGAAATTTGAAAATTAACCGGCCTATATTCAAACTTTAGAGCAATAGCAGAAGCTACCATGGAAGCTAATTCAATAGTCTCTTCTTTTTTATTATTTACAACAAGATTAACTTCGTTTTTCCCAAACATTTTTGAGTCAAAGAGAAAATTAGCTATTGAAGATAAGTTTTCAGGTACTTTTTTTAAAGATATTTCAAAATCAAGGGTAGCTTTATCAAATTCAAGGGTTGTCCATAGTTCAGGTGAAGAGGGGTCTTCGCATTCATTTGTAAAGTGATGTGCTACAGTAAAGTTTAACTCATTGTATCCAGACTTTAGGAGGTTTACTGGAAGATTAATAGAGGCTTTACCTTGAGGTAACTGAGGATTAAGAGTTATCTGAGCAATAGGATGTTCGTTAAGCCATACTACAAGCCTTGACCTATTTTGAAGCAAAGCTGTAGAGTTTATATAGGAAAAATTAAGGACTGCCTTATTAATCTGCCATCTGTCTGGAATGGGAATCTTCATCTTCATGTGATTTGCCATACCCATTAGGGTTGTGGTACTTACTGGTGTAACTTTAGAAAGAGGAATATTGATTTTTAAAATTTCCTGAGAGTAAACATCCTTTGAAGCAAAAATAATTAATGCCAAAAAACATAAAGAGAAAATTATTTTGAAATGCTGAATCCTCTCCATATCTCCCCCAAATTTTTATATTTTTTTATCTTTGATAACATAAATTCTGCCAATCCCCTTATATTTCTTCCCATAGCCTGAAAGCCTGTTATAAGTAAATATGTAAAACCAGCCAATATTCCTTTTTGTCTTTGCCTTCTTTGCCAGAAAAATTCCCATCTTCCACTGTCACCATAAACATATTTGACTATAGTGCTTTCTTCATTGCTTTCATGAAAACTACATCCTATGTGTAAAGATTTATCAAGAATACTTACTCTTTTTACTACTAATAAAAAACTAAACTTTTCTCCAAAATTGTTCCATGTTAATATCTCAAGAGTTTGATTTAAAAAAGGTATGAAATTTACATTTTTCATTTCTAAAGCCAAGCCACCTAAGGAAATATCCTTAACTTTAGCTTTGAAGCTTCTTAAAGTGCCAGGAACAATTATCAAAGCCTCCTCTTCTGTTAAGATTCTGTGATATCTTCTAATTTGTCTTAACTCATATAGAGCACCTATGCAGGCAATAATCATAACTAAATTGAAAATAGTCCAAGACATGCAAACAGCCACAGCACCCCTTTCAAGGGGTGAATAAAGCCACTTATTTATGCCTGCATAAATACCAACAAGACATAATAGGAAAAGAACATAAAAGGGTATAACTCTCATATTAACAACACTTTCTTTCAGACTTACTCCCTTTGGAGTAACCTTAAATGTAGGAGCCTTGGGATTAAGAATAGCACCAATAGTTGGAAAAAGTAAGAAAAAACTTTGAGCTGTCTCAAAAACTTCAGAAAAGAAAGGATGTCTAACTTTCCCATATAGATAATTAGAAATACTAAAGGATCCTAAGAGATGAGGGAGTGCATAGGATAGGATTTGTTCAATAGATACGTTATAAACTCTCAAAGTAAAAAGAAGATAAAAAAGAGGTGCAAAAATAAAAATTACCCTTGCCATCCCAAAAAACCAAAATATACAGTTATTTGTATAGCATAATTTTTGATACCATTTTAACCCTTTTTGTTTGAAAGGATTTTTAAGCATAAGTATTTGAATCATACCCTGAGTCCATCGGCTTCTTTGAGTTATAAAGTCATCAAAGGTTTCTGGTGAAAGACCACATAGCATAGGTTTTTTCAGATAGGCACTTCTATAACCTCTACTGTGAAGAGTTAGAGATGTTTCTGCATCCTCTGTAATTGTTTTTCCAGAAAAACCTCCTGCTTCCTCAAGGTATTTTCTCCTTAAAACAGCTCCAGAGCCACAGAAAAAGGAGGAATTCCAAAAATCTAAACCTCTGTGAATCTCACTGTAAAACATCTCATTTTCTCCTGGTGCTTCAGCATAGGTGCCAAGATTTTTTTCAATGGGAGATGGATTGATAAAAAAGTGGGGAGTTTGAACTAAGAAAAGCTTTTCATCTTTAAGAAAGAATCCTACAGTTTTGTCAAGGAAATCTGTTGTGGGAACATGGTCACAATCTAAAACAACTATCAAATCCCCTCCTTTTTTGGGAAGGTTTCCGTAGCAATACCACTCTGAACCTTTTAATCTCTCTTCACTATAACCTTCAGAAGTAAGCCATAGAGCATTATTAAGATTTCCAGCTTTTGCATGCTCATTTTTTTGCCTAGTAATGTAATTTATCTCAAATTCCTGGGCAATCTTTTTTAAGGTTTCATATCTTTGCCATGCCTTTGCTCTTTTTTCAGGTTCTGGTTGATTTCTTTTTTCGAGTGTGCCACCATCATCGAGAATAAATATGTTAAGTTTTTCCTTGGGGTATTTCATCTCTTTACAGGCAATAACAGTAGTTCTTATGATTTCAAGGGGCTCATTATAAGTAGGAATAAAAATATCAACTGTGGGAAGTAATTTTTTGTCTTCAGGTAGTTCGGGAGGAACTCGTTTTATAGGATTTATATTAACAAATATTCCAAGGATATAAATTGCAATGGCATACGTTTCAGCGAGATATAGCAAAAGCATGGAGATAATATCAAATACTCCTGTATAACTTAAGGTATTAAAAGTTCTGAAAATCCAATATCTTAATGTGAGAAAAAATCCAATAGATAAGACTAAAACTCTTAAAAATTGATGCTTTTCTTTTCTTGTAAGAAAGAGTATTAATGCCAATGAAAAATAGGCTAATACTGATTGCTGAAAAATGTCGAGGTAAAGTGAGGAAACTAAAATTAAAGCAAAAGCAATTAATATAATTGATATTACTCTAACTTTATAAATCATAGAAATGGACAATAATAAATTATATTTTTTTTGATTCCATAATTCAAGAGATAAGTCAAAGGAGGATTATAAATTTTCAATAAATGTACATATTGACTTAACTGTATTTGTAAGGTTATAGTAATCTTGTAGTGTCTGTTTTGACTGGGCCCATAGCTCAGCTGGTCAGAGCTACCGGCTCATAACCGGTTGGTCCCAGGTTCGAATCCTGGTGGGCCCATTTCCAACAAAGAGGAGATAAAGCAAGAGTGGTGGAGGAGTTAAAAACTCTCATTGAATTACAACAAATAGATTCTCAAATAATTTCTCTAAGGCAGCAAACAGAATTAATCCCCTTAGAAATAAAAAAAATCGATGAGATGATATCTAAAGTTCAGAGTGATTTTGAAAATGAAAATAAAAAACTAATTGAATTTGAAAAAAGGAAAAAGGAAAAAGAGAGAGAAATCGAAGATTTAAATGATAAGATAAGAAAACTGAAAGAAAAAACTTCACAAGTGAAAACTAATAAGGAATATCAGGCTTTACTTCATGAAATTGAGAGTGTAGAGGAGACAATAAGAGCAAAAGAAGAAATTCTTCTTCAGACCATGTATGAAATTGATGAGTACAAGAAGAAGATTGAAAATATAAAAAAGGAAACTTCTTCAAAAAAGAGTGAATTAGAGCAAAAAAAGACTGAATTAGAGAGTAAAATTGAAGGATTGCATCAAGAGATAGAAAGATTAAAGAATCTTCGTAAAGAAATAGCCATTAATATACCTTCCTCTCTTTATGACGAATATAGAGAACTTATGAAGAAGCACAAAGGTACTGCTGTTGTGCAAGTAATAAACTCCGTTTGTCAGGGATGCTTCTTACATATCCCTCCCCAACTTTATGTTGAGATAAAGCTTAATCAATCAATTAAGTATTGTCCTCAATGTGGTCGCATTTTATATTTCAAAGCTAAGGAAAAAGAAGAAGAACAAAGGGTCATTTCTTAATGAAAGCAAAGCTTCACTGTGATGGAGCTTCGCGAGGTAACCCTGGTGAGGCAGGAATAGGATGTTTTATTCAGCTAAGTGACGGAAGAACTATAAAAATATCAGAGCATATTGGCATAACCACTAACAATGTAGCTGAATATAAGGCTTTAATCAAGGGTTTAGAGGCTGCTAAAGAGGCAGGTGCCGAGGAAATTGAGATTTTTTCAGATAGTGAATTATTAGTAAGACAAATTTGTGGTATCTATAAGGTTAAAAATAAAAATCTCAGGGAACTCTATGAGAGAGTCAGAAAACTTCTGAGCAAATTTAAATTATACACAATAACACACATAAAAAGAGATGATAATGCCATTGCTGACATTCTTGCAAAAGAGGCCACATGGAAATCAGGAAAATAAGATGTAAAATATGTAATTCTCTGAAAGAAGGTCTAATTCTTGAACACTACAACTTAAAAGTATGTCTTAATTGCTTCCCTGACTTCTTTAGAAAAAGAGTTGATGAAACAATCAAAAAATTCAACATGTTCACAAAGTTTGATAAAGTTTTAATTGCTTTGTCTGGTGGAAAAGATAGTATGAGTTTAGCTAAATCCTTGAAAGATTTAGGTTATTCAGTAAAAGCCTTACACATTAATATGGAAATTAAAGATATTTCAAATGAAACCAGCTTAATAGTTAAAAATTTCTGTGAGAATGAAAAGCTGGAGCTGAAAATAATAAACCTGAGTGATTATTTCCCCTCTAACTTAGAAGAATTATCTAAAATTGCAAAAAAGCCAATTTGTTCAGTTTGTGGTTCTGTAAGAAGATACATTATGAATAGAGAAGCTTTTAGTAGAGTTATTGTTACCGGCCATACACTCAATGATGAAGTATCTTTCCTTCTGAAAAACCTTATTTTTTGGGATGACCATCTTCTTAGTCGTATAAATCCTATTCTTGCTGAAAAGGAAGGGTTTAGTAGAAAGGCAAAACCCCTATGCCTAACAAGTGAGGAGGAGACTCGATCTTTTTGTGAAATATTGGGGATAGAGTATGTGGACGCTCCTTGTCCTTATAAATCTAAAGTGTATGATGTATTCAAAGGGATAGCATTACAACTTAATGAGAAATTTCCCGGTTCCATAATAGGCTTTTATAAGGGATATCTTAAGAGAATTAGAAATTTTTATCCTGAAAAAGAAGAGAGTTCTCTTTTGCAAAAATGTAAAAATTGCGGATATTTGACAACAGCAGAGATATGTAGTATTTGCAGATTAAAGGAAAAGCTGTTAGAATAAACAATATGGACGAAGTATTGAAAATCATAAAAGCCAGAAGAAGCATCAGATCCTATCGCAATGAGCCTATTCCTCCAGTTATTTTAAATAAAATTATAGAAGCTCTTATATGGGCACCTTCTGCAGGAAATCTTCAAGCCAGAAAATTTTATTTTGTTTTTAACAAAACTCTTAAAAGAGAGTTGGCAAGAGCCTCTTTAAATCAAATGTTTATAGCAGAAGCACCTTTAGTCATAGTTGGCTGTGTAGATAGAGATAAAATTTATCCTCGCTATGGCGAAAGAGGAGTAAATCTTTACGCAATACAAGATGTAGCTTGTAGTATTACTAATGCCATGCTTGTAGCTGTGGAAAACGGGTTAGGAACTGTTTGGATTGGAGCTTTCATGGAAGAGGCTGTATCTAAAATTTTAAAACTTCCTGAAAATCTAAGACCAGTTGTAATTCTTCCAGTGGGTTATCCAGAACGGATACCTACTGCTCCTCCAAGAGTATCTAAGCATGAGGCTGTGGAGTTTATTGAATGAGAGAACCTTTAATAGTTGCTCTAGAAGTCGCTCAGCAGGCAGGTAGATTAATTCGAGATAATTTTGGAAAATTAATTGAAGGGCAGATAGCTCAAAAAAGTTTTTCTGATTTTGTAACAAAAATAGACATAGAATCGGAAAAACTCATTATTACAAATTTGAATAAACATTTCCCCCAACACCAAATTATGGCTGAAGAGTCATCTAAAAAATATATTAATGCTGAATACCTATGGATAATAGATCCTCTTGATGGAACAACAAATTTTATCCACAGTTTTCCCTTTGTTGCTGTATCTATTGCTTTGATGTATAGAGGAGAATTAATTTTAGGAGTTGTCCACGATCCGTTAAGGAGTGAGACCTTTTATGCTGAAAAGGGTAGTGGAGCTTATTTGAATGGAAAGAGAATAAAGGTATCATCTATTTCAGAGCCCTCTTACTCACTTATTGCCACAGGCTTTCCCTTTCGTCATAAAGAGCATATAGAGAATTACATAAAAATTTTTAATAAAATGCTTTATTTAGTAAATGATCTTAGAAGGGCAGGAGCTGCAGCTATTGATTTAGCCTATGTTGCCTGTGGAAGAGTGGATGGTTTCTTTGAGTATGCTTTAAACCCTTGGGATGTAGGTGCTGGAATTATTTTAATAGAGGAGGCTGGAGGAAAGGTTTCAGATTTTGATGGCACGAGTAATTGTCTTTTTACAGGGAATATAATTGCAGGAAATCCCTTTATCCATAAATTTTTAGCGGATAATTTGAAAGAGATCCTAGGAGGTAGCAGTGGGTAAAAACATTGTTCAAAAAATATTAGAGTCTCATCTTGTTTATGGGGAATTAAAACCAGGAAATCTAATTGGAGTAAGAGTTGACGAAGTTTATACTCAGGATGCCACAGGAACTATGACATGGTTAGAATTTGAAGCCATTGGGTTGGATAGGGTAAAAGTTCCCTTAGCAGTTTCCTATGTAGATCACAACATGCTGCAGAGTAATTTCATGAATGCCGATGACCATCTGTTTCTCAGGACAGCAGCTGCAAAATTTGGAGCCTATTTTTCACGACCTGGTAACGGAATTTGCCATCAAGTAAATTTGGAGAGATTTGCAGCCCCGGGAATGATTGCCTTAGGGACTGATAGTCATACACCCACTGGAGGTGGGATGGGAATGATTTCCATTGGAGTAGGTGGACTTGAAGCAGCCTCTGTAATGGCAGGGATGCCCTTTGAATTTACTATGCCCAAAATAGTAAGGGTAAATCTAAGAGGAAAACTTCAAAGGCCTTATGTTACAGCCATGGATGTGATACTTACTTTACTTAAAATGTTAAGTGTAAAAGGTGGAGTGGGCAAAATCTTTGAATACGGAGGACCGGGGGTAAAAGATTTATCTCTAACTGAGAGAGCTACCATAACAAATATGGGTGCAGAGTTAGGTGCTACCACATCAATTTTCCCTAGTGATGAAAATACTCTAAAATTTCTTAGAGCCCAAGGTAGAGGGCATCAGTGGATAGAATTGCAAGCAGACGATGATGCTGAGTATGATGAAATAATAGAATTAGATCTTTCTGAAGTACAACCTATGATTGCTCAGCCTCATAGTCCTGATAATGTTGTTTCACTAAGAGAAATAAAGGGAACCAAAATAGATCAGGTATGTATTGGTTCTTGTACTAATTCTTCCTATAAAATCATGAAAACTGTAGCTTCGATTCTAAGGGGAAAAACTATTCATCCAGAGGTTACTCTCTTTATTAATCCAGGCTCAAAACAAGTCTATGAAATGCTTGCCAAAGATGGCTCTTTGGAAAGCATAGTGTCATCTGGAGCCAGAATCCTTGAGTCTGCCTGTGGTCCATGCATAGGTATGGGTGGAGCTCCCGGAAGTGGTCAAAAATCTCTCCGTTCTTATAATAGAAATTTCAAGGGTCGTTCAGGTACAAAAGATGCCTTTGTATATTTAGCCTCACCTGTTATTTGTGCTTTAGCTGCCATATATGGAATGATAGTAGATCCTCTGGAAGTAAATTCAGATATAGAGATAGTGGATGAACCTGAAAGTTTCCTTGTAAACGACAATATGATAATACCTCCTCAAAAGGATAGAAATATAGAAATTATAAAAGGTCCAAATATAAAAGAAGTGCCTGTGAAAGATCCCATAGAAAAAATGATTAAAGCTGAGGTTTTACTTAAACTGGGAGATAATATAACTACTGATGATATTTTACCTGCAGGTAGTCAGATACTTCCTTATCGTTCAAATATTCCTATGATTGCTACTTTTACCTTTAAAAACATAGATGAAACTTTTTATGAAAGAGCAATTTCAGCTAAGAATAGAGGCGGAGGAGTCATTGTAGGAGGAGAAAATTACGGGCAAGGCTCTTCTCGTGAGCATGCTGCAATTGCTCCTATGTATCTTGGTGTTAAAGCAGTTTTAGCAAAATCCTTTGCCCGAATTCACAGATCTAATCTAATAAATTTCGGAATTATCCCTCTTCTCTTCAGTGATCCTTCAGATTATGAGAAAGTTCAACAAGGTGATCTTTTGGAAATAGACAATATTTTAGAAAATATCAAAGGTGAACAAAACTACGAAATTAGAATTGTCAATAAAAATATATCTTTCAGAGTTTTATCCAATCTAAACTCTAAGGAAATAGAACTTATTCTACAGGGAGGTTTATTACCATACGTAAGAAGGAGGGTTTTGGGATAACTTGACAACTCAAGAAGTAAATATTTTAAAATTCAATGACTTAATCTTAAATTGAAAATAAGGAGGCTTCATGACAAAAGCAGATCTTGTAAATTACATTTTTGAAAAAATTGGACTTCCCAAAACAGAAATACAGAAAATAGTAGATACTCTCTTTGAGACTCTCAAAGAGGGATTAATGGAAGATGAAATAATTAAAATTTCAGGTTTTGGAGTATTTACGGTGAGAAAAAAAGGAGCAAGAATGGGGAGAAATCCTAAAAGCATGGAGCCCGTTGAAATAAAACCAAGACGGGTAGTTACATTTAGACCTAGTGATAAGCTGAAAGAAAAGTTAAAATAAATCTTACAATGGGAGAATCCCCTCAAAAAGAATTACCCTTTAAACTATTTTACAAAATAGGTGAAACAAGCAAGATTGTGGGAGTAGAACCATATGTTTTAAGATTTTGGGAGAAAGAATTCCCTTTTCTTAAACCAAAAAAAACAAAAGGTGGACAAAGATTATTTACTAATAAAGACATTCAAATTCTTTTGCAAATAAAGAAGATGCTTTATGAAGAAAAATATACCATAGAGGGTGTTAGAAAGAAATTAATGGAGAGATTTAACTACCTAAATAGCGATAAAAAAATTAAAGAAGATCTCTTAGAGAAGATTAGGATAAAATTAAGAGAAATTCTTGAAATTCTCTCCTAAGGCAGATTAAAAGAAATAAAAAATATAACCTTCCTTTTGTTAAATATTTCATTTAAAAAATGATGGCATATTCAATATAATAAAGCATATTTCACATTTTATAAGGAGAAAAATATGGCTTTGAAATTTATGTCTTTTTTATTTTTTTCATGTTTTATTTTTTTCTCCCTTTCTTTTGCCCTTACAATGGAGGAATTAGAAGAAAAATTAGGAGAGGTAGGAATCAAGAGTACTGGGAGTGGAGATTTAAATAGTCTTATGGAAAAATATAGAGAAATAATAATGCAATTGGATTCATCAATTATTGAATCTACCACAAGGGGATTTTTACCTGCCATATCTTCAAGAATTGCTGACACTCCGGAAAGAGAAATTCAAAGAAGAAGAGACATAATAAATAGTCAATATAAGTCTATGAAATTCAAAGATGATCCCAATTTAGACAAAGAACAAGAAGATTTTTATATTGCAAAGGCAATACCAATTGAAGGTTATATAATCATAGAGGGAGGAGAAAAATTTCTTTGGTATAATAATCAAGTTAAACAGGAAATTAAATATTTAATCAAAGAACAATTTGTAGGAAATTTAATATTTTTAGAAACATTAAACAATCAGGCAAATAATATAGCAAAGGAAAGACAATACCTCCTTGACACCCTCTCGACAGATATCAAGATTTTAAATCAAGCAGGGAAAATATGTACTAAATGGAGTTATTACAGTCCCGCCCTTTGTGAGAAATATTCAAATTTTATTCTCTATGAGATTGACAAAAGCGAATTCTATCCCAATTTTTCCTCAGGAGTAGTAAACATTTCTTCAAAGGGAAACAATGAAATAGAAATAGAAGCAAATGCCCCAAATATAACATTTTATGCAAAGGATGGACTTAATAGAATACCGGCTAAGATAGGATGTACCAATGGTAAATGGAGACTTTCTATAAAAGAATTTGAAAAATTGATTAATTTAGGTTCTTTCACTCTTAAAAGAGAAATTGGGTATAAATCTCCAGTAGAATCTTCCTGTATACCTGGTTCTACAATGACTTTTTATTTGAGAGTGAAACAGGATGAGCCTCCAAAATGTAATGAACAAAAAAATGTACAAATTAAAATAACAAAACCTGTAGATAATAGCAGATATATTTTTACTGATGAAGGGAAGACGGGAAGCCTTATTATTGAACTTGAGGCAAAAGTAAATCCTTCTGAATATAAAAATTCTGTGGAATGGGAAATCCCAGAAATGGAAGGCTCCACTGTAGAATTTAAACCCTTTTCTTATTCTTCTAAGCCTAAAGGAGAAAAAGTTGAGGTTATTTATAAAGGTTTGCCCTATGCTTTAGGGTCTTTTGGAAGACAAAGAGTAAAAGCTCGTATAAATGCTAATGGTTGTAATGTAGAGGATAGCAAGGAGATTTTAATTTTCTATCCAAGAGATGCTAAAAATAACCCCGAGGGTAAATATTATAATTGGTTTTACTATTGGAGACAGTCACCTGCAGCAAAACCTTTTGGACAAAATGTAAAAATAGAATTTGGAGGAACAGAATACGATTTGTGTGAAGGTAACCATACTATGGCAATATATAAACCCGAGGATTTATTTAAAGCAATTTACATATGTGATCTAACTAAAAAAGTGGGGGGAAATTTTGAAGTAACAATCCCTCTTGTGAATCGGTATGTCCCTGAGACTCTTCAGAGAAAGAAGTTAGTTACCTACACTCATATTGATACTTTCGCAGTTTTGGTTATGCATGAGTTTACCCATTTCAATAATTTTCATACCTGGTGGTTTGGAAAATCTATGGAGGAAAGAGAAAGACAAGACAGAGATTATGATGGTGTCCCTGATAGATTAGAAAATGAAATGGGTTTTGATCCTAATAAGTTTCAGACTTTTTGGGGAGATGATGAGGATTTTAAAAACATAAACGGTGATGAAGAATTTACTGCTTATGAGTCTACCTATGATTACCCAATAGGAAAATTTGATACTTATGATTGGGGTAAACCTGGAAAAAATTGGGAATGAAAATGGTAGAAGCTCTCAGCCAAATTAATTTTTTATAACTATAAACTGTTCTTAAAATTATTATGGGGCAACATTTGATAACATTTGAAAAAATCTCTACTGTCGCTTTTATTTGAAAGGCTGAAGGCTCTGTATCTACATCCGCCAAAACATTCATTAAGGAAAGGACATTTAATCCTGCTACATTCAAGTTCAGTGAGGAGTATTTGTCTTTTTTTACTCCATAGATTTTCGAGTCCTTCATCCATGTCTCCCAAAGGCTCTTCTTCATAAAAGGAGCAAAAACCTGCTTTTCCAGAGGCAAAGATAGCTAAAAGATGGACTCCGCAAGCATATCCCTCAGCTCGAGGATGTTGCTGCTTTGCAAAGCCATATTGTCTCATAATTTTGCCTGCTACTACTGGTTCAACGAAAAACTCTTGATTAAATCTAAGATTACCTGTCATTGTTAAAGCATCCACATTCCACTCTCTAACACCAAGGTTTTTAACCAATTCTTCAAGTTTCTCAAAGTCTGTGAGATTTTTCTTATGAATTACAGTGGCTACTGATACTTGAAAACCTTTATCCAGTGCTCTTTGTATTGCCGAGAGAGCTTTATGGAATGTGCCAATACCACGAAGACTCTCATGTGCTTCTTTCATTCCATCAAGACTTATTTGAATTTCTTCTACATTAAGGCTTTTAAGACGATTCTCTGTAAGTAAAAGTCCATTGGTGAAAAGTATTTTTCTTATTGCATATTTGGAGAGAAAATCATTTATCCTATCAAATTCCTTGTGCAAGAGAGGTTCTCCTCCTGTAATCAGAACTCTTAGTCCTTGGAGATCTTCAAATTCTTTAAGAAGTTTAGAGATTTTGTCAGCAGGAAGATCAATATTTTCCCTTTTACCTACGAAGCAGTGTTTACACTTCAGATTACACCTTTTTGTTATTTGAAGTTCCAAATATCTTAAGGAAGGAATAGGAGATTGTCTTATTTTAGGATTGAGTCTTTCCTGAGGTTTTTCCGTTATTATATCTTCTTGAAGACAGAAATTAATTAAGTCAGAGAAATCTATTAAATCATTGCCTTCAAGAGACTGCTGGGTTAATTTTATTAAAAATTTCATAGCTTTTTCATCTATGCTGTATAGTTCATCAGTTTTTATGTTGTAAAGAGATGGAAATTCAATAAGTTTGATAAAAAAGTTTTCTTTTAGGTAATACTTAGAGCTCATAGGAAGATAATCTTTCTGGTATGTGACAATTTAATGCAAGTGTACTTTCAATCTTTTCTTTGAAATTTTCAATTATATTCTGTTCACCATGAACAAGGAATATTTCAGGTTTATTTTCAATCTTACCAAGCCATCCTATAAGTTCTTCTTGATCTCCATGAGCTGAAAATCCTCCGATAGTATAGATTTTTGCCCTGACAGGTCGCATTTTCCCAAGAATAGGGACTTCTTTTTGCCCATCAACAATTTTTCGTCCAAGAGTTCCCTTTGCCTGAAAACCAACGAAAATAATACTACATTCTGGTCTGTCTATGTTATGATGAAGATGATATAAAATTCGACCCCCTTGACACATCCCACTTCCTGCAATTATTACAGCTTTTGATTTAATGTTATTGAGTTTTTTTGAATCATCAACAGTTTTGAGAAAATGAAGTCTAAGTGATGTTTTTTTTAAGTTTCTCATTTCTTTTAAAGCTTCCTCATCAAAAACTTCTGGATGGGAAAGATAGATTCTCGTTGCTTCTTCTGCAAGGGGGCTGTCAAGATAGACATCTATTGGCTCAATCAAGCTCTTCTTAACAGCACTATTAAGTGTATATAGGAGATCTTGTGTTCTTCCTACTGCAAAGGATGGTATTATTACATTTCCACCCTTTTGAAAAGTCTCTTTTATAGCTGAAAGTAGCTCTTTAATGCTTTCATCTAAACTTTTATGAAGTCTGTTACCATAGGTAGATTCCATAATCACATATTTAGCCTTCTTTGGTGGGCATGGATCTCTAAGAATTGGATAATTCTTTCTGCCAAGGTCACCTGAAAAAACAATCTCCTTATCGTATACCTTTATTTCAACAGAAGCAGACCCAAGTATATGTCCTGCATCTAAAAGCTTGATTTTAATTTCATGGAAGTTAATTTCCTTTTCATAAGGTAAAGGTTCGATTCGGTGCAAAGCATTTAGAATGTCTGATTCTTCATAGATTAGTCTCTTGGAATCTTCATTTTTCTGAATTTTTAAGGCATCAAATAGCATTATTTCCAAAAGATCTTTTGTGGGGGGAGTGGATATAATTTTTCCTCTAAAACCTTCTCTTAGTAATTTTGGTGTTAAAGCTGAGTGATCAAGATGGGCGTGAGTTAGAATTAAAAGATCAATTTTTCTCGGATTGAAAGGAAAAGGCTCATAATTAAGATATTCCTTTTCATCCTCTTGAAAAAGTCCACAATCAATAAGAATATTTTTTCCATTGGTAGACAATAAAAAACAAGAACCTGTAACATTTTTCGTAGCACCAAAAAACTTAATTTGCATGGAAATGATGATAACATAAAAAAATATAATAATGGTAGTTTTAAGTTAAGTTTTAAAATCCCTCAAATTAGTAACTTTATGAAAAGGCTTTGATTGCAGAGGAGAAAATTTTTCATCTTAAACTTTTAAGTATTTTTGCTTTTCTATTGACAAGAATTATAATTCCTGTTGATAACTCATATTCCAAAATCCTTTAATTCTTTCGGTAATTCAGGGCAGTACAGTTTTGTTGAAAAATTTATTTATTAAATGCCATATTAATTTTATCTAAAAAAAGTAGTATTTGTTGGAGGATTGTATGATTTATCTTGATTATAATGCTACAACTCCCATTGACAAGCGAGTTAAAGATGAATTGATTAAAGCATTAGATATTTTTGGAAATCCTTCAAGCCTTCATAAGATTGGCCAAAAAGCAAAAGAGGTCGTGGAAAACTCAAGGCAAAAAATAGCAAAACTCATAGATGCTGAAGAGGAGGAGATAATCTTTACAAGTGGTGGTACAGAGGCAAATAATCTTGCCATCTTTGGTCGAGCCTTATGCTTTAGGAAAGGTCACATTATAACATCTTCTATTGAACATCCCTCGGTGCTTAATCCTTGCAAAGAGCTTCAAAGAATGGGTTATGATATTACCTATCTTCCTGTTGACTCTCAAGGAATAGTTAATCCTGATGATGTTAAAAAAGCCATAAAGAAAGATACAATACTTGTTACTGTTATGCATTCCAACAACGAAACAGGATCTTTACAACCTATTAAAGAAATAGGAGAAATTCTAAGGGAAAAAGAGATCCCTTTTCATACTGACTGCTCTCAAAGCATTGGTAAAGTTTCCGTATCAGTTAAAGAATTAAATGTTACTATGCTATCCATGGCAGGACATAAATTTTATGCTCCAAAGGGTATAGGGGCATTGTTTTTTAGAAAAGACTTTATCTTAAAACCTCTATTGCTTGGTGCCTCTCATGAAAAAGGTTTAAGACCCGGTACAGAGAATGTTCCTTATATAGTTGCTCTTGCAAAGGCTTGTGAAATTACAAGAGAAGAAATTGATCTTACAATTGCTCATTTAAGCAATATTACGAGTATTTTAATGGAGAGAATTTTAAGCATTAATGAAGTAAAGCTAAATGGTTCTAAGAGTAAAAGACTTCCTAATACACTAAATATCTCAATACATGGAATTGATGCTAATAAATTCGTAAGTTTCATTGGAGATAAAGTAGCTCTTTCAGCAGGAGCAGCTTGCCATGGAAACAGTAAAAAACCCAGTCATGTTTTATTAGCAATGGGACTTTCTGAAAGAGAGGCTTTATCTTCCCTTAGAATAAGTACTGGTAAATTTACCACCTTGCAAGATGTTTATGATGCGTCTGAAATAATCGAATCATACATAGAAAAAATGAGGAGGTAAGCTATGGAGGAAAAAATAATAAATAATAAAAAAATACGCCTTCTTATAGGAGACATAACAGAGAGAGATACTGAGGCAATAGTTAATGCTGCAAACAATTATCTTAAACATGGGGGTGGTGTTGCTGGAGCAATTGTAAAAAAAGGAGGTATAATCATTCAAGAGGAAAGCGATAGAATCGGCTTTGTAGAGACTGGATCTGCTGCTATTACGAGTGCAGGAAAGTTAAAAGCCAAGTATGTAATTCATGCAGTAGGTCCCATTTGGGGACAAGGGCAGGAAGAAGTTAAATTAAAAAGTGCAGTAATATCAGCCTTAAAAATTGCTGAAGAGTATGGATTAAGGAGTATTTCTTTCCCTGCCATAAGTGCTGGCATTTATGGATGTCCAAAAGACATGGTAGCCAGAGTCTTAGTTCATACCGCAAAAGAATATTTGGAGAGTAGAGATACAAGTTTGGCTTTAGTTGAATTTTGTATTTTTGATGAAGATACTTATCGTTATTTTAAGGCAGAGTTTGATAAAATATAAATAAAAGTGCCGGGATAGCTCAGCGGTAGAGCAGTCGATTCGTAATCGACCGGTCGTGGGTTCAAATCCCATTCCCGGCTTAATTAGTATATCTGTCTGCTACTTTAGTAGCTCCATAAGAATCGGGTTTTGTAACAGCAATATAACCTGAGCCTACAATCATTTTTATGACTTCTTTAACTAAAGTTCTTGTGGCACCATTTCTTCCAATATCGAGATGAATCTCCACAGGAAGCCGGCTGAAGCCATTTTCTGAGAGCATTTTTTTTATAGTTTCAGCAATTTCAAGACTCAAGGAAGCTTCAGTGAATATTCTTGTTTTTAAATTTTCAATTTTCTTCTGTCTCATTTTTCTATAGAAATATCTACCTCCAGAGCCCTTTCGATGAATTATTATTGCTGTTACAAAAACTGTCTCCTCTCCTGGAAAAGAGTCACTTCCTACAATTAAGCTATAGTTTCTTTCTGGTTGCTCCTTTATAAAGTCAACAATTTTTTGAAAAACTTGCTGAAGGGATAAATTACCATAAGTAGGGCTGATAAAAAGATCTTCTATAGAGGACTCAACCTCCATAATTTTTTTAATTTTATCAGAAAAAACTTCTTCTTTGCAATTTAATATATTTTAAACAAGCCTACTCTGTGACAAGCGTGACAATCCTTCATTGGTTTTTTTTATGCTTTATTGAGGAAAGGCCTTCAGGCTTTCTAAGCTATTTTATTGTAACCCAATAAAGTAAAAAGGCGGATTGCTTTGCTCTTGCCGCAGAAAGAAGCAAAATAACCCCAGGGAAAAGGAGTTATTGGCCATGACCTCCCATCTTTATGCGATGAGAGTAAGATATGGAGAAATTTTAAGACATCCTTTTTAGCATCCTTAGGAAGACTAGATAAATAGAGCTTATTCAGTTCTTTAAGTGTGGGCAATTTTGACTTCTTAGGTATTTTTTGCCTAAATCTTGACACCTCTCCGAATAAAAAAACACATAAAAAATACAATATATTTAGCAATGAGTATCATGGCATTTTTCTTGCTTTTTTCTTGAGTAAAAAGAAAAAGGAGGACGAAATGAATATAAAAGCTATTTCAATCAATTTAGCCAAAGGTTTTCATAAATTTTTCATACTCAATACAGTGATGGTTATATCTGCCTTTTTAGTTTTATTTTTCTTGCTGGATTATGAGAAGAAGGATTTGCTCATTACCATTTCTTTAGTTTTTCTTGGAATAATCTTGATTAACTATTTTGTCACAAAAGTTATACAAGACAGAATGGATAAATTGATAAGACATTCTTTTGAAAAAGTAGAAGCTCAATTGTATTTTGATGAATTAACTTCCGTATACAATAGAAAAACAGGTTTAAATAGATTGAGGGAAGAATTAATAAGAGCAAAGAGAACAGGTAAACCATTATCAATAGCTATACTTGATATTGATGATTTTAAAAAGATAAATGACACATATGGTCATCTCGTGGGAGATAGAGTTTTGAATTATGTAGCTACGCAGATAAAAACTTCTCTAAGAGCCTGTGATATTGTTGCAAGATATGGTGGTGAAGAGTTTTTAATAATTTTACCCGATACTGATGAAATAAATGCTCTTGCTGCTCTTGAAAGAGTAAGAAAACAAATATCAAAAAAACCTTTGAAAGTTGGCAATGAAAGACTCTTTGTTACTGCAAGCATAGGTTTGACAGAGATTGAACTTATAGAAGATCCCTTCGAAGCTATAAATCAAGCGGATTTAGCCTTATACCAAGCTAAGAGAGATGGGAAGGATAAAGTGGAGATTTTTTTGAAATATACTAAAAATAGAAATTAAGCTACAGTGAAGTTTTCTATTTTATTTTTCCAGAATTCTTCTAATTTTGCCTTTAACTTGGGAAAATGCTGTAGGTAAGGTTCTTCTTGCAAGATTAATTCAGCTTCTTTTCTTGCAACTTCAAGTATTTCTTTGTCTCTTATTAAGTTAACAGATTTCAGATCTGGCATTCCTGATTGTTTTGTGCCAAAAAGTTCTCCAGGTCCTCTTATGTTTAAATCCTCTTCTGCTATTTTAAAACCATCATTGTAATTAACCATAGCCTTTAATCTCATTTCAGCTTCTTTTGTCATATTATAAGGAATTAGAATGCATCTGGAAGGTCTTACCCCTCTGCCAACTCTGCCTCTTAATTGATGTAATTGGGACAAACCAAATCTTTCAGCATTAGTGATTATCATGAGAGAAGCATTAGGCACATCAACACCTACTTCAATAACTGTAGTAGAAACGAGAATTTTTATATCACCTTTACGAAAAGCCTCCATTATCTCCTCTCTTTTTTTGTAAGGTAATTTTCCATGAAGAAGTCCTATAGAGTATTGGGGAAATATCTTTTGTAAAATTTCATAGCCTTTTTTTGCATTATGCAGATCAAGATTTTCAGATTCCTCAATTAGAGGATATACTATGTATACTTGTCCACCTTTTTGGATTTCTTCTTCAATGATGGCGTAGACTTTCTTTTTATTATTTTTATCAATAACTTCAGTTATGACAGGTTTTCTTCCAGAGGGAAGTTCATCAATAATTGAACAATCAAGATCTCCATACACAGTAAGTGCTAAGGTTCTAGGAATAGGAGTTGCTGTCATTACAAGAGTATCGGGATTAAATCCTTTCTTTTTCAATAGATACCTCTGAATTACTCCGAATCTGTGTTGTTCATCAATTACAATTAGTCCAAGATTTTTAAATTTTACATATTCTTGAATTAAGGCATGAGTTCCAACTACTATATTAGCTGAGCCTGATTCTATTAAATTAGTGTACTTATTGTGTTCAGAAGTATGAATGATAACATTTACCTTTAAATTTTTAAGAAGGGAACTAATATTCTTAAAATGCTGTTCTGCCAATATTTCTGTTGGTGCCATTAGAGCTGTTTGATATCCTGCTTCTACAGCAGCAAGCATAGCAATTAAGGCTACAATTGTCTTTCCACATCCTACATCTCCCTGCAATAGTCTATTCATGGGAACAGGTTTTTTCATGTCCTCAAGAATTTCTTCTATAACTCTAAGCTGAGCTTTAGTTAGCTTAAAGGGAAGATTATTAATAAACTCTTCAATTAGCTTTCCCTTACCCTGTATAGATATTCCCTTTTCCTTCTGGTGGGATTTTTTAATAAGAACAATCCCAAGCTGAAGAAGGAAAAGTTCATCAAAAATTATTCTCTTATGGTAAGGAGTAATTCCCTCCTTTATTTCTTTTAATGACAAATCTGAAGGAGGAAAATGAACCCCATAAAGGGCCTCTGAAATCTCAGATAAATTAAGTTTTCTCATTAAATACTCTGGAAGATAATCACTCAGGTAGGTTTTGGAGTATTCTAAGGCAGCCTTAATAATATTCCTCATTTGTTTTTGCGATAGCCCCTCAGTAAGTCTATAGATTGGCAAAATTCCTGAAACTTCCTCCGAATTTTCATCCTTAATGTCAATTTCTGGATTAAGTATTTCGAAAGCATTCCCTCTAAAATCCAATTGCACTTTACCGAATATTTTTATGAAACTTTTAGGTTTTAGAATTTTACTCAGATAAGTTTGATTAAACCATTTAGCTTTAATAAAACCTGTTCCATCAGATATAACTATTTCCAAAATTTTTAAGCCTTTCCTAGGCGAAAGCTCATTAATCTCCAATATTTTCCCATTAATACTAACTATATCTCCTGGCTTAAGTTCATAAATTAATTTTTTATTACGTCGGTCTTCGTATTGGACAGGAAGATAATAAAGAGCGTCAAAAACAGTTCTGATACCTAATTTTTGGAGAAGTAAGGCTTTTTTAGGTCCTACACCTTTTAGATATTGGATGGGAAGATATAATCCTTTTTCTTGCATTAAGCTGAGTCATTTTTCTCTTCTTTTAGTCCTTCCTTAAGAGATTGATGAGCTTCCTTAATTTTTAACTGAGAATATTCTGTTTCACTTAATACATCAATGTTCCAACCTGTAAGTTTTGAGGCAAGTCTAACGTTTTGTCCTTTTTTACCTATTGCCAAAGATAGTTGATCATTTTCCACTACAACAACAGCAGTTTTTTCCTTCTCATTAATGCCCACTTTGAGGACCATTGCAGGAGTTAAAGCTTTAGCAATAAAGATACTGATATTTTCACTATATGGTATTATATCTATCCTCTCTCCCTTTAATTCTCTTACAATAGCTTGAACTCTTGTTCCTTTCATGCCAACACAAGCTCCCACGGGATCAACAGCAGGATCTTTTGAGTATACAGCAATTTTGGTTCTTTCTCCAGGATCTCTGGCAATGCTTTTAATCTGGACAATTCCGTCTTGGATTTCTGGAACTTCTAAATGAAATAAACCAATGACAAAATAAGGATGAGTCCGAGAAGCTTTTATTATAGGGTCCTTGGAGGTTTGTTTTACTTCATAGATGTAAGCCTTTATAAGATCTCCTCTTTTTAGATTATCTTGAGGTAATACTTCTTTTTCAGGCAATATCACTTCAGCTTTTCCAACTAAAATATAAAAATTTCCCTTTTCTTTCCTTAGTATGGTTCCGCTTATAATTGTGCCTACTTTGTCCTTAAATTCTTCATAAATTACAGAACGCTCAATATCTCTAATCTTTTGGAATAAAACATGTTTTGCTGTTTGAACAGCTATCCGACCAAAATCCTGAATTGAGAGGGGTATTTCAACGGTGTCGCCAATACCTTTATTCTCGAATTTTTCTTTTACTTCTTCAATAGAAATTTCTGATAATGGATCCGATACATTTTCTACGACTTTTTTTATTTCGAAGATATTTATGTCAAAAGTTTGAGGATCTATTTTTAGTTTTATAGTGGATTTATTTCCGTATTTTTTTCTTATGGCTGAAATTAAAGCTGTTTCGAGTAACTCAATAACAGCATCTTTGTTAATTCCTTTTTCTTTCATTATTTGTTCTGTTAAAATCTTTAACTCTTTTCCCATCGGTTTAGCCTAAATAAATTTGTGCTTTAATTATTTTATCAAAAGGAATAAATAATGATTCTCTTTTTTGTATTTTTTTTGTTCCTTTAATATTGCCCTCTTTCAATTCAATTCTGACCCATTCTTGCCCAACATCAATGATTTTTCCTATAAAAAATGTTCTGCCTGAAATTTTTTCTTTTGTAGTTATTTTAATCTCTCTTCCTAAATTTTTTGAAAAATCCCTCTGATTTCTTAGTGGCCTATCCAGTCCAGGAGATGAAACTTGCAAGGTATATGGACCTTTTATAGGATCTTCTACATCCAGTATAGCTTCAAGTGAACGTGAGAAAGTTTCACAATCTCTTACTGTTACTCCCTTTTCTTTATCTATAAAAACAGTAACTACTAATCCTTTGTTTCCAGGATGAATTTCTAAATCAACCACTTCTACTCCTTCACTTTCACTTATTTGTTCAGCATAATTTTTAATCAAATCTTTTAATTCCTTAATATTCATAAAAAACTCGTAATTGTCAAAATAAAAGAGTGGGTAAACCCACTCTCAAAAATTTTAACACTTTTTAAGATTTTAAAGCAACACCAAGAATTATTCTTGGTGTTGCTTTCATTATATACTACTGAACTATTTTTTCTCAGCAGGCTTTTCAGGAGCTTTAGGTGCCTCTGGAGCCTTAGGTGCTTCAGGAGCCTTAGGTGCTTCAGGAGCTTTTGGTTCTTCAGGAGCCTTAGGTGCTTCAGGAGCGGGTGTTGGTGCAGGAGCAGGTGCTTCAGGCTTCTTTGGTTCCTCGGCCTTTTTGCATCCTAAAGCAAAGCTAAAGGATACCATAAGAATTAATGAGAGTACTAATGCTAATATTTTTTTCATCTTCTCTAGTCACCTCCTTTCAATTTAAATTTTAGTGCCTGAAACTGAAACCCGATAGACTTTTATTTTTTACCACTGAATATAATTTTTTGTCAACTGCTATTTTAATGTTATTTTACAACAACTCTATGACCAGTAAGATTAATAATTAAGACTACTAAGGCAATTATCACAAGAGCTAAAATGACAGCAGCTCCAGCATCGCCAGCTATCTTTAATTCGTCAATTTTCAATGCAAGGCTATGTAAAGTTTGTTCATCTAAAGTGTTGAGTCTGTCAAGAATCTCTTTTTCTGAATAGCCAAAATCTTTGAGTCTTTGGGATATAATTTTCATCTCAAGAAATTTCTGAATTTTTTGTAAATCCTCACTTTTAGTATTAAGAGTTACTTCAGAAGGAATAAAAGCTGCTCCTGCTGATTGAACAAAGCCGATGAAAAAAATTGCTACCGATAAATAAAGAGCTAAAATTTTCTTGAGCATTAAGCACCTCCTGGTTTTTTTGATATTTATTATATTATGCAAAGCTTATCATCTTCAAGCCCATGTCATGCCATAAACTTTAGCAACGAGATAATATTTTCTTTCTCGCTTTAATGATAAGGTGCTCATGAGATTGTGAAGTATTTCTTAGAGGTGCATAGCAATTACAGAAAGGAGGGATTTTCTGTTTTCAATCTCTCTTTTATCTTCTTCAAAGTATCCTCATATTGTTTTACCTTTTCAGGGTTGTCGTGTTCTATCTGGATTGCCTTCTTTATTAATTCCTCTGCCATGTCCAGTTTTTCTCCTTTTAGGTAGTAAAGCCAAGCCAAGTTATTGTAAGCATCGGCAAGTTTGCTGTCTTTTTTTAATGCTTTTTTATAATTCTTCTCAGCTTTATCATACTCGTTGGTTGTTAGATAAATATTTCCTAAGAAAAGAAAGCCTCGTGCGTCTCTCTTCGATGCTTCCTTGTAGTGTTCTATTGCCTCTTGTAAGAGTCCTTTTTTCTCATAACTTAGTCCCAGTTGAAGATGTTCTTCTGGAGTTAAAGGATCTTGAAGTATGACTATTTTTGGCATAGAACAACCTGACAGAAATAATATTATAAGAAAAAGGCAGTAAATATATTTATTCCTTAAGCTCATGGAGTAAATTATAGCATAAAATTGTTAAAATTAGTTTATGCCCTACTATGATGTATCTATCCCTCTCAAACTTAAAAGACTCACCTATTACTATGAAAAAGACGAAGATTTAGTAGGATACGGAGTTACAGTTCCGCTAAAAAATAACTTTTATGATGGTTTAGTCTTAGCAAAAGGATATGAAAAACCAAAAGAAGTTGAAAACATAAGAGAAATAAAGCAAATATGGGGCAGGGTATATTCAAAAGAGTTTATGGATTTCCTGTCTTGGATGAGTTTCTATTATGTAGCTGAAATTGGTTCCATTTTAAGGTTGACTTTTTTTGATATCATAATTTCTTTTTTGAAAGGTAAAAAAAAGAAAAAAAAAGCAAAAATTGAGCTACCCAAACCTGAGGAATTTGATTTACTAAAAAACATATTAGTAAATGAAAAGACTACTGAAAAAATCATTGAGGCAATGGAGAAGGGAGAATATAAGGGTTTTTTAATACATTGTCCAACTTTTATTTATGAAATTAAGCTAATGATTGAAATGGCTACTAAGGTTTTATCTCAGCACAAGCAAGTTCTATTAATTCTTCCTGAAATCAAAGATGTGAATTTTCTTTTTCAAATTCTAAGGGAAAAATTTGGTGACGCTGTTGTAAGACTTCATAGCCAAATAAAGAATTTTGAACTTTATGAAAGCATTGAAAAAATTTTGGAAGATAGAGCAAAAATAATCATAGGAACAAGATTTGCAATTTTTGCTCCTGCAAAGAATCTCTCCCTTCTTTTGATTTCACAGGAATCAAGTTGGCTTTACAAAGGAGAGGAAACTCCTCGTTACAATGCAAGAGATGGAGCTGTCATGAGAGGGTTTATAGAATCTTGTCCTGTCCTATTATGTGATACAATGCCCTCTGTTAATTCCTATTGGAATGCTCTTAGAGGGAAATATGAATTAATAGATGATTTTAATAGAATGCCTCATCCAGAAATAAGAATTCTTAGACAACCTTCATGGCAAGTTTTTCATCCTGAAGTTTTACTCCATTTAAAGCTCTACAACAAAGAGGGAATTTTAGCTATTGCTCCAAGAGCAGGATTTAGTCTATTAAGATGTTCTGAATGCGGAGAAGTTTTAAAATGTGAAAAGTGTGGGTATGGAATGATTTATCATAAAAATATGGACATTTTAGAATGTGCAAAATGTGATATTAAGTTACAGATTCCAAACATATGTCCTAATTGCGGAGGGATTGAAATCCATCCTATTGGAACTGGCGTTGAAAGATTAAGGGAAGAACTTGGAAATATTTTTTCATCAAAGAAATCACTTTTGAGAAACTACAATTTTTACAGCAAAGACTTGGAAGGTATACTTATTCTTCAGGCTTCAAAAACTAAAAAGACTTACATTCCTCAGTTTAAATTAGCTTTATTAGTGGATTTTGACTTTTTTCTCTCTATCCCTGATTATAGAGCAATGGAGAATGCTTTTGGAAAAGTGATGTTTTTATCCCATATGATAAAAAGCGAAGGAATAATATTTATCCAGACCAGAAATCCTGATAATGCTTTCTTTAAATATCTTCGTTCTTATGATTTCAAGGGTTTTTATAATCACGAACTTAGTTATCGAAAAGAAACCCTTTTTCCTCCCTTTGCAAGACTAATAAAGCTTACCTTTAATATTAAAAAGGACAGTTGGAAGGAACTAAGTATTAGACTTAGAGATTTTTTGAAGTCAAATTCCACGGCAGATGTTATGGGACCTTTTAATGATCAGAAAAAGAAACAAATTTTCTTTATACTACGTTCAAAAGATAGGGGAAAACTAACTGAAGAAGTTCACTTTCTTATTAGATGGTTAAAGAACATGAAAGGTTTTTCAGTAGGAGTGGAGGTGGACCCAGTAAATTTAAGAACATAAGAAGAGTTTTGTCCTGTCTCTTTGAAAAATTTTTTTTGCTCTTTCAACATCTTTGGCAATTGAATCTTTAAGTTCCTCCACTGAGGAAAATTTCTTTTCATCTCTTAATCTTGATATAAAGTGAATTCTAATTTTTTTTCCAAGAAGATTTTCTCTAAAATCAAGAATATGAACCTCATAACTAAGTTGGGAATTTCCAAATGTTGGATTTTTACCTATATTAGCAACACCTTTAAAGGTCTTACTCATGTGAGGTAATGTTACTTTAACAGCATATACACCTTCCTTAGGAATAATCTCCTGGAATGGTAAGATGTTTGCAGTAGGATATCCCAAAAGTGATGAGCCTCTACCAAAGCCTTTTATAACTTCACCGTCTATGTGATAGGCTCTTCCAAGGAACATATTAGCCTCTTTAATGTTGCCTTCCATTAAAGCATTTCTTACAGAGGTGCTGCTTAAAATTTTACCTTTCTTCTTATAGGCTTTCAGAACCGTGACTCCAAATCCATAGGTTTTACCAAGGATTTTCAATAAATCTCTGTCTCCCTTTCTACTCCTCCCAAATCTATAGTCGTAACCCACAATAATCCATTTGGCGTTTAGTTTCCCAACTAAAATGTCTTTTACAAAATCCTCTGCTTCTATTTGAGCAAATTCTAAGGTAAAGGGTATTAAAACCGTTACATCTATTCCGCATTTTTCAATAAGTTTAAGTTTATCCTCTGTAGTAGTAATTAATTTCAAAGGATGCTCTTTAAATAAAACCTTTATTGGATGAGGATGAAAAGTTACTACAACACTTTTACTATTGTTCTGTTTTGCTTTTTTCTTTAAATACTCAAAGATTTTCTGATGTCCTAAGTGGACACCGTCAAAGTTTCCTATGGTTATGAATGTATTTTTTGCTTCAAGCTTCTCAATTCCTCTAATTACCTGCATATTTCCTCTCCATGGTTATGAGTTTTTGATATAATGCCTCAACCTGTTGAGCTGTTTCCTCAAGTGTTCCTGAATTATCTATTACATAATCAGATTTTGATTTTTTCATCTCAATAGGAAATTGACTGCTTAATCTTTTCAGTGCCTCTTCTAAGGAGAAGCCTTTTTTTTGGAGCCTTTTAATTGCGGTGTCTTCATTTGTAAAAACTGTGATTATGAGGTCAAATTTATTTTGATAGCCCCTTTCAAAAATTACAGGAGCCTCTACTATCACTATCGTTGGTTCACCTCTTTTGGGGATGCTATTTATGATTTCATCTACTTTTTCAAAAACCTTGGGATGGAGTATGTTCTCAAGATAAATTCTCATTAAGGGATTGTCAAAGATAATGTGAGCTATGTATTTTTTATCAATTTTTCCATGTTTAAAAACATCATCACCGAAGAGTTTTCTGATTTCTTCTATTACCTCTCTTTCTTTAAATAAATCATCTACAATTTTATCAGTATCTATTGTATAACAACCAAGTTTTCTAAACATTTCTGCTACTGTGCTTTTGCCCATGCCAAAATTTCCTGTAAGTCCTACTTTAATCATCTTTAAGTAACTCCTTCAATTCTTTCAGCTTTTTTAGTGCTTTTTGAGGAGTTAAAGAGTCGTAATCAATCTTTGAAAGCTCATTCTTAAGGGGATCACCTTGAAAGAAGAGATCTAATTGCCTTGCTTTTATTGGGAAAATTTGGAATTCTTTTTTCTCAAGCCTTTGAAGAAGTTCCTTTGCCTTTCTTAGTATTTCTTCTGGCAGTCCTGCAAGGCGAGCAACCTGAATACCGTAACTTTTATCAGCACCACCTGGTCTTATTTTTCTCAAGAAAATTATCTCCTCTCCCCATTCTTTTACCTCTACAGTGTAATTTTTTACACAATCATGACTAAAAGCAAGAGCTGTCAGTTCATGATAGTGTGTGGCAAAAAGAGTTCTGGCTCTTATTTTTTCAGCAATGTATTCTACCACTGACCACGCAATACTTATTCCATCGAAAGTGCTCGTTCCTCGGCCAACTTCATCAAGTATTATAAAACTCTTTTGAGTAGCATTATTTAAGATATTTGCCGTCTCTATCATTTCTACCATAAAAGTGCTTTGACCCTTTGATAAAAAATCTGAAGCACCAATGCGTGTGAAAATCCTATCCACAATACCTATTTGAGCACTCTTGGCAGGAACAAAGGATCCCATTTGTGCCATTAGAATTATTAAAGCATTCTGTCTCATATATGTGGACTTACCTGCCATATTAGGTCCGGTAAGAATTATAATCCTTTGGTCATCTGTGCCAATTAATAGATCATTAGGTATAAATTTTGTGTCATGAAGTTTTCCTATTTGGATTAGTCTCTCGATAACCGGATGTCTTCCTTCTCTTATTTCAATAACTTGTGAGTCATTTATTATTGGCCTTACATAATTGTATTTAGCTGCTACTTTTGCGAGGGAGAGAAGAAAGTCTAAGTAACCTATGGTTTCAGAATTAAAAATAATCTTTTCCACATAAGTTGACAGTGACTCTATAAGTTCAAAGTAGAGTTCTTGCTCAAGTATTTTTAATTTCTCCTCTGCTGTAATAATTTTTGCCTCAAGATCTTTAAGTTCCTCAGTAAAATATCTTTCAGAATTTGCAAGAGTTTGTTTTCTAATGTAGTGAGCTGGAACAAGGGGGAGATTTGGTTTAGTAACTTCAATATAATATCCAAAAACTCTATTAAAACCAATCTTTAATGAGCTTATTCCGGTTTTTTTTCTTTCAACTTCCTCCATTTTAAGAATGTATTCCTTACCCTGTCGGCTTAGTGTTCTAAATTCATCTATTTGCCTATTGTAACCCTCTTTAAAAATTTCTCCTTCTGTTATTATTGTTGGTGGATTTTCTTTCAGGGCATTCTCTATTTTTTCTACCATTTCATTCAGTTCATAAAGTTTTTCGGAGAGATTCCTCAAGAGGGGCGAATCACTTTTTAAAGTTTTTTTTAATTGAGGTATTTTCTTTAAGGCATTTTTTATTGCTAAAAGTTCCTTGGGATTTATAGTTCTATTTCTAATTTTAAAGGCAAGTCTTTCAGTGTCTGGAAAATCCTTTAGAATCTCCTCTATCTTTTCTCTCAAAATATAACTTTTATAGAAAGCTTCTACACCATCAAGTCGGTTTTCAATTTCATCCTTTTTCAAAAGGGGACAGGACATAGCATTTCTCAAGTACCGAGTACCCATAGGTGTAAGTGTTTGATCTAAGACCCATAGCAAAGAACCTTCAAAATTTCCGTCAAGGGATGAGAAGAGTTCAAGATTTTTTCTTGTAGAGCCATCAAGAAGCATATACTCGGAGAGATTGAGCACTTTTAGTTCTTTAAATTCTGTGTGCTGTTTATTTTCCTCGAGATATTTTAAGAGGGCACCAGCAGCAGAAATTGCGTTGTGGAGTTCTTCAGCACCATAGCTATTAAGAGAAGCAATCTTAAAATGTTCTAAAAGATTTTTATAGGAAAGAGAGTAATCAAATTTCCATTCTTCAATAAAGGTTTTCAGGTAGGATGCTAATTCGTATTTCATGATCTCTTTCATACTGTTTGGTAAAAGGAGCTCTTTTGGTTCAAATCTTTGAACCTCATCAGAAATACTTTTGTCCGACTCATAAATGAAAAACTGTCCTGTCGTAATATCTGCTAAGGCAATTCCTTTTTTTCCCTTTGAGGGATATACTGCCATGATGTATATGTTTTCTTTAACCCCTTCAGGAAGATAAGTTCCCGGGGTAAGTACTTTAACTACCTGTCTTTCTACAATGCCCTTGGAAGTTTTTGGATCCCCTATTTGTTCACATATGGCTACCTTATAGCCCTCCTTAAGTAATCTTTCAATGTAGGATGAGGCTGAGAAATAGGGGATACCACACATAGGAATTGGATTGTCTTTTGATTTATCTCGTGATGTGAGGGTTATGCCTAATATGCGAGAGGAAAGTATAGCATCTTCACCAAACATCTCATAGAAGTCACCAAGTCTGAAAAATAAAATAGCATCCCTGTATTGTTCTTTTATCTTTAAATACTGCTTCATCAGGGGAGTAATTTCTTCCTGTGAGATTGTAAGAAAGTTCATTTATTTATTATAACTTATTGCTTTAATGACCTTGAAATTTATAAACCTACTTTTATTGCAACAACTAGGGCTTGCTTCTCTACGCTTACGATGACAACAGAGGGTCCATTGCTATTACGACATTAAATGTAAAGGAGTGGAAGTACGAAGCAATCTCTTTTATAGAGGCTTGAGGTTTTTTTCTGTAATTGGGAGCAGTCCAAAGGATTGCGTGGCAATCTCTCTTTATGAAACTACCTTTCCTTCTTCGTCATTTCGAGCACCAGAAGGGTGCGAAGAAATCACAATGCAGCCTTTTCAGTAAAAAAGTAAGAGACGAGATTGCTTCGTTGCTTCCTTTCCTAAAAATGACAGAAAAAAGTGCCCGTATTAACAAAAAAGACTTGCATTAAAGGTACGAAGGAGAGAGTGTATTACCCTTTTTGAGAAAGGACTCGCAATAACATTATGATGACAGAAGGGCTCTAATGACAAAATATTAAGAAGGTTTGCAATAAAAGAATACCAAAGAGTTACCTTCGAGAAATGGAAAAATAATAATAGTTGCAAGGAGTTTATAACAATATCTATACTAAAATTATTATGATAGTTACAACATCATTACTGGAAGAAATTGCAAAGCTTGATCCTCCCCTAAGAACTGCCTTTATTGAGATAATGAAGGGCATAGAGAAAGCTATTGGAGATGTAGTAACAAGGCGAGATTTTCTTGAGCTCAGTGAGAGGGTTAACCGAATTGCCAAAGCTGTAGAAGAGCTTGCAGAGGCTCAAATAAAAAGTGAGGAGCGTTTAAGTAAAGTTGAAAAAGCCCTTAAGGAACTGGCAGAAGCCCAGAAGAAGACAGAAGAAAGGCTTAATAGGCTTGAAGAGGTTGTAACAGAGCTAGCAGAAGCTCAGAAGAAGACAGAAGAGAGGCTTAATAGGCTTGAAGAGGTTGTAACAGAACTGGCAGAAGCTCAGAAGAAAACAGAAGAGAGGCTTAATAGGCTTGAAGAGGTTGTAACAGAACTGGCAGAAGCCCAGAAGAAAACAGAAGAGAGGCTTAATAGGCTTGAAGAGGTTGTAACAGAACTGGCAGAAGCTCAGAAGAAGACAGAAGAAAGACTCAACAAACTTATTGAAGAACACATAAAGACAAGAGAGCAAGTTGGTTCTTTGGCTCATACAGTAGGGTATTTTCTTGAAAATGAAGCATATAAGTATCTACCAAAGCTTCTAATGAAAGACTTTGGCATTACTGTGGAAGGTTCTCTAATAAGAGATTATATAGAAGTATCCCCTAACAAATATGAGGAAATAAATATTATTGGTAAAGGAAGAAAGAATGGTAATGAGGTTATAATATTGGGAGAGGCAAAAACTCAACTTAAGAAATCACACATAGATAAATTTATTTCTTTGGTAAAAAAGATTGAGAAATTTTATCCTTCTGACAAGATACTCATTTTTGTAACCCATCAAACTTCACCTCTTGTAAGAGACTATGCTAATAAAAAGGGAGTGAAGATTTATTTTAGTTATCAGTTTGTGTAGAATTTTTCAGAAAGTCAAATAACTCTTAAAAAAGTTTAGATTTTTTCTCAAAGGCTTTTAATATTCGCATGGAAAGGGGTATTATCTGATTTTCAATGTAGTATTCTAAATCAATATTCGAAAAGTCTGCCAATTCAATAGGATAAGCTCTTTCACTAATGGAGCCCTTTCCTTTTTGTATTACATATCCTATGACACTTCCCTGTCCGATGGTAAATCCCTTTTGAGCTAATCTTTTTGCTGCTACAACATGGGGAGCCATTTGTTTGTATTCAGAAAGAGGCTTTGACAGCTGTTCATAAACTACCAAATCTTTTATATTAAAATTTCCTTCTCTTAAGGCTTTAATCCTCTCTTCAAGGTATCTAAAAGCTGCTTCCATGTTTTCCTCTATTAGGCAAAGTCTTAAAATTTCCTGCTGTGTATGCCTTGCGTATCTGCAGAGATCTCTTCGAATGATTTCAAGTCCTCTTATCTTTAGTTTTCCCATCTCATCAAGTAAAGCGTATCTTTTTTTTGCTGTGCCTCCAGCTTCTCTCGGTACAAAAAGACCTTTAAGGTAGTATCCTTCTAAGTCAAGTCTCATCATGCCGGGAAGTTCATTATTTATTTCTGAGAGAAATTTTTCAAGTTCTTCTTTATTGCCCTTTACCTTTAAAAATGCTGAATCAGTATCGCCATAAATAGGATGGAATCCTCTCTGTTCCGCTTTTTTAAGTACTTCCTTTATCCAGTATCTTCCAAAAGCTGAGATGGATTCAGCACATTCCTTCGAGTACCATCTACTGGCAGGATAGGCATAGTAACCATAAGAGGCGTTGATTATAGTTTTAAGTGCTCTTTGTTTTGTATCAAGGGTATGATATTCAGGAGATTCAGGAGATAGTTTTTTAAGTTCTCCTTTTAGTTTAAGTCTATCTTTCAGAAGTTCCTCTACTGCAAGAGATTCAAATCCCCTCTTTTTAGTGCAAAACCAATATGGAAATTCAGGAACTTTTATTCCTTCTTCTTTACAACAAGAGCAATTAAGTGTTTCAATTGAAATGTTGTAAGTGGCAATGATTGAGGGATAAAGAGAGGCAAAGTCAACAACAGCAATGCCCTTGTGAAGTCCAATCTCAGGTTCTTTAACAAAACCTCCTTCAAAACTTTGACCTTGACGAGCCTTTATTTCATCAAATTTGGGTTGATTTGGAATAACTCTATTTTCTCTCTTTGCTCTCTTAATATAGTGCCATTCCACAAGCTGGCTATAAGGCATGCGGGAAGTATCAAAAAGAGACTGTCCTGTGATTTTTGTAAGTTCTTCAATTTCAGGTAAAAGCATCTTTGTAAGACTATAAACAAGCTTGCTGTCCTTAAGGCAGTATTGAGCAAGCCTGTCAAGTTCATGTCCTTTGTCCCAAGCTTGCATAATATCCTCATATTCCATGTCAAGTTTGGTATCTCCCAGTAACTCTGCAGCCACATTTTTAAGAGTGAGTTGTTCACTTTGAAGGAAAGGAGATAGAATATTTAAGACAAAATTATAAATGTCTATGTGGACTCTTCCTGTGAGCCGAGCAGTGGTAAACCTTGCTCTTTTTGAAAGAGTTATTCCTGAATTGTCTCTTGACAATACTCCCAAGTTAACTTTCAGTGCTTTGGCTCTTTCTTTTAAAATAGGCATGTCATAAAGATCAGTGTTATAGCCAGCTATTATGTCAGGATCATAATCCTGAATAATCTTAAGAAATTCCTCTATAAGGGATTTTTCATCTTTCACAAGAATTACATCTACAGAATAATGAGACTGTTGATAGGTGATGATTTTTTCTAAATTTTCACCAACTACCGATATCATTATGATTGAAGGAGTTCCTCTTTTAATCTCTATTACTTCCATATCAAAGGTAAGGAGCCTGAGGGATGGTTTAGGTTTATCTACTTTTTTAGTGATTTTTTTTGCTTTATCACCATCTAATATGATTTCAAGCCAGTCAAGGCAGGAAAAATCTCGTTCTGCAAGATACACTCGTGGAGCACCAATTTGATATTCAAATTCATCAATGACAGAACCTGAGCCTCCTCTTTTTGCTTCTAAGAATTTTATTTCATCTCTTACTTTTTGTAGATCTTGATGCCGCTGTGTAAAGATCATTAGAAAATCTTGCTCTTTACCATTTAAATTTTTAGAAACCTCAGAGATTTCCAAGACTGGAAGCTTCTTGTATTTGATTAACTCTTCAATTTCTACCTTTGCAACTTCTTTATCTTTGCACAAGACTAAAAAGCAAGGCTTATAGGAATTATCAATAACACTAATTCTTTTGCTTTCTTCATTAATGCCGAAAAGAATTATACCTTCTTGACTTTCATCTATGTCTATGAGATATATAAGCATATTGTAAGTATACCAAAAAGATTTTAATTAGAAAAAAATGATGAGTGTAAATTTTTTATAGCCTTCAGAATGAGTAAATTTTTATTAAAATTTGCATTTGCAAAAAAATCTACATTTGATATAATTAACTATGGAAATTTCAGCTTTGAAAAAAATAAGTGAACTGGTAGATATTTCTGATGATTTTATTGAGATACTTAAAACTAGTATCCCCCGGGCAATGCCTTTAGTTAAATCTGAAATTTTATCAAATAAAAAGCTTTATCAGTTAATAGGTAACAATTCCATAAAATTTTTAGAAGAAGTTCTTGAAAATGAAATTAAGATTATTTTAAAGTCCTTAGAATTTGATAATTTTGATTTTTTAATGAAAAATTTATCACGCTTATTTAGTATTTGCATAAATAGGGGTTTTCAAAAAGAGTTTTTCAAAATTGATAATTTTTCTTGGAGCCTTGCCCTCTCCTCGAGCATGATTAGATATGGTGAGGAGATAAAAATGTTTTACTCCTACATTTATCAAAATTTTGAGAGAATTGTCTCCTATCTTGATTATAGAGAGACATCCTATGAATTTGTGGGAAAATATGAAGAGTTCTTTAGAAATTATCTCATTACACTTTTAGAGGGAGATTCCATAGAAGCTCAAATTTTATTAAAAAATTTTTTATTAGATGACGAAAAGAGGGAAAAATTATATTTTCATCTTTTGTATCCATGCATATATAAAATTAGAACTCTTTATGAAACAGGCTTTATAGATGAACAAGAGGCTTATATGTCTTTTTCTGTTTTAAATAAAACGCTCTCATCCATTTATGAGGAAAAAATTCAAAAAGAAAAATCAAAATCTTATTTCCTTTATTTACCAGTAACAAACATAATTGGTGAAAGGATACTAAATTTTTATAATAAATTAGAAGCTAACATTCTATCCCATATTTTAGCTTTCAAAGGATTTGAAACCTTTCTATCAAATGCTAATCAAATAATTAGTGAAAAAATTAATTTTGAGGAAAGTCTTGTCTTTTTATGGGGTATTTCTCCTTTTAATTTTGAAGATTTCAAAAAAATCATTGAAACCCTAAGAGCTAAATCCAGTGAGAGTAAATTCTTCATTTTTTCCGAAGACTTGCATAGCACGCCTCAATTACAATATTATGGAATTACCTTAAATAATCCAAAGAAAATTTTAGACATCATAGAAAATGTTTGAAAAATATTTAAAAAAAATTTTTGAAAAAGAAAAAACTGAACAGACTCGAGAAAGCGAAGAGGAAGTGAGGGGTTTATTGAGATTAAACATTGATTTTCTGATAGATTACATAGAAGAATTAGGAAACATAGTTTTTATAATTACAGATAAGGATTTGATAATAAAGCATGCTAATAAAACTTTCCTAAGAATGGTAAATTTTGAAGATGTTAATGGAAAGAATTTAAAAATATTTCTACCTACCTACGTGAAACATTTACCGATCCCAGAGAGTGAAAAGAGGGAAAAAATTTATCTTCATTTAAAGTGTAGGAAGCCAGATGTGAATATATGCCTTGAAGGTTATGTTTACGAGAAAAATAACATGCTTCTTTTCTTTCTAGAGAAAAGAATTTATGTTTATCATGAGCTTTATGAAAAAATATCAGAATTAAATAATGAAATCGCCGAATTAACAAGAGAATCAAAAAAGAAACAGATTCTTATAGAAAAACTACAGAAAGAACTCAAAGAGTCATTAAGAAAAGACTACCTCACAGAGCTATTTAACCGTTCCTATTTTGAAGAAGTCTTAGAGAGAGAAATAAACAAGATAAAAAGATATAGAATTCCTTTGAGCTTAGTTTTAGTAGATGTGGAAAATTTTAAAGAGGTGAACCAAAACTATGGAAGAACAACTGGAGACAGAGTCCTTAAGGACTTAGGTAAACTTTTATATGAGAATACAAGAATGGTGGACATGGTCTTTCGAATGGAAGAGGACAATTTTATTATTTTACTACCCAACACAAAGGGGGAGGGTGCTAACATTGTAGCAAAAAAAATAAAAAACTTGATTAACTCTACCTTATTTGAGGGTAATATAAGCATTTCTGTAAATACTGTATCTTTAGAGTGTAGCGAGGAGGATACTGTAGAATCAGTTATAGATAGGGTTTATAGAGCTTATTAAATTTTAATTTCATGTTAAAATAAAAATTGTTTAAATAAAACTGAAAGAAGGGGGCTTTTATGATTGACAAAGCTAAGGTTGAACAAGTTTTAGGGAAAATTAGAGTGGGGCTTATGGCTGATGGAGGTAATATTGAATTAGTAGAGATTAAGGATGACAAAATCTATGTAAAATTAAAGGGTGCCTGCGGAACTTGTCCTATGGCTACTCTTACTCTTAAAAACTGGGTGGAGAAGACATTAAAAAGCGAAATCCCTGAAGTAAAGGAAGTAGTAGCTGTGTAAAGTAATGTTCAGGATTTTTTTATTTTTTTTACTCTTTTTTACATTATCACTGGCCTTTGCTGAAGAAAAACTTCAGATTAAGGATATAAGATATTACGAAATCAATAATGGTATAAGGGTCATCATTGAAACCACTGGATTTGTTGAGTTTACAAAGGGGCAGCTAAAAAATCCAGAGAGACTATTTTTTGATTTTAAAAAAGTTCAACTAAACAAAGAGATAAAAAAGGAATTTCTAATAAACAAACACAACATTGGTAAGATCCGCGTAGGTCAATTTGATCCTAATACTGCAAGAATTGTCTTTGATCTACTAAACAGTGAATATGAATTTAAAATTATTCAGCTAGAAGATCCTTCCAGAGTGGTCATAGACATCTACTCTGTTAAGGATAATGCCAGTTCCTTTATTGACATAAATAGAGAAAATGACAAAAAACTTAAACTTATTAAAAAGAAGATTGTGATTGATCCAGGACATGGAGGTAAAGATTCTGGTGCTATTGGACCTAATGGACTTATGGAAAAAGATGTGGTTCTTGATATTGCTTTAAAGATTAGAGAAATAATGAAGGATAACCCTAAGTATGAAATTATTTTAACGAGAGACAATGATACTTTCATTCCCCTTCAGGAAAGAACAGAGATAGCAAATAGAAATAAAGCAGATTTATTTATTTCAATTCATGCAAATGCTTCTTTAAACCCTCATGCACGCGGGATAGAAACATACATCCTAAATTGGACTGATGATGAGGAGGCAATCAGAGTTGCAGCAAGAGAAAACGCTATATCAGTAAAAAAAATGAAAGAATTAAAAGGAGAGATAGGTACAATGCTTGCATCTTTGGAAAGAGAGGCTAAAAGGGATGATTCTGTAAAGATTGCAGGATATGTTCATAATTCATTAGTTAATGGAATAAAATTTTCCTTTCCAAGGAATGATAACGGATTAAAACAGGCACTTTTTTATGTTTTGGTGGGTGCTCAAATGCCTTCGTGTCTACTTGAAGTCGCTTATATTAGCAATCCAGAAGAGGAAAGATTATTGGCTAATGAGAAATTCAGGATGAATATTGCCCAAGCAATAGCTGAGGGCATAGAGAATTATTTTGAGAAATCAGAAAAAGTTAGAAAAGTTAAATATACTAGTAACTTTTTAATAAGAGCGGACAATAAAAAGTCAAAAAACTCAAAAATAGGCTCCAAAAAACTCTAAACAAAAATGGAATTATTTATAAAAGATGCCCTTTTAATTGACGGAACTGGAAAACCTTCCTTTCAGAGTAACATTGGAATAGAGGGAGAAAAAATAATTTACATTGGAAAAGAGACCTTTGCAGCCAAGAGGGTAATTGAAGCAAAAGAACTTATTGTAACTCCTGGCTTTATTGATACTCATTCCCATTCCGATTTTACAATTCTTGCAGATCCCAGGGCTGAAGGTAAAATAACTCAGGGAATTACAACAGAGATTAATGGAAACTGCGGAGTATCACCTTTCCCTCTTAGTGGTGAAGCCTTTGATAGAAGAATTACAGAAATTAATTCTTTAGGCTTAAAACCTTGGAAAACCATAGAACAATACATAGATCTCCTAAAAAAGGCAAATCCTTCTATAAATCTCGCTTTTTTTTGTGGTCATGGTAATATTAGAGGCTCAGTTATAGGTTATAAAAATGTGAAGGCTAATAGAAAGCAGCTTAGTGTTATGAAAAACCTTCTAAAAAAACACTTTTTTTACTCAATAAAGGGGCTTTCTACTGGTCTCATATATCCTCCGGGAATGTTTGCAGAAAGGGAGGAATTAATTGAACTTAGCAAAATAGTGGCTAAATATGGTGGTCTCTATACAACACATATGAGAAGCGAGGGTGAAAAACTCTTTTCAGCCTTGGAGGAAACTTTATCTATAGGTAAAGAAGCAAAAATTCCAGTACATATTTCTCATATTAAGACATCTGGAAGAGAAAATTGGTGGAAAATAGACTCTCTCCTTAGCATAATTGAAGGCGCCCAAAAGGAAGGCTTAAAGATTACCTGCGATAGATATCCCTATACTGCTTCCTCTACGGATTTAGATGCTTTTCTGCCTTCCTGGATAGTGGAAGGAAGCAGAGAGGATATTATAAAGAGGTTAAAAAATTCAAAAGTAAGAAAGCAGATAAAAAAATATTTAAAATCAAAGGGAGAGAGCTTTCTTAAGAGTCTCCTAATCTCTGATACCGCTTTTCACTCCGATAAAAAATTTGAAGGTAAAAGTTTAGGCGAATTAACAAACTTAGAGAATGCAGCAGATTTCATTGCAGACCTCCTAATCCGCTCAAACCTAAGGGTAGGTGCTATTTACTTTGGAATGAAAGAGGAAAATCTAATAAAAATACTTTCGAAACCCTATGTAATGATTGGTACAGACAGTTCAGCAAAATCAAGCAATGGAATTACTGCCCATGGAAAACCTCATCCAAGAGGCTTTGGAAGCTTTCCAAGATTTTTAAGAAGGTATGTTTTAGAGAAAAATATCATAAAAATTGAAGAAGCTATAGAGAAAATTACTGCACTGCCTGCAAAAATTTTTAAAATTGAAAAAAGGGGACTAATCAAAGAGGGATATTTTGCTGATTTAGTCATAATGGACCTCAATGAAATTGAAGATACCGCAACCTTTGAAGAGCCTTTCAAAATTGCAAAGGGTATCAAATATGTAATTGTAAACGGTTCAGTAACTGTAGAAGATGGCACACTTAGTGATATAAGAAAGGGGCAAATCCTCCTATGAAGTTCATAGGAATTACTTGTAGCATGGACGAAAAAAATTATTTTCTTCCCATTGACTATTCAAAGAAAATAAGAGAATTTGGTTTTTATCCCCTCCTAATTACTCCTGATATGACCAAAATAAAGCACAAGATTGTAAATACTATCTCTGGATTTATAATTTCTGGAGGTGGTGATATAAATCCTAAATTTTATGGAGAGAAAAATATAGGTAGCAAAAACATAGTACCAGACAGAAGGGTAGAAAGCGAATTTGAATATTTAGAGATTCTTTTATCCTCCAGGAAACCCATATTAGGTATATGCTATGGAATGCAGCTAATAAATGTTTTTTTTGGTGGCTCCTTGATACAAAATATAAAAACAGAAATAAATCATACTGAAGGGTTTCATGAAATAGAGATATTTGAGGATTTCCCTTTACAAACAAACAAAGGCATTGTGAATACCTCTCATCATCAAGCAATAAAAACTCTTGGCAAAGACCTGGAAGTTTTCTGTAAAGCCGAAGATGAAATAATAGAAGGAATTTATCTGAAGGGCCATCCCTTTTTCGTGGGAGTTCAATGGCATCCTGAGAGAGATAGAGGAGAAATCTCCGCAGAGCTTTGGCAAAAATTTTTTAAAAGAGTAAAATAAATTATGAGCCCTTCAAGAAAATACAGAATTTCCTTAGAGAGAAGCTTCTATATTTGGATTTTATTGTTCTTTATCGGACTTCTTGGTTATATTAATTATCTGATTTTAAAATTTTTTTTCGCTGCTGCTGGTTGGGCTATAGTTATTGCTTTAGTTTCTCATCCAATTTTTGATTTTTTACTTAAGTATCTAAAATACCGAGGGTTAGCTGCTCTTGTTACTTTAGTAATTGTGATAATTATTTTTCTTTTCCCTTTTGTTTTTATCTCCTATGAGATAATTTTAGAGGCAAGTGAACTCATAAAAAATTTGGACATTCCTGAATTGATTAATAAACTCACTACTAATCCTCTGCTTTTAAAAATTCTCGAGAAACTCAAGTTCATAACTGGTGGCGATGTGGAATCCTTAAAAAACCTTATCCGAGAGGAATTATCAGGAATTATGAAAACTACAGCTTTAAGAATTGCTCATGGGTTTGGAGATGTGGTGAATTCCTTCATAAATCTTGTTTTAATATTTTTCATTGCCTTTTTCTTCATAAAGGATGGAGATCATTTTGTTAGAAAAATCATAGAGTTTCTGCCTTTTTCAGAAGCAGACAAAGTTTCTATAAGAAATCAAATCAAAAATATTATCTATACAACTTTCTACGGAGGAGTTCTCATTGCCATACTTCAAGGAACAATTTTAGGGATAACTTTCTCTTTCCTTGGGATTCCCTCAGCGACTCTTTGGGGATTTGCAACAGCCATTGCTTCTTTTATACCTGTCTTAGGTGCTTTTTCTGTATGGGGTCCTGCAGCAGTTTATTTATTCATAAAAGGTTATATACTCAAGGGTATAATTCTTATCCTTGTGGGAGGCTTAATTATAAGCTCTATAGATAATGTTTTAAAACCTCTTATCATTAAAGGTAAAGTAGATCTTCCCCTGATTTTTATTTTCCTGTCTGTCTTAGGAGGTATAAAGGTTTTTGGTCTTATTGGTTTTATTATTGGACCTCTTGTATTTAGCCTTTTTGTCTCATTCCTTGAAATACTAAAAAACTTCATAGGAGGTGGGGAAAATGTTTGAAAGAGAGGATTTAGTTGCTCTTGAAAAATTTAATGCTGGAGAAAATTATGTATTAAGTCTATTCCTCAATGTCTCACCTCAAGAGAGAAAAAGAGGAGGATACCTATCAAAATTTAAAAATCTTGTTAAATCTCTACCAGAGGAAAAAATCTCCCTTGTAAAAGAAGACATAGATAAAATCGAGAGATTTCTTCAAGGAGAAAGAGAATCCTTTAAAAAATTCCTTGTCCTTTACAGTTGCCTTAAAGAGGATCTGTGGGTTCGTTATGATTTAAACATGGAGGAACTTAAAGAGGAAATTATTATTGATAAAACACCTTATACAAGCCCTCTCTTTGATCTCTTAGACAATTATCAAAAGTATGGTGTGCTTCTGGTTGACAAGCGTACTGCCAGAGTCTTCTTGGTTTTTCTTGGAGATATTGAGGAGTATGCCATGTTAGTAAGTGATGATGTTCCAGGCAAACATAAAAAAGGAGGATGGTTTGCTCTTGCTGAAAAAAGATACGAGAGACATATAGAATATCACATTAAAATGCATCTTAAAGAAGTGATTGATAAATTTGATGATTTCCTAAAGGAAAAAGAGATAAGAAGAATAATAATTGCTGGACCTGATGAAGCGATTTCAGAGTTAATGCTAATTCTTCCTCAAGAGATAAAACAAAAAATTATAGGAAGAACATATATAGAAAAGCATGCCTCAAAAGAAGAAGTTCTTCAAAAGGTAACCCCTCTCATAGATTCTTATGAAAGGATGAAAGAGAGCATGACTCTTTCAGAATTAATTACAAGATCAAGAAAAAACAATAATGCTGTCTTAGGAATTGATGATGTTCTGAAATACCTAAGGGACAAAAGAGTTATGAAACTTATTGTTCCAAGGGATTACGCTATAGAGGGAAAAGTTTGTTCCACTTGTGGTTTTGCTACTAAGCAAGATGTGGAATGTTGCATGGAATGTGGAGGATGTGTTATGAAGGTTCAAAATCTAATAGAAAAAGCAACGGAACTAGCAATTCAAAACTCTGCCTTAATTGAATTTATAAAAGATGAAAAAGAGAAAAAAGAACTAATAGAAAAGGGTGGTATAGGAGCATTTTTAAGATACTAAATATTTTTTCAAGTAGGAGGCAGTGTAGGACCTCTCTAAATTTAGAAATTCTGGGAGGCTTCCTTCATAAATAAGGTAGCCTCCCTCTTGTCCACCTTCAGGTCCAAGATCAATTATCCAGTCTGCTTGAGTTATTACCTCAGGATTGTGTTCAATAATAACAACTGTGGCTGATTTATCAATAAGTTTTTCAATAACCTTTAAAAATTTCTTTACATCCTCGTAGTGAAGACCTACGGTAGGTTCATCAAGTATAAATAGAAAACCTTTAAGAGAGGAGGTTTTTTTTGTTGCAAAGTTATTGAGTATTTCTGCACAAATTTTCAATCTTTGAGATTCTCCTCCTGAAAGGGTTGTGGCTGGCTGTCCCAGTAGAAGATATCCAAGACCTAAATCTTTTACTATTCCTATTTTTTCTCTTAATATTGGTTCATCATAAAAAAATTCATAGGCTTCATCAAAACTCATGGATAAAACATCATGTATATTTTTATCTTTGTATTTTACCTCTAAAGTTTCTCTTTTAAATCTCTTGCCTTCACATTCCTCGCAGGGAAGAAAGAGATCTTCAAAAAAGTACATTTCAATCCTTACGAATCCTTCTCCTTTACACTGGGAGCAATGACCTAAAGGACTGTTAATTGAAAAATGCCCAGGAGTAAAACCTCTTAACTTTGCCTCCCTAGAGTTTGCAAAAATTTCTCTTATCTTAGAGTAAATTTCTAAATATGTTACTGGTATTGATTTCGGTGTTTTTCCAATGGGTGACTGATCTACCAATTTTACCCTTTTTAAATTTCTTATTCCTTCTATCTGACGGTAAGGCAAAGGCTCTTCATTGCTAAGGCCAAATTGTTTTGCTAAAGCCTTATATAATGTGTCAACCACCAAAGAGCTCTTACCAGACCCAGACACTCCTGTAACAACCGTAAGGGCATTCACTGGTATGTTAATGTCAATATCTTTAAGATTATGCCCAGTGGCACCTCTCAAAGTAATAAAATTTTTGTAATCAATATGGGATTTTTTTATAGATAAACTCCCTCTACTCTTCAAATACTCTGAAGTGACAGAGTGAAATTCTAAAAATTTTTTAAGCTCCCCAGAAAAGAGGACTTCACCACCGCTTCTACCTCCTTGTGGTCCCATTTCAACGATCCAATCAGCATTAGATATTACATCTCTATCATGTTCTACTACTATCACAGTATTTCCATAATTTTTAAGTTCTTTCAGTATTTCTATAATCTTTTCTGTGTCCCTTGGATGTAAGCCAACAGTGGGTTCATCAAGAACATAAAGAGTAGAGGTAAGCCTATGAGAAAGCTGATTTGATATATTGATTCTCTGATATTCTCCGCCTGAAAGAGTTTTTACTTGTCTGTTAAGAGTCAAATATCCAAGTCCCACTCGCATAAGAAAGTCAAGTTTCATTTGGATTTGTCTTAGGGGTTCTTCTATAATTTTCCGCTCTTCCCTTGATAAATTCAGATTACTAAGCCATTCTTGAAGTTTTTTTACAGACATGGCATTTATATCTGCAATATCATAGTCGCCTATTTTGTATATGAGAGCTGACTCCTTTAACCTCTTTCCTCTACAGAGAGGACACAAAGAGGGTCTTCTTATTCTTGACAGAAAAACTCTTACATGAACTTTATATCTTTTTCTTTCCAATTCATCAAAAAAGTCGTTCAATCCGTAGAAGTGCTGATTTCCTGTGAATATTAACTTTTTATGTTCTGAAGGTAAATCTTTGAAGGGAATATTAATATCGATTCCGCTAAGTTTTGCTCCCCTTATTAATTGGTCTTTCCACCACTTAAGTAAAGGTCTTTCAAAAATCTCTATAGCACCTTCCTTCAAAGAGAGCTCTTTATCGGGAATTATTAAATTTTCATCGTATGATAATATATACCCAAAACCTTTACATTCTGGGCATGCTCCTTGAGGATGATTAAAGGAAAAAAGAATTGGTGTAGCCTCTCCTATCTGTCTGTTACATTTGGCACATTGCGCTTCTTTAGGGAAATTAAGGAATAGAAATTTTTCAGGCAGGAAAACTTTAACCTTTCCCATTCTAAAGGCAGTCTCTACAGAATCTGCAAGTCTTGATTTGTTAGAAATTTTTAATCGATCTGCTATGACATGAAAGGAGGCGTGGTTGCTCTTTGATAATTGTTCTAAATCTATTACTAAGGGAGATTCCTCTGTAAAAATTAGAGCCTTTGAAAAACCCAATTGTATAAGTCTTGCAGGTTTCTCTTCAGTCTCAAAGATAATAAAAGCTTTCTGTCCACTGAAGCTCTTAAAAATCTCCTCCACTATTTGGGAGGGACTCCATTTTTTTATCTCTAAGTGACATGTAGGACATACTGGTTTTGCAATTTTAGAGAAAATTATTCTGAGATAGTCATAGATCTCAGTGTGAGTACCCACTGTTGCTCGAGAGCCTTTTACAGGATTTCTTTGCTGGAGAGCAATGGTAGGTCTTAGGTTATCTATGAGGTCTACCTGGGGTCTAGGAAGCTTTTCAATAAAAACCCTTGCATAACTGGACATACATTCTATGAAGCGCCATTGGCCCTCTGCATAAATAGTGTCAAAGGCAAGAGATGATTTACCAGAACCAGATAAACCTGTGATAACAGTAAGCTCATTATGAGGGATTTTTAGACTAATGTTTTTTAAATTATTCTGCCTTGCTCCCTCAATAATTAAGTATTCCCTCTGGTTATTGGATCCCATTTCAGTTATGGACATCTTTTATTGTAACCTCATGTTAAAATAAGTAATCAACAATTTATAGGGAGGTAAAGAATGCAAATTAATCCAGAAAGGGAAATCATTGAAACTGTAGCAAAAATAATTCTTATATCAGCAAGAACTGCACCAAAGGCAAAAGGAGAAGACGAAATTATAACTGCAATTTTATCACCTCAACAGCAACAGGAGGTTGCCCAAGAAATGGAAAAAATTAGCGAAAGAGGAGAGACTTTCAAATTTTTTAAGAGAGATGCTCAGAATGTAAGAGATTCAGAGGCTGTTATTTTGATTGGCTTAAATTTTAAAAAACCAGTAGGTGTTAACTGTGGAGCCTGTGGTCATGACTGTAATTCAATTTTAAAGACAGAAAAAAAAGATATAGACTATGCTGGACCAGTATGCACTATAAGGGCAATAGATTTGGGCATTGCTATTGGCTCTTTGGTTTCAATGGCAAAGGAATTTGCAGTTGACAACAGAGTGATGTATACAATAGGTGTTGCTGCAAGAAAATTAGGACTTATGGAAGCCCAAATTATTCTGGGTATCCCCCTTAGTGTAAAAGGGAAAAATATATTCTTTGACAGAACCCCTTTATAAATTAAAGATAAACTATTATCATTGTCATTGCACCAACAATAGCGCACATGAGAAGAACCGGGACTAACACTGCTTTTATAAATTGGGCTTCCTCTCTCCCTCCCACACCTATTGTAGCAGCAGCATTTGTTATTTTTGATGGCGTAATAGCTGAGGCTATTCCTCCACCTACTGCATGGGCAGCGTAAATCCACATGAAAGCTCCTGCTCCCACTGTGGAGAGAGTTGCTTCCCATTGAATTTTTGCAAAAAGAACATTGGAGGCTGTTTCACTTCCGCCTACAAAAGCTCCAAACAAACCAAGAAAAGGAGATATGAAAGGGTAAGCAGGACCAAAAAAGTCTGCCAGAGTTATTCCTATAATTCGATCCATATTGTATTGGGCAAAGTATTGAGATGGTACAAGTTTTCCGTTTACTACCTCCATGGCTGACCAAGCCATAATGAATGCCACAGCAAAAAAGAGAGAATAAGCCATGAAAGGACCCCATATTCTCTTAAACCAAAGTTGAAAGACATTCTTAAATTGTTTAGGCGTGGGTTTTAAAATAAAGATTGAGATAAAAGATACCACCATTATCCAAAACCACACATTACCAAGAATATTAAGATCCTCCCTTTTATCAGCAATGATTGTTATGACCTCCAATTTTCCGAGAAAGTTTTCTAATTTCATTTTCACTACAGGTATGTTCACAATTAAGGAGATAGAAACGAGCAAAAGAAAGGGAAGACATGCTTGAAGGACAGATTTGTCAAAAGAGGGCTTCTTCACTGGTGAGGCTCCATTTTTTCTTCTATACAAAAAGTAAACAGTAATCATTGTGACTAATCCAGCAATAATTCCTATGATCTCCACTGGAAGGATTCTAAAACCAGCAATTAATAGAGCAGAAACAGAGAGAACCAAACCTGAAATTATAGCCTCTTTCCAGTGATATTTTATGGCTTCCTTACCTCCTACAACTTTAAGCATCAAAAAGGCAAAAATAACAGAGATAATAGGCAACAAAACAGTTACTTTAAAGGTATAATCCCAAATAAAATCGTTTAAAGTTTCAATGCCAGGAGGTTTAATACCGAAAGCCATGGCTACCTTTGATGGTAAAGTTAGAGGTATTGTAAAAAGAGCAAAGGAAGTAAGAGGATCGTAGCAGAGAATACTTATTCCAATGGCAGCTATAGGAGAGAACCCTAAGAGTAGAAAAATGGGAGGGAACATAGCAGGAGTTACCATTCCAAGTGCAGTACTGAGAGAACCAAAACCCATACCAATAAAAAGTGTTTGTTCCTCTTTATTTTTTGCAATTCCCTTTACAAACTCAATTATCCTTTTCAAGGCACCTGTCTCTCTCATTAAGAATATAAGAAACATGGTGAATACTACTGCTAAAGTAATCCCTAAGGCTTTAACAAATCCCATAAGAGTGGCACCCCATACTACATTCCAGGGAGTTTTAAAGTAATATATAGCAAAAAGAACTGATAATATCCAACCAACTATAGATACAAAAGTTCCTGAACGGTGAAAAGCAAGCATACCAATTAATACAACCAATATAGGGAAAATAGAGAAAAAGAAATCCATCTATCAAACCTCCTCTTTAAAAGAGATGAATTTCAACAAAGATGGAGAATAGTATAAAACATTTTCACTTATTAAAATCAACTTTTTA
>CALLBR010000040.1 GCA_937998865.1 uncultured bacterium
CTCCGCTTTCCAGTTCAATGAAACCTGTTGTGTTAGGTGATACCTTTGCCTCAAGATTAAGCCTTACACGATAATCCCAGAATGCTCTGTTTGATGCGTATCTGTCTTCATCTTTAACCTCCAAATTCTTACCGTAAAGTCCTCTGAATCTTAATTCACCGCCGAGAGTAATTTGAGTTTTCCCTTTTGCAATAACAGCTGATGTGTCTGAGGGGATTTCTGCTGGTACTGCATAGCTAAGGGAGGCTAAACCTAAGAGAAGAAGTAATGCTACTAAAAGACTTCCGTATTTTTTCACTTCCTAACCTCCTTGGGTTAGTTCAGTTACACCGTCAAAGACGGTGGTAAGGCAGAAAGATTCTTCAGGCTAAAGCCCTTTGAGTTCACTTTGGGGGTTGCCCCCATTGCACCGTGTTTGCCTCTCACCTCCTTTTTGAAAAGTTTTTAAAAAGTTTAACATACTTTTTTTACTTTGTCAAGGGTTGAATATGTTTTTTTTGAAAAAGGATTTATGCAATTTTTCTGCCAGATGTTTTGGTATGTTTTTTTTCGGTTTTTTTGTTTTTTGCTGTGTATTTTTTGCCACTTTTTGTGAAAAAAAAGGACAGATTGCCACGGACGCCTAAAGGCGTCCTCGCAATGACGGGTTGCTTCGCAGTCCTTACGGACTGCTCGCAATGACGATTAAAAAGGGGAGCCTCGCAAGGACTTCCTCCACTGTCATTGCGAGGAGCGTAAGCGACGAAGCAATCTCGTAGTCCGCATCCCCCCCTAGTGTCATTGCGAGGGTGCGTTAGCACCCGAAGCAATCTCTCGTACGCGTCCCCGGGAAGGGAAAAGGATGAGATTGCTTCGCAGTCCTTGCGGACTGCTCGCAATGACAGGTTGCTTCGCAGTCCTTACGGACTGCTCGCAATGACGGGTTGCCACGGACGCCTAAAGGCGTCCTCGCAATGACGGGTTGCTTCGCAGTCCTTACGGACTGCTCGCAATGACGATTAAAAAAGAGGAGGTGGGAGAGGTGAGTGGTGGGGTGGAGAGGGGTTAGAAGGATTCCTTTTCGTTTTGAAGGTCTTTTTTGGGTTTGCCAAAAATCATTCTTCCAGTGCCTGTTTGAAGGACACTGTGAATAGTCACCTCTATGGTTTTTCCAAGGTAGGGCTTTCCACCTTCTATTACAATCATTGTTCCGTCGTCAAGGTAGGCAACTCCTTGGTCTGGTTCTTTCCCTTCTCTTACAACAAAAAGATTTAGATTGTCACCAGGAAGTACCGGTGGTCTCATTATTTTGGCAAGTTCATTTATGTTGAGAACCTCAACACCTCTTAGTTGAGCAATTTTGATGAGATTTATGTCGTTTGTGATGAGGGTGCCTTTAATTCCTCTTGTAAATTCTATGAGTTTCACATCTACTTCTTTTATTTCAGGTATGTCTTTCTCTACAATTTCTAATTTTACTCTCTCTGCTCTTTGAATTCTTTGAAGAATCTCAAGAGCTCTTTTGCCTTTTGCCCTTCTAAGGGGATCAGGTGAATCAGCGATGTATTGGATTTCTCTTAGTATGAATCGGGGGATTAAAATTGTTCCCTTTATGAAACCCTGTTCAATAAGATCAGCAATTCTTCCATCAATAAGAATATTTGTGTCAAGTACCTTTGGTTCTTCCCATAGGGATTGCTCCTTTAGGAAGGTTAGAAAGTCTGTAATTCTGTGTTTATCTGCTTGCTTTATTCCATAAAAGCCGCCAGCAAAGGTAAATCCAGTTATGATAGCAAATCCTATGGGTTTTAGGTGGGACGATAAAAGGAATAAAGGAACACTAAGGATTAGACCAGTAAGGCTTCCTAAGAGAATGCCTAAGAGTGTAAATAGCACCTTAGAGGCATTCATTTTTTTTAATTTTAAGTAGGTAGTAAGGAATAAGAAGAGGCTAAGGACAATAATCAGGAATGCCTCAATTGTCTTGTTTTCCAGAGTAATAGAGAGGGTTTGAAGTAATCCAAAGAAAAGAACTATTGTAAAGATTAGGAATAGAATGCTCATGGCGATGAAATGACTGAATAAAAATACTTCCCACCTCTGTTAATGAGTACCATCACATCGTATCTGGTAAGCTTTTGGGCAATTCTGTAGAATTCTGAGGAATTGGTAATTTTTTGCCTCTCTATTTCTAAGATTAAATCTCCCTTTTTTATTCCAGAGTTTTCAGCTGGTGAGTCAGGCTCTATTCTGTAGACTAAAACTCCTCTGTCTTCCAAATGAGCTCCAATTTGTTTTGCCATGGAGGGGTCAAGGTCTATGACAACTAAACCTTTTAGAGGGTTTTCTGGGGCTTTTTTGGTCCTTTTGTAGGTTTTTGTCTCAAGGGGTGTTTCAAAGGGAAACTGATTTACCTTTACAGTGAGATCAAGGATTTTCCCATCTCTCCATACTTTTAAGTTTGCCTCTGTACCGATTTTGCTTTGAGCCACTAAGTTCCTTAAAACTGCACTTTCAGATATTACTTTTCCATTAAATTCAAGGATTATGTCTCCTCTTCTTAGACCGCTGTAGTATGCAGGACTTTGCTTTGTAATGTCTGTGATTATTACACCAGTAGATTCCCTTAGGTCAAATCTCTCTGCAAGCTCTGGCGTTAAATCTTGCACTGTTACACCAATCCAACCTCTTGTGACTTTTCCATCTCTTATTAGACTGTCTTTAATTATCCTTGCCATGTTGCTTGGCACTGCAAAGCCAATACCTTGATAACCGCCGGTTCTTGAAAATATAGCTGTGTTTATGCCGATTACCTGACCTCTTATGTTTACTAAGGGACCACCAGAGTTTCCGGGATTGATAGCTGCATCAGTTTGAATGAAATCTTCATAATCAGCTATTCCTACATCAGCTCTTCCTGTGGCACTTATTATTCCCATGGTGACTGTATGAGTTAAGCCGTAGGGATTTCCTATGGCAAGAACAAAATCTCCTACTTGAAGCTCATCAGAATTTCCCCAGGGTGATACTGGCAAATCTTTAGCATCAATCTTTATGACTGCTAAATCGGTTTTTGGGTCTGCACCTACAAGATTCGCTCTAAAGGTTCTCCTGTCATAGAGTGTTACTTTTATCTCTTCAGCCTGTTCAACCACATGATAGTTTGTAAGAATAAAACCATCGGAGGAGACTATAACTCCAGAGCCCATGCCCATTTCTTTCCATTTTTTAATCTGAGAATTTCCACCAGGAGGTAGCATTTCAAAAAGGTCTTCTAAAGAGGGTGGCACATTGACAGTGCGTGTGGTGGAGATATTAACTACAGAGGGTGAGATGTTTTTTACTATTTCTGAAAAGCTCTTTATGGGTTCCACTATGTCTCTGTAGATGGGTAGTGTCTGCTTAGGTTTGCTTAGGGAGTAAAAGACTACAATACCTAAAAGAATGCCAAAGATAAAAGCAACTAATACCAGGGAATTCTTTTTCATTTTAGCCTCTCTTAAGAAGTTTTCTCACTTCACCTACACGAAGGGTAATTTTGTGGGAGTCTAAATGTTCAAGAAAATCTAAAGCATATCTACGAGTGGTATTTAGCATTGTTCTGAATTCTGAAACAGTCATCTCTGGTTTTTTTGTAAAAAATTCTTTAAGTAAAGCAAGCATTTTTTCGTAGTTTTCCTTTGTTAAGTAGAGGTTGTCCTTTATCCTTACAAGCTTGCCATTTTTTACAAGGATTTTCAAAAGATCACTAAGCTTTTTCTCTGGTACATTCAAGTGTTTTGCTAGTTCTTCTCTGTAGGGTGGTTGAAAACCTTTTGAGATAAATTCTGAAAGGATTTGTTTTTCTATTTGAGGGTCAATACTCTCTTGTGTAGCTTTTTTTAACTTGATAAAATTTCCATCCATGGATATTTCTTCAACTTTTGATAGAAGAAGGAAAAGAGGTGGGTATTTTTCTAATTTTAACTTTGACTTTAATTCCTCTTTTGGTAACCCTTCTTTTAAAGGGTTTTTGGTGTGGAAGTCAGTAAGTAAATCAATAAGTGAATTTTTAAAGCTTTCGTAAATTTGGCTATGGAAGAGATAATCCTGAACTTTTATGATTTTTCTTGCTCCTAAGAGGAGGTCTAAGGATTTTTTTATTTGGTCTAAATCAGCATTAATCCATCCTTCCATGTCTTTTATCTTTATGCCTTTCATTCCCTTTCTTCTAATTTTTACCTCAAGGGCATCAGTAAGACTGCCACTGTAGAGAGTTTCTAAATCCTCCATAATTACATCTTTTCTTTTTCTTGAAGGCTCTGTGTCAAGAATAACACCTCCACCCAAGGTTTCAAGAGGAGAGAATCTTCTTATGATGAATCTGTCTTTTGCCATGGCTACGATAGGCTCTTGCAATTTAATGTGTGCAAAGGCTTCTTCTGCAGGCATTAGCTCAGACTTTCCTAAGAGTTTTACCCTGCCCACTGTTTCAGTAGTGGCAAGATAAAAATGAACAGGAGCGTTATTCTTTAGAGGAGTGGCATCTTTTAGAAGTTTAAGCTTCACTTCTATGTATGAGGTAAGATTAAGTCTTTCAGGAACTGTTACTACATCACCTCTCTTTAGATCTTCTTTAGAGATTCCTTGAAGGTTTATGCCTACTCTTTGTCCTGCAAAAACTTCCTTTTGAGGCTCACCATGACTCTGTAAACCCCTTATTTTTGAGCTCAAACCAGAGGGTAATATCTCTACCACTTCATCTACTGAAATTTTTCCACTAAAAACTGTGCCTGTAACAACTGTACCAAAGCCTTTAAGAGTAAATACTCGGTCAATAGGCATGCGGAAGAGACCTTTATGAGATTTTTCACTAATGGTCAGAGCCTTTTGCCTGATTTTTTCTTTAAGTAATTCTATGTTATAGCCTGTTTTTGCTGAAACAGGGACTATTTCTGCCTCTTGAAGGAAGGTACCTTCAACTGCCTCTTTAATGTATTCCTTTGCCAGTTCTAAGGTTTCCTCATCTACAAGGTCAACTTTATTAAGAGCTATAATTCCAGATTTTATTTGAAGTAGATCACATATGGAGAGATGTTCTTTTGTCTGTGGCATTATTCCCTCGTCAGCAGCAACTACAAGCATTACCATGTCAATGCCACCAACACCTGCAAGCATGTTTTTGATGAGTTTTTCATGGCCAGGAACATCAATAATGCCAATAACTAAATCAGGATAAAGTATGTTGGCAAAGCCAAGATCTAAAGTAATACCCCTTTCTTTTTCCTCTTTCCAGCGGTCTGGATCTATTCCTGTGAGGGCTTTAACTAAGGAGCTTTTCCCATGATCAATATGACCTGCGGTTCCCAGTATTACTCTTTTCATTTTATAAGTTTCAAGAAATTTTCCAGAATTTTGAGACCCCTCTTTTGAGATTTTTCTGGATGAAACTGGGTGGCAAAAATATTCTCATAGACAATCATAGAGGTAAATTCTCCCCCATAATCAGTGACTCCTGCAATGACATTTTCCTCTTCAGGTTGAACATAGTAAGAGTGGACAAAGTAAAAATAAGAATTCTGGGGAATGTGGACGGTAAGTTTATTTTTTTTCTTAATTTTCAATGTATTCCAACCCATATGAGGGATTTTATATCCCACTGGAAGACTAAAGCGAAGAACCTTACCTTTTATAAGATCAAGTCCTTTGTGAAGTCCAAACTCCTCTGATTCAGTAAAGAGTATTTGCATACCTAAGCAAATTCCCAAATAGGGTTTTCCATTCAGGATTTCCTCCTTTAGTACATGAAGAAGTCCAAGGGTTTTAAGATTCTCTATGCAATCGCAAAAAGCACCTACACCAGGAAGCACAAGAGCTTTTGCTCTTTTCATGTCCTCTGCATCCTGAGTAATTTTTACATCACCACCTACTGCTTCAAGAGCTTTTGAAACACTACGGATGTTTCCCATCCCATAATCAATTAAAGCAATCATGGGATTAATTCTACCATAAAATAAATAGTTTTTTTAAATTTTCCCATTCCCTGTAAGGTTTAAGCCTCGTTTCTTCAAAGGTTTTAATTTCTAATCCTTCTTCTTTTTCAACAATTTGAATGGCACCATCCCTATCTGTTCGGTAAATTCTACAGGTTCTCCCTATGTTTTTTAATAGATCTTCATGGGGATGATTATAGGGATTACCTAAGCCTGCAGAAATTATACAGAATTTAGGATTTACAGCTTCATAAAACTCTTTACTGTAAGAGTGTATGCTTCCATGATGAGGAATTTTTATTATGTCTGCCTTAAGATAATTTGTGGGGATACTCAGCAAGGAATCTTTACCAGCATCAGAGGTAAAAAGATAAGTGTAATTATCCCTTCGAAGGGTAAAGACAAGGCTTAGATTATTACTCTCTTTTGAAAGAGAGGAATCATAGAATTCTCTGTAAGGATGAAGTACAGTAAATACATAGCCTTCAAATCTTAAAACATCGCCTCTTTGAAGATGTCTTATAGGAGAATAAGGCTTAAAGGAGTAATGAATAAACCCATTGTCCCATATTTCCTGAACTTTAAAATTCTCGAGAATTCTTAAAAAGCCTCCTGCATGATCTTTTTGATCATGACTTATAATAAGTGCCCTAAGTTCTCTGTATCCCTTTGCCTTCAGGAATTTTTCTGCTTCCATACCTCTTTTGCCCGTATCAACAAGAAAAACACCCTTTAATGTTTCAATGACTATTGATTCTGCCTGACCCACATCCAAGAAGGTGATTTTAAGAAAGTTTCTGTGATATTGGATTAAAAACACTGCAAGAAAGATGGAAAATATAATCAGAAGAGAGCTTAGATAAATAGCAAGAATCTTCCATTTTTTCTCAATGGCATAAAAGCCTATGAGCATAAGAAATAATCCTGAGTAGAAAATTAAAAGTGATCCCAAGGCAGGAGAGGGAACTTGAAGGGCTGAAAAGGGAAGAGATGCTAAGAGATGCATGGAAGCAAGGGAAATATTTCCAATAAAGTTTATTACCTCTGCAAGGGGATAAGTTCCTGTGACAAGATAAAAAATTACGAATATTACATTAAGAGGGAAAAGGACCAAACCAATGAGCAAACCTACGGTTATATTTGCAAAGATGCTTATAAGCGATAAGTAATTAAAATGATAGATTACAAGGGGTGCTGTGACAAAAGAAGCTGATAGACTAATCAATAAAGTGAGAAGAAAATAAGATATCACTCTATTCTTAATTTTGTCTTTAAATTCCTTGTATATATCTGTGACAAATCCAATAGCAATGGTAGCAAGAAAGCTTAACTGAAAAGAAAGATCCTTTAGGGAGAGAGGCTCCATAGAGAGAATAATTAAAAGAGCAAAGGAGACAGTTGTAATCCATAGGGATTTTCTCTCTGTTAAAACACCAATCATGAAAAAAAGGGCCATTATAAAGGCTCTTGTGGTGGGATAATTAGGCTCTACTAAGAGAAAATAAAAGAGCAGTAAGGGAAAACATAGGATAATACTCAATTGGGATGGTTTTATGTAGACAGTCAGATAAACAAGTCCTCTGTAGGGAATTAGTAAAATGAGACCCTTGAAAAGGAGGAAAAACACTGTAAAAAGAAGACTAAAATGAGCACCAGAGATGCTGAGGAGGTGGATGAGACCTGTTTTTTGAAAATCTTCTCTTATGTTCTTTGGAATTTCAAGCCTGTATCCTGTAGTCATGGCAATCATAACAGTGGATATTCTTTCATCTAAGGATTCTTTAAGTTTTCTATTGATATTTTTTTGAAGCCTTTGAAGCCAATTTAACTTTAATTCTTCAATTTGCCATAGATTAGCCGCTATGCAAAAGTTTTTTTGATTGACCACATAGGGATTTTTGCTCCTTTGTATATCTTTGCATTGCACAGTATAGACCTTGTTTTCTTGAGGTATAGTATTTGTGTAAACTTTCACAAATCCGTATTCTTTGGATTTAAAAGTATGAATATTACCAGAGCTTTGTATGAGATATCCGGTGAAAGTGTTGATTTGTTCCTTGGAAATTTCCTCCAGGTTTACTCTCAGGATAGTCATGAAAAAACCCAATAAAGCAAAAAATAGGCAAATTGAGGACATTAGGATTTTTTTTCTTAGGGAGAAAAAAAGAACTGTTCCTAAGGATATTAAAATCGACAAGATTGGGAAATAGAGAAATGATAAACCTCCAATAATTCCTAAAAGGATGGAAAAAATATAAGGCATAGTTAAGATTCTATCACTTACAATAGAACCTTGTCATTAAAAGCTTCATTTAGTCTCTATTCCTGTCATTGTGGGACTCTCTTTTTGTCCTTGGGACCCTTTTTTAATAGGAGCCTTTTAATGTAAAAGTGAGTAATACTGGATTGCCACGCAGTCCTTACGGACTGCTCGCAATGACAATGAAGGGGTCATTGCGAGGGTGCATCAGCACCCGAAGCAATCTCGTCGTACGCATCCTGAAGGGGAAGGGATTGCCACGCAGTCCTTACGGACTGCTCGCAATGACAGATTGCCACGGACGCCTAACGGCGTCCTCGCAATGACAGGTTGCTTCGCACCCTTCGGGTGCTCGCAATGACAATTAAAAAGGGGAGCCTCGCAATGACAATGAAGGGGTCATTGCGAGGAGCGTAAGCGACGAAGCAATCTCGTCGTACGCATCCCCCCATAGTGTCATTGCGAGGGTGCGGAAGCACCCGAAGCAATCTCGTCCTTCGTATCCTGAAGGGGAAGGGATTGCCACGCAGTCCTTACGGACTGCTCGCAATGACAATAAACTTGTAATGAGACCTTATTATTACAAAATCTACGAAATCCCTTTATTTTGCGAAGATCTGATTAGGAATGTTACAGGACCTTCATTTGAAAGAGATACTACCATAAAACTTCTGAAAACTCCTTCCCTCACAGGAATACCTGATACTCTAAGTTGCTCTATGAAATACCTAAAGAGCTTTTCAGCATCCTCTGGTGGCATGGCATTGTCAAAAGAAGGTCTATTGCCTTTTGTCACATCACCAGCAAGCGTGAATTCAGACACAACCAATATCTCACCATGGATATCTCTTACTGAAAAATTCATTTTACCCTTAGAATCTTCAAATATTCTCAAATTAAGAATTTTTCTGGCAAGATAGTCTGCATCTTTTTCGCTATCTTGTCTTTCCATGGCAATAAAAATTAGAATTCCTTTTCCAATACTGGATACTAATTCCCCTTCAACCTGAACAGATGCCTCAATTACTCGCTGTATTATTGCAATCATTTTTGTATTGTGTTAATATATGATACCATGTTTGAGGAAACCAGTAAAATTCTAGTTGTGGATGATGAGCCTATAAATTTGGAGCTAGTAAGTGCAATTTTTGCTGATAATCCCAATGTTATTGTCTATACTGCCGAGGATGGATTACAAGCAGTAAATTTTATGAAGGAAAAGTTACCAGATTTGATAGTGTTAGACCTTCGAATGCCTTACATGAATGGCTTACAAGTAATAGAGTACTTAAAATCCGATCCTTTAACGAGTGATTTACCTATAATAGTTCTCTCTGGTGATGAGTTAGAGAAAAAAGAGGCTTTATCTTTAGGTGTTTCTGATTTCGTGCCTAAACCCTTTGATGCAGAGGAATTAAAATTAAGAATTCTAAATCAACTTAAGCTCAAGAAATACACCGATATAATAAAAGACATAAACGAAATTCTTCAAGTGGAAGTAATGAGAAAAACTGAAGAGCTCAGAAAAGCTCTTGAATTAGCGAAGGAAGCAGAGTATGAGATGGTTTTAAAATTTGGTATGATTTCTGAATTTAGAGATGAAGAAACAGGTGCACACATCAAGAGAATAAGCTTTTATGGCAAACTTTTTGGAGAGTTACTTGGTTTGTCAGAGGAGGAACAAAACATTTTACTATATGCTGCACCTCTTCATGATGTGGGTAAAATCGGCATTCCCGATCATATATTGAAAAAACCAGGACCTCTAACTTCTGAAGAATTTGAAATAATTAAACTACACCCCACAATAGGTGCAAAAATCCTTGCCTCTGATCCTCGTTTCTTAACACTAAAAGCTGGAGAAATAATAGCTGAACAACATCATGAAAAATGGGATGGCTCTGGTTATCCCAAAGGAATTGAAGGAGAGAATATTCATCTCTATGCAAGAATAGTAGCTATCTGTGATGTCTTTGATGCCCTCACATCAGACCGAGTTTACAGAAAAGCTTTCACTGTAGATGAGGCAATTGACATTATGAAAAAAGGGAGAGAAAAGCATTTTGATCCTACACTTTTTGATATTTTCATAGGCAATCTAACGCGTTTTCTGGACATAAAGGATAAATTCAAAGATTAGTTTACTTCTACTAAGATGTTATCAATGAGCCTTGTATCTCCTATTTTTAAAGCAATAGCAATTAAGTAGTTATTTTTCTTTTCCTTTGCTTCATCAAGAGTTAAAGGATCAAAGACACCTGCATACTGAATTTCTTTTACCAATCTTTCTTCTTTAAGAATTTCATTGATTTTGTTTGTAACCTCCCTAGGATCTTCATGGGCTTTTAAGAGTCTCTCTCCTTCCTTCAAAGCCTTGTAAATCACAGTGGCAGCTTCTCTCTCTTTTTCACTGAGATAAGAATTCCTTGAGCTCATAGCTAAACCATCAACTTCTCTTACTGTAGGACATACAATTATTTCAATATCGAAATTTAAATCCTCCACCATCCTTTTTATAATCAAAGTTTGTTGATAATCCTTTTGTCCAAAATAAGCTCGATTGGGACTTATAATATTGAAAAGTTTACAGACAATTGTTGCCACACCGCGAAAATGACCAGGTCTAAACTTACCGCAGAGTTTATTGCTAAGATTCTCTACATTTACAAAAGTAGAATATCCCTCAGGATAGAGAATTTTTGCATCAGGATAAAATAGATAATCAACACCAAAATTTTTTATCTTTTCACAATCGGTATCAAAATCTCTTGGATATCTATCAAAATCTTCTCCCTTTCCAAATTGAATAGGATTAACGAATATGCTTACAATAGTGATATCATTATCATCCTTTGCCCGTCTAATGAGAGATAGATGTCCTTCATGAAGAGCACCCATTGTAGGAACGAACCCTATGGATTTCGATTTAGCCTTTAAATCCTTTATTATTTCTCTCATCATTCTTGGTGTTCTTATTATCTCCAACCTTAACTCCCTTGGAATTTTTAATAATTATAACTTACTTTTCCTACTCCTGTCATGATACATTTGTCTTGTCGTGGCACAATTTATAGTCATTGCAACGCCAAGAGTTGCAAGTACCTCTTTTCCTGTCATTGAGAGCACCCCTCTTTCGGTCATTAAAAGCATCCGAAGGGTGCGAGGCAATGCCACCCTTACTGCAGTGAAGACACACAACAAGAGATTGCTTCGCTACGCTGTCGCTCCGCTCGCAATGACAGGGGGGTAGATGGGATTGCTTCATCAATTAAGATGCTCCCAAAGATAGGGGGTATAGATGCGATTGCTTCATCAATTAAGATGATCCCAATGACCCTCTACCCTGTCATTTCGAAGATGAATTTTTAATTTTCATTGGAGGGAGGCTTAAGCACTTAAAGCAATCCCCTGGTTCAGGCTTCTACCCTAAAAGGCTACAAGGAGTTTGCCACGGCTCTCATAGTGAGCCTCACAAGGAAGTGAATGAAGGCATGGCAAAGAATGAAAAAAGGGCGTCTTTGCCAATGCGAGCTTTGCCAGGGGAAGAAAATCTCTCCTTCCTTGGGAAGGATTACTCCCTTAATAACTCATAAAGAAGCATTTCAAGAGTTAAATGCCGAGCCTGCCTAAGTCCAAGATTAGCCCTTAGGAGAAGATAGAAAACTCCAGAGTCAGCCTCTGGAATTTTGGAATAATACCAATTGAGGGCTCCTAAGAGCAAATCAGCATCAGTGTTTTTCATTTGTTCAAGAATATGAAAGGCTTTCTCATAATCTTTCCCTTTTATAGCTTCTATTAAATCAAAGGCTTCATATTCTCCCCTATCAGAAAGAATTTCCTTTATGTCTGTAACACTTAAATCTTTAGTATCTGAAAGGATGGCAATTTTTTCTATCTCCGAGGATATTAAACCCGCTTCTGCGTTAGTAATCTCAATTAAATAAATGATAGCTGATCGGCTAAGAGTAATTCCCTTTTTCCAAGCTTTATATTGAATCCACTCATAAAGTTGATTTTCAACTAAATCAAGATTAAAGATATTTATTTTTTCCTCTTTCATGAATTGAAGCTCTCTTTGAATTTCTCCTTTTGAAGTATTTGAGAGTATCACAGCTGATACATAAGAAGAAAGGTCTCTTCTCAGTCTTTTGATAAATTCAATCCTCTTTTCTTCTTTTTTTATTCTTTCATAATTATGGATAATCAGGATTCTCCTGTCTGCAAAAAGGGAATGGGTTGTTCTTAAAGCTGATATGTCTACTTCATCGGGAGAGTCAAAATTTTCAATAGAGAGAGCATCAAGGTTTTCTCGAATTAAACTAACTGCTTCCAAAAGAAAAAATTTTTCTAAAGAGTAAATAAAATAAAGTGGTGCCGGAAGTCCTTTCTTTACTGCCTCTTCAAATTGTTTAATTGGAAGCATCTGTTATAAGAGTTCTTACTAAATTTTCACAAATATCCCGAAGGAGGCTTTCTATGGCAATGTCTCTGCTAGCTATTACTCTCTGAATTTCTTTTGTTGTTCTAAAAACTGTTGAAAAGGACGATGAAGGGTAAAATTCCTTTATTTTACTCCCATCTTTACTGTAAAGAATTACCTTCGTATCAAGCTTTATCTCATATTCAACAGTTGTTAATCCAAATTCTGAAAGTGTAATAAGCCTATAGTTTTGTATTTCTATATCTATTACTTTGTCAGCATGGGCAGTTAGATTAAATCCATTTTCCATGAATGTCTCATAAGCTATCCTACGCATTCTATCTTGAAGGCCAGGTTCAAGAGTACTGTTATAGATGTTTCTTAAATGGATGTCCTGAAAGGGAAGATCTGCGTTCCTTTGCAAAGTGTATGTACAACCTGAAAGGAAAAATAAAAGGATCAATATAACAATAAACTTATGGAGGAAAACTTTGCTCATAATCTATTTTACCACTATGTTTACAAGTTTGCCTTTTACAGTGATAACTTTAAGAATTTCTTTACCATTTAGCCATTGTTTTATTTTTTCATCTTCCAGGGCAATCTTTTTCAACTCTTCATCACTTAAGCCAAGAGGAATCATGATTTTTGAGCGAACTTTGCCATTTATCTGAACAACAAGTTCAATCATTTGCTCTAAGGCAAGCTCTTCGTGATACTTAGGCCAAGGCTGCTTGAGGATGAAGTCTACTTGTCCGATTTCTCTCCATAACTCTTCAGCTATATGAGGAGCAAAAGGACTCAGAAGAATTAGAAAATTTTTGAGGGCAAATTTAAATATTTTTCTATCTTCCTCTTTGACAGGGTCATAGCTGTAGACTTCATTGACAAACTCCATAAGACGTGCAATGGCAGTATTGAATTGATATTCCTTTTCAATGTCAGAGGTTACCCTTTTTATAGTTCTATGAATAAGTCTAAGAATCTCTGAGTCAGTATCAAAGGGGGCTTCATCTGGTGTTTCTTTCAACCATTTATGATGCTTGTAAATAAGTGCATATACTCTTTTTAGAAATCTATGTGAACCTTCAACGCCTTGAGAGGACCATTCAAGGTCTTTTTCAGGCGGAGCTGCAAAGAGGGTAAAGACCCTCACAGTGTCTGTTCCGTATTTTTCAATCATTTCATCAGGATCAACAATGTTTTTCTTTGATTTAGACATCTTCTCTACTCTACCAATTTTAACAGGACTACCACAGTGAATACATTTCCCATCTCTTACTTCCTTTGGGAAAAGCCATTCATGTTCGGGACAATGATAGGATTCCATGCAAACCATTCCTTGAGTAAGAAGTCTTTCAAAGGGTTCATTAAAGGGATGTATGCCAAGATCTCTCAAGACTTTTGTAAAGAACCTTGCATAGAGAAGATGAAGCACTGCATGTTCAATGCCACCAATGTATTGGTCTACAGGCATCCAGTAGCTTATTTTTTCCTTGTTTAAAGCTTCTTCCTTTTGTAAGGAGCAATATCTTAAAAAATACCAGGAAGAATCAACAAAGGTATCCATGGTATCTGTCTCTCTTCTTGCTTCTCCACCGCATTTAGGACATTTTGTCCTGTAAAATTCCTCTACATACTTAAGAGGAGACTCTCCTTTACCAGTTATGGAAACTCCCTCAGGAAGTATTACAGGAAGGTCATCCTCTGGTACTGGAACAATACCACAACCATCACAGTATATTATGGGAATTGGTGTTCCCCAATAACGCTGTCTTGAAATTCCCCAGTCCCTGAGTCTATAATTTACAGTTCTTTTACCAATGCCTTTTTTCTCTATGTATTCTGCTACTGCTTTTTTCCCTTCTTTAGAGGAAAAGCCTGAAAATTCTGCTGAATTAATCATGACTCCTTCATCTTCATAGGCTTCCTTTAAAGGTTCCGGTAATTCTGAATCAAGAGGCTTTATGACAATTTTTATGGGTAATCCATATTTCATAGCAAAGTCAAAGTCTCTTTGATCATGAGCTGGAACACTCATAATTGCACCTGTACCATATTCCATTAAAACAAAGTTTGCAAGCCATATGGGAATTCTCTCTCCACTAAGGGGATTTATAGCAAATTTTCCTGTAAAAAATCCTTCCTTTATTTCTGGTTGGAGCTTAAATTGTCTAATTCTTTTTAATGCCTCTTTGTCCTCACAAAGTTTTTCAGCTAAGGGATGATCTGCAGATATACACATAAAAGTAACTCCAAAAATTGTATCAGGTCTTGTAGTGAAGATGCGGAGAGTCTCTTCCATACCCTCTAGGGGAAAGTCAACTTCCACACCTTCGCTTTTACCAATCCAGTTACGCTGCATGGTAAGAACCTTTTCAGGCCAGCCCTTGAGATTATCACAATCTTTTAGGAGTTCTTCAGCATAGGCTGTGATTTTAAGGAACCACTGCTCAAGTTCCCTTTGCTCCACAGCACTATCACATCTCCAGCAAGCACCATCAATAACCTGCTCGTTGGCAAGAACTGTGGCGCAAGAAGGACACCAATTTACAAAAGAGGCTTTTCTATAAGCAAGACCCTTTTCATAAAGCTTAAGAAATATCCATTGATTCCATTTATAGTAATCAGGGTTACAGGTTGTAACTTCCCTTCTCCAATCATAGCTAAGTCCTAATTTAATGAGTTGTTTTTTCATGTAATCTATATTCTCATAAGTCCATTTAGCTGGATGCACACCCTGTTTAATTGCTGCATTTTCTGCTGGAAGTCCAAAGGCATCCCAACCCATAGGATGAAGAACTGTGAAACCGTTCATTCGCTTATATCTGGCAATCACATCACCTATAGCATAGTTACGAACATGCCCCATATGAATTCTTCCTGAAGGATAGGGAAACATCTCCAGACAGTAAAACTTCTTTTTTAATGGCTCTTCATTTACCTCAAAAATCTTATTCTGGAGCCATTGCTTTTGCCATTTTTCCTCTATGGTTTTGAAGTCATAAATTTGATCCATGAGCCCTCCAAAGGTATAAAGAATAATCAAAATTATATATTCAAAAAAGCTAAAAATTCAAATAGCTATGCTTTCCTACTTTTTTTACATTGCACTTACAAATTCTTCAATATGTACCAAAGAATAAGATTGCCTCCTTTCTCTCATTAGGAGCTCCCTCCTTCTGTCATTAGGATGATGCCCTTTTCATCCTCATTGCGAGGCTCACGAAGTGAGCCGTGGCAACCCCCTTTTCCCTTATGGAGGGACGCGGACTACGAGATTGCTTCGTCGCTTACGCTCCTCGCAATGACAGGTAAAGAGAGGATCCTCGCAAGGACAGGTAAAGAGAGGACCCTCGCAATGACAGTGTAGGGGTGGCGCATAAGAAGAGATTGCTTCGGGTGCTAACGCACCCTCGCAAGGACAGGAGAAAGGAGCTCGACGTGACTGGAGGGTCGCAAGGACAGAAAAGGATCAAGATAAAGGAAAGGAATAGCAAGAGAAGGAAGAAGGGTTCGAAATGACAAAAGGGTGTGGTAGGGAAAGGCAAAGAATAAAGTTTTAATTGACTATTTCATTGAAAATGTATTAGAAAAAACTATGATAAAGAGATATTACTCCTTTGGTGATTATCTTAAAGAAATTTTTGGCAAAAAGGTTTATAAGGTAAATGTAGATGCTGGTTTTACATGTCCTAACAGGGATGGAAAGTTGGGCACAACAGGTTGTATTTACTGTAATAACGACTCTTTCAGACCTTCCAGTTGCAAACCTACTAAATCTCTGAAGGAACAAATTTCAAATGGTATTGATTACTTGAAATTTAGATTTAAAGCAAAGGCTTTTCTTGTATATTTTCAGCCCTATACAAATACATACGCACCAGTAGAAAAACTTGAAGAACTCTATAAGGAAGCTTTATCCCATCCTCATGTAATTGGTTTAGCCATAGGTACAAGGCCTGATTGCGTAGATGATGAAAAGCTGGAATTACTAAGAAAACTCTCTCAAAAATATTTCATTTTAATTGAATATGGCTTGCAATCTATATATGAAAAATCTCTTCTTTACATAAGAAGAGGACATGATTATCCTACCTTTCTAAAGGCTGTATATGAAACCCACAAAAGAGGGATTCATGTGGGAGCTCACATTATTGTAGGTTTACCTACTGAGACAAGGGAAGAGTCTTTGGCTATGGCTGATGAGTTAAATAGGCATCCCATAAAGTTTCTAAAAATACATCAGCTTCAGGTGGTTAAAGATACAGTAATGGCGAAAATATATGAAAAGAAACCTTTTAAAGTATTTGACTACAATGAATATCTCGATTTTATTGTAGAATTCCTTGAAAGACTCTCTCCACAAGTGGTTATTCAAAGACTTTTTGCTACAGCACCAGAGGAGATTTTAATAGCTCCAAAATGGAACAAATCTAAAAGAGAGATTTTAAATGACATAAACAGAAGACTTGAGGAAAGAAATGCTTGCCAAGGTTCAAAGTGCTCATATAATAGGAATAGAGCCCTATGCAGTTGATGTAGAAGTGGATGTTTCCTTTAGAGCTTTGCCTCAATTTAGTATTGTTGGATTACCAGATACGGCAGTAAAGGAATCCAGAGATAGAATTAAAGCTGCCTTTAAAAATTCTGGTTTTCCCTTTCCAATAAAGCAAATTATTGTGAATCTAGCTCCTGCAGATCTTAAAAAAGAAGGCTCTTCTTTTGACCTTCCTATTGCCATTGGTATTCTTGCTGCTGAGGGGCATATCCCTATTAATAAATTGAAGGATTTTGTAATAGTGGGAGAGCTCTCCTTAGAGGGCAAAGTAAGAGGCATAAAGGGTGCTTTGTGCATTGTTTCAAAGTTAAAAGAGGAGGGAGACAGGAAAATAATAATTCCTAAAGCTAATGCCTTTGAAGCAGGAGTGGTCCCCTCAGTGGAAGTTTATCCTGTAGACTGTCTTGTGGATGCTGTAGAATTTTTAAGAGGTGAAAAGAAAATTGAACCTTTCCGCACAGAGATAAAATTTGAGGATAATTCAAAACACTACGAGGATTTATCAGATGTAAAAGGACAATTTCAGGCAAAAAGAGCCTTAGAGATATCTGCAGCAGGAGGGCACAATATTCTCTTTATTGGACCTCCTGGAAGTGGTAAAAGTATGCTTGCAAAGAGACTTCCGGGAATACTTCCTTCTATGACTCTTACTGAAATATTAGAGACAACAAAAATTTACAGTGTAGCAGGACTCATTTCTGACGAAAAGGGCTTAATTACCCGTCGTCCTTTCAGATCACCTCATCATTCATCTAGTGATGTAAGTTTAATTGGAGGTGGTCAAATTCCAAAACCAGGAGAGGTATCCCTTGCCCACAATGGAGTTTTGTTTCTGGATGAGTTGCCAGAATTCAAGAGAAATGTTTTGGAGGTCTTAAGGCAACCTCTTGAAGATGGTTATGTGACAGTGGCAAGAAGTTATGCTACTGTTCAGTTCCCAGCAAGATTTTTATTAATAGCAGCTATGAATCCTTGTAGTTGTGGTCATTATGGTGATACAGTCAAACCTTGTACTTGTACACCAGCCATGATTATGAGGTATAGATCAAGAATTTCTGGACCTCTTCTTGATAGAATTGATTTACATATTGAAGTGCCAAGAGTAAATTATGATGAATTAAAGGATGAAACTTCAGCAGAAAGTTCTGAATCTATTCGGCAAAGAGTAACAGAAGCAAGAAACCTCCAGCTAAAGAGGTTCAAGGAGGAGGGAATTTTTTGTAATGCTCAAATGAAGGCAAAACATCTAAGAAAATTTTGCTCCCTAAGCGAAGACTGTCATAGATTGCTTCAAAGCGCCATGGATAAACTGGGACTTAGTGCCAGAGCTCATGCAAGAATTATTAAAGTAGCAAGAACAATTGCTGATCTTGATTTTTCAGAAAAGATAAAACCTCAACACATAGCCGAGGCAATTCAATTCAGAAGCTTAGAGCGGCAAATCTTTTAGACCTTCTTTAGAAAACTATTTTTTGAATTTATATGACATATAGCAACAGCCAAAGCATCGGAACAGTCATAGGAAATTTTTCCATTAAAAGATAAAAAATGTTTTACCATACTTTTTACTTGAATCTTATGGGCTCTACCATAACCAGTAAGAGCTCTTTTAATCTCTGTTGAGCTGTATTCATAAACAGGGATTTTATTCTTAGCAGCTACAAGAAGGGCAATCCCTCTTACATAGCTTAAAACAAAGGAAGAGGTAATTTGCTTTCCTACAAAGGCTTTCTCTAAAGCCATCTCTGAAGGTTTATAAATTTCAATTATTTCAAAAAGAGCATCATGTATTGCTTCAAGTCTTTCAGGTATTTTTAGAGTATGAGAAAAATTTAATGTGCCAGCATGAATAAGCTTCATTCCTTCTGATTGAATTATTCCATACCCAAAATGTCGGCTTCCAGGATCAATTCCAATTACTAACATTAACTAGTTCTTTTCTTCATTGCAGGAAGTTCAAATAAAATATCCTCTACAAGCTCACAAAGTATGTGTCCTAAAGTGATGTGGGTTTCCTGAATCCTTGGAGTGTCATCAGAAGGTACAGAAAAGGCATAGTCTACCTTAGATATAAGTTTTTCGCCTCTTTGACTTGTAAAAGCTATTGTTTTTAGCCCTCTTTTTTTTGCTACTTCTATTGCTTTTATAACATTTTTTGAAGAACCGGAGGTGCTTATTCCTATAGCAATGTCTCCTTTCTGGCCTAAAGCTTTTATCTGTTTTGCAAAGATTTCTGAATAGTCATAGTCATTTGCAATGGCAGTAATTACTGCCATGTCTGTATTTAGAGCAAGAGCTGGCAGTCCGGGTCTTTCCCTTTTAAAACGATTAACAAATTCTGCAGCAATATGGGAGGCATCGGTGGCACTTCCACCGTTTCCAAAGATTAAAATTTTCCCACCTTCATTAAGAATTTTTGCTATAAGCTCTGCCACTTCTTTGATTAACAAAATGTTTTCTTTGAAAAATTTCTCTTTTACCCTTATTGATTCTGTAAAGGATTTTTTGATCCTTTCCTCAATTTCCATTACTCCTCCTCCTTGAAACAAGGATAAAGTTTATCATAGGTGGCTAAAATATGTTCAGGTATAACACGCACATCCTCCAAGATAGTCATAAATCCTACATCTCCAGCCCAACGAGGAACAATGTGCCAATGTAAATGTTCATCTATACTGGCAGATGCCACAACACCTATGTTAAGTCCCACATTAAAACCATCAGGATGCATTACTTTTCTAAGACATTTTAGTGCCTTTACTGTAAGAAGCATGCATTCAGTAAGTTCCTCAGAATTTAGCTCTTCAAGAGTATGAACATGTCTGTAAGGGACCACCATCAAATGTCCAGAGGTATAGGGATACTTATTCATTATTATGAAGGCAAGCTTGCCTCTGTATAAAATAAGATTATCTCTATCCCTGTCCTGCATTGGTCTGTCACAAAATATACAGACCTTTTCTTTTTCTCCTAAGATATATTCAATTCGCCAAGGTGCCCACAAAACTTTCATTTAAGCCTCCTTAAAGCTTCCTGAGCATCTTGCCAGGTAAGCCATTTATCCTTTCGATTCCTAAGTAAATAAGAAGGATGGAAAGTAGGAATTACTGGAATGTCTGCATAGAAGAAGACATTACCTCTTATTTTTGAGATGGCAAGATCTTTTATTTTGCCTTTCCTTCCCAGTAAAACATAAGTAGCTACTTTGCCTAAAGCCATAATTACCTTCGGAGAAATAATCTCTATTTCCTGCCTTAAATATTCAAAACATACAGAAACTTCTTCCTCCAAGGGAGTTCTGTTGCTTGGAGGATGGCATTTTACTGTATTTGTGATGTAAACCTCCTGTCTGTTAAAACCCATTTTTTCTATTAATCTTGTTAAAAGCTTTCCAGCCTCTCCTACAAAGGGTTTACCCTCTTTGTCTTCCTCAAGACCAGGAGCTTCTCCTATAAACATAAGTTTTGAAGAGACAGCACCTTCACCACAAACTGCCTTATTTCTACTTTTGTGTAAAGGACATTTTGTGCAGGATTTGATCTCTTCATTTATTTTAAGTAAGGTCTTACTCTCTCCATCATTTATTGTTTTTTCAAACCTTGATTCTTTTGTTAGACTTTCTATAAAACTCTTGGGTAACTCTTTAAATCCTAAAGCTTTATAGAAATTCAAAATATCTAAGATACTCTCTATCTCTCTCCCCATTTAAGTTTCTCTCTTAAGATTTTGAAATAATCCCTTCCAAAAGGTGCAATAATATAGGTTTTCTCCTCTGCAATTCTGCAGGTAACTCTATCATCTTTCCTCAGAGCAAAACCAATCTGTCCGTCAATACTGAGGAAAATATCCTTAACTTGAGAGGCAATGACTATATCAATGACAAAATCCTCCGGTAAAACAATGGGTCTTACACTTAAGGTATGAGGACAAATGGGAGTAAATACTAAACCTTTTAGAGTGGGATGCAAAATAGGTCCTCCTGCTGATAGATTGTAGGCTGTTGAACCTGTGGGCGTGGAGATTATAATTCCATCTGCCTTTATAGTGGAAACATAGACGTTGTTAATAAGCAAATCAAAATTTGAAATCTTTGCCATAATTCCCTTGCCAATGACTATATCGTTTAATCCCAGATATTTGGCTATTATTTGATTGTCTCTTAGAACTTGAGCACTTACCATGCTTCTTTCTTCTAATTCATACTTCCCCTCAAAGATTTCCTCAAGATTCTCTAAAAGTCTATCTCTGGGGATTTCTGTAATGAATCCTAAATTACCCATATTTATTCCAATGATAGGAATTTTTCTTCCACCTACTAATCGAGAAACTGCAAGAAGCGTACCATCTCCACCTAGTACGATTAAAGCATGAGAATTTTGAATTGTCTCCAGCTCTGAGTGAGTAAAGGTGGAAATTTCTCCTACAGAGTGAAATAGATTACACTCTATCCTTTTAGTCTTTAACCAATCTTGAATTTTCAGAGCTGAATTTACTGCTAAATTATCGTTTTCTTTGTAAAGGATAGATACTTTTTGAAACATTTAAAACTCCAAGCTAATTAATCTTGTGTTTTCGTCAACTAATTGTATCTTAACCTTCAGAGAATTTTCAGGTAAATCCTCAATTTTCTCTGCCCATTCTATAACAGATGTGCCTGTTTCAAAATACTCCCAAAGATCTAAATCTTCCTCAGAGAGATTTTCTAATCGATAAAGGTCAATGTGGAAAAAGCCTTTGTCTTCATAATTGGAGACAATAACAAAACTGGAGCTCATAATGTCTTTCTCTTGGATACCAAAGGCTGAAGCAATACCTTTAGTGAAAACAGTTTTTCCTGCTCCCATTTCTCCATATAATGCCACAACTTTTATGCCCTCTGCTTTGATGTAACTTCCTATTATTTTACCCAGTAATTTTGTATCTTTCTCTGAGAAGGTATAAATCTTCATTTTCTGAAACTTTTGTAAAGAAAAAGAATTATTCCAAGAGTTATGGCAGTATCAGCTATGTTAAAGGCAGGCCAGTGAAAACCCGCAATATGTAAATCTATGAAGTCTATTACAAAGCCATAAATCAATCTATCAGTAATGTTACCTAAGGCACCAGCAATGAGTAAAGAGTAGACAAGCCAGTTTTTTGGATCTTTAAACAGAAAACTAATTAATATGAAGATGGCGATTAATGCTATTACAATAAAAAAGCCAGAATTCAAAAATTTAAACATGCCGAAGGCAGTTCCTGTATTTTCCACATAAACTAAATTCAAGAAAGGAAGAATTTTTAAAATTTCATAAGGAGCCAAATACTCTGAAGCTAAATATTTAGTTAATTGATCAGCTGAGAAGATTAGTAAAATAATGGAAAAAATTTTGCTTTTTTTAGGACTCAATGACATGATAGCATCTTGGGCATAAATCTCTCTCTGGAAGTTTTCCTACCATTGGTGAATAATTCCAGCATCTTTGGCATTTTTCTCCCTCTGCCTTCTGGACAGATACTTTAAAATCTGCCTCCAGCTTTTCCTCCTCTTTTAATTCTACTTGAGATACAATAAAAAGTGTAGGGAGAAAATCAGAATAGCCCATCAAAAATTCCTTCACTGTCTTGTTGACATATAGAATAATTTTAGCTTCAAGAGAATTGCCGATAAATTTTTCTTGTCTCTTTATCTCCAAGGCTTTGTTTACTTCATCCCTTATTTCAATTAGTTTATTCCATCTATTTTCAAGCTCTTCGTCTATGTATTTTTCTTCTATTTGGGGAAAAGCAGATAGAAATACACTTTTTTCCTTAGTGAAAGGTAAATGTCTCCAGGCTTCTTCAGCAGTAAAGGAAATGATAGGAGCCATTAGTTTTATTAAAGAGTTAGCGATTTTATAAAGTACCCATTGGGCTGCTCTTCTTTCAGGGCTTTCTCTTTTGAAAGTATAAAGTCTATCTTTCAGAATATCAAGATAAAAGGCACTCATATCAGTAACGCAGAAATTATAAACAGCATGAAATACTTGATGAAATTCAAATTCTTCATAAGCTCTCTTTACTCTCCTTATTAATTTTTGCAATCTGTGCATTGCCCATTTGTCAATTTCTAAAAGCTGTGATGAATAATCTCCTCCGTCATAATCATAAAGATTTCCTAAAAGATAACGTAGAGTGTTTCTAATTTTTCTATAAGCTTCAGTAAGCCTTGATAAAATTTCCTTTGAGAGTTTTATGTCATCTCTGTAGTCTTCTGCAGAAACCCAAAGCCTTACTATATCTGCTCCGTTGATTTTAATAATTTCCTGGGGCGATATTACATTACCAAGCGATTTAGACATTTTTCTTCCTTGTCCATCAACAGTAAAACCATGCGTAAGGACAATTCTGTAAGGAGCTTTTTCTTTACTGCCTATTGAAGCTATAAGAGAACTTTGAAACCACCCCCTATGTTGATCACTTCCCTCCAAATACATGTCAGCAGGCCAACTCATTTTAGGATCTCTATCAAGTACTGCAGCATGGCTCACACCAGAGTCAAACCAAACATCAAGAATATCCATTTCTTTCCTGAACTCTTTTGAACCACATTTAGGGCAGCTAAAGTCTGTTAAGAGATCATGAATGTTAATTTTAAACCACACATCAGAGCCTTCTTTTTCCACAAGGCTAATTATTTTTTCGAAAAGCTCTTCATCAACTATTATATGTTCGCAGTTTTGGCATAGGAAAAGAGTTATGGGTACACCCCAACTACGCTGTCTTGAAAGACACCAATCAGGTCTTCTTTCTACCATGGAATATATTCTGTCTCTGCCCCAGGAGGGAATCCATCTTACTTTGTCTATTTCCTCTAAAGCTCTACCTCGAAGATTATCATGGCTCATGGAAATAAACCATTGAGTGGTTGCTCTAAAAATTATTGGTTTTTTACATCTCCAACAATGAGGATAAGAATGAGTAATTTTGCCTTCCCAAAGAAGCAATCCTTTTTCATTTAGTAGAGAAATTATCTCTTTGTTTGCTGAGAAAATATTTTGCCCAGCAAAATAAGGAACTTCTTTTGTAAATCTTCCTTTTTCATCAACAGGAGCATAAATTTCAAAACCTTTTTTTAAACCTACTTCATAATCTTCCATACCATGTCCTGGTGCAATATGAACAATTCCAGAACCTTCACCAGTTTCTACAAAATCCGCGGTCACTACTCTGGAAACTCTATCAATAAAGGGATGTTGCGCTCTTATTCCTTCCAAGTGTGCACCTTTTATCTCAAAAATGGGAGTTTCTTCAATTTCTATCTTATCTTTTATGTTCTTAACGGCTTCTTTAACAATTATAATTATGCCCTTTGAACTTTTTAATCCTACATAAGTGAATTCAGGATGCACAGCTAAAGCTAAATTAGCAGGTAATGTCCATGGAGTAGTAGTCCATATTACCATATATACAGGAGCATCTTTAATAGGAATTTTATCTTTATCTATAATTTCAAAGGCTACAAATATAGAGGGAGACTCCTTTTCCGCATATTCAACCTCAGCATCAGCAAGGGCAGTTACACAAGAAGGACACCAGTAAACAGGTTTTTTACCTCTGTAAACATATCCTTTTTTTACAAAAGTGAGAAACTCTCTTACAATAGTTGCTTCATATTCATTTGACATTGTGATATAAGGGGTATCCCAATAGCCAAAGACTCCGAGCCTGATAAATTCCTCTCTTTGGATATTGATAAATTTTTCAGCATAATCTCTACAGAGCTGTCTTTTTCTAAGAATATCAATGGATTCCTTTTCTTTTCCTAAGGATTTATCTACCTGGAGTTCAATGGGAAGTCCATGACAGTCCCACCCAGGAATGAAGGGGCTGTAATTACCATTCATGGAGTGATATTTTACAATGATGTCTTTAAGGATCTTGTTCAAAGCATGGCCAATGTGAATATGGCCATTAGCATAGGGAGGACCATCATGAAGAATAAATTTTCCTTTTCCCTCTCTCAGGTTTTTCTCTTGAAGTTCTTCATAAATTTTATTATCCTGCCAAAATTTTAATAACTGTGGTTCTTTTTCTGCTAAATTTGCCTTCATGGCAAAATCAGTTTGCGGTAGATTTAAAGTGTCCTTATAATCTTTTGGCATAAAAAAAAGAATACCACAAGAACCTTTTAATTTTCAAATATCTAAAAAAGTTAAGATACCTTAACCACATTGGAAGGTAATACATCATTTTTTCCTTTCTCTTCCAAGAAAAGTGAAAGAGATTGCTTAGTCACTTCTACTCTTGGCAATGACAGGAGCAGAGCAACGACGAGATTGCTTCATCCCTTAAGCTCCTTGCAATGACAGAAATAAGGCTCGCAATGATAAAAAAAGATAAGTGGAATTTTTTAATAATTTTTTTTATAATTTTATTTTTAGAGTTTCAAAAAGAAGGGAGGAAACTGCCCATGAAAGGACAGACAGCCATAATTACTGGATCAGCAAGAGGAATAGGTAGAACTACTGCTGAGGAATTTGCCAAAAGGGGTGTTAAGGTAGTAATAGTTGACATAGATGAAAAGGTAGCCAAGCAAGCTGCTGAAGAAATTAATAGTCAATTTGGTGTAGAAACTCTTGGAGTAAAAGCAAATGTATCAAATCCCGAGGATGTTAAGCTTCTTTTTGAGGAGGTAGTTAAAAAGTTTGAAAAAGTGGAAATCCTGGTAAACAATGCTGGAATCACAAGAGATAATCTTTTAATTAGAATGAAAGATGAAGAATGGGATTCAGTATTGAATGTAAATCTTAAAGGTGCTTTTTTATGCTCCAGAGAGGCAGTAAAGATAATGTCAAAAATAAAATATGGTAGAATAATTAATATTGCCTCTGTAGTAGCTTTCATTGGAAACCCGGGGCAAGTAAATTATTCAGCCTCAAAAGCAGGACTTGTAGCAATGACAAAAACTATAGCAAAGGAATATGCCTCTCGGGGAATTACTGTTAATGCAGTAGCTCCCGGGTTTATTCAGACAGCTATGACTGAAAAATTACCTGAAAAAGTTAAGGATGAAATGTTAAGGATGATACCCCTTGCAAGGTTTGGAACAACTCAAGATGTTGCAAATGCTATAATATTTTTAGCCTCACCAGAATCTGGATATATAACCGGTCAGGTTATTCATGTAAATGGTGGAATGTACATGTAAAAACGAAAACAAAGGAGGTAAGTAATGGTTGAAGAAAAAGTAAAAGAAATTATATCAAAGCAACTGGGAGTAGACCCTTCCCAAGTAACACCAGAGTCTTCATTTGTGGAAGATCTTGGAGCTGATTCACTCGATACTGTAGAGCTTGTTATGGCTTTTGAAGAAGCTTTTGGCATTGAAATTCCCGATGAGGATGCTGAAAAGATCAGCAAAGTAAAGGACGCCATAGACTACATAAAAAATAAAACAGGTCAGGCATAAATAATCATGTCAAAAAGAAGAGTAGTTGTTACCGGGCTGGGGGCTATTACCCCCCTCGGTCTCGATGTCAAAAGCTCATGGCAAGCAGTTCTTGAGGGAAAATCCGGAGTAGGTTACATTACTCATTTTGACACTACTGATTATCCTGTAAAAATAGCTGCGGAAGTAAAAAATTTCGACCCTCTAAACTATATTGAAGCAAAAGAAGTTAAAAAAATGGATAGATTTATCCATTTTGCCATAGCTGCCACAGAAATGGCCCTTCAAGATGCAGAGCTAAGGCTTGAAAAGGAAAATCCTGAGAGGATTGGGGTAGTTATTGGTTCGGGCATGGGTGGTCTTCCTGCCATTGAATATTACCACAAAATATTAATAGAGAAGGGATGGAAAAGAGTAAGTCCCTTTTTTATACCAATGGTGATAATTAATTTGGCTGCAGGACAGGTTTCATTAAAATATGGATTAAAAGGTCCTAATTTGGCAGTAACAACAGCCTGTGCCACTGGAAATCATGCAATTGGTGAAGCTTTTAGAATGATTCAATACGGAGATGCAGATATAATAATTGCTGGAGGTTCCGAAGCAGTTATTACACCTATGGCAATTGCAGGGTTTTCCATAATGAGAGCTCTGTCAACAAGAAATGAGGAACCTCAAAAGGCAAGCAGACCCTTTGATGTGGATAGAGATGGTTTTGTGATGGGAGAAGGAGCTGGAATAATAATTTTAGAGGAGCTAGAACATGCAGTAAGCCGTGGTGCAAGAATTTATGCGGAACTTGTAGGATATGGTATGAGTTCCGATGCTTATCATATAACAGCTCCGGCACCAGAGGGCGAAGGTGGCGCACGATGCATGAAAAGGGCCTTGGTAGATGCTGGGATTGAACCTGAAAAGATTGATTACATAAATGCTCATGGAACTTCCACAAAGCAGGGTGATGAACTTGAAACTCAAGCTATAAAGAATGTTTTTGGAGAACATGCTTATAAGTTATGTGTTAGTTCTACAAAATCAATGACAGGACATCTCCTTGGTGCTGCTGGTGGAGTAGAGGCAATATTTACAATCTTAAGCCTTTATGAGGATGTTATACCACCCACAATAAACCTTGACAGTCCTGACCCTGAGTGCGACCTTGATTATGTTCCCTATAAAATGAGAAAAAAAGAAGTAAACTATGCCATGACAAATTCTTTTGGATTTGGCGGAACGAATGCCTCTCTTGTCTTTCGAAAATTTTCTGGAACTTGAAAAGTCAATAGGCTATAAGTTTAAAAAACCCTATCTTCTTGTACAAGCACTTACTCACAGTTCCTATGCTAATGAAAAATTTTTAATCTCCAATGAAAGACTTGAGTTTTTAGGTGATATAGTTTTGGGTTTTATAATCTCTGACTATCTTTTTAATCTTCAACCTGAGTTAAACGAGGCAGAGATGTCTAAGATAAGAGCTTTTCTTGTAAGTAAAAAGTTTCTTGCTTTACTGTCACGTAAGCTTTTTATAGGTAAGTTTATCCTTCTTAGTAAAGGAGAAAGACAGAGTGGTGGAGAGGATAAAGATTCTATTCTTGCCGATGCTTTAGAGGCATTAATAGGAGCCATCTATCTTGATGGAGGACTCCGTCCTGTTAAAGATTTTCTTCTGAGAATTATTTCTGAAATTTCTGTTTCAGAGCTTTTTCTACCACAGGAGGAACAAGATTTTTTACAGAACCTCCAAAATATGCTATCTCCTTAACAAGGCTTGAAGAGAGAAAAGAAAACTCCTCACTGGGCATTAAAAAGACTGTTTCTATTTCCCTGTAAAGTTTTCTGTTAGCATGGGCAAGTTGCATCTCAAATTCATAGTCTGAAACAGCTCTCAAACCTCTTATGATAGCAACTGCTCCTTTTTGCTTTACAAATTTAACAAGCAATCCATCAAAAGGTTCTATCCGCAGGTTTTCTAAATCTCCAACAGATTCTCTTATGAAATTTAATCTCTCTTCAATTGAAAAGATAGGTGACTTTTTATAACTTGAAATTGCTACAGCAACAATTAATTCATCAAATATTTTCAGTGCTCTTTTAATCACATCAATATGACCATTAGTTATGGGGTCAAAAGTACCAGGATATACACCAGTTTTCATCTTTCACTCCTATAGACAGTTAATAGGGTATCTCCATATCTGTAACACTTGAAAATTCTTAAATCTTTTAATTTTTCTCGTAGTGATTCCTTTTTGGAGTGTTGAATTATTAAAACTCCGTTATTTTTTAGAAGATTCTTTTTCTCCAATATATTAAACATTCTTTCAACTTCCCCTGAATTATAAGGCGGATCAGCAAAAATAACGTCATACTGAAAATTTGTGTCTCTTATAAACACAAGGGCATCTATTTTATATACTCTTGCTCTATCCATTAGCTTATGTTTTTGCAAATTGTTCTTTATAAAAGTACATAGTACAGGATCTCTCTCAACAAAAATAACCTCTGAAGCTCCTCTTTTTAGAGCTTCCAGTCCTACTAATCCTTTACCTGCATACATATCTACAAATACTTTCCCTTCCACCTCTTTAAGAATATCGAATATGGCTTTTCTAACAACAGCAGGGGTGGGCCTAACTATGTTTCTATCTAAACTTGTTTTTTCCATTATCTAATCTTGGGATTTGTGAAAAACACATCAGGTAATTCATAATTTTTAATCCTTACCTTTCTGCCAATAACTTCCAGCCGACCTTCAGCGAAAAGTCTTATTGCCTCTGGGAAAATTTTGTGCTCTAACTTAAGTATTCTCTCCGATAGAGTTTCCTCTGTGTCATCAGGATGAACTGGCACAGCAGCTTGAATTATTATTGGACCTGAATCTATTCCTTCATCTACAAAGTGAACTGTACAGCCACTTATTCTTACTCCGTATTCTACAGCTTGTTTTTGCCCATGCAGTCCAGGAAAAGAAGGAAGAAGGGCTGGATGAATATTCATAATTCTATTTGGAAAAGCATCAAGGAGGGGTTTTTTTACAATTCTCATAAATCCTGCTAATATTACAAGTTCTACTCCTCTTTCAAGCAATTCGTCTCTGATTTTCTCATAAAATTCCTCTTTAGTGCTAAATTCCTTAGGATTTATGAATACATAGGGAATACCATGTTTTTTTGCTCTCTCAATTGCATAAGCCTTTGGATTATCCACAATAAGAATTTCTATTTTTGCTGGAAGAGTTCCCTTTTCAATTTCATCTATAATTGCTTGAAAATT
>CALLBR010000041.1 GCA_937998865.1 uncultured bacterium
ACGCAGAGAATGGAGCCATTTTAAAAGATTCACCTATTTTGTAAGCCCTGAGGAGACAAACAGGACCTTCCTTCAAAGAATTGGCGATGGAGACTTCTCCTCCCTCGAGACAATAAAGGAGGCATTCTCGGTAGAGAAGGTAACAGAAGAGTTCTTTGAAGCTTATAGATATGCCCTTAAAAATATAGTTATTAACTCGATACAGAGCCCTGAAGATACACCCTATGCAAAGAAATATGCCTTTGGACAACAGCTCTTATCAAGAATCCTCTTTATCTATTTCCTCCAGAAAAAGGGATGGTTAAAGTGGAAGGATTATAAACAAGATAGAGGTTACATTAGAAATCTCTGGCAGAGGTATAAAGAATACATAAGGCAAAATAATCAAAAAGAGAATACCTTTTACTCCCAATGGCTTTCAAGCCTTTTCTTTGGTGCATTTAACAAAAAATCTCATTTAATTGATAAAGATTTGCCCGCTGATATTCAAGAATCTTTCAGAATTATGCCCTATTTAAATGGTGGGCTCTTTACAGAGAATGAGTTGGATGCCATAGGATTTACTCTTCCAGATTCTGTTTTTGAATGGCTTTTTGAACCACATGAAGGTGAAAAGAAAAAGGGATTTCTTGAGATATTTAACTTTACTATTGATGAGTCTATGCCGCTTGATGTGGAAATTGCTGTTGATCCTGAGATGCTTGGTAAGGTTTACGAATCCCTAATTGCAGAAGAAGAAAGGGGAAGTGCAGGGATTTTTTATACTCCAAGATTAGAAATAGAGTTAATGTGCAAATTATCCCTGGTTGAGTATCTTTCTAATAAAACACAGATCCCCAAGTCTGAAGTGATTGATTTTGTTTTTAATGCCTCTGAAAATGCTAGAAAGTTAGATTTAGACAAAGCAAAGACAATTAAGTCTGCTTTAGACAGGGCAAAAATTGTTGACCCTGCCGTGGGTTCTGCCTCCTTTATTGTTGGAATGATGAATATCCTAGTGGAACTTCATTTTGAATTAACAAAAAGGATTGATGGAAGGGAAGAGAACCTTTTTGCCTTAAAACAAAAAATCCTCCTTGAAAATCTTTATGGTGTTGATGTTAAGGACTGGGCTGTGATGGTTGGTGAACTCAGGCTCTGGCTTTCCTTGATAATTGAAACTGATGAAAAATACATGGATATTTATACAAGACCACTTTTACCGAACCTATCCTTCAAGATTCGTCAGGGAGACTCCCTTGTTGAAGAGATTGGTGGGATACAACTTGCTCTTAGAGGTGATGCATTAAGATTTATACCCGCAGATATAAAAAATAGGATTAGAGAATTGATTGATAAAAAGAGTGCCTTCTTCTCAGGCCAGAGAAGTGCAGAGCTAAAGGAGCTAAAGGAAATTGAAAAAATGGAGCAAGATATCTTTACTGAAATTCTTGAAGCAAAAATTTATGAGATCAAAAAGGTCATAGAATATCTAAAGGATGAGATTTCAAAGTTAAAAGATAGAAAAGATATTTTTGGAGACCTTGATAAAAGGTCTCAAGAACTTGCACTACAAAAGCAAAAGCAAATAGAAGACTTGGAAATAGAAGAGAAGAAATACACTGAAGCGATTGTAAATCTCAAAAATAAAACCCAAAAGGACTACTTTCTCTGGGAGATTGACTTTGCAGAGGTCTTTGTGGAAAACGGAGGCTTTGATATCGTGATTGGTAACCCTCCATATGTAAGACAGGAGCTTATTGCACCACCACTTGAAAATAAAGCCAACTATACAGAGGATGAATGGCGAAATCTTAAGAATCAATATAAAGATAAACTAATTACATCGGTTAAAAACATCTGGAAGGATATTAAAAAGATTGATAAAAAAAGCGATCTCTATGTTTATTTTTACTACCATGGCCTATCACTTCTTAATAGTGGTGGGATTTTCTGCTTTATAAATTCTAACTCATGGCTTGATGTGGGATATGGTGCGGGGCTTCAGGAGTTTTTACTGAAAAATATGAGACCAATCTATATCATTGATAACCTTAAAAAACGCTCCTTCAGTCAGGCTGATGTCAATACAGTTATTGTTTTAATTCAACGTGCCCATGTAGAGGCACCCCTTGTGGGTGCATCAAATAATGTAGGGAAAACCCTTGCGGTTGCCCGTAACGAAAGGGCAGGGGCGAGCCCTGCCACTACTATAAAATTTATTGCCTTCAAAAAACCTTTTGAGGATATTGTATCAGTAGATGTTATTAAAAGAATAGAATCCTACAATCAACCTGTTTTTGATGATGAGGATTTCAGGCTCTATCCAAAGACAAAGAAAGACCTCCTTCTTGAAGGTGTTGAAATTCACGATGATGTGGGGGCAGTTAATGGATTGCCCATACAATATGATTATGAACACCTACCATACATTGGCAACAAATGGGGTGGAAAATACCTAAGAGCTCCAGAGATTTATTTTAAGATTTTGGAAAAGGGAAAGGGGAAATTGGTAAGATTGGGAGATATTGCGGAAGTAAAAGCGGGAATTATTACAGGAAATAACAAAAAATACTATACCTTAAAAACAGAAAATTTTGATACAGCGGTTTACTATCCTGTTTTTAAAAGTCCTCGTGATGTAAACAAAATTATATTAATAGTTAAGGATACTAAATGGCTCATTAAGATAAAGGATGTACCTTACGAAATAAGAAGAGCACCAATATTATGGGTAGATTTAAGAGGAGACAAGCATATATGCCACTATAATGTAGATGATATACCATTTGAGCACAATTTTTATGGAATTTTTGGAAAGAAAATTGATAATGAAACTCTGTGCTTAATTCTCAACTCAACTCTGACGTGGTTTTTAATTGAAGTACTTGGAAGAAGAGGGTTAGGAGGTGGGGCTATAAGACTGGTAAAGATGGATATATTAAAATTACCAATTATGGACAATCTAAAGTTATCTATGAAAAATTTTTCAGAATTTACAACTCGTCCTATCCACTCCATCTTCACCGAGCTTGGCTTTGACCCAAGCAAACCCATACGTGAGCAAGAACCAAATCCATTACCAGACAGAAAAGCCCTGGATGATATTGTCTTTGATGCCCTTGGATTAACAGAAGAAGA
>CALLBR010000042.1 GCA_937998865.1 uncultured bacterium
ATCAGCTAGAGACAGCAATAAAAGAACTATCGCTAACAATAGCACGTATAAATGGTACACTAAGGGCAAAGGAGTAGAAATTATGCTATAATAATTTTAGTGAAGGAATCTAGGTATGATTCTTCTAAAAGAGCTAGCCCCTTTCTGTAGTGTTTTATCTAAAAAATGATGACACTACGGAAAGGGGGTATTTTTATCTGAATCCAGATGTCCAAACTTCAGCTTTAGTTATGTCTTGAAGATGTAAGACTCAGTGCCACGGGGAAGTAATAGTAAAAGATATTTATACATATGATCTTGACTTCTTTCTTATGCTTTCTAGCCTCTTTCTTATAGTATCTTCTCTTATGCCTAGCTCTTTTGATATATCTTCTATGCTAAAACCAAATAGCCTTAGATATAGAATAATCTTATGCTTAGGATTTAGGCTCTCTATGAATTCTTTCATCTGTACTAATAGGATTGGATCTCCTGTATAGGTCTCTGTAAGATTTTCTAATAGAACCTCTATGGCTTCTATTTCTTCCAGTCTTTCAGTCTCTGTATAACTAGCCATTCTTTCCTATCTGCCCTTATAAAGAGAATATCCACATTTTCTAGCCAGTTATAGATACTCTTAAAGCCTTTCGCTCTTCCCTTTACCTCCGCTTTTCTGCCGTCTACTATGATATCCGCTCCAGTTCCTAGCCCGGATAGTGGAACCCTTTCCGCTTCAAAGCCAAGCTCTTTTAATTTTTCTGTTAGCTCATGCTCAAGCCTATAGCCTTTACGCTTACTCTTCCTTCCCATCAAGCTCCCTTTTAATCCAGTTAATATCCTTAAACTCTTCAAATGTCTTTATAAACCTTATTAGGTCCTCTTTTTCAAAACCGTATAACCTTAAAATGTTCACTACCCCCCTATAACGCTTCTTAGATATCTCTTCTAGTACTGCAAAAAAGCGACGTATGGCTATGCGCTGTAGGTCTTTCTCAAAATCGTTAAACTCTTTCAATCTATCCCTAAGACTTACTTCCATCTTACTCACCCTCCTTCTTCTCCCTTATATTGCAGTTTTCTGCATCAAATATAAGGGGATATTCCCCAGTCTTGCCAAACCTATTTTTTACTATGTGTATGCTTATCTCTTCTTTCTCTCCACAGAAGACTATGCCAACATCAATTAGATATTCTATCTCTCCAGCCTCTTTGAATACTCCTATGTTGGGCTTCTCTCTGTATAGGCTCTTAGGGATAAAAGAGGTAAAGAATACTGGTATGAGTAAGTCCCTTGCTATGTGGGCAAGTATCTCCGTCTTTATTATTGTCCTTTCCCTTGCATCAAGGTTATTTTGCGATCTTAATGCATGCAGACTGTCTACTATAAATATTGCCTTGCCTTCTAAATTTATTATTCCTGAGACTATCTCTTTTAGATGTTCTGCAGTGTATTCTTGTGTAAGCTCAAATGTAATTCTATTTTTTATCCAATCTTTATCTAGAAGGCTTTCAAAGCTTCTTAAGTCCTCTCTTTTTATTGTCCTAAGTAACAACCTATACTCTGGCTCCTCTGTGAGAAAGTATATTGATTTAAATCCCATCTTTGCTAGCTCATCGCAAAGTAGATTCAGCCAAGTAGTCTTACCTACCCCAGGAATTCCTGCCACACCGTAAAGCCCTGGGAGAAGCCCCTCTCTGAAAAATTCACTCAGATATGAGAATACTGGTGGTATGGGAAAGGCATTCTTTTTTGCTATCCTAAACTTTTCTATTATTTGTGGAATTCTTTCACCTAAACAGCCAAATGGCGTAATTTTTTTGCAGAATAGTATTGCATCTTCTATGCCAAGTATTCCTTCTTTCTGTAATAGTTCATTTATGTCTTTTATCTTTTCTGGTAGTCTTATTGCCTTTATGTAAGGATTAACTAATACTAATTCTTTTAGCAAAGTTTCTTCAATTCTTCTTCCAGCTTCGTCATTATCAAGTGCTAGGATTATTTCATTTGTCTTTGCTAGTTCCTTTAGCTCTTTTATCTGTTCTTGGCTTGGATTACCAAGTAAACTAACTACCCCAAATGTAAAAGTTGTCTTTAATAGGCTTAATGCATCGTATATGGCTTCGGTAATAAAATAAGGCTTCCCTGGAGAATATTCTCCAAAATAGGCTAGGCTTCTAGGCCTACCAGACATATTAAATTTTGTAACCTCTTTTATTCCCCTATTTAAAAAGTCTTCAAACTGAAAGCTTACTACATTACCCTCTCTATTTTTTATTGGGAATACTAGAAAGGTCTTTCTATCTTCATCGTGTAAAAATTTATTATCTCTAAACTCTTTTATCTCTAATAGGCATTCTTTAGTGGCAAAGCCTATATTGATATCATCTATGGTAAAGTTTCTGGATTTTAGATATTCTTCCGCTTGTTTGGCAAGTCTTCTTTCTTCCTCTAGTCCTACCCCACTAAGAAGGGCTAAAAAGTTTTTGTTTAGTCTATCCGCTATGAAGTTAAAATCATAAGAAAGAATATCAGGCTTATCTTTAGAATTAATAAGATCTATAAAGTGATCAAAAGAATAGCTTCTTCCACAGCCAAAACAGTGAAATTCAATTTGCTTGTGATATCTGTTGTAGTAGATATAAGCAGATGGATTATTGTCGTTGTGGAATGGACAGAGAAGTCTACCGTTTTTGTCTATGTTTATACCAAGCCTTTGAACCTTCTCAATTGCCAAGCCTAGATTTATCATATTCTCTCTCCTTTCTTTTCTCTCTATAGGGGGGAAGGCTTTCAGAAAGCCTTCCCCCCTATATATTAAATATTTATATATTTAATATATTGTAAATAAGAATTTAGATTTCATGCGCTTTTGCGGGCCTGTTTTCTCCAAAAATCCGTCGTTTTTCTCCAAAAATCCGTCGTTTTCAAAAAACAACCTTTTTATAAAAATTACTCAATCTTTAAATTTACTTCTGCATCTAACCACTTATCAAGCCAGTTTTTATGGCTTCTTACCTTTCCTCCTTCTTTTTTCCCGTATGGATATGGTCTAAATTCAAAGTCTTTTATATATCCGTCTATCTTTATCTTTCTTAGTGCAAATAGGAGCTTATTATACGTCCTTTCTGGATGTTCTCTATCTATTTCTATTTTTGCTATATCTAATAGTTCTTTTACCGTCTTTTTTATGTATGTATTAGAGATATTTCTTCCGTATACAATATATATTGCTAGGTTTTTATACTCTGGCTCGCTTATTGGAAGCCCTAAGACTTCAATTGTAGAAAATCTTATGAAGCTCCTATCAAAGTTTGGCTCAAATATAATTACCGCATTCTTGAGTTTTCCTATGCTTGAATACTGTTTTATGATGTTTATGTTTAAGATATTTATCTTGAAGATGTCTTTCTTTTCTACATCTGGGAATAGCCTTTTTATGCTTTTTGGAACACTAGAGCCAGATACACCTATCTCTGACTTTGCCACATTCCAGACTGTTTCAATAACCTTATGCTTCTGATACTCTTCATATCCGTGCCCTATTCTTTTTGGGTATCCTATATTCTCCATAAGGTCGGTAAGGAGAATTCTATCAATGTGTTTTGCAGAATAATAGATAAGGGCATAATATACCGATAAAAATAGCGCATTCTCTCTTGCAGACCTCGGCTCGTAGTTTCCAAAGCTTATGTAGTATCTCTTATTCCCCTTGCCAAATTCTACCGTCTTTTTCTTTCCTATGAACTGAACAGCAGTAAAGAGATTGTTTATTGGAATTCTTGGGACCTCTTTTACGTGCGATATAGTCTTAAAGATTTCCTCTCCAAATGAAGAATTTAATGAGAACTCAGATCTCCCTCCTGCCTGCTCCCCTTCTTTATTCTTTTTATGCCTCTTTCCATCCATAGTCAATCTCCTATTTTATTTTTGGGGGACTATTGACAGGGCTGAGTGGATGGAATACAATCAAGTATGGGTATAGCCCTGTCAATATTTGTCCTCAGGTCCTAAGCTCCCCCAGCTTAGGGCTCTTTTTTATTATACTATCTATTTGAATAAAGTCAATAGAAAGTTATTGACAGTTAATCAATTTGATGTATAATATAGCTTAAATCTTGGATTTAGGGGGAATTAAAGATGAGAAAAACTGAAGAGGAAAAGTCCTTAGGTTTCACAATAGGTAAGAGGATAAAGGCAATAAGGGAGAAAAAGGGGATATCCAGACCCATGCTTGCCAAACTTTTAGATGGGCTATATTCATATGATGCTCTATATAGGCTTGAGGAGAGGGGTATAAAATCTCCCCCTCTTAATGTAATAGCAAAGATAGCGGATGTTTTAGGTGTTTCTTTTAGTGATTTGATAAAGGATGAAGATCTAGCTGTTAAGGATGAAACTCTCTCTGATCCAGAGCTAACAATTCTTATGTATGAAGCAAGGGATCTATCGAAGAAAGATAGAGATGTAGTCTTACAAGTAATTAAGGCACTAAAAGAGAAAAATGTTAGCGAAGGAAAGAGCGGAGAAGATTCTTAAAGAGTATCCTTATACCGGTTCAGACTGGATATACGAGTTACTAGACAGTCTAGGCATTATTTATATAGAAGAGGATTTAGATAGGGTCCCTTCTTTATATTTACTGACAGATGGTAGACCAGTGATAATAGTTGACAGGTCTGAATCCCCAAGGCGAAAGAGAGAGCTTATAGCCCATGAATTGGGGCATTATCTCTTTCACACAGGTAATGGTATTCTTAATAAGAAGAGGAATCCTATAGGAACCTCTAGAGATGAGAAGAGGGCTGAAACTTTTGCCCTATATCTACTTGTTCCTGAGGATAAACTTAGCAAGCTAGTAGATGTTTTAGATCCTCCGAATATCTATGAACTAGCAGAAGAGTTTGGGGTAACGGTAGAGTTTATGGAAAGAAGGCTCAAGGAGAGGAAAAGATGACACATCATAAGCTGATAATTGGAAACTGTATGAGTATGCAAGAGATCCCTGATGAAGGTGTTCATTTAATGATAACATCACCACCCTATTTTAATGCTCCTTTTGATTATAAAGGTTTATTTAAAAGTTATGAGCAATACTTAGATCTTTTAGATAGAGTTGCTAAAGAGGCGTTTAGAGTGTTGCAGAATGGGAGAATTGCTGTGGTAAACATTGACGATATGCTTGTAGATGGGGAAAAATTCCCAATTGTAGCTGATGTTACAAAGATATTCCAAAACGCTGGTTTTAGATATAGGGATCGAATTATCTGGAAAAAGCCTGATGGCTATTTAAGAATAAGCAGAAGAAGTGGTGTTCTTCTGCAACACCCTTATCCAATGTATTTTTATCCTGATAATCTTTTAGAAAGTATACTAATATTTCAAAAGGGTAAATTTGATTATAGTTCAATACCAGATGATATTAGGGAGGCTTCTAAAATTAATATAAAAGAATTTTTTGACAATAAATGGTATATGACACTTTGGGAGATGGTTAATGTCTTACCCAGCTCAAAATTAGAAAAAGAAATTGCAGCCTTTCCTGAAGAATTACCTTACAGAATTATAAAACTATTTTCTTACAAGGGGGAAACAGTTTTAGACCCATTTGTAGGAAGTGGGACTACTATGAAAGTAGCAAGACAACTCGGAAGAAATAGTATTGGAATAGAGATCAAAAAGTCTTTAATCACCATTATTAAGAAAAAGCTGGGTTTCGATAGGCAACTAAACTTTGATGATCAGGACGATACTTTTGAAGTAATAATAAGGGAAAGTGGAGAATATGGATGTATCAGCTAAAATAACAGGCATAAAATACACTCCTTTTTTATGTAGTTTATTGAATGAGTATAGCATGTCTGAAATAGATTTTGCTTTTAGTAAGGATGCATCATTTATATTGAATATTCAAAGAGACAAAAAGGTTGCTTTAAGTTGGTGGGTGTCCCCCAAGAGAACGAGATCTTATCCTTATGCACGAGTTTATGACACTTTAAGCTTCCAGGGTAAAAGATTGACAATAATTCCCATCTTAAAAGACGAGGGGAAGGAAGGGGATAGGGATTTTTTACAGTGGGATACTATTTCTTTAATGAGTCTATTAGGTATTTATGTGCTTATCTCTTATTATAAAAGCGCTGAAAAAAGCTCAAGATACAGCCATAAAATAACGAAGCAAAAATTTGATATTCAACATATAAAAAAAGAACTAAATAGTATTTTATCTTATCAATCTGATGCTTTACACTGGAATCTTGCGCAAATTGAAAGAGTTGGTGAAATTGGGCAGAAAGCTTTAACCTCTTACAAAGAAATTTCGGAAATGTTTGGTATTGAAATGCACTCAGAAGAATCAGCTAGAAAAAGAATTAATGATCTCCTTAAAGGAAAGGATGCCTTTATGACACTTTCAAGAGAATTGGCAAAGAAGGCTCAAATTAGAGAATCTATGACAATTCAACCTAAAGAAAGGTTATCTGGCATTAAAGCTACCCTTACAGTTAAAAATTACTTAGGGGGATATTATTTTTTTACTTGTGATGAGGTTAACATTAAAAAAAGAACTATCTATTTAATTGAAGGAAAACATAGTAAAAAGAGTACTATCCCATCATTAAATAACATAAAGGATGGTTTATTAAAGATGATTTTATTCACAAACTTAAAAGAGGTAAAAATTGGTGCTACTGAATATACACCCGTACCAATATTAAAGCTTACAACAGATATAGTATTTTCAAGAGACAAATTAAGGAGATCTCAAATTGAGGTTTTAAGGCTTCTTAAAAAAGAAGCGGAAGAAAATGGCTTTCAGGTTCTTATCAACGATACAAATTTAGAAAAAATTAGATTATGATATGAATATTGGAGAAAGGATAAGAAGGCTTAGAGATAGTAAGGGGATAAAGAGGAGTTGGCTTGCCAAGAAAACTGATCTTACCATTAATTATCTATACAAGATAGAGAAGGGACTAGCACAACCTTCAAAGAAGACACTTAGAAAGATCGCCTCTGCGCTAGGTGTAGCTCCAGAGTACTTTTCGAAGGAAGTGCCAATACCGATATCAAAAGATACAGAAATGATAGAAAGACAACTTAGAGCTATTCCCATTTATGGAAATGTTCCTGCAGGTTCTCCTAGGGTTAGTTTTGATGATATACCAGTAGAGGGGTACTTATATCTACCTGATGTTCCAAAGGACGTATTTGCCCTAAGGGTAGCCAAAGACAGTATGATTGGGGCAGGAATAGATTATGGAGACATAGTGATAGTATTTCCGCAGTATTACGAATCTTTAAATGGTAAGATAGTGGTAGCAAGAATAGACAGTTCTGAATTCATGCTAAAGAGATACTACAGAGAAAGGGACTATATTGTATTAAATCCAGCCGATGGAAACTACAAGCCAATAGTATTTTCTCTTGAAGAGGCAGAATACAGGCTAGAGATAGTTGGGATAGTAAAGAAGTTATTGAAGAACTTATAGCCACTAAAGTGCTGGGGATCGACAGAAAAGTAGAAATCGTCTATATGTATGAAGTTCGGACATCTGGATTCAGATAAAAATACCCCCAGTGGGTATTGACAGCATTTTATAAGGGGGGTATGATATAAGTGCCGTAGGTTTCTAAGGGGTCTAGAAGACCTTAAAACCAAAGAAACTTAGGCTAGTAGCCTAGGCTACTAAG
>CALLBR010000043.1 GCA_937998865.1 uncultured bacterium
TTCTATGTCTTTTCGGGCTTTTTTACCTAAAATTTGCTTTAGATACTTAGGATGGAGTCCATATCCTGGTCTGATGGATCTTATATTTTTCTCTGTAAAAAACTCACCTTTTTTTATGTCTTCAACAGCAAAAAGAGAACGCCTGAAAATTTGATTTTTTTTCTCCTCTTCAGTTAAACCATAATGAATTTTACCTAAGGCTTGTTCTACAGTCCTTATGTTTTCAACCAAAATTTTCAGTTCCTTGGGCTCTAATGAGAAAAAATTGTCTGGTGTCTTTATTTTTTTTGAAAGACAAAAATGTTTTTCAATGAGCTTTGCTCCTAAACAGACAGCAGCAATAGATGTGGCAATACCTAAGGTATGGTCAGAAAATCCTACAGGTAATTTAAATTTTTTCTCCATGTCAGGGATTGTTCTCAGGTTTATCTCTTCATATCTTGCGGGATAACTTGATACGCATTTTAGTAAAATTATATCTTTTGCACCTGCTTTTTTTGCTGTATCAATAGCTTCTTTTATCTCATCTAAAGTTGCCATTCCTGTAGATAAAATTAAAGGTTTTTTAGTTTTAGCCATGTATTCAATTAAGGGTAAATCTATTAATTCAAAGGAAGCTATCTTGTGGATGGGTACATCTAAATCCTCTAAAAAATCTATAGCTGTTTTGTCAAAAGCGGTAGCAAAGAATATAAGCCCTAAATCTTCTGCTATTTTTTTAAGTTCTTTGAACCAATTCCAAGGTGTATAGGCTTTCTTGTATAAGTGATATAAAGTTTGTCCACCCCATTTTGGATGTTTTATTTGGAAATATTTTTTGTGGGAATCAATAGTTATGGTATCAGGAGTATAACATTGAAATTTTACTGCATTTACACCGCAGTCCTTTGCTTTTTTAATCAGACTGATAGCTCTTTTAAAATTTTGCCCATGATTAGAAGAAATTTCTGCCACAATAAGACAACTTTTCAAGTTTTTAAAACTAAACATTTTCATTTATCCTCCCCATTACAATTACATCCAGCCATTTTCCGTCTCTAAAGACAAATTCTTTTAATCTACCTTCTTCTTGAAATCCGTGTTTTTTATAGAATTCTATTGCATTCTTATTTGTCTCAATAACCTCAAGTTTAAGTGTATGAAGTTTAGCAACTTTGAATGCAATATACATTAGACATTTCATAAGTATTCTACCAACACCTTTAAGTTCAGGATTTGAATATATCCCAAGATAGGCATGTTTATTAAGCAAATCTACTTTATTTAAGTAAAATACACCAAGATAGTTTTTTTCATTTATAACAAACCAATAAAAATTTTTACTATCACTCTTTAAACTTTCTATAAACTTTATATGCTCTTTTTTTGTGATAATGCGTTTTTGATACATAAATTTTCTGATGTCTTTGTTATTTCGCCACTTTCTTACAATTTCCTTTTCTTCCTCATTAAGATTAATAAAGTTTTTAATTTTAATTTTGCCTAAACTAAAATCTGAGCGCAGTTTCATCTTATTAACCTTATGCATTCAAAAACTTCAGCGTATTCTAGACCAACCTCGCAACCTCTCTTTTTTGCTAATATCTCAATTGCCTGAGGAGACCTTGGATGTGGCCATTCTTTAACTTCGTTTTTATAAACTTTCATAGCTTCAATTTTTTTATTGATTGTTTTGGAAATATCAAAATAAATATTGGGACAAAATATATTCGGATAACTCCACTCCGTTGAAGATAGAATCTCACAAGAGTAAATTTCCCTTACAGAATCTTCTTTTGTTGGGCGACAAGCAGTTATAACTGCTTTGTAAGTTATTCTGTGGTCTATATTTAAATCCCTTTTGTAATGTGTAAATACCAAAGATGGCTTAATTTTATTTTTAATTTCTTCTATTACTTTGACAATTTCTAAAAATGGTACAGTATCAAATCTATTATCTGGAAAGTCATAAAAGAAGACCTCTTCTATACCTAACATTTTATTTGCCTGTATGGCTTGTTGTTTCAATAAGATTAATTCATTTTTTCTTTTTCTTATATTTCTTTTTCTGTCTCTGGAAGTTATTCCCTCACCTAACAGGAGAGTGTAAGCTTTATAACCTTCTTTTACGAGTCTTGCCACCGTTGCTCCACAACCTAATACTTCATCATCAGGATGTGCAAATATTAATAAGATTTTTTTCCTATTCACCTTATTCCTCTTTTAACTTAGGCTGTTCATAGATAATTTCTTTTGTATTTTTAAGCCCTAAATTAAAAATTGTATCAAAGAAACAAAGCCAAGGTATGAAATCTTCTATGCCATGTTGAGTGTATTTAATTACTGGAGGGTCATGGAATAAAACTTTTATACCCCTTTTTTCAAAATACTCCTTAACTCCATACTTTCTTCCATTACTCCCAGAGATATATACATCTATGTCTAATTTGACAGCAATATTAAACAAATTCTCTACACCTTTGATTTCAGGCACCTGAAGTTCTGTAGCTCTTAAATAGTTAGGCTTAAAGTCAAAGATTTTACAACAATTCATTACCTGGTGTATCAAAGTGTCAGAATAGTTGTAATCCTTTTCTATCAATATTTTTTTTGTGTCTGCATAATAAAGGTCGATAAAATCTTTATCGAAAAAAGGATGTTTTTTATATGCTACTTCTATAATTCTTTTATGAGTCTCTATCCAGTCATCATTAAGAATTTTAGTTTTATATATTTTTTCCCTGCTGGAGGACTTTACAGGGATCGTTAACCATTTTACTTTACCGTTGAGTTGTATCTTGTTTCTATTTTCTACTCCTCTGCTTTGTCTCTGAACATTGTCAAGAAATACAAAAACATCTGCAAAATAAAGTCTTTGAATATAGCTTATCACTGGTAAATATCTTGGCTGAGATATAACTAATTTTTTCATTTCTTTTTAGCAACAATCTCCCATTCAGCATGAAGATTTTCAGGATTTATCTTGTCTTCAATAAGGACTTCTCTTAGTTCTAATATTTCCCATCTTTTTATGTCAAAAAGTTTTTCTACGTCTTCAAGATCATAAAAGTTAACAAAGCCAGTGCCAGATAGAGTGCCCTTTTCTGTTAAAACATATTTTGAATTCATTTTTTGACTGCTACTTAGATAAGTATAATGCTTGGTAGAATAAGGATTAAAAAAGAAATACCCATTAATTATTAATACTCTATGGATTTCCTCAATAGTTTTTTTTGCTTTATCAAAGTCTACACAGGTAATTGAACCTCTGTCTATTATTAGATCAAAGGTTTCATTTTGAAAGGGAAATTTTTCTGTAAAATCCTGAATATAAAAATTTCCATTTAGTCCAAATTTATTAAAAATGGTATGTGCTATTTTTATTGCTGTTTCACTTCCGTCTATACCATATACATCAAATCCTTCTGTGGCTAAAGCCCATAGATTATTTCCTGCACCACATCCAACTTCAAGTATTTTTATTTTATTTTTCTCTTTTTCTTTTGGGTAGTATCTGAAGACAAACCTAATAACTTTATCATAGGGAAATTTAGCAGTTTGCCTCCCTTCCTTTCTTAAATCTTCCCAGATAGTTTGAAAACTGTTCATGCTAACCCCCCTCTAATAATTCTCTTACTACTCTCCTTGCTCCCTTGCCATCAACTAAGGATTTTCCTATTTGGTGTATTTTTTTTCTAATTTCAAAATTTTCCAACTCTTTCATAAAGTATATCAAATTTTCTAAGGTTTGAGAATCTCTCCACCATCCTGCATATCTGGCAAAATTAGCTTTATCCCATCCTTTACAATTTGGTATTTGATTTTCCGAAAGGGCTATTAGAATTGATGGAACACCCACTCTGGCAAGTTCATAGGTAGTTTGTCCGCCTGCGCTTATGGCTATGTCTGCATGGAGCATGAGTTTTTTCATCCCTTCTGCATCAAGATTTTCAAAGATTTTTATCTTATTGGAAGAAAACTTAAAAATTTCTCTCTTATTTCTGAATAAATAACCAATAACTACCATTTTTTCCAATTCTTTATATTCCCTGTGTAATAATTCTAAAATCTTAATGGTCATATTTTCAGAATCACTTCCACCGAAGGTAATGAGAATTTTACTTACAGATTTTTTTATTTCTTTTTCCTCCACCTCCCAAAAGGCTTTTCTCAAGGGAATGTATTTTGGACCCAGAAGATAATTAATTCCCTCTTTTTTTGAGTAGTGAGTTTCCTCTACTCCTATACTGCCATTAAGAATATATCCACAAGGATAAGGGAGTCTACTATAGTCATCTATAAAGAGAGCCTTTTTTTTATCTTTACACACTATTTGATAGCTTTTTATTCCAGCAAGATAGGAGTCAATTATCACTATATGGGCATGGCTGATTTTTTCTTGAAAAGCTTCAAGATCTTCCCGCCAGTTAAAATATTCAATTTTTCTATTACCTAAGATATTTCTTACTTCCTCTTCACAGGCTAATAGGAACTCGCAGTTTATATTATATTCCTCAAAGGCTTCGCATAAAGAGAGACATCTTGTTATGTGTCCAAGTCCTATATTTTTTCCACCTTCTGTAAAAAATGTAACTTTCATGTTTAAGTCAATTATACCAACTTTGTATTATAATTTAAATTATGAAGGAGAAAAAGAATATAGCCGTAATAACTGCCAGAGGTGGTTCAAAAAGAATACCTCGTAAAAACATACGAAATTTTCTTGGCAAACCAATAATTGCCTATGTAATTGAGAGAGCATTGAATTCAAAACTTTTTGATGAAGTAATGGTTTCCACTGAAGATAAGGAAATAGCAGAGATAGCAATAAAATATGGAGCTTCTGTTCCTTTTATGAGGAGTGAAAAAACAGCTGATGATTTTGCAGATACAGCTGATGTATTAGTAGAGGTGCTTCAGGAGTATGCAAAAAGAGACATTTATCCCGAGTTTTGCTGTTGTCTTTATCCTACCGCAGTATTTGTTACTGAAAAACTACTCAGAGAAGGATTTGATTTATTGATAAATAAAAATTTCGATGTAGTATTTCCTGTAGCAAAATTCAGTTTTTCTATTTATAGAGCTTTAAAAATGGAAAATGGTAGAGTCTATCCTCTATGGAAAGAATACTATGAAAAAAGATCACAAGACCTTGAGCCTGCCTATCATGACACAGGTCAGTTTTATTGGTTTAAGGTAAAAAGTTTTAGGGAGAATAGAACTCTTATGACTGAAAATACAGGTGCTCTCTTGGTTTCTGAGGCTGAGTTTCATGATATTGACACGGAAGAAGACTGGAAAATAGCTGAGTTGAAATACAGAATTATTCATGGGATTTAAAGGATCTCTTTTAGAATTTTAACCACATATTCTAATTCATTCTTTTTTAAAGCAGGATAAATAGGAATACTTATTTCTCTCTTATAGAACTCTTCAGCCTTGGGGCAGAGTCCCTCTTTAAAGCCTTTTTTCTTAAACCAACTATGGAAATAAACAGGTATATAATGAACCTGAACACCGATGCCTTTTTCCTTGAGTCTCTTGAAAATTTCCCTTTTTCTTTTTGTGTCCCTTACTTTAAGAGGAAATAAATGATAGGAATGAAAAGCGTATGATTTTTCAGGAGGAAGTTCAAATAAAGGATGATTTGAAAGCTCTTGTCTATAAAATTCTGCTATTTCTCTTCTTTTTTTGATAAAATTTTCTATTTTTTGTAGCTGGGAAATCCCAAGAGCACATTGAAAATCAGTAATGCGGAAGTTAAAAGAGGGATATTCAACATTATAAAACCATTCTTCACCTCTTTTAATTCCGTGATTTCTGCAAATTAGAAGTTTTTCATATAATTCTTTATCATTTGTAAGGGCTGCACCACCTTCTCCAGTGGTTATATGCTTTACAGGGTGAAAGCTAAAGACAGTTATGTGGGAAAACTTGCAGGAACCTGTTTTATATCCCTTATATTTTGAACCTAAAGCATGACAGGCATCTTCAATAACATATAGATTGTATCTTTGTGCTAAATCCCATATTTTTCCCATATCTACTGGATGCCCTGCGTAATGGACAGGCACAATAACAGTAGTTTTTTCTTCCCTTGACTTTTCAATGAGATCTACATCTATATTGCCAGTATCTGGCTCTATGTCTACAAAAGTGGGTTTCAGGTTATTTAAAATTCCAGCACTTACTGTGGCAACAAAGGTAATGGGAGTGGTTATGAAAGAGGAACCTTTCTTAAGGTTTAAAACTCTATAGGCACAATACAACGCAGCAGTACCAGAGTTAAAAGCAACGGCATATTTTGCGTTACAGTATTCTGCCAGTTTTTTTTCAAATTCCTCAACTCTGGGTCCTTGAGTTATGAAATCTGAATTAAGTGTCCTTATAACCTCTTTAATGTCCTCATCATCTATGGATTGTCTTCCGTAAGGTATTACCATTCAATTTCTATGTTTTTTAAAAGGTCTTTGATTTCCTCTTCCTTCAAATACCATTCATTTGTGTCGCTTTTGTAGGAAAAGCGCTCTGGCATTTTAGGGTATTTTCTCCATTTTTTTAGTCCCTCTGTCTCAAAATAAAACTGAGGAAGAACTATATAGTATTCATTGCCATCATGAACAACTTTTCTTACATCTATAGCTTCGTCTTCTGATATTAAGCATTCATTTAATTTTTCACCTGGTCTTATACCAATAAAACTTAATCTGCAATCAGGACAAATACTCTTAGCAATATCAACAATTTTTACAGTAGGAATCCTCGGAACAAATATTTCACCACCCGCTGAGTTTAGGAGGGCAAAAAGGACAAGTTTTACTCCTTCTTCAAGAGTTATCCAGAATCTTGTCATTCTTTTATCTGTTATGGGAAGTTCCTTAGAGCCTTCTTTTACAAGTTTTAGGAAAAAGGGTATTACACTTCCTCTACTTCCTACAACATTTCCATATCTTACAACACTGAAACGAGTGGGCTTAGAACCAGCATAAGCATTGCCTGCTATAAAGAGCTTTTCCATGGCAAGCTTTGTAGCACCATATAGATTCACAGGATTTACAGCCTTATCTGTTGAGAGTGCTACAACTCTTTTTACACCCATTTCAATAGCTATCTCTATTATGTTTTGGGCACCTATAATGTTTGTTTTTACTGCCTCGAAAGGATTGTATTCAAGGATAGGTACTTGCTTCAGGGCTGCAGCATGGACTACATAATCAACTCCTTCAAAAGCAAATCTTAATCTGTCTTTATCTCTAATATCACCAATAAAAAACCTTATCTTTGGATATTGCTGAGGTGGAAATTCCTTTTGCATAAGATATTGTTTGAATTCATCTCTACTGAAGATGATAATCTTTTTTAATTTATACTTTTGCAAGCAGTACTTCAGAAATTTTTTACCAAAAGAACCTGTACCACCAGTAACTAAAATTGTTCTGTTAGTCAAGTTCAAGGTATTTTTTCTCATATACATATAGAATAGTTATCTTGCTTACAAAAATTCAACATCCCTTTTAAATTAATTTTACCTGTTGTCCTTTTGCATTTAAATTCCATATCTTAAAGGGTCTCTAATTTGGATTATCCTCTCCCTTACTAAAATTCCTCCGAGGTAATGATTTTTTGCTATTCTTCTCCTAAGGATAAGATTGTTTCTAAACATTGAATTTAAGGTTTTTATGAAATCATTTTTTTTGTTATAATATAAACCATGTTTATTGGAACACCACTTATTACTGAAGAGGAAATTCAGAGAAAAGTAAGGGAGCTTGCCCAAAAAATATCAAGGGACTATGCTAAAAGAGATCTTCTTGCCATAGGTATCCTGAAGGGGTCCTTTATGTTTTTTTCAGATCTTATAAGACACATAAAAAGCCCCTTAAGAATTGATTTTATAATAGCTTCCAGTTACATAAAGGATACTTCTTCTGGTGAGGTAAAAATTCATTATTTCCCCAAGGAGGAACTGGAGGGTAAAGACATCCTCTTAGTAGATGACATAATTGATACAGGCATTTCTCTTCAATACATTAGAGACAAAATCCTTGAAAAAAAACCATCCTCTCTAAAAATATGCGTGCTTCTTGATAAGAAAGATAGAAGAATAGTGGAAGTTCCTGTTGACTATGTAGGTTTTTCAGTACCTAATAAATTCATAGTGGGATATGGACTTGATTATCAAGAGACTTTTAGAAATATTCCCTACCTTACAATATTCAAAAAAGAAGCTAAGTAATGTACAAACTTAAGATAATCGTAGATTTCGATGCTGCTCATCAATTAAGGGGATATAAGGGAAAGTGTGAAAACATTCATGGACATAATTGGAAGGTGGAGGTGGAGGTTGTCTCTGAATATTTAAATGAAATTGGTATTGCTATAGATTTTAAAGAATTAAAAAGGATAACGGAAAAAGTGGTCAATAAATTAGACCATACCTTTATAAATGAAGTTTATCCCTTTACTCAGATAAATCCTTCCAGTGAAAATATTGCAAAATGGCTTTATCATGAACTTAAAGATCAATTTAAGGAGACCCCTGTAAGACTTCATTCAGTTACTGTGTGGGAGTCAGAGAATGCCTCAGCAACCTATTTTGAATGAGATTTTAAGGAAAATTCCATCTCTCAAGGCTCACTGGGAAATTTATTTTTTGTTAAGAAAATCCTTTTCCTTAGAAGGAAAAGATTTTGATTTTGATAAAGATAAAATGGCAGTAAGGGAGCTTTTCTCCATTAGAGTTCTAAAGGACAGTAAAATGGGCTTTGCTACTTGCACTTCCCTTGACAGAATAAGCGATGCTTTTGATCATGCCATTATGCTTGCTGAAAATTCTGATCCTGATGAATTCTCTGAAATCCCTGAACCCGGGCAATTACAAGACGTGCATGTATATGATGGGGAATTAGAAAAGGTAAAGAACAATTTGAAAGATTTTTTATTAGAGATGCAAAAGGGAGCTTTTGAGGATAAAAGAGTAAAAAAGTTAAGAAACAGCGAAGTGCGTATCTCTTTTGATGAAAAAGGTTTTATAAATTCAAAGGGATTGGAGATTAGTTATAAGTTCAGTCAAATAACTGCTCATATTATGGCTATAGCAGAAGATTTAGAATCTCAAATGGGATGGTCTTATAAGGCTGAAAGATTTTTAAAAAATGTTAATTTTTTTGAGATAGGAAGGGATGCTGCCACTAAGGCTACTTTATTGCTTAATGGCAAGAAAATTAAATCTTTTAAAGGTTACGGCTTAATTATTCCTGCAGTGGCAGTTGAATTTCTTGAACTTGTCTGTCAATCTCTCTCAGCGGAAAATTTTTTACTAGGTAAGTCAATTTTTATCAATAAAATGGATAAATCAGTAATAAACGACAAAATAAATATAATTGATGATGGATTATTAAAGGAGAGGTTTGGTTCCACACCTTTTGATGGAGAAGGAGTTCCCACAAAAAGGAAACTTCTCATTGAAAAAGGGATTCTTAAAGGTTTAATGCATAACTGTTACACTGCTAAAAGATCTGGATTAAAAAGCTCAACAGGGAATGCTTTAAGAACAGAGAGAGGTATCTCTGTAGGCCCTACGAATTTATATTTAGACACAGAAAGTAGAAAATATTCTTTTGAGGAGTTATTAAAAATTATAGACAGGGGTATATATGTCATTGATGTTATGGGTATGCATACTGCCAATCCTATTAGTGGTGATTTCTCTGTTGGAGCTGCGGGACTTTACATAGAAAAAGGAGAAATTAAATATCCCTTAAAAGAGGTTGTTATTTCTGGTAACATTGGAGATTTTTTTAAAAACATTACAGCAATAGGTGAGGACTTAACTTTTTACGGTAATGTGGGATCACCAACCCTTCTTGTAGAAGGGCTTGATATATCAGGCTAAAAAGGAGGCTTAGATGGATTATTTTTTAACAGAAGACCAGAAAATGATAAAAGAACTGGCAAGGCAGATTGCTGAGGAACATATTTTACCTGTCCGGGCAGAACTTGATGAGACAGGCGAGTTTCCATGGGATATTATGAAAATTTTAGCTCAGGCAGATATGTTTAGAGTTTTCATCCCTGAGCAATATGGTGGTCTTGGTACAGGAGCTTTAGAACTTTGTTTAGTAGTGGAAGAGTTATCAAGGATTTGTCTTGGAGTTTCCACTACCTATGCAGCAAATGCCTTAGGTACTTATCCTATTCTTCTTTTTGGTAACGAGGAACAGAAACAAAAATACCTTCCAGACATTGCTGAAGGTAAAAGACTTGTTGCCTTTGCTCTTACAGAACCAAATGCCGGAAGTGATGCTGGTGGCATTCAGACTGTAGCTACTAAGGATGGAGATTATTATATCCTTAATGGAAGAAAACAATGGATAACCAACGGAGGAGAAGCAGAGATTTACACAGTAATAGCCCTTACAGACAAAAGCAAAGGAGCAAGAGGAGCATCGGCTTTCATAGTGGAAAAAGGTACTCCTGGTTTTAGTTTTGGTAAAAAGGAAAACAAAATGGGAATAAGAGCTTCTGCCACAAGAGAATTAATCTTTGAAGACTGTAGAATTCCAAAAGAGAATCTTCTTGGTAAAGAAGGAATGGGATTTATTGTGGCTATGAAAACTCTTGATCAAAGCCGTGTAGGAGTAGGAGCACAAGGTGTGGGTGTGGCACAAGGTGCCTTTGAGGAAGCAGCAAAGTTTGCTAAACAAAGAATCCAATTTGGTCAACCTGTAATAAGTTTTCAAGCAGTACAACATATGCTAGCTGACATGGCAATTCAGATTGAGGCAGCAAGGGCGCTTGTTTATTCTGTTGCAAGATATATTGACAGTGGTGCAAAGGATATAACAAAAGCCTCTGCAATGGCTAAAACCTTTGCAACAGATGTAGCAATGAAGGTAACAGTTGATGCGGTTCAAGTTATGGGAGGCTCTGGATATATGAAGGAATACCCTGTTGAGAAAATGATGCGGGACGCAAAGATACTCCAGATTTATGAAGGTACAAATCAAATTCAAAGAAATGTAATTGGGCAGGCAATAATAAAGGAACTAACAAAGGCAGGAATTTAGTATTAGTGAGTGCTTCTAAGAAATTGAAAGTTTATTTTTCATCTTTTTTCAGTGGAATAGCCACTCTTTTAATGATTGTCTTTGTTACACTCACTTTAATTAATTGTGTTGCTTATAAACACTTACCTGAAAGTAAAAGATACTATGAAGAACTCTCTTCAAAGGAAAAAATTGAGATATTAACAGAGCATAATAAGTGGCGGTCTCAGGTAGGGGTGCCTTCCTTAAAATGGTCTTCTGACATGGAAGATCTTGCAAAAGATTGGGCATATAAATTAAGTAGGACTTATGGTTGTAGAATGATACACAGGGCAAGCAGTTATGGAGAAAATATATTCTGGTCAAATTATCCTGTTAAAGCTTCATATGTGGTGGATTATTGGGCAAAGGAGAGATTTTACTATGATTACACTTCAAATAGTTGTAAGAAAGGCAAAGAATGTAAACATTACACTCAGATTATTTGGCAAAATACCCAAGAGGTAGGCTGTGGTAGAGCTTTATGTGCAGGAGGAGAGGAGATCTGGGTTTGTAATTATAATCCTGCAGGGAACATAAGAGATAAAAAGCCTTATTAAGATTTAGATAGAACTAAGACTTTATGAGACTCTCCCATTCCTTGTGGTAGAATAAGTCTCTTAAATTTTTCAGTTAATCTCTCTTTGTGTAGTCTTTCAAGTAATGTTTCGTCACAGAGAGAGACAAGGAACTTGCTTTGAGAAGTAAAACTCTCAATTTTAAATCCTACTTCCTTTGCCCATTTTTTCAAGGCTGAAAAATTAACATGGGAAGTCATGTCCTGTTGACCAATCTTTATGTAAGGATTTTCATTTAGAGTATGTTTATAATAGCACATAAGAGTTCCTCTCTTTCTAAAAGGTGCAAAATATTCATCTGCCTCAAAGCCATAGTCAAAAATTAGTATATATCCCTTTTGGAGCAATTTAGAGAGTTGAAGAGTAAATTCCTTTGCCATAAGATTTACTTCAGAACGATATCCTTCAATTTGAAAAACTTGTGGAGCAAATTCTTCAAGATAAGCTATAGTTTCTTGCCTTGCTGGAATTAGAGTTTCCATAAAATCATCTTTTTCATTCAAGGTCACGTATATCTCAAAAGCTTTATGGTTTCTTATTTCAAAAATCCGAACTGGAAAAGCATCATAAATTTCATTGACTATTACAATACCATTTATAGGCTTAACTTCTTTAATTGAACTGTACCAGATAGTTTTTCCCTGGTATTTTTTTAATCTTTCCTTCTGATGCTCTATCAGTGTTGGATTTATCTCAATGAGAACATATTTATCAATCTGAGAAGAAAAACTTCTCATAAAGAATTCCTCTAATATATCTTCTGCAAGATATCCCATAGCAGGTCCTATTTCAGTAATAGAGAAATTTTTAGGACAGCCCAATTTATTCCATAACTTTATAAGGGCTTCTGATAAAAGTATGCCGAAAGCTTTACCAAGATGGGAGGCAGTAAAAAAATCACCTTCTCTTCCGATTTTTAAATCTTTCCTCATGTAGTATCCCACTTCAGGTTCGTAAAGAACCATATTCATGAATTCATCAAAGGGAATAGGACCTTCTTTTTTTATCTTTTCTTTGATTAATTTTCGTAGAAGATTTTCTTTCATTTAGATTGGGATTTATATAGTTCAAGCATGCGGTCTAAAGCTTCTTTTGCTCTTATTCTAATCTCTTCCGGGACTTTAATGATATATTTCATCTCCTTCAGAGCTCTTAATAGGCTTTCAAGGGTTGTTATCTTCATGTTTGGACAAATCATGGTCTTTTTGGCAGGATAAAAGTATTTATCAGGGTTTTCTCTCTTGAGTCTATAGAGTAATCCTACTTCTGTGGCAATGATAAATTCTTTTGCCGGTGAAGATTTAGCAAATCTTACCATTCCAGAAGTTGATGCCACATGGTCAGCCAAATCTATTACTTCTGGTCTGCATTCAGGATGGACCACCACTAAGGCATTAGGATGAAGTTCTTTTGACTTAATTATGTCTTCTCTTTTTATAATATGGTGAGTTGGACAGAAGCCATCCCAAGGTATTATTTCCTTATGGGGTACATTTTTCATTACCCAGAAAGCAAGATTTTTATCAGGAACAAAAAGAATTCTCTTATGAGGAACAGCCTTCACAATTTCTATTGCGTTAGCAGAGGTGCAACAAACATAACTGAGAGCTTTTACCTCAGCAGTTGTATTAACATAGGATATCACCGAGGCATCAGGGTATTGTGAAGCCCATTTTTCAAGTTTCTCACCATTAATCATATCAGCCATAGGGCAACCAGCCTCTATCTCAGGCAGTAGCACGGTTTTATCTGGATTGAGAATTGCCGCTGTCTCTGCCATAAAATGAACGCCACAAAAAACTATCATCTCACATTCAACCTCTGTTGCTTTTCTACTTAATTCTAAGGAGTCACCTACAAAGTCAGCTAAATCCTGTATTTCTTCTCTTTGATAGTTATGGGCAAGAATTATTGCATTTCTCTCTTTTTTTAAACTTATGATTTCTTCTACTATTTGCTCTTTCATAAACTCACCTCAGTATCTATTAGTATATAGTACAGTGCCGTCAGACATATAGATAGCTTTTATGGGGTTTGTTCTCTTCCTATAGGAGTATGATTCTAAATAGGGGGATGATATGCCAAAGTATCTTTTCGTAATATTATCAACGTATTGAATGGTTTCAGGTATTTTAGGAATTCTACCTAAGGATTCAACCAGATTAGGTCCTGCATTGTAAGCTGCTAAAGCAAGGTTTATGTTACCTTGAAATTTTTCAAGAAGATATTTAATATATCTAATACCACCGTCTATATTTTCCTTAGGATCAAAAGGATTTTTTACTCCTAAAAGAAGAGCTGTTGATGGCATGAGCTGCATAATTCCCATTGCTCCTTTCGGGGATATGGCATTAACATTCCAATTAGATTCCTCTTTTATAATTTCTTTAATAAGTTTAGCATCTATTCCATAAATTTTAGCCTTTTCGTCAACAATTTTTTCTAATTCCTCTCTTGAGAAAATTGAAAGTTCCCTAGGCAGATTTCTGAGGGAGTTATTGTTCATTTTCAATGAGGATTTATTTATTAGAACTGCCTTTGCTTTTGTATCACAAAGGTTTGTATAAACCTTCTCTCCATCAATTTCCTTAATGCAAATTTTTTGCCCCCAGGCAATGCAATTAAGGAATAAGAGAAAAATAATTACTATCGTTAAAAACATATTGAATAATACCAAAGAGAGAGATATGTTTTCAATAAAATTCAGGTTTTAATGCTCTGTTCATCAAATCATAAGTTGCTTCTTTTGGATTTTTACCTTCATAAATTACTTTGTATATCTGTTCTGTAATAGGCATTTCAATATTTAACTTTTTAGCAAGTTCCATGGCTGATTGACTTGTCTCTACTCCTTCTGCTACAGAACGCATACTTTCAGATATTTCTCTGATGCTTTCGCCCTTTCCAAGCCTGAATCCTACTGTATAATTTCTTGAAAGTCTTGATGTACAAGTAAGGAAAAGATCGCCTATTCCACTTAATCCTGAAAAAGTTATCTCTTTTGCTCCCATTTTTTTCCCAAGTCTCATAATCTCTTGGAGACCTCTTGTAATTAGTGCTGCTCTTGCATTGTTACCAAGCTCTAAAGCATCGCATATTCCTGAGGCTATAGCAATAACATTTTTTACTGCTCCTCCAATTTCTGAACCAATGGGATCATCATGTTCATATACTCTAAAGTAGCTGGTGCTGAATATTTCTTGTAGAAGAAGCCTTTCCTTTTTGTCAATACCTGATAAAGTTACAGCAGTTGGCTTTTCCTGAGCTACTTCAATTGCAAAACTTGGTCCAGAAAGAACATAAACATTCTTATTGAATATCTCCTCTAGAATTTGGGAAGGGGTTTGAAGAGTTTTTTTCTCAATTCCCTTTGAGGCGCTTACAATTATTGTTTCCTTGTTTATGTTATCCTTTATTTGGGTAAAAACATTTCTAATAAATTGGGTAGGAACTACATTAACTATAAATCTTGCCTTTTTTACTGATTCTAAGAGGTTATTTGTGCAAAAGAGATTTTCATGCAAAGGAATACCGGGAAGATATAAGTTGTTTTCTCTTTTAGAATTGATGGAATCAGCAATTTCCTTTTCCCTTGCCCATAAAACGACATCAAAGCCTTTTTTTGAAAGAAGGGAAGCTAAGGTGGTTCCCCAGCTTCCCGCACCTATGACAGCTATGTATGACATTTACTTAGGTAGCTTGCCAAATTCTTTAAGTTTTAGTTCTTTTCTTTTTATTTTACCACTAATTGTTTTTGGAAGTTCCTCTACAAATTCTATTTTTCTTGGATACTTATAGGGTGCAGTTTCTTTTTTAACAAAATCCTGTATCTCTCTTACAAGTTCTTCAGAGGGAGTGTAATCAGATGTTAATACAATGAAGGCTTTAACTACTTCTCCTCTTACTTCATCAGGACTTGCCACCACAGCAGCTTCTTTTACCGCTGGATGTTTAATAAGAGCACTTTCCACTTCAAAAGGTCCTATTCTATATCCAGCACTTATTATGACATCGTCTTCTCTACCTACAAACCAGAAATAGCCATCTTCATCCTTATATCCTCTGTCTCTTGTATAGTACCATTCACCCCTGAAGGCAGCAGCCATCTCAAGTTTGTCTCCAATATACTCTTGGAATAATCCTACAGGTCTTTCAGGGTTTATCTTAATTGCAATATTACCTTCTGTGTTAGGTGGAAGTGGGTTCCCGTTGTCATCAATTATATCAATTATAAATCCAGGAGTAGGCAGCCCTGTGGCACCTGCTTTCATGGGAACGAATTTAAACATAGCTAGGGTATTTACAGTCTCAGTTTGACCATATCCATTGTATATCCATTCACCTGTTGCCTCTTTCCATAAGTTTATAATCTCAGGATTAAGAGGTTCGCCAGCTGCCACAAAATGTCTTACTGTTTTAAATTTTAGTTCTTCAAGAGGAAACTCCTTAACAATCATTCTATAAGCAGTAGGTGGTCCGCATAGTGTGTTTATTTCGTATTTTTTAAGCGTTTCTACAATTAAAGCAGGAGAAAATTTTCCTTTTCTATAATAGGTAAAAACAGTAGCTCCCATATTCCATGGACCAAAGAAGCTTGACCAGGCTGCTTTTGCCCATCCAGTGTCAGAGATATTCCAGTGGATATCTCCAGGCTTAAGATCAAGCCAAAATTTTCCTGTAATTACGTGTGCTAAGGGATAACTAACCTGAGTATGTAAAACCATTTTTGGAAGTCCTGTGGTTCCAGAAGTAAAAAATATAAAAGCAGGATCATGAGAAAAAGTTCTTTCACCAAGGTAGGCATCAGCCTTTATGACATCATCATAATTTTTCCAACCCTTTACGTTGTTAATATTTATCAATAATATATCTTTTCCGTATTTATTAACTGCCTCTTCAATTTTTGATGCATTTTCAGCATCAGATATTACTGCTTTTATATCAGCAGCTTTTAATCTATATTCTATATCCTTCCATGTTAACAGAGTAGTACCGGGTATTGCTACAGCATTTATTCTCATAATTGCAAGAATAATGACCCACCATTGAGGTATGTTGGGAAGAAGGATTAGAACTTTATCACCTTTGTTTATTCCCAGTTTTTTAAATCCACCAGCTAATTTACTTGAGTACACTGTTAGTTCCTTGAAGGTGTATTTTTCAAGAGTCTCTCCATTAGTCCAAATCAAAGCCTGGGCATCTCCCCATTTATCAAATACATCAAGAGGAAAGGAGAACTTCTCAGGCACTTGAATTTTGAAATTTTTTAATTCTTCGTAGTACTTTTGCATAGCCTCTTGCATAGATCCCTCCCAGAGAATTTTTGAATAATTTTAAATCATATAACAAAAGTAAAACATTAATCAATGGATAATCTAATTTGCCGATTTTATCTGTAGTGGAAAAGACTACAGTGTCTCTCCAATTCCTTTCCCTCGGATCCATGGTCCCAATCACTTCCATTCCAGTCATTATGATTAGTCCAAAGGACTGTTAAGCAATCCACTGTTTAGAGGAGGACCTTGGGTGTCCGTGGAAATCCCATCTATTTCTGAGCATCGCCAGGAAAGGAATATTTTCATTTTTATTGATAACCTTTACTACCATTTGCTACAATAACCACATGATTTCTGGGAAAACAAAGATAACAGGCATATTTGGTGATCCTATAGAACATACCTTGTCTCCCCTACTTCATAATAGTGCTTTCAGGGAACTGGGACTTGACTACTGTTATATTCCCTTTCTTGTAAAGGCTGAAAGATTAAAAGAGGCTGTTGAGGCAATAAGAGCCCTTAATTTAATAGGTGTAAACATAACAGTGCCTCATAAGGAAGCCGTAATTCCCTATCTTGACGAAATAAAGGAAGAGGCAAAATACATAGAAGCTGTAAATACAATCTTAAACAGTAATGGTAAACTTATAGGTTTTAATACTGATGTTTACGGTTTTATAAATTCTATATTTGAGGAGGGTGTAACGGTTAAAGGTTCTAATATACTTCTTCTAGGTGCTGGAGGAGCAGCCAAAGCAGTTGCCTTTGGTATATTAAAAGAGGGTGGTAATCTTTTTCTTTTTAATAGAACTTTATCTAAGGCATATAAATTAAAGGAGACCTTTCAAAAATTAGGAAGCATTGAAATAATTAAAAAAATCACCCCAGATATTATGAGAAATTTTCAGATTGTTGTTAATGCCACTTCATTGGGACTAAGAGGTAATGACCCTATGCCTCTTGAACCAACTTTATTGAGTAGAGATCATGTATATATAGATTTAATTTATAACGAAACTCCTTTACTAAAGGAAGCTAAAAAGTTTGGATGTAAGACCATAGATGGTTCTGGCATGTTAATTTGGCAGGCTGCGAAAGCCTTTGAAATATGGACAGGAAAAGCTGCTCCCCTACAAATGATGAAAAAAATTTTTAAAGAAAAAAAAACTATTGACAAAAATATCTAAATTTGGTACAACTTAAACAGACCAAATGATTATTGGGTTAGAGATAGAACCTTCTTTTGTAAAAGCTGCCTTAGTAAGAAAAAAAGGTGGCTATGAGCTTATAGGTTGGGAAATATTTGAATTACCAGAGGGAGTAGTTAAAAATACGGGAATAGCTGACATAGACACTTTACTTAGAACCCTTATCAAAATACCTCCAAAGTTTAATATAAAGAATCCTGAAGTAGCCTATTGTATCACAGGACCTACTAATTGTGCCATTAGAATTATAGAAGTGCCCTACATTGATAGTAATGAAATAGATTTAAACCTCCCTACTGAACTTGACAAATATGTACCTTTTAGCATCAAAGAAATTTATTATGATTATCATATAATTGCAAAAAATAAAAACTCTTCAAAAATAATAGTTGCTGTGGCTTTAAAAGAGATTGTAAATGACTATGCCAACATTTTAGAAAAAGCTGGTATGATTCCTAAAATCGCTGATTTAAGTTCACTTGCTCTTTATAATGTTTACGAAGTGAATTATTCTGAAGGCGGGTTATCAATTATTATGAATATTGGAGAGCATGTGATAAATTCTGTTATAGCAAAGGGATATGAACCTTTATACATTAGAGAAAGTATAAATTCTTCCCATGTTCCAATAGAAAATTCCACAGAGGATGAAATAAGAAATTACGCAGATGAAGTAGCAGCTGAAATATATAGACAAATTGAATATTTCAAGACCATAAGCAGTGAAAGTAATGTAGAAGAGGTTTATGTTACAGGCTCTCCAACCTCTTCAACTCAATTCATTCAATTTCTTCAGGAAAGGCTCGATGTGGTAATAAAACTTTTTAATCCCTTTAAAAAAATAAAAATTTCTAAAGAATTATCAACAAAAATGCAGAATTTTGCACCTTTATCCGCCATATCCATAGGTGCTTCTTTAAGAGGAACGGAGAAGATAAGATGATTAGGATAAATCTTCTGCCAAAATTGGAAACTAAGAAAGCCAAGCCATCTATAGATTTAGCATCCTCAAAAGAGATGCTTATTAAATTAGGATTACCCACAGCAATTGCTATTTTAATAGTTACAGGACTATTTATCTATATGGAAATAACAAAGTCAAAACTCAAAGGGGAAATTGAGAATAATAAAAAAATTTTTGCTCAACTTCAGAAAAAAATTGAAGAAGTAAAGAAATTTGAAGAGATGAATAGAGAAATAGAGACAAAGACAAAATTAATTGAAAACTTAAAGAGCAGGCAGAAGGATCCGGTTGCTATTCTTAGTTCTCTTGCTAAAAATTTAAGCGAGGGTATTTGGCTATCAGAAGTGAGCTTTGGCATGCAGGATAAATCTCAAGGAGGTCAACAACCTATTAAAGAGGCTCAGAAAGAGTGGGAAAGAAAGATTATAGTAAAAGGCTTTGGTTTTTCAAATTTAAATATAGTTTCCTTTGTGGAGGCACTGAAAAAAGCCCCGGAATTCAGAGAAGTAAAACTACTTGAGACGCAACAGACTAAATATGAAAATTTTCCAGTCTATATGTTTATATTAGAATTTAACTTAAAGGAATAGAGATATGGATTTAACAAAGTTTTCAGGAAGGAATAGAATTTTATTAATGGTTATACTTCCACTGGCTATTTTATTAGTTTTTTATTCCCTTTATTTTTCTGAAAGCATGGACACTATCACTAAGCTTAAAAAAGAAAATGAAACTGTTAAACAAGAGATAGATAAAGCAAATCAATTAGCCGCCAGATATGAACAAATAAAAGCCATGAATTTAGAGTTACAGAAAAAAATGGATTACTTAGTAGCCCTTTTACCAAAGGAAACAGAAGTTTCAGGGCTTTTGAAAAGAGTATCGGAACTTGGTATTCAGCAAGGATTACAGGTTACTTTATGGAGACCTAAAGAGAAGATAGTCCATGAATCAAAAGAGATTTATCAATTACCAGTAGAAGTGAAGATGAGAGGTAAGTACCACAGCTTCGGTCTTTTCTTTTCAGAGATAGCGAAAATTGAAAGAGTGGTAAATGTAAATTCTTTTGAATTTAAAGCAGGAAACATTGATGACAGAGGTGAGTTAAGGAAAGAGGGTGAACCAACAAATATTAATGCAAACTTATTGATAGCTACTTACTCATTGATACCAGAAGAGGAAAAGAAAAAATTAAAAGAAGAAAAGAAAAAGTAATGTTATGGACAGAAAAAAATTACAAATATTAATTTTAATAGTTTTACTGCTTTTCTTAGTAATTTACGGAATTTATCAATTAACTTCTGTAGGAACTCAACCTCAGAAAGAAACTAAAACGCAGCCAAAACCCCTTACATCCATAGATACTTCAAAAAATTTGCAACAACAAATTGCAACTAAGAACAATTCCTATGAAATTTCTAATCTAATTGATCCCTTTTATCCTCAAATTGTAAGGAAAGATAAGGCTAAGGCACAAGGGCTTCTTGAAAATTTCGATATAGAAGAATTAAAGCTTACAGGTATTTTAATGGACAATAAAGAATACAAAGCTTTAATAAAGACACCCGATGGAAGATATTTTGTTGTAAAAGAGAGGGATAGAATTGGGTTTAAAAAAGGCCAAATAACAAAAATTTCAAAAAATGAGATAGAAATTGTAGAGACTATAAAGTCTCCAACTGGGGAGACATTTCAAACAAAGAAAATTTTGAAATTAAGAACGGAGGAAGTGCCATGATAAATAGAGTTAATATTATCGTATTTTTCTTTATATTCTTTTTTGTTTCCCTGGGTTGGGCAGGACAGATCAATTCAGTCTCCAGTGAGGAGGATAGTTTATTAATACAACTTACATCAAAACCTAACTACAGAATTATTCCTCAAGATGATCCTTTTAGATTAAAAATTGAACTTCTTGACACAAAACCCGGCATTCTCTCTCAAAAAATGCTCTTTCATTCTGGGCTTGTAAGTGAGGTTTTTGCTCAGCCTAATGAAAATAACACGGTAATAGACATACTTTTTTCTGAGCCTACAAAAGCTGAAATTATCACCGAGGGTAATGTTTTAAGGATTTCTTTTGGAAAAAATTCCCCTTCTCAAGAAGAGCCCGTAAAGATAATTGATATATTAATGGAAAAAACTGAAAGTGGCTATGAAATATCCATAAAAGGAGACAATGTACTGCCAGAGCCAGAGATAATTAAGGAAGGAAACATACTAAAAGTGTCTTTTACAGATGTAGCCTTGGCAACAGAACCATCAAAAGAGATACCTCTTCTTTTAAACAAGAAAGATAATATGTTAGAGTTTAATTTTAATTTTGATCAAGAAGTCCAAGCAGAAGCTTCCTATTTAGTTGATGAGGTTGTTTTGCATGTAAATATTCCAAAGGAAAAGGAAGTAGTAAGATTAACTTCAAAAGATATGATTCCTTCCCCTAAAATTGCCAAAAAGAATACTAAAAAATCAGATCAGACAGAATTAACTGACAAAAAGATACTATCTCCGGAAAAAAATATATCTCTTGACTTACAGGATGCAGATATAGTAGGAGCTCTCAGATTTCTTGCTGAGGCAGGAGGGTATAATTTAGTCATACATCCAAGGATAGGTGGGAAAATAACTATGAATCTCAAAAATGTTACTATAACTAAGGCTATGGATTTAATATGTAAAACCAACAATCTTGTAAAATTAGAAGAAGACAACATTTTAAGGATTTTACCTATAGATTCATATCTTATTGAGATTGCTTTAGCTCCCAAAGAAGTAAGGTTATACAAATTAAAGTATGTAAGACCCTCTATCATTCTGCAAAGAACAGCTAATTTCGCTTCAATTTTCACAGAAACAAGAATATTTCAATATTTCAACATAGATTCCATTAGAGTAAAAAAAGACGATAAAACAGGAGAAATAGTCTATGAAATTGATAGCATAAAAGAGAAAGAATCCACAGAAACAATTAAATATCTAAGAGCTGGCGAAACAGTAGAAGAGAAAGTTGTTAAACTTCTTGGTTTTTCAACAGATGAGCTTACAGGTACGCTCATAGTCAATGCTCCTTCCTTACTCCACAGAGAAATTGAGAAAGTAATAGCTAAATTAGATGTACCTCAGAAACAAGTTTTAATTGAAGCAAGAATAATTGAGATAAGTAGCTCCTATTCAAAAAGTCTTGGTTTTGAATGGGGTATCAGCTGGTCACCTCCAGGGTCAAGAACTAAAATTGTTGGCTCCCAAAGAGACAAATTTTCTGGTGCTACTACACCTTTGGCAGTAAACTTACCAGCTAGGACTGGTAGAGTAAGTAACGAAACCTCAGCTATTACCATCGGATATTTAAATGCCTCAGGAACTTTTGCTCTTGATTTAAGAATCTCAGCCCTGCAGCAAACAGGAAAAGGAAAAGTTCTTTCAAATCCAAGAATCGTAACTCTTGATAATCAAAAAGCCACTATCATTCAAGGTGAATCTATCCCCTATGGTGAAAGGACTGTTGGTGGTACAGCTACAGAGATTTCAACTAAATTTAAAGATGTTGCCATAACTCTTGATGTAACACCAAGAATTATAGATGACAATATGATGAATCTTTATGTATCTTTCAGTAAGGAGGATTTTGTTGAATTCGTTAATATAGGTAATAACATTTTTGCTCCACGCACAGTAAAACTATCATCCTTTACTGAGGCAACTGTAAAACCCGGAGAAACTCTTGTTCTTGGTGGTATATACAAGAAAGTTGATAGGATGTTAAATTCCAAGGTTCCTGGGCTTGGAGACATACCTTTAGTGGGAGAGCTTTTCACCAGTAGAGGAAGGGATGAGGATATTTATGAAGTTTTAATCTTTATTACTCCAAGGATAATAGAGCCCCAAACTTATTGATGTTATTATTTTATGCGTATCCTCCTTATTGAGGATGACAGAATCTTAGGAGAGACCCTTAGGGACTATCTTAAGCTTCATAAAATTGAGACAGTATGGCTCTGGGATGAGAGAGAACTTCCCAAAGTGATAAAGAGTTATGAATTTGATGTTTTGGTAATTGATCTGATTCTAAAACACACATCTGGTGAAAAAATAATAGAAGTTCTAAGAAAATCAGGATATAGAACTCCAATTCTTGTAATTACAGCAAAGAGAGATTTGGAAAGCAAAGAAGAATGTTTTCTTAAAGGTGCTGATGATTATTTAGTGAAACCCTTTGATTTTAAAGAGATGCTTCTTAGGCTTAAGGCGTTAAGTAAAAGAAGACATATAGAAACCATAGTTCAAATTGGAGACATAAATATAAATCTTGATTCCAAAGTAATCTACAAAGGAAAAAATGAGATCAGAATTTCAAAAACTGCTTGGGAACTTTTAATCCTGCTTTTAAAAAGAAGGGGTGAAATAGTTGATAATGAGACCATCCTTAACTACATATGGCCTAACAAAGAGGTAGGTGATGAGTCCATAAGAGCATACATTAGAGAGCTAAGAAAAATACTGCCTTCTGATAGCATAAAGACCTATCCAGGAAGGGGATACAGACTGCTTTGAAATTTCAAATAAAAATCATAGCTGCTCTTACAATTACTATGATATTTGTCCTATTCTATCTTAATGCTTTAGTCTTTAGTTTCATTGAATACTTAAAGGAAGACTATATTTTTCATTACCTTGAAAGTCGAAAAGTAGACCAAGACTTCCTTGAAAAGAAGATTTTGGAATACACCAAACAGGTTATTTTATGGGAATTTTTACTTGTTTTAGCTACCATGCTTATTGTTTACAAGATAATTGACAGGATGACAAAGCAACAGAAAGAGTATAGAGATTTCTTAGAGTTAATTATTCTTACAATTTCCCATAAATTTGGAAATTTCCTTGCTTCTCAAAAGGGTAACATAGAAATTTTAAAGATTAATTATGATCCAAAAGCCCTACATAGGATGGAGAAAAATTATGAGATAATGAGGGAGGATTTTAACACAATAGTTAATTGCATTGAAAACTTCAAGAGATTTTCAACATACAGGGAAAAAATAAGGTTAAGGGAAATTATTAATAAAAGCTTAAATCTTCTAACAGATAAGAAAAACTTCCAAATTAGAGGAAAGGATTTAGAGGTTTATGCCAACAGGCAAGCCTTTGATAACATACTTTTTAACATTCTTGAAAATGCTGTAAAGTACTCGGAAGGTACAATATCCATAAGGATCACGAAGAGATATTTAGCAATAAGAAACAAGATTTTACTTACCAGCAAAGGTTCAGGCATAGGATTGAAAATTTCTGAAACTTTGGCAAAAAAGCAAGGTTTTCAACTCCTTTATCGTACAAAGGGAGAGTATTTCCTTTGCCTGCTAAAATTTAGATAGTTTCAAGGATTCTATAGAGATGGCTTTGCCTGCCTAATGGTAGGCTTGCCAAGGCAGATTAATCGCAGTATAGGGGTTTTCGCAATGAGGGATTGCAAAGGCTTACTTTGCAAGCCTCGCAATGACATAAAGTAAGGACTGCTTGCAATGAAGAAATGGCGAAGGCTTTTTCTTAGCGAACTTCCCATAGATTATTTCGCTACCTTCCTTGTGCTGGAAGGAGGGCAGGAATGCAATAAAAAATTTTCTCCTATTCACAAAATTTTCACAATTCCTTAAAAGTACTTTGCTATAATAAAAGCAAGGCAAAAAGGTTTCCTTTGGAAACCTAAACAATTTAAGGAGGTTCTCTTATGATGAGAGTAATCAATCGTATGCAACTTAGGGACAACAGAGGTTTCACTCTCGTAGAACTTCTCATTGTGGTAGCTATTATTGCCATTCTTGCAGCTATTGCAATCCCTCAATATCAAA
>CALLBR010000044.1 GCA_937998865.1 uncultured bacterium
AATTACCAATTATCAACTTATGGTGAGTCATATTATTTCTAACCCTTTAAATTTCTCTCTCATAAATTCTCAATGTTTTGTATTTTTTTGCTCCTACCACTTGAGTGAGATTTATTGTGTCGTAGTTGTCTTCAAGTATCCAAGAAAATTCGCATTTCTTGAATCCATACTTTATAGCACCTCTGAAAGCTTCTCTTAGCATCAGGGATTCCACACCTCTATGTCTATAATCTCTTTTTACACCAAACAAAAGAAGCCTCATTCCTTGAATTTTTCTTCGCCAATAGAGAGCTTTTATTATAGTTATGGGATTTAGCTTTCCTCCTATTTTTCTTAAAACCTCGTTGTAGTCAGGTATTGCACCAAAAAAACCTACTGGTGATGAATCTACCTCTGCTACTATGACTAGCTCAGAGATAGCAATGGGTTTCAGTTTTTCTGCCATGTAATCTACTTCCTCTTTTGTAATGGGTATAAATCCCCAGTTTTCTATCCAAGCATCATTATAAACATCCATAAAGGAGTAAAGCTCTTCTTTTAGGTTTTTTAGATTTATTTTCCTTGCCCTTATACCTTTTTTCTCTGCAATTTTTGCAACCCTATCAATTTTTTGAGGAAGCTCATTGGGTACATCAACTAAAAAGCAATATAAGTCTTTTGCTTTTTTCATCCCATAAGCCTCTGCAAGTTCATTATAATAGGGTGGATTATAGGGGATCATAAGCATTGAAGGTGTATCAAAACCTTTATAGAGAAAACCACATTCTTCATTTGTTGAAAGATTCATAGGACCTCGCATTACTTTAAGATTGTGCCCTTTTAAAAATTTCTTTACACTATCAAAAAGAGCTTCCGAGACTTCATTATCATTTATGCATTCAAATAGACCAAAGAATCCTACATTGTCATGATGAAATTGAAGATGAGCATGATTAACTATACCTGCAATCCTACCCACAGGCTTTTCGTTTTTAAGGGCAATAAAAAATTTTACCTCTGCTCTTTTAAAAAAGGGATTTTTATCACTCAAATGTTCCATCATATCTTTTATTAAAGGGCAGGCATATTGAGGAAAATTTTTATAGAGAGAAAGAGGTAGAAGGACAAAATTTTTAAGTTGCCTTTTGTCCTCTACATCTATGATTTTAAGAGTCATGGAGAGTATTAAATTACGCCAAGGGCTTTACCCACTTTGTAAAAGGCTTCAAGAACTTTATCAAGATGTTCATCAGTGTGGGTTGCCATGTAGCTTGTCCTAATTAGGGCTTTACCGGGTGGAACAGCAGGAGATACTGCCACATTTGCAAAAACTCCTTCCTGTTGAAGCATCATAACAAACTTGAAGGCAAGCTCATCATCTCCCACTATTACTGGTATTATAGGTGTTTCTGCTACACCTATGTTAAAGCCAAGTTCTTTAAATCCTTTAAGCATTTTGTTTGTGTTTTTCCAGAGTTGTTCCCTTCTCTCTGGTTCGCTAACTATTATATCTATTGCTGCAGATACAGCTGCCACTGAGGCAGGAGGAGGACTTGCACTGAAAATAAAGGCTCTTCCAAAGTGTTTAATGTAGTTAATTACATCCCGCTGACCAGCTATAAATCCTCCAATAGAAGCTAGAGATTTACTGTAAGTACCCATTATCAAATCCACTTCCTTTTCAAGTCCAAAATGCTCTGCTGTTCCTCTACCTGTATTGCCAAGAACACCTATTCCATGAGCATCATCTACCATTAAACGAGCACCATACTTTTGACAGACTTTATAGACTTCTGGTAGCTTTACAATATCACCTTCCATACTAAAAACGCCATCTACAACCACAAGCTTTGTTTTATCTTCGCATTCTTTAAGCACCCTCTCAAGGTCTTCTATGTCATTATGCTTGTATCTCTTTACCTCTCCAAAGGAGAGCCTACATCCATCCACAATGCTGGCATGGTCCATTTTATCAATAATAACTACATCATCCTTACCAACTAAGGAGGCAATTACTCCTAAATTGACTTGAAATCCTGTAGAGAAAACAAGAGCAGCCTCTTTTCGTATAAACCATGCAAGTTTCTCCTCAAGCTCCACATGAATGTCAAGGGTTCCATTTAGAAATCTTGAACCAGCACAACCTGTTCCGTATTTCTTTATGGCATTTATGGCAGCTTCCTTAACTTTTGGATGATTTGTAAGGCCAAGGTAGTTGTTTGATCCAATCATGATCATTTTTTTCCCATTCATTATAACTTCTGGACCCTGCGCTGACTGGATAACACGGAAGTAAGGATACATTCCTACTTTTTGTAATTCATAGGCAATTGTGAATTTAAAACATTTCTCAAAAATATCTTTTTTTATAGCCACTGCTTCTCCTTGTACCATTTTGCTGTCCATTCCATCCCTTCCTTTAAATTAGTCTTTGTTTTATAGCCAAGCATTTGCTCAGCTTTAGCTGAAGAGCAAACCCAACAGGACTGGGCAAGCTCTTTAAGTTTATCGTTATTTATTATACTTTTTTTGTCAAATTTTTGAAATATGTCTATCAGTAACTTAGCAATATTCATGGGAATTTTTAAATTTAGAGGTTTTTTATCTAAAGCTTCTGCTATAGCAGAAACAATCTCTTTTGTGCTGTAAGGCTTATTGTCAGCAATAAAAAGAGTTTCTCCTAAACTCTCCTTTTTTCTCGATGCTAAAATTATACCATCTACCAGATCCTGAACATACACAAGAGAGTATAGACCTTCAGTGAGATAGAAAACTACCCCCATTTTTACCATTTTAAAAAAACTTAGAAAGTCACTGTCCCTTGGACCATAAACAGCAGGAGGCCTTATAATAGTGATAGGAATCTTATCTTTGAAAAATAAAACAGATTTTTCTCCCATTAGTTTGCTCTTTCCATATTCTGATACAGGAGCTGGTTCAGTGTTTTCATCCACAGGTTTTCCCTCTCTACAAGGTCCCACTGCTGCAAGACTACTTACATGAACAAATCTCTTCAGGTTAGGATTTGCCTCTGCTACTGTTTCAACAAGATTTTTTGTTCCCATATAGTTAGACTGGAAAAACTCTTCAGGATGGGCTGCCTTTGTTATACCTGAGAGATTGAATATATAGTCAAATTGCCATTCAATTCCTTTAAGAGAGTTTTTATCAGAAAGATCAGCTTTAATAATTTTTACATTAAGCCCTTCAAGAAAACGAAGTTTCGATGGATTTCTAACTGTGCAGTAAACCTCAAAGTTTTCCTTAAGAAGTGATTCAGCCAAATGACTACCTATAAAACCTGTCCCCCCTGTAATGAGAACCTTCACTCCTTTTTCCTCACCTTAAGAGTAAGGCCTTGTACTTCCTCAACTAAGACTTGTTCGTCTTTTTTAATGGGTTTTTCTGATATAGCCTGCCATAATTCACCATGTACCATCACCATACCAGTGCGGCTGTCAATATCAGTTTTGGCGATTCCCATAAGACCAATTAATTCCTCAACTCCTGTGACAGGCTTTCTTTTATGGGCTTTATAGGCAAGTCTAAGGAGAAAAACAAAAAAGAGAATTGTTATGGTTGTTACGGGAATGATTACAGAGATTGAAAGTTTAAAAACAGGATTTGCCGTGTCAAAAAGCATAATAGAGCCTAATACAAAACATGCAATGCCACCTAGGGTTAAAAGTCCGTAGGAAGTAAACTTTAGCTCCAAAATTAAAAGAATAATTCCTAGCAGTATTAAACCAGCACCTGCATAATTTATAGGTAATGTCTGAAGACTATAAAAGGCAAGTATGAGAGATATTGCTCCGATTACACCAGGAAATATTGCGCCGGGATTACTGAGTTCAAATATAATTCCATAAATTCCTATCATAAGAAGTATGTATGCTATATTAGGGTTACTTAAAAAATTAAGAAGTCTCTCTCTGAAATTCATTTTGAGTTCATTTATTTTGGCATCCTTTGTTTTTAATATCTTTTCACCACTTACTGTCTTAACTTTCTTATCATGTAATTCCTTAATTAATGTGTTTAAATCATCCGCTATTAAGTCAATTACTCCTTTTTTTAATGCCTCTGTTTCAGTAGAAGAAATACTCTTTCTTACTGCCTGTTCAGCCCACTCAACATTTCTTCCTCTCTGCTGTGCAATTGATTTAATGTAAGCAACTGCATCATTAGTTACTTTTTCAGCCATAGTTTTATCCATTTTTTCTCCACCCATGGCAACAGGATGAGCTGCACCAATATTTGTTCCTGGAGCCATAGCAGCAACATGAGCAGCAATTGTTATAAAAGCGCCTGCACTGGCAGCTCTGGCACCTTTGGGAGCTACATAAACTACAATGGGTATATGGGAATTAAGAATCTCCTTTACTATATCTCTCATAGAAGTATCTAAACCACCAGGAGTATCAAGTTGAATTATTAGGGCTTCTGCTTTCCTTTCATGAGCTTTTTTAATGCCTTTTAAAATGTACTCAGCATGAGGCGGGTGTATAATTCCATCCACTGTAAGAACAATCACTTCTTTAGAAAAGGCAAAAGTAGAGGATAAAAAAAACAGGAAAAAAAATGAGATCCCTAAAATTTTTAGTAAATTTTTCATAATAGTTAATTATAACAAGCTTTGAATCTTTTCTTTAAGATTAGTAACTATTTTTCTTGCAAAATCTTCGTTAAGATTTCCTAAGCTTGAAGGAGTTTCAAATATCCTCTTAGGTAATTGTATATTTTCCATATCAAAGCCGCATTGTATTTTAAAACGATATTTTTCTTGGTATATCCTTCTGCCAATGTCCATCAATGCTTCTTCATTAAGGTTATAATCAAGAAGGCTAAGGCATTCAGAGACAACAGAAGGAGTATATATTTCTCTTCCAAAGAAACAGATTACAAGACTTGAAAGAATCTGTCTCCAACACTCCTCATTAAAGATTTTTTCAGCATACTCTTTCTCATCAATAGGTTTTATCATGGCTTCTTTATCAATAGCATATCCAGCAGAGTCAAGATGACTATGTCTTGCACCAAAAAGGTAACCAATATGAGCACCATATCCTGTGTGATAACCTGGCATTTCATTTCTTCCATAGGTAAGACTAAAGTCTTTTCCTCCATATTTAGAGGAGACATAATCTAAACCTTTTCCAAGATCCTCAAAAAACTCTCCCTTGCTAAATACAATCTTTTTTATGATTTCTGAGTATGCTTCTACATTTCCCCACTGAGGAATAATTCCTTCAGTCATTTTTTCATTTATTATGCCCTTTTCAAAGGCTTCAGTAACCCAAGCAAGAATAACGCCTGTTGAAATTGCATCAAGTCCCATTTCTTCCACTGCTTCAATAAGTCTCAAGACACCTTCAGCCTTTGTGACTCCAAGCATTGTTCCAAGGGCATAAATGAGCTCATAATCATAGGAAAGATATACAGTTCTGTAAAAGTAAGGCTCGTCTTCATAGGGCTTTCTGAGGGCTGCAAGATGAATGCAGGCAACAGGACAGTGAGAGCAGGCAATTCTTCTACCAAGATGCTTTTCAGCAAAGGTCTCTCCTGATATGTTTTCTATTCCCTCCGTAAAATCCGTTGAGAGATTTTTTATGGGAATTCCTCTTGATAAGCTTAGAGGCATAACATTTGCAGGAGTTCCAAGTTCATGATATTTTTTCATTTTATCAGATTCTGCTAGCTGTTTTAGTAGATTCAGATAATATTCCCTATACCTTTTGAAATCTCTTACCTTGAGATCTCTCTTGCCAGATACTACTATGGCTTTTAGATTTTTACTTCCAAAGACAGCGCCAAGTCCAAGTCTCCCGAAGTGTCTGTAGGTTTCAAGTGTAACACTTGCATAGGTAATCTTTTTCTCTCCTGCAGGACCTATTCTCATAATTGTTCTTAGACCTGCTCCTGTTTCTTGTCTTCTTATAAGAGCACCAGTAGAGACACCTTCTTCGAGTCCCCAAAGGGTTGTTGCATCCCTAAAGTATACATTATCGCCGTGTATGGATATGTAAAGGGGTTTTAAGCTTTTACCCTTTATTACTATTGCTCCGTAACCTGCCATCCTCAGTGCTATAGCACTTCTTCCGCCAGCATGGGATTCTCCAAGATTACCTGTATGAGGAGACTTAAACATGGCAACGGTTTTAGAAGCAATAGGGAAAACTCCATTAAGGGGACCTACTGCAAAGATTATAGGATTGTCTGGAGAGAGAGGGTCTACCTGAGCATCACAATTTTCCTGTAGAAGCTTTATCGCAACTCCCGTACCACCAATAAACTGACTGAATAAATCCTCTCTTTCTTCAACCCAAAATTTCTTTTTTGATAGATCAATGTATAATATTTTCTTTAAAGTATCTTCTTTTATCATGTTTTTCTATGCTCCAAAACTTTATAATGACAATTCTTTGCGCATTCTCCACATTGTATGCATATAACAGGCTTATTTTTATTATTATTCCAACCAATAGCATCTAAAATACAGGCTTTAACACAGTGACCACAACCAGTGCAGAAGTCTTCCCTTAGCAGAACTCCTCCGCCTTTTCTCACTACCAAAGCATTCTCAGGACAGGCTCTTGCACAGGGAGGATCTTCGCATCCGCGACAGACAAAGACTGAAAAACCACGTGATATTCCACCTTGAGAACGCACTTTTATACAAGAACTTTCTAAACCTACAGCTAAATGAGCTCTTCCACAAGAAAACATGCAGACTAAACAACCTACACACTTGTTTGCATCTTTCACTAAAACAGGCATAGGAAAATTATAACATGTTATAATTCAAAATCTGAAGAATGGAAAGAGAATTATTTTATTTATTCCATAGAAGCCTTGCCTGCGGTTTTTTAGATAGTATAATGCTTTTCCTTACTCAGCGGGGTTACCTTCTTTGGTTACCAGTGATGTTTATTCTAATATATAAAGCCTTTGTAAAGAATCATCATGAAAATAGTTACTCTCCTAAAATAGCCATAGGAGAAAAGAGAGTTACTGCTTCCATATCAAAGAATTTACTAATTATTTATCTTTTCTTAGCTATAACCTTGGTAGTTTTTATAAGTGACTGGTTTTCTTTAGAGATTAAAAATGCAATTCAAAGACTTCGTCCTTGTCATAGCGAGTCCTTCAGAGAAATTGTAGGATGCACAGGCTCTTATAGTTTCCCTTCTAATCATGCCACTAATTCCTTTGCAGTTGCTACAGTTTTGTTTCTTTTTTGTAGAAGTTTATTCTTTTCAAATTTATTGTCCCTTTATATATTTTCAGTTGCCCTTTTAATCTCTTTTTCAAGGCTTTATCTGGGTGTTCATTGGCTAAGTGATGTATTGGTAGGAGCAGTATTAGGAATTATTTTTGGTTTTGCAGTTTATAGAGTAACTATTTCAGTTAAAAATCTTAAGGGATTTTTCTATTTTTCTCTTATTTTCCTAAGTCTCTTTAGGGTCTATTTTATTCTTCACGGACCCTTAGACATCTCGCCTGACGAAGCTCATTACTGGGAATGGAGCAGAAGACTTGATTTAAGTTATTACTCAAAAGGTCCTATGATTGCCTATTTAATTGCCTTATCTACTTTCCTTTTTGGCGACAATCCCTTTGGTGTAAGATTCCTATCAGTGGTTTTTTCTTTTCTGAGTAGTTTTTTTATATATAAAATTGGCAAAAAACTAATAAGTGAAAAAGCAGGATACATAGCAGGTTTAATTTTTCAAATTATACCTCTTTTTTCCACTTACGGTGTAATCTTTACAATTGACAGTCCCTTTATTTTCTTTTGGATTCTTGCAATTTATTTATTTTTATTGGCACTGGAGGGTAGAAAGATTTATTGGCTGATACTTGGAATCACTATAGGAATTGGACTTCTCACAAAATATACTATGGCTTTTTTCTATCTCTGTATGTCTTTTTATCTCATAAAAAATTTCAACAGTCTGATTCTATGGGATAAAATCCTTAAAAATTGGATATTTTATTTATCTTTGCTCCTTTCATTTATTGTCTTCTCTCCTGTCATTGTGTGGAATTTTCAGCATGATTGGGTAACTTTAAAGCATACAGCAGGACAAGCCCATGTTTATGAAGGATTAAAAATTTCTATAAAATACTTTACTGAATTCATTGGCAGCCAACTGTTAGTTGTGACTCCTTTAGTTTTTATGTTAAGTCTCTATTTTCTCTTTAAGCCTTCATTATTAAATCTTAATCCACCTATTAGGTGGTTTTTTCTCTCTTTTTCAATGCCTATTTTAGCTTTCTTTGCACTCAAAAGTCTTCAAGGTAAGGTTCAGGCAAACTGGGCTATGTTTGCCTATGTTCCTTTTGTATTAGTTTTAGCCTTAGCTTATGAGAAATATAAAAAACTGGTTATATCCTCAATTATAATAGCAATTTTCTTTACGCTCTTAAGTTATACACTAACCTACTTAAATTTGCCTGCCCATTATGATCCTTCTTCAAGACTCAAAGGCTGGAAAGAGCTTGGACAGAAAGTATCAGAAGTGAAAAGAGAACTTGAAAGCTCTGGAAAAGTTATCATATTTTCCGATAGATATCAAATCTCTAGTGAGCTTGCTTTTTACGTAAAAGGGAATCCTAAGGTATATTGCATAAACCTTGGAAGAAGAATGAATCAGTACGATCTTTGGGAATCAATAAACAGCGAAATCCTTTTAAATCATAAAATTAATGGCATTTTTGTCATCTTCGGTATAAAAAATGAACCACCTCATGAAGTTTCCTCAGCTTTTGATAGTTGCATTGCCGAACCTTTTACAGTTTTTAGAAAAAGGGTTAAAATTAGAGATTATACACTTTTTAAGTGTTATAATTTCAAAGGTATGAATTTAAAAAAACCAGAAACCTATTAAAGGAGCAAAAATGGACCTATCAGTTGTTATACCACTTTATAATGAAGAAGAAAATATAGAGGAACTTCATAAAAAGCTTACCCAAACTTTAAGTAAACTTCCAATTTCTTATGAAATAATTTATGTGGATGATGGAAGCACTGACAATACCTTAGATAAAATTGAAAAAATTCAAAAAACAGATCCCCATGTGGTCATTTTAGCCTTTAGAAGAAATTTTGGACAAACAGCAGCTTTTGCTGCAGGCTTTGATTTTGCCAGAGGAGAGATAGTTATCACCATGGATGGAGATCTTCAGAATGATCCAGCAGACATACCAAACCTTCTTGAAGCCATAAAAGATGCTGATTTAGTAAGCGGATGGCGAAAAAAGAGAAAAGATCCCTTTTTATCAAGAAGGCTTCCCTCTATAGTGGCAAACTGGTTAATAGGAAAGGTTACAGGAGTAAAAATCCATGACTATGGCTGTTCGCTTAAGGCTTACAGAAGAGAAGTAGTTAAAAATTTAAGGCTTTATGGTGAAATGCATAGATTCATTCCTGCCCTGGCAAGCTGGTATGGAGTAAAAATTAAAGAAGTGGAGGTTACCCATCATCCAAGATACAGAGGCAAATCTAAATATGGAATTGGAAGAACAATAAAAGTACTTCTTGACCTTGTTACAGTCAAATTTCTCCATAGCTTCTCAACAAAGCCAATTCAGTTTTTTGGTCCTATTGGTGTTTTATTTATGATAGTAGGAGTAGCAATAGTGGGATATCTCTTAATGCTTAAATTTCTAAAAGGCGTCTCTATCGGTGGAAGACCCTTACTTCTTGGTGGATTTTTCTCAGTTTTAATAGGCTTGAACTTTATTGGTATGGGACTTCTTGGTGAGATGATTGTTAGAGTTTATCATGAAACTCAGAAAAAACCCATATACATACTCAAAAAAATTTTAGGACCTGGCGATTGAAAAAAATAGGTAAACTTATCCTTCGCTTTTTAGTTACCTTTTCTTTGCTTATTTATTTATCAACTAAAATAGACTTCCATAAATTGTCTGCCATAATCTATAAAACGAATTTTATTCTCTTATTTTTTGCTTCTCTCTTATACATCCTTTCGTCATATTTATCAACTCTAAGATGGAAACTCTTTATTCCTCTTGCGTCTGACTTCAGAGTAAAACCTCTTTTCTCTGTCTATATGATAGGCTGTTTTTTTAATATGTTTTTACCAGGTATTATGGGAGGTGATGTAGTAAAGATTCTTCTCATAAAAAAAAATATGGGTCTTAAGGAAGCCATAGCCTCAGTTTTTATTGAAAGATATATAGGTTTTTTTGCTTTGCTTCTATTAGGAAATATCTTTTTCATTGCTTTTTTTGAAAGTATCCCGAATGATGAAAAAATATATCTTATTCCTCTCAGTTTTCTAATTTTCATACTTGTGACAATTCTTTTATTTTTCATAAGAAGCATTCCCTTTTTTAGAGAAATAAAGCAATACCTCACTAACTTTCATAAGAAAATTTTTCTTCAAGCTTTTTTATATTCAATTCTTATTCAATTGACTGTTATGATTTCCGTTTATCTTGTCTCTTTGAGTTTAAGGACATACATACCTTTCCATGAAATTGTAATTTTTCTGCCTTTAATAATAATTTTATCCACTTTACCCATATCTCTTTCAGGTATTGGAGTTAGGGAATGGAGTTTCATATTCTTCTTTGGACCCACCATAGGTAATGAAAATGCCATTGCCATATCTTTTTTGTGGTTTTTTTCAGTTTTAGTTGCTTCTCTTTATGGAGGAATAGAATATCTAAGATTTAAGGATCTTTTCAATATGCATTACAAAAAGTAATCTTTTTAAATCTCTCAGGTTGTTAGGAAAAGGATCTCTCTTAAATTTTTCCAATACTTGAGGATTTTCAATCTCCTTTTCAATCTGAAGTCTATATTTCTTGATTATTTCACCAGCAATATAGAAAATATCCTCTCTTCTCTCTCTAAGGGGTAGTATTCGGAAAAAAACAGGATTTAGAAGTTTGATTAAGGATGAACTAAAATCTTCCTTTGCAACTTTTACTCTAATGTCCTCTTTCCCTATTAGAATAAATTTTATATCACTGATTTCTGTAGGTCTAATTTCTCCCAACCTATAAAATCTTTTTTCCCTCAATGCCTTTTCAAATTTTGCCTGAAATTCTATTGGCATGCTATCAAACTCTTTAATTACTAATGTCCCTCCATCAGCGAGGTTTAAAACTCCCCTTTTCCCTCTTTTACCCATATAACCTTCTTTTACTCCAAAAAATTCTTCTTCTAATAGCTCTGCATCCCTGTCAGCAAAAATCATAATAAAAGGTTTATTTTTACGGGGATTTTTGTCATCATAATGCAGTGCTGCTGCAAGAAGTCTTTTCCCTACTGCTGTTTCACCATAAATATAAAGATTTCGATCCTCTGCATTTTCCTTAAATAAATCTTGAAGCATTTTTGAAAATAGGTTGTTCTCTGATTTAAACTGGAATTTCCTAAATTGATAAAAATCCTCTGTGGAAAATTTTATCTCATCATAGATTTCAAAGATTTTACATACCTCTATGAATCGATCCATAGCACTTTCTAAGATAAGCAAAGAATCGCTTTCTTTAATGTTAAAGTATCTCTTCGATAGCTCCAAAAAAAGTTCTCTGTTATCTATTACAGAGGGAAACATCAAAGCCTGCGCTCCATAGGCAGCTAAATCTGCTAATAAAGCCAATTTATAAGAAATCTCTAATTCTGAACCTTTGGAAGGAGTAACATTCTTTATATTTTTCTGTCCCTTATTGAATATTTTGTTCAGGAAATTAATGGTATTTCTATAAATTTGGGGACTTAATATATTTCTCTGGGCAGCTTCTAAATTATTTGTACCAAAAATAGTATCTTCAATGTAAACCCTATCTTCTAAAGGAAGCTTTATCAAAAAATTAATTACTCTTCTATATCTAGGAAACTCCTCCATCATGAAAAATAAGCTTAAACAAGGAATTAATCCTGCAAAAAAGGCTTCATCTCTATGGACACTGATGCTTTTTTCGCCTATTAAAGATGAAATTTCAGCACTTAAAATTCCGTAAAACCAAATCTGTAAATCTTCTTCCTCTAAAAAGAGATCCCTTTCAAGAATGATATTTTTAATTTTTTGTTTTCCTAAATAATTTACAATCTGAGAAAAATTTGTAAATTCCTTTGAAACTAAATTCTTGTTTATTTCAAAGATCAAAAGATAGGCCACAGTGGGGTCATATCTTAAGAGTAAATGAAAGTTATCTACATCCTCATCAATGATGCTTTTGAATTTAGATGTTGTATGTTTAAAAACAGGCAACGACATCTTTTTATCTATTATAATAAAAATAAAAGCAAATGTATAGAGAAAAAGATTTTGATATAATTGTCATAGGAGCAGGTCATGCAGGCTGTGAAGCAGCCTATGCTTGTGCAAAAATGGGGCTACTGACTGCCCTTTTTACTATATATCTTGATACCATTGCCCAGCTTAGCTGTAACCCTGCCATAGGTGGATTAGCTAAAGGTCATCTTGTAAGAGAGATTGATGCTCTTGGCGGTATTATGGCAAAGGTAACAGATCTTTCAGGGATTCAGTTTAGAATTCTTAATCGTTCTAAAGGACCTGCTGTGTGGTCACTGCGAGCTCAGGCCGACCGAATTCTTTACAATGTTAATATGAGAAAACTTCTTGAAGATACAAAGAATCTTGTAATAAAACAAGCTATGGTCGAAGAAATTGTAGTAGAAAATGGAAAAGTAAAGGGAGTTATTACTTCCCTTGGTGTATTCTATGGTGCTAAAGCAGTGATTGTTACTCCCGGCACATTTCTTAATGGACTGATTCACATCGGACCTGAGTCTTTTGAAGCTGGACGAGCAGGAGAGTTTCCTTCAAAAGGACTATCTGAGTCAATTAAAAAACTTGGACTTAAAATGGGAAGACTTAAAACAGGCACACCTCCAAGAATAGATGCAAAAACCATAGATTTCTCCAAAACAGAAGAGCAGTACGGCGATGATCCTCCCATACCCTTTTCTTATACAACAAAGGAAATCACAAATCCGCAGGTGCCTTGTTACATAACTTACACCAATGAGAAAACCCATGAAATAATCCTCAACAATCTTGATCGCTCACCTCTTTATAGCGGAAAAATCAAAGGAATAGGACCTCGTTATTGCCCATCTATTGAAGATAAAGTTGTAAAGTTTAGAGAAAAACCAAGACATCAAGTATTTCTTGAACCTGAGGGTCTAAGTAGAAAAGAATATTATGCTAATGGTATCTCTACCTCACTGCCTTATGATGTGCAAGTAGCCTTTGTAAGGTCAATTCCAGGTCTTGAAGAGGCTGAAATAATGAGACCTGGATATGCCATTGAGTATGATTTTGTATATCCTACTCAAATAAAACACACCTTGGAGGTAAAGGATATTGAAGGATTATATCTTGCTGGACAAATAAATGGAACAAGTGGTTATGAGGAAGCTGCTGCTCAGGGATTAATGGCAGGAATAAATGCTGCATTAAAGATAAAAGGAAAACCCCCCCTAATTCTTAGGCGAGATGAGGCTTACATTGGAGTGCTCATTGATGACCTTGTCACAAAAGGAACGCAAGAGCCTTATAGAATGTTTACTTCTCGCGCTGAATTTCGTCTTCTTCTTAGACATGATAATGCTGATCTTAGGCTCAGAGACTATGGATATGAAATTGGCTTAGTAGATGAAGAAACCTATGAAAAATTTAAGAAAAAGAGAGAGTTACTTGAAAGGGAAATAAAAAGGCTAAAATCAGTAACTGTAAAACCCTCTGATGAATTAAATAAAAAACTTTCAGAAGCTGGAACATCTCCTATTGAAGAGGCTATCTTTCTTGATAAACTTCTTAAAAGACCTGAAATAAAATATGATTTTATTAAAAAGTTTTCTCCCCCCTCTGAAGAACTAACAAGAGAGATTGAAGAACTTGTTGAAATTCATATCAAATATGAAGGCTACATTGCCAAACAAATGGAACTTGTGGAGAGAATGAAGCAATTTGAAGAAAAGATAATCCCTGAAAATTTTGATTTTAATATTCCTGGGCTTTCAAGAGAAGTTATCCAGAAACTTACAGAAATAAAACCACGAACAATTGGACAAGCAATGCGAATTCCAGGTATTACTCCAGCAGCCGTCTCCATTCTAATGATTGCTCTTCAAAGAGGAATAAAACAAAAGCAATAAAGTGGAAAGCATAGAGGAATTTTTTAGAGAAACTTTAAGGCTACATTATTTTAATACTCTAAAGCTTCCTTTTAAAAGAGAAACCTTGGATAACTTTATCGCTCCATTTATGATTTATCTTAGGGAACTAAAAAAATGGAACAAAGCCTACAATCTTACATCCATTGATGACGACAGGGAAATAGTAATAAAACACTTTATTGACTCTCTTCTTTACACTTGCTTTATTGAAGAGGGAGATTTAAACTTAGCTGATGTAGGCTCTGGAGCAGGCTTTCCAGGCATTCCTATTGCTATAGCAAGACCTTCTTTAAAAATTACCCTAATTGAGCCTTCCTGGAAAAAATGTGCTTTTTTAAAAAATATAAAAAGGAAGCTTGACCTTAGAAATGTTACAATCCTTCAAGGGCGGGCTGAAGATTTAGATGAAAAATTTAATATTATAGTAAGCAGAGCCCTATGGAGAATAAGGGATTTTGTTAAAAATTGCTCCCATATGGTAAAAAAAGGAGGATTTTTTCTTATAAGTAAAGCAGTAAAAATAGAAGAAGAAATTAATGAGATACCTCCCAATTTTAAAATAGAGATCAAGGAATTTGAGCTTCCTGATGCCTATGATTTTGCAAAAAAATCAAAAAGATTTATAATCAAAATTAATGATGCGTATTTTAGGAATTGATACCTCCACCAAATATGCTGGCGTTGCCCTAGTGGAAGATGGTATAGTCCTTGCTCAGAGTAGTCTGCAGTTTATGGCATCTCATTCAGAAAAACTCCTTCCTGAGATTGTTCATATCCTGGAAATTATGAAAACTCCTCTTGAAACAATAGATTATTTTGCTGTCAGTGTTGGACCTGGCTCCTTTACAGGATTAAGAGTAAGTGTAAGCACAGTAAAGGGACTGGCTTTTGCCACTGGGAAAGGAGTAATACCTGTATCAACCCTTGAAGTTCTTGCAAGAGGACTGCCTTTTGTAGAGACTCTCATATGTCCTATCCTTGATGCAAGGAAAAAGGAAGTTTATACAGCTCTTTTTAAATGGGAGGGTGAAAAATTAATTAGAATTAAAGAAGATTCAGTTATAAAAATTGAGTCTCTAAGGAGTTGGTTAAGTGAGAAAACAATTTTTGTTGGTGATGGAGTAGATTTATATAAAAATCAACTAAGTCAATTTTTGGGTGAAAGAGCCTTATTTGCAAAACCTCCTTACAATATCCCCTTACCCTCTCTTGTTGCTCTAATTGGTGAAGAAAGGGCAAAGGAAGGAAATTTTATCTCTGCAAAAGATTTACAACCGCTCTATCTGAGAAAATCAGAGGCAGAAATAAAATTTGGATGATAATAAGAGATGTAAATTCCTCTGATATATGGCAAGTTTTGGAAATTGCTAAGGATAGCTTCAGCATGCCTTGGTCAAAGGAATCTTTCATAACAGAATATAAAAATCCTCAATCTATCTTTAAAGTAGCAGAATTTAATGATGAGATCATAGGCTATATTATAGCTAAAAAAATTTTAGATGAGGCAGAAATTTTATCTATAGCCGTAAAACAATCATTCCGTAGAAGAGGAATTGCAGAGGCTCTCTTAAAAGAGCTAATTTCAACACTTAAAAAGGAAGCAGTAAAAGTATGCTACTTAGAAGTAAGAATCTCAAACTTTTCTGCTATTAATCTCTACAAAAAAGCAGGATTCAGGGAATGCGGCATCAGGAAAAATTATTATATTTTACCTTCAGAAGATGCATTACTTATGAAAATAGAACTTAACAATTAGTCTTTTGATGTATCTCTTCAATATGACTGAGTAAGCCGTGAATCATCTTTAATTCCCAAAAAGTAAGCCCTGTTCTTCCAAAGAGATGTTTAAAATTATTAATTATTCTCTCCTCCATATCCTTGTTTTCTGGAATATATCCTGTTTTCTTTAGGATGCATTGGAGCCTTTCATAGAGTTTGTTTAATTCCCCTTGATTTACATAGAATTGTCTTTGCATGTGATAATCATTAATTTCCTCTAACCTCATAAGTTCGTAAGCAACAAGTAAAACAGACTGGCTCAGATTTAAAGAAGGCTGAAGATTTGAGGTGGGAATTGTAATGAGATAGCCACATTTTTCAACTTCCTCATTAAATAAACCTTTATCCTCTCTTCCAAAAAGAATTGCCACTCTATTGTCTTGAGCTACTTCATGAATTCTTCCTACACCTTGCCTCACATCTATGATTGCTCCCCTTTTTGAACCTCTGCGCCTTGTTGTTCCTACTATTAAAGCTTTGTCTTTAATAGCTTCATCTAAATTATTAAAAATTTTTGCCTTTTGCAAAACATCTTCGCTTCTCCAAGCCATCCATTTTGCTTCCTCAGTAATTTCAGGAGGGTTTATAAGAACAAGATTTTTAAAGCCCATGTTTTTTATTGCTCTTGCAGAAGATCCTATGTTACCACTCTCTTTTGGTTCCACGAGGATAAAAAAGACATTGTCTTTCCAGTTCATTAAAAGGGTTCTTCCTCTGTAGAGATGGTTGTTTGTTCAAGTCCTTGTAATGTTTTATGAAGTTCCTCTTCTGCTGTGCGAAGTTTATTCTTACAGAACTGAATTAATTCCGTTGCTCTTTTCACCTTTTCCACTAAAACATCTACATCTACTTCTTGTGATTCAATGTATTTTAAAATCTCTTCAATTTCCTTTATGGCTTTAGAATAACTTAAGGCTTCCATCTAAATCCTCCTTTTTCCTTACTTGTCCAATAATTTGACCCCTGTATAGATAAACTTCAATAATATCGCCATTCCTAACATTTTTAGCATCTTTAAGAGCTTTACCTTTAAAATAGGTGATACTATAACCTCTTCTTAGAATATTTTCAGGGCTTAAAAGTCTTAGTTTCTCACTAATTTGACGGAGATACAATGTTTTTATGTTCATTGAGTTTTTTGCTTTCTCCACAATAAATTGTTCGTATTTTACAATACTGAATCTCGATTCTGTTAGAAATTTTGAAAGCCTCATGAGGGCCTTGTTGCTCAAAGAATTGATTTTTATAATTTCACTACGAAGGACTTGATTAGTATTTCTATGAAATAGGTTTTTATACCTAAAGAGTTTCTCTCTCTCAGAGTTTATTTTTTTAAAAACTGTTTTACTTGTGTCAGCTAAGAGCGAACTCATAGAAATTCCTAATCTATCTAAAAAACTCTTAGAAGAAATCTTTAAATTCTTGGTGTAGTTATTAATTTTAGAACTTTCCAAATTTAACAGGTATTTTACCTTGCTAAAAAGGGAGTTTTTCAAATTTTCAATTTGATTATCAAAATTTGAGGCCCTCTCAAGAATATACTTTGCTAAATCAGAGGGAGTCTTAAAGCTGCTATGGGCTACCATATCTGCCACTGTTTTATCTCTTGTATGCCCAATACCCGTAAATACTGGTAGTGGCATGATAGCAATACTCTTCGCAATCTCATACTCATCAAAACATTGAAGATCCACAACTGCCCCACCGCCCCTTATTAAAACCACTACATCATACTTTTCATATTCCAAGGCACACTGCTTAAAAGCATTAACTATTGAAAATACTGCTTCCTGTCCTTGAACAAAGGAATCATAAAGTCTTGTATAAAATTTAAAACCGTATTCATTCTCTCTAAGCATTTTTATGAAATCCTCATATCCTGCAGCAGTCTCACTGGAAATAATGGCAATTCTCTGAATAACTAAGGGAATTTCAAAAACTTTATTTTTATCTATTAATCCCTCTCTTTCAAGTCTTAACAAAACCTCCTTTTTTTTTATCTCCATCTCTCCAATTGTGTAGGAGGGATCAATCTGATAGATTGAAATTTTAAAACCGTATTTTTCATGGAAAGTTGCCTTGCCAAGAAAGAGTATTTTTAAGCCCCTTTGAAGATTAACTCCAGTTTTTAAATAAAAATTTTGCACAGTACTGCCGTTTCCTCGCCAAATCACTGCACCTGCTTGAGCTATGATTTCACCATTACTTTTTTCTACTAATTCAAACCAATAATTTCCATTCTTATCTGAGTCAATTCTTGCAATTTCTGCTACTATCCAACTAAAATCTGATACATTCTGAAAAATTTCCTTTATATCAACTAAATACTGAGATAAAGTCTGATATGGAACTTCTACATTAAACATGGAAAGATGCCTCTTTTATGAGTGCCTTCATTTCTCTTACCGCCCTTTCCATTCCTACTAAAACTGCTCTTGAAATTATACTATGACCTATATAAAGGCCTCTTAATCCTCTTATGGCAGCAATAGGTTTTACATTATAATAATTTAAACCATGTCCTGCATTTGTCAAAAGTCCCAAACTAACGGAATAAGTGACTGCATCCTTAATTCTTTCAAGTTCCTGTATCTGAAGTTTTCCTTTTGCTTCAGAATAAAATCCTGTATGGATTTCCACCATATCGGCTCCAATTTCTCTTGAACATTCAATATCGGGACGAGAGGGGTTAATAAACAAACTAACAGGTATACCCATATCCTTAATCCTTTTCACAGCTTCCTTTAATTGTTCCTTTAACTCTGTTACATTTAAACCACCCTCAGTTGTCATCTCCTGTCTTTTCTCTGGTACAAGAGTAACCATATCTGGCTTCTCTTTGATAGCAATATTTATCATTTCATCTGTAGCTGCCATTTCAAGATTCAATTCACAGGGAACAATCTCTCTCAAAATCCTCAGATCTCTATCCTGAATATGGCGCCTGTCCTCTCTTAAATGAACTGTAATTCCATCTGCACCACCAAGTATGGCTAAAACCGCTGCAAATACTGGATCAGGCTCAAAAGTTCTTCTGGCTTGTCTGACTGTTGCCACATGATCTATATTTACACCAAGCAGTACCATTGAAAACCTCCTTTTCCATTAACTTAATTTAAATTCTACAACTTTTTTACTTCTCTGAGCAATTTTAGGTAGGTGAATTTTTTCAACTGACTATGAATCTCTAGGATTAATGCTGAAATGAACTTTGTGATAACAAACCTTAAAATTTAAACCCTCAAAGGTATACTACAGGTAAGCGAAGCAATTTTTTTTATTGTAATTCTTGGATCGCAATGAAGTACTTTATAATTATCAATTTACCCATTGAGTACCACAAATCTTTTGGAATTCACAGTAGAGACAATTCCTTTCGAAATTTTTTGTTGCATAAAAGGGAATATTTGGGTTTTTAATTTCTTCTATCAATATTTCCAGCACCCCTGTAAGTATCTCCAGGGGATTTTCAATAGTGGAGAAGTTTTTAAAGGGATTAAACTCAATCTCTTCATCTATATATGCTTTTCCAATAAGTAAATATATCCCCACTAACTCATCTAAAGGTATACTTTTTTGTTTACTGATTGCTAAAAGATAAATGGGAATCTGTAGACTTGCTATTACACCAGAAAGAAGGTTTGATAAGTATTCTTCTTTTTTTTCATTTTTGTACCACTCTATTATTTCTGGTATTTTTTCAATCTTTATTTTGTAATCATCCTTTCTTCCTGAAGTTTTGTAATCAATGACAAAAGTTTTTTCACATCTTTTTTCAACTATGTCGATTTTCCCTGTAATACTAAAATTCGTAAGATTTAGAATAAAGGGCTCTTCAATAGCTAGGATGCTAAGATCATTTTTAGAGATAACCTCACCATAATAATTTTGTATTATTTCACTTACTCTTTTTATTATCTGCTCTCTAATGAGAAAGAGACTTCCTGATATGAAGTTTCCATATTTTCTTGTAAATTCCTCTTCCGTTATCTTTCTTATAAGATCAATGTCTAAGTCTCTTTTGCTTATTTTCTTCCTATTCAAAAATCTTCTGAAAAATTTGGCAAGTACTTCATGCACAATAGAACCTATCTCCGCTGCATCCACCTCTTTTGTTTTTTTCTCCCGAAGACCAAGAATGTATTGATAATAAAACTTTATGGGACATTTTAGGTATACATCAATAGAGGAGGGACTAAAGAGAAAGTCTTTTAGAAAATTTAAATGGTGTTCTTCCTTTTTTATATCTGTAGGTTTTTGAGCAGATAAACTCATTCTATAATGGATTTTTTTTACTGTTATGGTCTCCAAATTCTTTTCTCTGTCCCATATTATCTTCTCTATGAATCTTGATCTTTCACGCTTTCCATCTTCCACATAAAAGAGATATACTTTATCTGCACCATTAATAAGAGTTCTAAAATAATACTCTATTAATTTCTCCCTATCTCTGGAAGTAGGCAAACCCAATGCTTCTCTAACCCTTAGAGGTAAAATATAATCTTCATAAAGAGGAGGGAAGATCTCTTCATTTAAATCAAGAAAAAAGATATTTTTGAAAGATAGATTTCTTGTCTCTAAGAATCCTAATACTTGCAGGCCTCTCAAAGGAATTCCTTCAAAGGGAGTTCTTATGCTACGGAGGTAGTTTTTTAAAAGATTGAAATACCCAGAGAGATCTTTGAACTGAACAGCACTAAGAAGAGAATTTGAAATTTCCTCTAAGATGTTAACCATATTACTATAAAAAGGGAAAAAAAGGGGATGATAGGAAGCAGTACTCCTCTCATAAATGTATCTAAGGATGTTTATGCATTTATAAGAGAAATCTTTAAGGTCTTTAATTTGAAAAAAATCTCTTATAAAGACTTGATGAATTTTTTTTATGTGTTTTTTTAGAGAAAAGAGGCTGTATTTTTTTAACTCCTCTGTTTGGGAATAAACCTTTTCTATAATAATTTCTTCCATATCCTCTAAAAGCACTCCTGCTGCCTCTTGCTCGGTGAGGTAATCTTCAATACTGTGAAACAAAATTCTTGTTACAGTAGAGTCTTTTTCAAAGAAAATATTTTTCACATAAGGATGAAGAATAAACTTTAGATATTCCCTTACTGGGATTAAATACTTATTCTTTTCATATTCAAACATACTATATAGAAAATTGGAGATAGTCTCAAAAAGACTCCACAGAGGTGTTCGAATTATAGGATAACCCATAGAAATATTGTATTTATCCTCTTCAAATCGAGATATAACATTTTTTAAAAGGGGAAAAAGTAAGTCCTCAGAGGGGAGAACTATTAGAGTTTTCTCCTCTAGAATATTATCACTGAGAAGATGATTAAGCATGAAAATCTGGCCGTGTCTGTCTGGCGATTCAATAATTTCTATGTGGGGTTTATGGGAAAGATTCTGCTCATCAAAATATTGCCATTGGCTAAAAGCTTCAGAGTTATATTGTTTTTCGAAAAAATCATTTATTTTAGCAATAATCTCCTTTTCTGTCTTTGTTAGACCATGGAAACCGCAGAGTAGAAACCTTTTAGTTCTGCTTAAAAGATGAGGATTTAAATCTTTTGATACTCGCCAATATTTAAAAGCTCTTGTGGAAAATTTTTTTGTCTCTAGAGTGGAATAAAATTCCTCATAAACTTTTGAAAGAAAAGCATAAAAAGAAATAAGAGATTCATAATATTTAAATATTTGACTTTGCACATCTTCTATTTTTAGCTCTTCAAAGCATTCAAAAATCTTCAAACCAAAAGGGAAAAAACTCTCAAAATCATTTAGTAAATCTCTATTTTCTATTTCTTCAGCAAAATCAGGATACTTCTGGAATATTTCAAAAAGAAGATAAACACTCTCTATTATTGTGAGATTTTTATAATCAGGTGAAATTAATGCGAAGGTCTCATCAATAAACTCATCCATTGATATAATATGGGGAGGGAAAAAGGGCTTACTAATTTTTTCTCCCAAGTATTTTAGTAAAAAATATTTAGGTCTTTTGTTTGGAAAAACAACGGTTGCCTCAGAGTAATCTAAATCAATAGAATTGCAACTAATTATGTATTCAGCTATTTTCTCTATCATATTTTCTTTTGGAGAGATAAGAATTTTCTTCATTTTTAGCCTCTAATCTTTTTTATTCTTTTTGAAGGGGAAAAGTATATTAAACCCTCTATTTTTCTTTCTTTGTAAAGAGAAGATAAAAGTTTTATATACTGATTCACTTGTTCAGTAGCCTCTTTTTCATCAAAATTCTTACCAAATTTGTACTCCAGAATTGTCAATTTTTCTCCATCCACTATAAGTCTATCAATTCTGTGAAGAGCACCTTTTTCATCGGAGATTTCTTTCTCTGTAAAGACGACTCTATCTTTTAGAGGAATGAAATATTTCTGTAAAGTTTGATTTTGAAGAAGGTTTGTTATTTCCTCAAGAATTAATTCTAAATCAAAAGATGTTTTTAGTTCAAAATTTAGTTTTTCAATTATCCTCTTAATATGAAAAAACTCCTCTTCTGGTCTTGTGTAATCAAAATACTCAATAGTAGCCATAATTTGGTGAAGAAACTGACCTCTCCTTATCTCATTAAGAGAGGGCATGGCCTGTTGTATCATAGAGGGTTGAAGTGCTTTAGTTGGAGAATAAATATGTGGAATTACACTATAGTGATGAGTCTCTATGCTATCATAATCATTAATTTTTCTTCTGTATTCCTCTTCAGGAGTTTCCAAATTAAAAAGACATCTTACAGCATCATTCTTTCGCGGGCAGGGCTTTTTTGTCCCCTTTTTACAAGGAATGGCAATGTAGAGAACCTCTTTTGCTCTGGTGAGGGCAACATAAAGTTTATTTAGATCTTCAGTGAAGGTTTTATTATAAATATCTTCTCTTATCCTTTTTAAATCAGAGAGATATTCCTCATCTAAGGCTTTCTCAGAAGGAAGTCTTAAAAATTCACCCCTGTGAATTATAATTCTGTCAAGCCTGCTTGTGTCCATGTCTGTCCATAAAAGGATAGCGGGAAATTCAAGACCCTTTGCCTTATGAACTGTCATCAAGGTAATGGCATCTTTTCCAAAAGGTTTACCCAAATCCCAAAAAGTCTCGTCTTCGTCTCCACTGGTTTCATAAAACTCTATAAAATCCTTTAATCCTCCACCCTTTTCTTCGAACATAAGAAGTATCTCTAAAAATTTTATTAAAGCTCCTTCTTCTTCGGGAAAAAGTTCAAAGAGCCGAAAATTCATATATATTTCGCTTACCATATCATAAAGAGGCAAATATCCTACCTTTTTAAAGAGGGAGGAGAAAAATTTTTCCCATAAAGTAGGAAAATTATCTCTAAACCTTACATAATAAGCTTCTGAAGCAAAATTATTATTTTCATAAGCCCTTAGAGAATAGAGAAATTTCTCTATTTCTCCATCCTGGTTTTTAATAAAACCTTCAAAATTTCTCCTGGCTATTTCACTAAGTAAAAAAGTTGAAAAAGAAAAATTATCAATGGGAGAAAATAGAAATTTGAGTAATGACAAAAGCTCTCCTATGATTTTTCGATTTCTAATGTCAAGACTGCTAAAGGAAATGAAATCTATCCCTTTTTCATTTAACCATGCACTTAGTTGATGTAAAGTTTTATTCTTGAAGGCTAAAACAGCTATATCTCTGTTGTAAAAATTATGCTTTTCCTTAATTTTTCTGATGAGGTTAATGAAAGCCTCTTTCTGGATACTCTCTTCGTCATCTTCGTATTCAATTTTTTCAATTTTTACATACCCTATATCTTTTAGTTTTTCATGAGGTATTTGCTTGCATTCCCAAAGGTCCGATAGAGTTAATGGCAAGGGAATATTTTCCCTATTGAAAAATTCTTCTTTTTCTGACTGCTCCTGCAGATAATCTTTCAATTCCTCTATAAAAAATTTTTCCACAAATTTAATTATTCTATCTCCTGAGCGATAGTTATTTATAAGGCTTTGGATTTTATAAAATCTTACTGACGGAAAATCCTTAGGTCTATTAGCTTCTTTTATTAAATTGCTCATAATGGTATAGTCTGCTCCTCTAAATCCATATATAGCTTGTTTTGTATCACCTACTATCAAAAGGCTACCACCTTCTGATAGGGAATTCTCAATAAGAACCTTTAAATTTCTCCACTGGGAAGGGGAAGTGTCCTGGAATTCATCTATGAAATAATGATAAATCCTCTCTCCAAGCTTAATATAAATTTCGGGAATTTTCAGATAATCAATTTTTTCTCCTATAAGACGATTTACATCATCTATGAAAATTTTCTGTTCCTTTAGTTTCAATCTTTTCAAAACCTCTTCAAAGCTAAGGAGTACTGTTATGTATGGTTTGCAATAGATTTTTGAGTAATATCTTATATAGTCTGCTCGAGCCTTTCTAAACCTGTTCCAAAGTTTCACTATATCTTCTGGAGGTGAAAGGATGGGAATTTTAGTTACACTTAAATCAAAAACTTCTTTGTATCTTCCTTTTATAAGAGCTTCTAACTTTCTTAGAAAGTTGCTTCTACTGTGAAGTTTTAATTCTCTTACTTTAATTTCTTCATAAAATTTCTCAGCTAGACTAAGTAAGCTTTTCTTTGAATTTTCATAGTCTTCTGAATATTTTTTTAATTTTTCAAATAAGTTCTCATCTATGTTTTCAGTGCTTTTTATAATTATCCTGTAAAGATTCCTTATTTCCATAAAAATTCTTTTACTTGGATTCCAAGGGTAAACACTTTCTAAGGGAAGGGTCTCTTCCATGTTCTCTATGAGAGATAAAATTTCCTCTGCTAAGGGTGATTTTTCATTAAAAACACTTAGAAAGATTTCAAAAGCTCGGTAAAGAAAATTTTCATAATTCATAAGAATTTGAAAATCTCCAGCATAGCCAAATTTTAAGGATTCAGCTTTGAAAATTTTTGTTAAAAAGCTATCTATGGTTCTTACTTGAAAATCTGAATAACTATCTAGAATTTTTTCAATAATACTCTCAGCTTTTGTCTTTAAATCCTCTTTTTTTAATCCAATTTTTTCAAATTCTTCAATAGCCTGCTCTTTTGCAAAATATAAATTCTTAAGCCATGCAATGATTTTTTCCTTTATTTCAATAGCAGCATTATTGGAAAAAGTGATAGCCAGTATGTTTTTTAAATCATTATAAGGTATTTTTTCAGAGAGCAAGAATTCCAAAAAAGTCTTTGTAAGAAAATAAGTTTTTCCACTTCCAGCTGAAGCCTTAACAATTGTTAAGTTAGGAAAATCTCTTACCATTGCTATATTTTATTATAAAAGAAGGTTCTAAAGACATCCATTCATGAAAAAGGTGGGTATTAATGCCGAAGGCGGGACTCGAACCCGCACGGGTTTCCCCACACGCCCCTCAAACGTGCGTGTCTACCAGTTCCACCACTTCGGCTAATTATAATAATAGCAAGAAACAATTAAGAATTTCAATATGCCATAAATTACTTCATCTTAGTTTTTATTGCAATGCTCATATCTAAAATCCTCATGGACACTTTCAGTTTTAAAGAGTGAGCATTGATATTTAGTCTTTTCTGAATTTATCCTATGAGGCTTTACTAAGAAAAGTAAGTTATCTCCCCTTTCAAGAAAATCTTCAAGGAGGTAAATTAAGCTTTATTGCCAAGTGTTTTAGCCACAAGGCAATTTCCTTCCCTCATAAGGTCATTGCAAGTGAATCAATCTTTTGGTTGTTCAGCCACACTTAAAGATGTTGCTATGAAATTGACCCAAACGACTAAAGGAATAAATGATATTGACATTTTCTATTAATATATAATATAATTTTTTTTGTTAGCTGAAGCTAACCCAGAAAAAAACCATGAAGGTTAATGGATGAACCCTTTAAATCTTCATGGTTTTTTTATGAGCTTTTTCTCTCCCTCACCCCTTATAGCCCCCTAAGGGGTGTCCCTCCCCAAAAAAAGGAGACCATCTAAATGGTCTCCTAATTTTTCTATTTAAAAAATGTTATCATAAAAAATGAAAAAAATAATATTGGCAATTACGGGAGCTTCAGGAATAATTTATGGCTTAAAATTACTTGAAGAGCTTCTAAAAAATTTCCATGTAGAATTAATACTATCCTCTTCTTCTCTAAAGGTGATGAAACATGAAACAGATTTAAACATTAATGACCTTGATGATTTCAAAAAATTTTACCAGTTTAAAAATTTAAAGATCTACTCTGATGGGGATCTGACAGCTACAATAGCAAGTGGTTCCTACCTTACTGAGGGCATGTTTATTGTGCCTTGTTCTATGAAAACACTATCTGCCATTGCAAATGGTTATGCTGATAATTTAATTACAAGAGCAGCTGATGTAATGATTAAGGAGAGAAGAAAACTTATTTTATCTCCTAGAGAAATGCCTTTTAGTGCCTTACATCTTGAAAACATGCTTAGGCTATCAAAAGCAGGAGTAATAATTGCACCACCAATTCCAGCTTTTTACAGTAAACCTGAAACACTAGATGATTTAGTTAACTTTGTGGTGGGTAAATTATTAGATGCTATGGGAATAGAAAATAATCTTTACAGGAGATGGAATGGTTAGGAAGGGAGTTTTGTTATTAAATATGGGAGGACCTGACAGTCTTGATGCTGTTAAACCTTTTCTTTTCAATCTGTTTAAAGATCCTTACATTGCTAACTTGGGAATATTTCAGAAACCCTTTGCCTGGTTCATATCCACAGTAAGATCAAAAAATGTGAAGAAAAACTATGAACAGATAGGTGGCAAATCTCCCTTAAAAGAGATTACTTTACAACAGGCAAAAAATTTGCAAAGCAGCCTTGGCATGGAATATTCAGTAAAAGTAGGAATGAATTATTGGCATCCTTTCATTGATGAAGCCCTTAGGGAATTTGAAAAGGAGGAAATCAAAAATTTAATTGCCATCTCTTTATATCCCCAATTTTGTCATGCCACATCTGCCTCAATAATAGAGAAATTTAAGACATTAGCATCAGGAAAATTTCAATATAAAATAATAAGTTCTTGGTTTGATAATCCTTTCTACATAGATGCTTGGATTGAAAACATTGAAAGGACCATAAAAAAACATGGTGAAGGCTTTCTTCTCTTTAGTGCTCACGGAATACCTCTTTCTCTCCACAAAAAAGGAGATCCGTATGTAAGTCAAATTGAAGGAACAGTAAAATCTATTATTAAAAAGATGAATCTAAAAGAATGGGCAATTTCATACCAAAGCAGAACAGGACCTGTTAAATGGTTAGAGCCCTCCACAGAAAACAAAATTGAAGAACTCTCTAAAAGTGAGTTTAAAAGAATTTATATAGTTCCCATTAGTTTTGTCTCCGATCACATTGAAACTCTCTTTGAAATTGATATAATTTATAAAAAAATGGCAACAGAAAAAGGAGTTGAACTTATAAGAGTTCCTTCTCTTAATACAAATCCCAAATTTATTGAAGCTCTAAAATCTCTTGTTTTAAATTAAAGGAGGATAAGTATGCGTTATGGTGAAAAAGCTATTGAAGAAGCTAAGCTTGAGGCATGGGATAATCCTTATCCTGACAGAGAATATCTAATTGAAATAAGCTTTCCAGAGTTTACATGCCTTTGTCCCCGTTCTGGCTATCCAGATTTTGCTACAATTAAAATAAACTACATTCCGGAAAAGAAAATAGTAGAGTTAAAATCATTGAAACTCTATCTTAATTCCTACAGAAACATGTATATTTCCCATGAAGCTGCAACCAATAAAATTTATGATGATCTAAAAAATACTCTTAATCCAAGATTTATTGAAGTAATTGGAGATTTTAATCCTAGAGGAAATGTTAAAACAATCATTAGAGTCTCATCAGAAAACAAAAAGTATTAGTGTTTTAAACAATGCGGCAATAGCATATTGGGGTATAGGCCTTAGGATGTTTTTCTGACACAAATCCCTCGAGGAATTTTGAAAAATTTTAGCTATCATGACATACTCTTTAAAAATCACAAATTTGATTTTTCTTATTATTAAGTTTTTGCATTCTCTTTTATAATTTATGGTAAGCTTTTACGAACAATAGGCAAAGTTTTAACATGAGCAATTATGCAAAACATTTGATGTAGATAGAAAGATTTGAATATTACTTTAATCAAATCTTCTTCAAGTTTTAGGACCTGATGCTTTTACTTCAACTGGAGAGGTCAGGGAGGAATTTAAGTTTGCTCCAGTCTGTAGAGAGTTCTTATCACTAAAAGAGCAAAGACAAGAAGTTAAAGTTATTGATGATATAAAACTTCAGGTTTTTAATGATTTGTATAATTTCTTTTCACGCTACTATGAGGAAGGAGATTTTGTTCCACACTACCGCTACTCC
>CALLBR010000045.1 GCA_937998865.1 uncultured bacterium
AGTATGTTAATTGGAATTACCGTAGGCAAGGTTTTTGGTATTTCCAATTTCCCTCTTACCCCTCCCATTGATGCTATTAAATCAATTTTCCGAGGTAATTATGAATTTAGCCTTGCCAATAGTTTGGCATTAGGAATTGTCTTAGGGCTTTTTATGATGATATATCCTGCCATGGCAAATATTAAATTTGAGGATCTTGGAAAAGCTTTTCGCTCTACTAAACAACTTCTCATAGTAGCTTTTTATAATTATGCAATAGCTCCTTTTTTTATGTTATTGTTAGCTAAAATATTTCTTGGAAGTAGTGAAGATCTTGACTTATATACTGGGATTGTTCTTTACGGTATCGCACCTTGTATTGCAATGGTAATTGTCTTTACCTATCTTGCAGGTGGGAATGGACCTTTAGCCATAGTACTTGTTGCTATAAATTCAATTCTGCAAATGATTTTAATCCCCGTTTATTCTAAAATCCTTCTCGGAGAAATTCAATTTGAAGTATGGGTGGTTGCCGAAAGTGTCATACTCTATTTAGGAGTGCCTCTCATAGCAGGCGTATTGACCCGTTTCTTAGGTGTAAAAAAATTAGGTGAAGCTTGGTTTAAAAAATTAAAATTCTACTTAGACACTCTTTCTATTGTAGGGTTACTTTTTACTCTAATAGTAATGTTTGCTTTGAAAGGAGATCTTATTCTGGAAAATCCTATTCTCATCCTAAAATTATCAATTCCTATTACAATCTTCTTTTGGTGTATGTACGTGATAGTGTATTTGACAGCCTGGAAATTAGGTTTGAATTATGAGGATTCAGTAGCTGTGGCTTTTAATTCTACAGGAAGAGATTTTGAAATTGCTATTGCTATAGCAATAACTGCCTTTAATCCTACAGTAGCATTAGCAACAGTGATTGGACCATTGATTGAAGTACCAGTTATGCTTGTTTTGGTATGGTTTGCTAAAAATACAGAATTTAAGCTTTTTAAAAGGAGGTGAAAATTTTGTTTAGAAAAATACTTTTCCCAATCAAATTTGAAGAATTTTCCTTAGATGTGCTCAAGTGTATTTTTGAGTTTAAGATAATAGGGATGGAGGAAATTATTCTTCTTCATGTTATTGATGTTTCTCGACTTCCTTTAGATAAGTATGAGGGTTATTCTGAAGAAGATTTGAAAATTTTAAAAGCCCTTGCAGAGGAGAAAATTAAATATGCAGTTAAGATGGTGGAAGATGCCGGCTTTATTGCAAAAAAGATTATTAGAGTAGGTATTCCTTATAGAGAAATTCTAAAATTTGCTGAAGAGGAAAAAGACATTTCTTTAATAGTATCGGGAAGGCAGAAAAAAAGTCTTTTAAAAGAGATCTTTATAGGTTCAAATACTGAAAAAATAATAAAATATGGTAATCTACCAGTCTTTGTGCCAAAATATCCCGCCGTTTTTGGGGGTTCTAAAGAAGAGTGTGAGAGATTTTGTAAAAATATATTCAAAAGAATACTTTATCCAACAGATTGGTCAGCATATGCCTTAGCAACCCTTCAATATTTTAAAAAACTTAAGGGTGCTCCCATAGAAGAGATTGTTGTGGTTCACATAATGGATGAAAAAGCTATGAAACTTCAGCCTTATGAAAAATTCAAAGAATTTGAGAGAGAAGACATAGATAGACTTGAAAAAACAAGAAAAGAACTGGAAGAATTAGGTTTTAAGGTAAAAACTCGATTAGAGGTAGGGAATCCAAGAAGTGATTTAATAAAAATTGCTAAGGAAGAGGACATTACAATGATAATCATTGGAACTCATGGTAAAGGATTTGTAAAGAGCATACTTTGGGGATCTGTTTCTCGTAATTTAGTAGAATACAGTGAAAAGCCTGTTTTGATAATTAGTAACAAAAGCTTAATCCATAATTAGAGTAAAGTTACTAAGCTTTACGATATAGTTAATAGTGAGTTTTATATGCAGTAAACTTTACATTCTCAGGGTGGGTTTATTTTAGAAAGTTGACCTTATAAAATTGTAACACTTTGTTAAAACCCATGAATTATAAATTATCATTCTAGTGTTAAGCCATTGAATGCCTTTGTTTTTTATAGCTATTCTTTTTATGTGGAAAGGGTCCTTTATATTTGCTCCTCTCTGGGTTGTGTATAAAACCTGAAATCCAAGTTTCTTAGCTATATTAATGGCTTTGTAGTCGTATACTCCCTTAGGCCAAGCAAGATGCAAAGGTTTTTTATTAAGATGTTGAATTAGTAATTGCATTCCTAAATTTAAGTCTCCTTCAAGAGATTTATAATCAGATTTTTTTATGAAGTCAGGAATTTTATGGCTGTGACCATGGCTTTGAATATCAAAGGTACCTGATTCTTCCATTTCTTTTAGCTCTTCCCAGGTGCACATAACTTCATATTTTCTCTCAGTAAAGGCGAGTTTCCACATTTCTTTATGAGGCAGAGGAGTAAATTTTTGTCTTTTCAAATCCATATGGATTATGAAATCAGTTGCTACAAATAAAACTGCTTTCATGCAGTATTTTTTAAGAATCGGATAAGCATATAGATAATTATCAAGAAAGCCGTCATCGAAGGTAATAAGAAGGCATTTTTTTCTTTTCTCTCGGGGATTAGACAGTAAATAGATGAATTCCTGAGAATCTAGAATTTTCCATCCCCTTGTTTTCAGTCCTCTTAATTGTTCTTCAAAAATTTCTGGCATAACATTAAGGGAACTCTTCACGGGCATCACATGATGATACATTAAAACAGGTATTGAATTAAAAAACATTTCTTAAATACCTTCTATCTTTGAACTCTTCTCTCTTACCGTCATTCCAATTACTAAGTGGCCTGATGTAGCCTACAATCCGGGAATAAACCTCACAGGGCGATCCACATTTTTGGCAAAAAGAATGTTCCCCTTCAATGTAACCACACTCAGGGCATATGCTGAATGTGGGAGTTATACTTATGTAGGGAATTGTGAATCCTTCGAAGATATTTCTTATGAAATTTTTAAGTTTCACAGCTTCAGGTTTTTCACCTAAGAAGAGGTGTTGCACAGTGCCACCAGTGTACTTGCTCTGAAGATCATTTTGATGCTCCAGTATGTAATGAATTGATTCTGTAAAGAAAACAGGAAGCCATGTAGAATTTGTATAGTAGGGATTTTCATTGCCTTGAGTAACGATGCCAGGGTATTTTTCTTTGTCAATTTTTGCGAGCCTGTAGCTTGTTCCTTCAGCTGGAGTAGCCTCCAGATTATATAGATTATTGGTTTCCTTTTGATATTCAACGAGCTTGTTACGGATAAAATCCATTACTTTCAATGCGAAGCTTTTTCCCTCTTCAGTCCAGATTCCCTTTGAATCCAACCATTTTGCATTTGCAATGGATTCATTCATTCCTATAATTCCTATGGTTGAGAAATGATTGCTCCAGTAGGAACTAGTTTTTTCCTTTATTGCACTAAGATAATGCTTTGAATAAGGATAAAGTCCTGCATCGGTAAATCTCTCAAGAACTTTGCGTTTTATTTCAAGAGAGGTTTTTGCTATGTCCAAATTTTTAAGGAGTAATTCAAAATACTCCTCTTCGTTTCTACTTAAATATCCCATTCTTGGAAGATTAATTGTTACGACTCCTATAGAACCAGTAAGGGGATTTGAGCCAAAAAGCCCTCCTCCTCTATGCTTAAGCTCCTTTGTTTCAAGGCGAAGTCTGCAACACATGGACATGGCATCCTCTGGACGAAGATGTGAGTTTACATAGTTTGCGAAATAGGGAATTCCATATTTTGCTGTTACTTCCATTATGAAGTCAAGGATAGGGCTTGACCAGTCAAAATCTTTTGTTATGTTAATTGTAGGGATTGGAAAGGTAAAAACTCTTCCTTTTGCATCGCCCTCTAAAAATACTTCAAATAAAGCTTTATTAAACATGTCCATTTCTTTTTGAAACTCTCCGTAAGTGGCATCTTGAGGCTTGCCTCCAATGATTACTGCTTTGTTTTTCAGGTGTTCAGGTACTTTAAGGTCAAGAGTTATGTTAGAAAAAGGAGTTTGAAAACCAACTCTTGTAGGGACATTTAGATTAAAAACCCATTCTTGAAGAGCCTGTTTAACTGCTTTATAATTTAGCCCATCATAGGCTATAAAGGGAGCAAGAAGGGTATCCACATTAGAGAATGCTTGAGCTCCTGCTGCCTCACCTTGAAGGGTAAATAGAAAGTTTACTACTTGCCCTAATGCAGAACGAAAATGTTTTGCAGGTTTAGATTCAACTTTACCCATTACTCCGCCAAAACCACGAATAAGCAGATCCATCAAGTCCCAACCGACGCAATAGGGTGCAAGAACATTGAGATCATGAATATGTAGATCTCCATTTATATGGGCGTCTCTTACTTCAGGTGGATATATTTTATGAAGCCAATAGCTCTTACTTATTTCTGAAGAGATGTAGTTATTAAGACCTTGTAGACTAAAACTCATGTTGGAGTTTTCCTTCACTCTCCAGTCCACTTTGCTAAGATAGCTGTCAACAAGATTAAGTCCGCCTTGACGAGCAATCTCACGCATCCTTGCATGCTGATCTCTGTAGATAATGTAAGCCTTAGCAGTCCTTCTATAGGGGCTACTTAGGAGTATTTCTTCAACAATGTCCTGAATTTCTTCCACATGAGGGTCTCTTTCACGAATTAACTCTTCAGCAAGCAAAAGCACCTTGATTGTAAGTCTACGAGCAGTTTCATAATCAAACTCACCTGTAGCTTTTCCTGCCTTTGCAATGGCTATAGTGATTTTTTCAGGATCAAAAGGAACTATGCGACCATCTCTTTTTATTATATTCTTAAACATTTTTTACCTCCTTACGAAGGATTTCTGCAACTTTTACCATGTTTTTAAGGGAAGTGATTGTTTCTTGCCATGCCCTTGTTTTTAGACCATAGTCTGGATTTATCAAGCCTCTTGCCATGTTAACAAAACTTTAATGTTTTTTTAAACTCCCTATGAGATCCAATGCGGAGATAACCAAAACTGAGGTTTTAATAACCATTTAAAACCTCCCACGAGGTATTTCTGAAGTCTAATGACTTCAGGCTGGATAGGTCTTCCGGCTTCGGGCTATATGCCTAATTACCCGCCTTCCCAGAGATTAAGCTCCAGTGGCATATTGGGCTTTCGTTCCCGACACGGCTGCGGGGCAGCGGAGGATTTACACCTCTCT
>CALLBR010000046.1 GCA_937998865.1 uncultured bacterium
CCTCTGAACAAACTATAGGCTTATATCCAAGAATTTTCATCTTTTTAATAAATTCCATACAACTTGTCACCTACTATACTGAGAGTGTTCCAAAAATCCCGAAAGTATGAGAAACTGATACTCCATGAGGCACAAAAGCTTAACCACACTTAAACCAAAAGAAATCTATAACCTTATCAAACAATTCTATAAAGAACACCTACCAGAAAAACAAAAAAGAGGAAGACCAAGAAAATACTCAAAAGAACTAATACTGCTTTAAAAACCTACCAGAAGAAAGATTGCATCGGCTCCTCCTTTGGCTTTATAAAGAAGGAATTAGAGAAAAAAGGAGAGGTTCCATATGCTATGGTAGATGGAACAGGCATAGGATACAATACACCCTTTTATCTAAGAGATAAACGAGGTCAAGAGATAAGGAAGATAAGCTCCCATTTGAAGCTGGTTGCCTTTTGTTATTGGCAAGGGGGTAAGAAAGGCATATAGCGATGAGGGTTAATGTAATAAAAAAGATAGAAAGTCTTGGCTATAAGCCTATAGTTTGTTCAGAGGATACGATGGGAGTTACTTGGATGTTAAGAGGGAGGATATGGCAAAGCTTATGGTGTTGGGTATTTTTATCTTATGGAATATGGCTGGTTTGTTTAGCTTAGTTAAATTTTTGTTTCCTTTATACTTGGTGAGGATATTAAAGTCTTTAGGTTAATTTTGGAACACCCTTCTACTTTTCTTGACAATTATCCTTTATTTGCACACCATGAAAGCATATTAAGGAGGTGTATAATATGCGTGCGACATTAAACATACCTGATGACCTCATTTTTAAGGTACAAGAGCTTTCGGGTGAAAAAAACAAAACATCGGAAAAATCCATCAGTTCCCTTGATTCATCATTTTTAATCGCCTGCAGCTTAAAACCTATAAGATCCTCTACCCTCAATACCTTAATGGTAATTGATTCTTTAAAGATCCTTCTTTCTTCTGATCTCTCAAGCATACTCAAAGAAGGTGTTCTGAAGGCATGAATAAAATCCACTTCTCAAATATCTTTATTGGAGATAAATACTGTGAGACATTTTCACTCCTATATTAACATTTATTAACATTTATAACCGAGTGCCTCCATGATCTTATCCACTTTTTTTTATCATTTCTATGCACAAGAAAATCAATATCGACCGTGCTTCTTGGAACCCCAAATATATTAAGTGGCAATCCACTCACTACCCATTTTCCTTCTGTGCCTCTTCAAAGGTCTTAAATTTTTTAATCGGCATCAACTACCTCAATTGCCGCCCAGCCAAAGGGGATCGCTTGATTATTTTTAAGCCATACCCTTCTTGATTTGGGTGCGATATCCTGTCCTCTGTTTAGTCCTGCATAATTGCGAACCTTTTTTCTTAAGTCTTCATCAAGAAGCATCACAATAGTTGTGGAAATCATTCCTGAACCAAAACCAATCCTGAAGTTTCCATGATTAATTTTATACCACTCTGTTAAGGTGTAGCCAGCAGAAAACTGCTTTTCAAAATTATGAACATCCTTTGCCCACTGTGTGATATTATCCAGTATTGCGTTAAAATCTTGAGGAAGGCTAATCTCTTTATTGGTTATTTTGAACTCCTCAAGAAGTCTATTGTCCCATGTGACTGTAAATTCAAAAATCGTATTTTCTGGTATGCATTCAATCCATATGGTGGTATTCTGTCCTGATGCCTCCTTTTTGTAAGCCCATCTATCTTCTTTCTTCAAGATATTTGCAGGTATAAGAACTGTTTCAATACCATTTGCCGGATAAGCATCTGATACATGAAGCATCCTCAACCAATCAGTATTTGGAGTTTTTCTTTTATTACCAAGAAGAAAGCCTTCAAGCCATTCCTCATTAGCCCACCGGAAGAGTTTCTTTTTGTTTTTCTTTCTGAAATCTTGATCTATATCAAGTGATATTTTTTGCTCTATTTTTCTTTTAAAACCTTCCTTATCTCTGTTCTTAAAGTCCTTAAGGAGATTATAAAGTATAGCAGTTCTAATTACTCCCTTTATTGAGGTGCCCGGGATGTAGGGTTTGCCAAAGCCATCTCTTATAAATGGTTTATAATCCTGAAGTCCACTTCCTAAAAGCCTTGTTTTGCGACCACCGCTTATCTTTGTTAAATCAGTTTCAGTTAGTGTAACCTGATTATCTTTGAAAAAATTCAAGAGTCTGAATCTATGTCCATCTCTATCAACAGCTGCAACATAAGAATCTATCAAATTCTTTTGACGCAAGAATAAAGAAAGTTTTTCATCAGATATTTGATAGACAAATTCATTCTGATGAATATATTCAAAGGGAGTAATTTTTTGCTCAACGTTTCCTATATGGATTGGAGATTTGGTAATGAGCCTCATCTTTTTCGTTTCAAAGATATTGTTCACTTAACACTCCTTAACGGTGCAGTAAAGGCATAGCCATATCTGTAAACCTTGTGAACTAATATGTTAAAAGGATCGGTATCTGGTGTAACATCTATAATGCATCCCAGTGGCTGTTCTTTTAATACACTTCCCTCAATTATAAAGCCTACGGACTTTCTCTTTAATGGAAGGGCATATCTACCAGTAGTTACCCAGCCCCTTTTTCTTATTACATCATAGGCTATTAGTTTATCTTCAAGTGCATGAAGTTCATTTTCGGATGGATGGTACAGGGAAAGTAGGGTATAAGTATCAGAGTTGTTATTCAGAATCTTCTCAAATAAACCCGAAATTTTTTGAAAATTTTCTACTTCAAACATTCCACATCCATAAGTCCTTTCTCCGCCAAGTCCAATTTCGCCAAGTGTTTTTAGCAAAACCTCAAACTCTTTTATATAAGTTTCATTATTAAAAGCGACTAAACCATAAAGCCCGGCCTTTTCTTTAAAATATACATAGCCGGCATGATAAATATTACTATTCTGTGAAATCCTATCAAGTGTAACTCGTGGCCTTATTTCAGTGATAAAGGCTTTTTTATAAATTTCTTGCGCGGATTGCATCTTTTCAATGTCTGTTTTCATAATATCCTTTCCGTTTAACCACTTAAAGAATCCTTCCAAATCAAGCCATTTGAGTTTTTTAAGTTCTTTGCCCAGCTTCTTTTTTAAGTCTTTACTAATATGATTATCAAATAGTGGGCGTGGTAAAAAGTAATTATCTTCTTGATATAGGAAAAGCGAGCTAATCAGAAATAGAGGTTTTTCCTTAAATGCCTGAATAAGAGTAGTGACAGCATCTTTTCCATTTAAAATTCTATTAGCATTCATAAGAGCAGAAAAAAAAGTATCAGAACTTACCCATTCAGATACGTTCTCAAGGTCAATGCCTGTATCTCCAAAATGGGTTGCACCTTTAAACTTAAGTTTATAAACGTATATTTCCATTGTTACCACCATCAAACGCCAAAAAGGGTTTTAATGTTAGTTAAATCATCCAGTGAGTTGCATATGACAATTTTTGTTGAATCGCCGTTCTTTAGATAATCAACAGTTATCGCTCTAATGCCATCAGTTCTATATTTGATTTCTACCTTTCCATACCCTCTTGAGCCATGGCCACCAATGGAATCAAGTTCTAAAAGGTCAAGGGCAAGTTTAAGATTTTTTAGGTCATCCTCTATATGAGCTTTATCCTCTACATTGTATACAAGTTCTAATTCAAACTCCGCTCCACGGGGGACTCTCTCAATCTGTCTTGGATTGGCTGCTGATGTAACTCTGTCAATAGCATTCTCAAACTTCCACTCTGTGTATTGAAGTCCAGTATCAATGTCAGAAAGTTTCGACACGCTATCTCTCGTAAGATAAAGATCACGAACTATCAAACGAGCAGGAAAGTTTTTGCCCCCATCTTTACCTGTTGAACCAAATATTCTACAAACGGGACAGGAAAATGCATCTTTTTCATTGTCGCAGACATGAATCCAAACTTCATTACTTCTTGTTCCTATGTTTCTTCTTTTTGTTGTACCCACAATTCCTAAATCTATTGCGAGTGCCTTTTCAAGCAAAGAGCGCATCTTGCCTTTCATGGAACTACCAGGTATATAAGGTTCACGGGTTACAGGATCACGAACAACAGATAAATCAATAGCCCCTATTTCCATATTTTCTTTTGAGGCACCAATGTGCATACCTGTCAGGCACTCAAGGATACCCGAAATGATAATTTTACCTAATAGATTTCCATCCATGATTAATCCTCCCTTTTATGAATCTTTACCTCCATAAAATCTGTGGTAAGCAATAATACCCTCTATGAGGGCAATTAACTTTTTAAAGTCCTCATAGGTTTTAGCACCCGCTGTTATAGCAGGTTCTAATACATCCATTAAAGGTTTAATTTTTTCTCTATCCCTGCCAGCTGCATAAGCAAGTTTTGGCTTTAAAAGCACAACTAAATCCGAATTAAAATTCTTTCCCTTATTTGACTGGACATCAATCCTTCTTACCCCATCGAGGAATCTTCTGACCTGAGTTGTTTTTAGATCAAGAAGCTTGAGATATTTTCCCATTTTATCTGCTATTTCAACCAATTCATTAGCAGACAATTCTTTAAGCCCTCTTGTCTTATACGACTCTATTTTTTGTTTAACTTCCTGTACAGGTGATTCTTCCTGTCTTCTGTCGGCTCTGTTTTCTTGACGAGGCTCTCTTTGTCCATGATGTCTATTATCTGGCATTTCCGTCACCCCCTTTTCTCATCATCATTAATGTTAATAGTGTTGCTACTTCTGTAATCTTCCATTCATTTTCATTGGAAGTCATGATAACCTCCTTTAACTTTAAAATATCTTTAGGATTAACTCCCTTTAACCTTGCCCTTGAGATTAGATACGCTGCCTTTGGCAGAATCAAAACCTTGTCATCATTAAACCTTCTTGCCAACGCAAGAAGGCGGTAAAAGAATGTCTTTGGCAGCTTGTCCTCATCAATTGCAAGGTGGTCTCCTTTAGGGATAAGAAAACCTTTAAAGAGTTTAAGCCTTTCCAATATCTTTTCTATGTTATTCCATTTGAAAACATATCTATCAAAAAGTGTGATTGCATCTTTGCCAATTCTTTTATCTTTTGCCATTTTTTCAGATGCTTCAGCATCTTTTGCAAACTGATAAACAGGGTGTTTCTCATGGTTTATAGCAATTCCACCTGAAATGGTTATAAAAGGGTTGCCTGTATATTTCTTGAAATATTTATTTATGTCAATAGCTGCCTCTATAACATCAAGCCAGTGGCCAATGATAAATAAGTCATCACCTCCCGAATAGACAACTGTAAGCATCCTTCCTTTCTCCTTCACATTTCTTTCAGCGATGTCGGTTGGGTCATCTATTCCTTTACCTTCCACTATTTCATTGAGACAGGATTTAAAAAATTTGTTCAACCCTCTTGAAATAGACGCCATACGAGAAAATGTTCTACATTCTTCAGGCACTGACTCTGAAAAAATCTTACCGAGGTTATCCACATCCATCCTTAGGACCGCAATCCGATTAATGCCAAAAATAGGAGAGGCATCAGAAAGCTCTACAAGTTTTTCATGCTGATAAATACCCAATTGTAGATAAACTGATTTAGGATGGCTGTAGTGTTTTGCAGTTAAATCATTTATCCTGTAAACAGCTACAGCAGAAGAATGAAGGGTTTTATCCCATCCTTTCTTGAAGAGATAATAACTATCCATAATCTTGATTGCATCTTCTGATGGTTCAGACAGTTTGAATATTACTGGAAATTCTCCATGTGATATTTTTTTAAGCAATTCTCCGAGTCGATATTGTGTTTTGCATGGTTCGCAAACCTTTAATATATCTTCATTCCGATGTAAATCCACTAAAGGGAGGTCTTCTCTAAAACAGACCTCACAATATTGAGTAAAGCAGTCTTTGTGAGGCATTTCCGTATTCAGTATTTCTATAATCCTTTCCTTCCATTTCGTCTTTTTGGCTGTTTCAAGTTTTTCTACAAGTCTACTCCAAACTTCTTTGGTATTTCTAAAATTGTCTGGATGAAATTCTTCATAGGCAAGATGGAGCTGAAGATTACCCTTAAATTCCCTGAATAGATATTCATCGACCTTTGCTTTTACTGTCTTAATCGCATCTTTTGCAGTAAGGGTATTATAAGAAAGTATATAGAAATGCCCGCCTCCTGAAAATATAATATTGCATCGAGTAAGGTTCAATGACTCTATAAATTCAGATACTATATGTTCACATAAAAGTTCAAGAAAGAATGACCTGCCTTTTAGTGACTTTAGAGCGCCTTTGGATGTAATTGTATAGATAAACTTCTGAACACCTGATATATCTCCGCCAATCAAGAGGTATGGATTTACACCATTAGGCACATTCAGGATTTCGTCTTTAAGAAGTTCGTTTCTTTGCCATTTTTCAGGATAGATTTCCTTGTAATAGTGATACATGCACCCTGCTATAGCGGCAGTGAGTTTTGAATGGTCAAAGAGAGATAGATCAGGGTGTTTGTCTTTGATTTCTTCTTTTCTTGATCCATCATAAATCTTCATGGTTATTGAAGGAACTCTGGAGAAATGCTTTTCAAAAAGCATCAGAAGGAAATTTATAGAGTGTGGCTTTGAAATCTCAGGATTATGAAAATCCTTTTCAAATTCATTCCATATTCTTTTATAATCTTCTTTAGAGTATTCTGGAGCTTCTTTTAAAGCCACATCAATCCTCTTCTCGTTTATTAAAGGTAGAAAGTAAAGGGGTGGTTTTTCTTTTATATTGTTAGGATTATTTATCCTGCTAAAAGGACAAGCGATACTAATTTCAGAATGCCATTTGCCCTCTTCAAGTTTTTCTTTTTCTACACCAGCCCTTTCTTTAGATGAAAGATTGTCTGCCTGATACCATATCAGACCGAAGTTATTATTAAGGGCATAATCGTCGTCTTTTGTATAATGGTGAGCAATGGCAGACAAGGCAATCAATTCATTATCGAGGTTTTCTTTAAGCCAATCATATCCCCATTCAGTGTGCTTCTTGGTGGCGGGGTTATCTTGTGCTCTTTGAATTACTTTACCTATATCATGTAGAAGTGCTCCTTTAACAATCGAGAGAAAATGATTGTCCTTCATATTTTTCTCCGTCATTTCAATTTATACAGGGATATGACATAGCTATCACTCCTGTATCTCTTTTAGTTAAATTACTCATATCCCTTCCTTTCTCCAATGAAATTCAAAAACTAAGATTCTAATAAATTATCCCAAAAATTTACCTCTTTTTCAAGAAAAGAAATATTTCTGAAATGTTTCATTCTATTCTTATATTACTTTTCTCCAGCCATATGCCATATCTACTGCTACAATATCTTTTCAGGGATGTGATTTGATAGTACGGAAGGAGTATCTCATCTGCAAGCTTTTCCTTCAAGGTTCTGTTAATTTTGCTGATATTCTGGCTTATTATATCTTCATCTATTCCTTCATCCCATCTTTTTAAAAAATCTTTCACCTTAAAATTCTGCTCCAGGTATATCTTTTTGGAATCCTTAGCCATTTTCTCTGTTAAGGATCGCCTTGAGAAATCTACCAGTGTGAGGAAACGCTCATTGCAGTCAAGACAGTAGGGCCAGTCAGGATATTTGCAATTATCTATCTTCAGCCTTAAAAAGGCGGTATAGATCATCAATTCTACTGGCACCATTTCTATGATTGTGTTGCCGATTTTGATGAATCTTTGAGCAAGATTCACTGTTAGTTCTGGCTGGATTGTGGCTGTGTCTATTTCATTCTGGCTTTCTAAAACTAGTTCCCGGAACCCCATTCCATGCAATGAAATCTTGTTACCAAGCCTTATAAAGGGTAAATCTGCAAGCTCTATTTTGGCCTCTGCTGTATTAAGACCTTTGATGCTTCCATCAGGCATCCTGCACTCAATAAACTTATCATTTTTTGGCTTATAGAAGAATGCAGGATTTGACTCAAACTCAGAGGTTACAAGGACATGGTAGAGCTTATCCCATGGTCTTCCAAAGAGCTGAAGGGCTGAGCCAAGATAAAAGCTCATGGTCTTTCTTCAGTCTGCCAGTGAACAGTGAAGGCAAGTATTCATATCTTTTGCCTTTTCCCTGATAAAAGATGTAATAGCATCTCCCGTAGCCTCGTTTTCCTCTCTACTTCTTATGTCATCAAGGATAATGCCGCTGGTATCCTTCACGATAATGAAGGATTCATCTGTAAGTATGAATGAGGGAATATTGTATTCCTCACACATGGTTTTTGGTATTTGCTGTTTGATAATTGTTTCCTCTATGCGTTTTTTGCCTGTTTTAGTGGTTATGATATAAAGCTCATCGGCATATACGGGAGGATCTTTAATGGCAAGGGCAAAAATCGTTTCTGTTATGATCTGAGGGGTTGCTCCAGCAACAAATATGAAGACTTCTTTAAAGTTATGATTCATAGGTTAATGCCTGTTGTTTAAAACTGAAAAAATTATAATAGAAAAAATAAACACAACGCAAGAAAAGAAATATTTTTGAAATATTTCAGAGAGGGTCTAATTGGTGTCAATATGAAGTTATGGAGCGCTTCTGGATGAGGCGTGAGACTGTGATACCTACAAAGCGCCTTCGCACTTCATAAGAGTCTGTTCAGCTGGTAGCCGCAAGCTTTAGCTTGCGTTTTTTGTATTTCCACCATTTATCGCAGTCTGAAGCCTGCGGCTACTTCCTTTTTTGTTTTTCTGGTGGGTGTTCTTTTTAGAATTGTTTGATGAAGCTATAGATTTCTTTTGGTTTAAGTGTGGTTAATCTTCTGCACTTCATAGAATATTAGTTTCTCATACTTTCGGGATTTTTGGAACAGCCTCTCTTTTCTCTCAGGGTATTCAAAAAATATAGCCTATGATTACCCACAGGCTACGCCCCTACTCCCTGAAGTAGGAACTCGTGCCCATAATTGGTCCCGCTACTTACCCTGAAGAAGTCTACACTTCAGGATAGAGAGGTTCCTTAATACCCTCTCATGTAACTAAGGCACTCTTGCCTGAGTAAAATAAATCAAATACAAGAATGTCTGTGCTACTACTTGTTCCTTCCAGAGGCTCAGAGGCACTCCCTATCTCAATCTCAAGGCTTTTTTATTAAAGCCTCTATTGCCTTTATATGTTTGTTTCTTGTTTGCTTATTTTTTACATGCTCTTTGATATAACCCTTGAATTCCTCAAGTTCTTCAATACTTAACTTATCAAGTAAATCCATGTAGGTCTTTGGTATCTTCTCCTTTAATCCTAATCCCTTCCTTGCTATTACATAGCTACTGGCTATATCCTTGCTTATCATATACAAAGGTGCATACTTTAGCATACCTATCACTGAAGTATAAGCTGGGTTTACTTGTATAACCTTAATCCCTTTCCTTCTTGCTAAGGTCTTTATCTTTTCCAATAAATCCCTATAAGCAAAGTTATGCCTTATCCTTCTACTTTTCCTTCCATAATAATCTCCCCTTCTTCCCTTATTCTCTATCCTTAGTTTCTCTATCACTATAGCTTTGCCTTTTTCCTTTGCTATGTCTGTAATCTTATGGGCATATATCCAAGAATAGTTAGTCTCTCTTATTGCTATTTCCACTATAAAGCTCTGGCATGGGAATTTCCCATAAGATAGAAGATTTCCAGACTCCTCTGTCTCTGCAAAAGGTAGGAGCAACCCTTGCGGTTGCCCTCAAAAGGGTAGGGGCTAGCCCTACCCCTACTTCTGTTATCTCTATGGTTGGATATTCCTCTTCTACTGTAAAATATGCATAAAAATTTCCATTTCTGAGCCTTATCTCCACCGTATATGCTTCAAAAGAAAAGGCTAAGGCTTTTATTTGATTTTCTCTGTCTCCTGCTGATATTCTTGCATTTATGTATTGCCTTTCTCCTATGTTTATACGCAAGTATAAGCCGTCTTCCCTTATCTCTATCCTTAAGTTTTGATTACCCTTTGAATGCTTTTGTCCTATGCTATAAAGATTGCCTGTTCTTTTTCATACCACTGGGTCTTTAATTCTTCATCCTTCTTGCCATTTATATGTCTTTTTCTTAGCTTTTCAAATAAGCCCCTTCCTCCAAAGATTACCTTCATGGTGCTTTTGTTTAACTCCTTTAGACTTTTCATTAAAGATTGTGCTTTGACTATGGCTGAATGGGAATATCTTGCGTTTAGATTAAAGGTTGCTTAAAGGGTTTTTATTAGGGTATTTAAGTTCATTTTTTCAAGTAATCTTTGGTAGGCGTATCTATAAGCTGAAGACCATCGTCTTGTGAGGTCTTTTAGAATTTCTATGTCTTTTTGATTATCAAAGATAAGTTTACCATGTATGGTTTTCATTTCTCAGTATGTTAGCTCTGAATATATCCTTTGTCAAGTATTTTGACAAAAAGGCGTCCCGATTTTTGGAACACCCTCGCCGCTAATTAACAAAAGAGTCAAACTGTTTAACATTACAATGGGTTGAGTTAAGATGGTCTTGATTTATAAAGAAAAAACTGAATTAATTGTTTAGGAGGTTTTAAATGAATATTGAATTGTTCATGGAATTTATTGATGAGATTGCAGAGGATTATGAAAATTATGGGCAGAGAAAGCCAGAGCGAGAATGGTTATATGAGGCAATAAAAAGACATATTGTTGATGTCTCTGATGAAGAGGCAGAAAAAATTGTAGATAAGCTAATAGAGGGTATAATGATGTACAGAAAAATGAAGGAGACAAGGAGTAAGTTAGGACAGGTAGCAATAAAAGAGGTGGAACAACAGGAGATAACAGATTTTAAGTAAAGTGATTGATACTGCAAAAGAATATTTAAAGAATTTATTTGTTGAAAAGATAAAAAAAGCTGGTGCTCGTATCTTTAAGTTTGTAAAGGAAAAAATCTTTTCATAAAAGAAGTGTAAGTAAGAATGACTATTACAAAAACAAAAGAGCGTATCTGTGCAACCTGTGGTTCATGGTTTGGAGGAAGTAGAGCATTTGAAAGGGGAATGGTAAAGTATGACGCAAGCCCCCGCAATACAGGTATATGCATTCATCCCATGTCTGGCAAGAAAAATCAAAAAACAAAACCACAGTATACCTGTAGCAAATGGACACAGGCTTTTGCTGATAAATAAGAGTATTGATTAATGAGTCTGGTCTTGCTCTTATTAATAGTTTCTTCAGAAATTGCAGTTGTTATCTTAAAAATAAGATAGCTCAAAACATAATTTCTCTTCCTGAAAAACGTGTATCAAAGTTTTACAAATTGTGCTATACCTGATTTTATCGCAGTTACTATCCTCTCTTAGATTTATATGTTAATTCTTTTTATTCTCATCTTCATTTCAAAGGCATGGTTAAGATGCCTGATCTGTGAGGGTTTGGGGCTAATTTAGTATTTCCTAAATTAAGGTCTAAAGACTTTTTATCCCTCACAAAACACAGAAACTCTTAGAATTTTTAACATAAATTAAGCGGAGTTAAGGATTAATTATTTACTGTTGACGGTAATGTCAAAAGTTTCCTGAAAAAGGGAAGGATTTATGGAAAAAGTAGATGTTAGGGTTCTATTAGCCAAAGAGATAAAAGATGACAATGCAAAAGTAGTGAAGGCAGAGGACATCAGAGTGAAAAGGGCTTAGATATTTTGAATAATAGATTGTATATTAGGCAGTTTTTGTATTTCACAATCTGGGTTCAGGCATCAGGAAGCAAGGGAAAGGATTTTTGCCCATTTACCATGCGAGGTGGAGATTTTTTGTAGTTCTGTCATTTGAATCAGGGTCTCATAACCGGTAGACATAGGGGGACTAAGGAAGTTTTAATGTGTCAAGAAAAAAGTAGTGATGGCAATAGCGCCTTTAGAGCGATTAAAGCTATGAAAGGGCTTGGTATTTACAAGTTATTTTAAGACGCTTAATGAGTTGCTTGAGGGGTCTATATTGATCCGACTCTTAATAGAGGTTTTGAAGACCGATGACCAAATGATGCTGGATATTTGGGCAATGAGCAGAGTTGGAATTGATAAAGTGGATGCCTGCGGGATAAGAGATGTTTCTGTCTGTAATAAGTGTTATTTGCTGATTGGGCTGAGTATTGTGGATGGACTCACTCCTAAAGATAATAGAAGAGCGGGTTTCTCTGTTGTCAGTAACATGGTAAGCATTGATTTTAAGGCCTTTACAGGAGACAAAGAAGAAGAGATAATGATGCGTGCCCTGGGCTTTGATATATGTTTCATTATCGGCGCATATATAGTCTATAGAACCTTTATTTCGCAGATTTAAGGAATGGCGGCAAAGAGCAGAAGCAGAGACTCAATTTAGGAAGCTTAATAATAGACATTGCCTTCAAAGACAGAGCGGAGGATGAGGGCAGTTTTGCTGGCTTTAAGAGGGAAGAAGACATAGAAAATGAGGATCAGACTGAGGACATTGAGCAATATGGATTTTAGAGAGGTCCACTTTAGATCTATCATATTGGGAATTATTAAGTTCCTTTAGTTTGTAATTTTTAATCCCTGTATTGATAGCAAAGCTTAAAATGAGGACCGCATTTCTTCTGAAAGGAACTTTCAGAGGTACTAAGCTTATTAAGGGCTTCAGAGCTATCTGGGAAATTTTCGTTAAAGCATTTATAGATAGTGACATCTTCATGTTCTTTCCATTTAAAGAGGACATGATTACAATGAGGGCAGAAAAATTTGTTTTTAGAGGTTTATGGAATCTCTGGTTTTACTGAAAGAGGTGGACACAGACCTTGTGTTTTAATTGTGAGTGTTTTATGCAAACTAAGAACTATACAAAGAAATTGAGAAAACATACGATATCAATTTAAAGAATCAATCGTGCCATGGCTTAACCACATCAAACATGCTAAGAGCTGCAATATTATAAAGATGGTTTTAAATATTACATTCATCTGCACACTTAAGAATTTTCAAAATATCTGTTAAAAGATTTTCAAACCATGAGTCAGTTTGAAACAAACTTATTACAATGGGAAGTCCTGCTACACATATTTTTGCGTTTACTTTACCTGCAGAGGTTGTCTATGAAGCAAGAGGTATTATTAGTGCTTATGAACAATTTTTAAAGAATAGTGAAGGTTCTTCTTTACTGGCAGAAAATAGCCTTGCTTCATAAACAACCACTACAAACTATTTTATAGAGAGTATAATTTTTCTGGTCTTTTTATGTTTGGTAGATGTGAAATTTTACTTACTTTAGACTCTCTTTCTTTAGGTTTTAAAGATTCGGCAAAAGTAAGTTTGGTAATATCTATCTTATTAGGTTCATCTTCTTTTTTATAGTTATCTGGTTTACTATTAGAATTATTAATTGGCTTGCTATTATAATTACGAATAAGTTCTTGGACTATTTTTTCTCTAATAGGATCATTTATAATATTGTTTATTGGAGCTCCCGGCATTAATCGTCTTAATGCAGTATTAACTGCCCGTCTTATGGTTTCTTCATCCAAATTTAAATTAGTATTTTTGTCTTTAGAAGGAACTACAATTTCAATTTTTGATTTTGTTAATTTTTTAAATAACTTCACAAAACCATAAATCATGGCACAATTAAAGCCAAAAGCATAAATGACAAATAAAAATTCACCCATTTTACTCCTCCTTTCTTACTTTTTTAGTTAAATCTTGATAACTTGGTTGTCTTGAATTCCCAAAGTAAAG